>CAVRBK010000132.1:0-18763 GCA_963719025.1 uncultured Gammaproteobacteria bacterium | reverse complement strand
CCGCCTTTTCCAATTCTCCAGACAATGTGACATTGACTTATACTAAGGGAAAAGTGATCAACACACAATTGGCTTCCGCCATGGCTCTGCCCAAGGGAGGACAAGCAACTGCCGCCATTGGAGGCCGAGAACGAGACATTCGATTTCTCGATTTGGAAACGGGCCAGTGTCTCTGGAAGGCCAAAAATCTAGCTCCTGATCCTCAAACTCTTTTACAACAACCCATTTGGCCTTCGTCCATGGTCTTTCTCGATCAAGAAGGAGAGAATAGCAATGGCAACAGCAATCTATTAGCCGTGGGAACTGGTTTTGGACAAGTCCGCGTCTACGACGTTCGTTCCAATGCCCGTCGTCCTCTCAAATACACTCCCGAAAAGGCCTCGACTCTGGAACACCGCATTACCGCTATTTGTCAGACCACGGAACATCAAGTGGTCGCGGGAGATACGACTGGAGATTTGCATGCGTTGGACCTTCGATATCATTTTACCGGCCAACGGTACAACCAACACGACAAATCGGCTTTAACAATGGGACGATACATTGGTCCTTCCGGATCGATTCGACAACTCAGGAAACATCCCACCTTGCCCGTATTGGCCGCTGTGGCCCTACGGCTACCCTGCACCGGTTGCTCCGGTTGCACCTGCCGCTCCGGCTGCCGAGAGCCAGTAATTTGTACTGAAGCAGGGACGCATCGGCTGCACACGGATGTGCGCAACGCAGTCCGGGTATCCCGCTGGATGCCGGCGTGATACCCGGGATGGGGTTGTGGGCCACCCGTTTTCTCTTCTGACGCTAGTTAATTTAAATTCTTGGGGATCGAGCTTATGAGCACAATGACCAAATTCGCTGTGGCCGCTGCTATCGCTGCCGCATCTGCTTCTTCTTTTGCCTTCTGGGGCAACAACGGTTACGACAACAGCTACAACAACGGCTACGGCGCCGGTAACGGCTACGGCAACGGCGTGCTGGACGGCGCGGGCGATGCCGCTGGTGAAGGCACCTTCAGCATGAACTTCTCGGGTCGCGGCAACACCAGCATGCGCGGCTACGGTAACGGCTACGGCGCCGGCGACGGTTGGGGCCGCGGCTACAACCAGAGCGCTCCTGCCTACGGTTACGGCTATGCGCCTTACGCTTACGCCCCGCAGGTTGCGGCACCGACCATGACGGTCGAGCAGCAGCAGGCCGCCGCTGAACAGCAGGCCAAGGCCGTTGAAGCCCAGCGCAAGGCCGCCGAGCAGTTCGCTGCCCAGCAGGTTGAAGCGATCAAGGCTGCCCAGGAAGCCCAGCGCCAGGCTGCTGCCCAGTACAGCGTTCAGGCTCCGCAGTATGCTGCACCGCGCTTCGTAGCACCGCAGATGCCGCAGCGTCCGCAGATGGCCATGCCGCAGCGTCCTGAGATGCCGAAGTTCGACATGACCAGGCCGCAGCGTCCGGCCATGCCTGAGATGGCTATGCCGCAGCGTCCGCAGATGGCCATGCCGCAGCGTCCTGAGATGCCGAAGTTCGACATGACCGCGCCGCAGCGTCCGGCCATGCCTGAGATGGCTATGCCGAACCGTCCTGAAATGCCGAAGTTCGACATGACCATGCCGCAGCGTCCGGCCATGCCTGAAATGCCGAAAATGGCCACCGGCGACTGCGCTGGCCCGGCTGTTCGTCCGGCTGCCTTCGAAGCACCTCAGGCCCCGCAGATGCAGCAGCAGGCTGACGAGCGTCGCGCCGCCATGGAAGCCCAGCAGGCCGAGCGCCAGGCAGCCATGCAGGCCCGTATGGGTGAGATGAAGAAGGCCATGGAAGAGCGTCGCGCTGCAGGCAACTGCAAGCAGATCTAATCGATCTTCGATCGATCGCTGGATCTGAAAAAGCGCCCGGGCCAAAACCCGGGCGCTTTTTTGTGCCCGCAGGAAATACCGGGCACATGGTCCGGCGTGTCGCGCGCATGGCATGATCACGCCCGGCCGAAGTCGTCGGCCAGCCCCGGATGACAGCAAGCCACCGGATTCACGCAAAGGCCCCCCACCCTGGACTGGACACTCTTTCTCGCCGCCTTCGTCTCGTCGACCCTGCTACCGGGTGGCTCCGAGGCCCTTCTGCTGCTGCAGCTCCGCGACGGTGGGGATCCGCTCACGCTGGTGCTGGTGGCCACGGCGGGGAACCTGCTGGGCAGCATCGTGACCTACGCGATGGGACGGGCCGGCAATGCCCTGCTGCATGCGCGCCACCTGTTCGCCAGTGAGGCACAGATCGAACGTGCCGAACGCCAGTTTCGGCGTTGGGGACTGCCCAGCCTGCTGTTCGCCTGGCTACCCCTGGTGGGTGACCCGCTTTGCCTGCTGGCAGGACTGTTGCGGGTCAGTGTCCCGGTATTCGTGGTGCTCGTCGGGATCGGCAAGCTCGCCCGCTATGCCATCGTGGCCCTGCTGGTCAGCTGATAGCCATCGTCACAGCGCGTCCGCCTGTTCTGGCCAACCAGGCCAGGAATGCTCGCCGGCGTCTAAGCCGGTCAATATTCGGACGATTGTCTATAAATTCTTTATCCGTAACCAATTGATTATTAAATAAATGAATAATTAGGCCTGGAAAGTTCCGCGCGGCTCTGCTTTACTTGCCGCCCACACCTTGCGCTTGCCGCCGCGCGGCATGCCGCTTGCCTTTTCAACCGGCTTGGAAACTCAGGGTTATGGCAGCGAAACCGGATCTCGATCCCCAGGAAACACAGGAATGGCTCGAAGCGCTGGACAGCGTGCTGGAAAACGAGGGCCCGGACCGCGCCCACTTTCTGCTCGAGCGACTGATCGACAAGGCGCGGCGTTCCGGCGCCTACCTGCCGTACAGCGCCAACACGGCCTACCTGAACACTATCCCGCTGACCAAGCAGGACCCGTTCCCCGGCGATCAGTCGATGGAGCGCAGGATCCGTTCCTTCGTGCGCTGGAACGCCATGGCGATGGTGGTGCAGGCCAACCGCAAGTCGACCGAACTGGGCGGCCATATCGCCAGTTTCGCCTCCAGCGCGACCCTGTTCGACGTCGGCTTCAATCATTTCTTCCGCGCCACCAACGACAACCAGGAAGGCGACCTGGTGTTCTTCCAGGGACACTCCGCGCCCGGCATCTATGCCCGCGCCTTCCTCGAGGGTCGGATCAGCGAAGAACAGCTGAACAACTTCCGCCAGGAGGTCGATGGTGAGGGCCTGTCGTCGTATCCGCATCCCTGGCTGATGCCCAATTTCTGGCAGTTTCCGACCGTGTCGATGGGGCTCGGTCCGCTGATGGCGATCTACCAGGCGCGCTTCATGCGTTACCTGCACGACCGTGGCCTGGCCAATGCCGGTGATCGCAAGGTCTGGGCCTACATGGGCGACGGCGAGATGGATGAGCCCGAGTCGCTGGGCGCGATCTCGCTGGCCGCCCGCGAGCGTCTCGACAACCTGGTGTTCGTGGTCAACTGCAATCTGCAGCGGCTCGACGGGCCGGTGCGCGGCAACGGCAAGATCATCCAGGAACTGGAGGCGGTGTTCCGCGGCGCCGGCTGGAACGTGATCAAGGTGATCTGGGGCGGCTACTGGGATCCGCTGCTGGCGCGCGACAAGGACGGCCTGCTGCTCAAGCGCATGGAAGAATGTGTCGACGGCGACTACCAGGCCTACAAGGCGCACGGCGGCGCCTATGTGCGCGAGCACTTCTTCGGCAAGTACCCGGAAACCGCGGCACTGGTCGCCAACATGTCGGACGAGGACATCTGGCGCCTGAACCGCGGCGGTCACGACCCGATCAAGGTCTATGCGGCCTATGCCGCGGCGATGCGGCACAAGGGCCAGCCGACGGTGATCCTGGCCAAGACGGTCAAGGGCTACGGCATGGGCGAGGCCGGCGAGGGCCAGAACATCACCCATTCGCAGAAGAAGATGGGCGAGGAGTCGCTCAAGGCATTCCGCGATCGCTTCAATATCCCGATCCCGGACGACCAGATCAGTTCCGCACCCTTCTTCAAGCCGCCGGCCGACAGCCCGGAGATGAACTATCTGCACGAGCGCCGGGCGGCGCTGGGTGGCTACATGCCGAGCCGGCGCGCCAAGGGCAACATCCTGGCGATCCCGCCGCTGGAGACCTTCAAGGCGCTGCTCGACGGCAGCGGTGAGCGCGAGATGTCGACCACGATGGCCTTCGTGCGCTTCCTCACCAGCCTGACCCGCGACAAGACGATCGGCAAGTTCGTCGTGCCGATCGTGCCGGACGAGGCGCGGACCTTCGGCATGGAGGGCATGTTCCGCCAGCTCGGCATCTATTCCTCGGTCGGACAGCTGTACAAGCCGGTCGATTCCGACCAGGTGATGTACTACCGCGAGGACACGAAGGGCCAGATCCTGCAGGAGGGCATCAACGAGGCCGGCGCGATGTCGTCCTGGATCGCCGCGGCGACCTCGTACAGCAACAACGGCGTCAGCATGATTCCGTTCTACATCTACTACTCGATGTTCGGCTTCCAGCGGATCGGCGACCTGGCCTGGGCCGCCGGCGACATGCAGGCGCGTGGCTTCCTGCTCGGCGGCACCGCGGGGCGCACGACGCTGGCCGGCGAGGGTCTGCAGCACCAGGACGGCCACAGCCATCTGCAGGCGGCGTTCATCCCGAACTGCCGTGCCTACGACCCGACCTTCGCCTACGAACTGGCGGTGATCCTGCACGACGGCATGAAGAAGATGTACGAGGAGCAGGAGAACGTCTTCTACTACGTCACGGTGATGAACGAGAACTACCTGCAGCCGGCGATGCCGGAGGGTGTCGAGGACGGCATCATCAAGGGCATGTACCTGTACCGGCAGGGCTCGCGCAAGAAGAAGCGGGTCCAGCTGATGGGCTCGGGCACCATCCTGCGCGAGGTGATCGCGGCCGCGGCGCTGCTCGAAGACGAGTGGAACATCGCGGCCGACGTCTGGAGCGTGACCAGCTTCACCGAGCTGTGTCGCGATGCGATGGATGTCGAACGCTGGAACATGCTGCATCCGATGGACAAGCCGAAGGTGGCGTATGTCACCAAGACCCTGGAAAAGCAGAAAGGGCCGGTGGTTGCGGCGACCGACTACATCCGCAGCTTCCCCGAGCAGGTGCGGCCCTACCTGGGTGACCGCCACTTCGTGACGCTCGGCACCGATGGCTACGGGCGCTCCGATACGCGCTCGCAATTGCGCAACTTCTTCGAGGTCAACCGGCACTACGTGGTGGTGGCGGCGCTCAAGGCGTTGGCCGATACCGGTGAGGTCGACAGCAGCCTGGTGGCACAGGCGATCAAGGCCTACAAGATCGACCCCGACAAGCCCAACCCCGCAACTGTCTGAGTGACAGGCGAAACATACTACTCAGACAGTGATACGGAGATAGAAACGTGGCACAGATGATCGAAGTTTTGCTGCCCGATATCGGTGACTTTCACGACGTCGAGGTGATCGAGATCCTGGTGCAGCCGGGTGACCGGGTGGAGGTCGAGGATCCATTGATCATGCTCGAGAGCGACAAGGCGAGCATGGAGATTCCGGCGCCGCAGGCCGGCGTGATCGGCGAGGTCAGGGTGGCGCTGGGCGACAAGATCAACCAGGGCGACCTGCTGGCAACGCTGCAGATTGCCGAGGCAGCGGTAGCGGACGTGCCGGCGCAAGCCGAGGCCGTCGAGCCGGTCGAGGATGGCGCCGGTGCGGTGGCGGTTGCACAGCCCGAACCCGAAGCGGCGCCGGCGCCTGCGCAGGCGGCGACGGGTACACCGGTCGTGCGCGATGTCCCGCTGCCGGATATCGGGGATTTCAAGGACGTCGAGATCATCGAACTGCTGGTCAGTGTTGGCGATACGGTCGAGACCGAGCAGTCGCTGCTGACCCTTGAGAGCGACAAGGCCAGCATGGAGATCCCGGCGCCGTTCGGCGGCGTGGTGAAGTCGCTGAATGTCGCGGTGGGCAATACCATCAACAAGGGCGATGTGATCGCTCAGATCGAGACCGCGGCACCCACTGCGGCGCCGATAGAGGTGCCGCCGGCCGCCGCGAATGAGGTTGCCGCCGCTGCCATGGCGCCCGCCGCCGAAGCACCGCGCCCGCCCGGCGAAAAGGAACCGTTGCGCCGCCCGGTTATCGCGCGGCCGTCCGATGCGCCGCGCGGCAAGGCGCACGCCAGTCCCGGGGTGCGTCGTTTCGCCCGCGAACTGGGTGTCGACCTCTACCTGGTGCCCGGTTCCGGTCCGAAGAGTCGGATCACCAAGGAAGACGTTCAGGCGTTTCGTCAAACGTGCGCTCGCCGAGGGTGCGCCGGCGGCCCGCCCAGGCAGGCGGTGGCGGCCTGCAACTGCCGAGCATGCCGGAGGTCGATTTCTCCCGCTTCGGTGAGATCGAAGAGCAGGAACTCGGCCGGATCAAGAAACTCAGTGGTGCGCACCTGCATCGCGCCTGGCTGAACGTGCCGCATGTCACGCAGTTCGACGAGGCGGACATCACCGAGCTCGAGGCGTTCCGCAAGTCGCAAAAGGACGAAGCGGCGAAGGCTGAGGTCAGCTTGACCTTCATGCCCTTCCTGATGAAGGCGCTGTGCAAGGCGATGGCCGATTTCCCGCAGTTCAACAGCTCACTGTCGGCCGATGGCGAGCGCTTGATCCTGAAGAAGTACATGCACATCGGCGTGGCCGTCGATACGCCGAACGGCCTGGTCGTGCCGGTGATCCGGGATGTCGATCAGAAAGGCATCTTCGACCTGGCCGGCGAGCTGGGTGAGATGAGCGCCAAGGCGCGTGACGGCAAGCTGGCACCGGCGGACATGCAGGGCGGTTGTATCTCGATTTCCAGCCTGGGCGGTATCGGCGGCACCCAGTTCGCGCCGATCGTCAACGCCCCGGAGGTCGCGATCCTCGGTATCTCGCGTGCCGAGATGAAGCCCAAGTGGGATGGCAGTGCCTTCGAGCCGCGCCTGATGATGCCGTTCAGCCTGTCCTACGATCACCGGGTGATCGACGGCGCCGAGGGCGTGCGCTTCACCAGTCACCTGGGACGTCTGCTCGGCGATATCCGCAAACTGCTGTTGTAGCGCCCCGGGCCAGCGTGCTGCACCGCTCCGTTGCTCCGGGATCAGCGGCCGTGCACCACGCAATGCACAGCATTGACATCGTTACCGTGCACGTCCGGCGCATTGCTGCCTTAATGCCAAGCTGAAAACCGCTACGCTGTCTGCTTTACTTGTCGGGTGTGGCACAGGATTGGCAAACGAGAAACGGGATAGAGGAATATTGAATGAGCGAGCAAGGTCAAGTTGCGGATATCCGTACCCAGGTGGTCGTCCTGGGGGCCGGTCCGGGTGGTTACACGGCGGCCTTTCGTGCAGCGGATCTCGGCAAACAGGTCGTGCTGATCGAGCGCTATACCAGTCTGGGCGGCGTCTGCCTGAACGTCGGTTGCATCCCGTCCAAGGCACTGTTGCACACCGCCGAGGTGATCAACGAGGTCGCCGAGCTCGAGGAGATGGGTGTGCGCTACACGGCGCCGAAGATCGACCTCGACAAGATGCGTGCCGGCAAGGACAAGGTGGTCGGCAAACTGACCGGCGGTCTGGGAGCCCTGGCCAAGCAGCGCAAGGTGCAGGTGGTGACCGGCGTCGGCAAGTTCTCCGATCCCAAGCATATCGAGGTGCAGACGGCCGATGGCCTGACCCGTATCGAATTCGAGCACTGCATCATCGCCTGTGGCTCCAGCCCGGTGAAGATCCCGGGTTTCCCCAACGATGATCCCCGCCTGATCGATTCAACCGGTGCCCTGGCGCTGCAGGATGTGCCGAAGAAGATGCTGATCGTCGGTGGCGGCATCATCGGGCTCGAGATGGCCACGGTGTATGCCACGCTGGGTTCCGATGTCGATATCGTCGAATTGCAGGACGGCCTGATCCCGGGCTGTGACCGCGACCTGGTGCGGCCGCTGCAGAAGCGCCTGGAAAAGCAGGTTGGCAGCATCATGCTGAAGACCAAGGTCACCGAGATCAAGGCGCAGAAGAACGGTCTCAAGGTTGCGTTCGAGGGTGCCAAGGCGCCGGGCAGTAAGATCTACGATCGCGTCCTGGTCGCCGTCGGTCGCAGCCCGAACGGCAAGCAGATCAACGCCGAGGCCGCGGGTGTGCAGGTCGACGAGCGTGGATTCATCGGTACCGATCAGAAAATGCGCACCAATGTCCCGCACATCTACGCGATCGGCGACGTGGTCGGCAACCCGATGCTGGCGCACAAGGCGACCCACGAGGCCAAGGTGGCCGCCGAGGTGATCGCCGGCCTGCCGGCACTGTTCGATCCGATGACCATCCCTTCGGTTGCCTATACCGATCCCGAAGTCGCCTGGATGGGCCTGACCGAGACCGAGGCCAAGGAAAAGGGCATCGAGATCGAGAAGGGCGTGTTCCCCTGGGCGGCTTCCGGTCGGGCGCTGGGTATTCATCGCGAAGAGGGCGTCACCAAGCTGATCTTCGATGCCAAGAGCAAGCGCCTGCTGGGTGCCGGTATCACCGGGCGCAGCGCCGGTGAGCTGATCGGCGAGACCGTGCTGGGCCTGGAGATGGGTGCCGATGCCGAGGATATCGGTCTGACCATCCACCCGCACCCGACGCTCAACGAGACCATCTGTTTCGCTGCCGAGATGGCCGAAGGTACGATTACCGACCTGATGCCGCCGCGCAAGCGCTAGTGGGCCAAACCGGCAGCTGGTCCTGCCGCTGAACAGCCGGGTTGCCGCTTCTGTGGCCCCCGGCTTTTTTCGCCAGCATTCGCGAGCTCCTTTCTGCCACGAATACCCGGGCAATTGGCCCGATCCGGAGGGTATGCTTGCGCAGACAGGTGTCCGGTTGGCGTGATGAGGGTGTCATGAAAGGTTTGTGTTCTGTTTCGATGCTTCGCGCCTGTGCAGCGCGCACCGTCCTTGTGACGATCGGCTTGAGCAGCCTGGGCAGCGTGCAGGCGGCACCCCCGACGGCGGTGATCGCGGCCCCGGTGGTGCGCCTGGCGTTCGAGGATCGTATCGAGGCACTCGGTACGCTGAAGGCCAACGAGTCGGTCGCGCTGACGGCGTCGGTCACCGAGACCGTCAGCGCCCTGTATTTCGATGACGGCGACCGGGTCGAGGCCGGTACGCTGATGGTCGAGATGACCAGTGTCGAGGAACATGCCCAGCTCGAAGAGGCCTCGGCGCTGCTCGATGAGGCACGCCGCCAGTATCGCCGGGTACAGTCGCTGGCGACCCAGGGCACGGCGTCCAAGTCGGTGCTCGATGAGCGGCGCAGCGAGTGGGAGACCGCGCGGGCGCGGCTGAGTGGGATCGAATCGCGTCTCTCCGATCGTCTGATCAAGGCGCCGTTCGCCGGTGTGGTGGGTTTGCGCAACATCAGTGTCGGTGCCCTGGTCGAGCCGGGTGACCTGATAACCACACTGGACGACGACCGCGTGATGAAGCTCGATCTGTCGGTGCCCAATGTGTATCTTGCCGGGCTTCGTCGCGGGCTGCCGATCAGCGCCTACACCCGTGCCTTCGGCGAACGGGAGTTCACCGGTGAGGTGCGCAGTATCGATAGCCGGGTCGACCCGGTGACCCGGGCGGTGCAGGTGCGGGTGTTGTTGCCGAATGCCGAGCGGCTGCTCAAGCCGGGCATGTTGATGCAGGTGACCCTGCGGATCAATCCGCGCCAGGTGCTGGTTATTCCCGAAGCGGCGCTGATGCCGGTGGGGCGCAAACAGTTCGTGCTGGTGGCGGTGCCGCAGGACAGCGGTCACAAGGCCGAACGCCGCGCTATCGGGATCGGCGCGCGGCGCCCCGGACAGGTCGAGGTGCTGAGCGGACTCGATGAGGGAGACCTGGTCATCACCCAGGGTACGCAGCGGGCGAGGCCCGGACTGGCGGTCGATGTGCGCGCGGTCGATGATGGTTCGAAGACCCTGTCCGAGATGTTGCGTGGAAATACCGGCAAGCCGGGGACCGCGAAGTGATCCTGTCGGATGTCTCGGTAACCCGGCCGGTCTTCGCATCGGTCCTGTCGCTGCTGTTGATTGCCTTCGGCCTGGTCGCCTTCGATCGCCTGCCGCTGCGTGAGTATCCGGATATCGATTCGCCGGTGGTGTCGGTGGAGACCCTCTACCCGGGGGCCGCGGCCAGCGTGGTCGAGACCCGGATCACCCAGGTGATCGAGGATCGTATCGCCGGGGTCGAGGGTATCCGCTTCATCGAATCGGCGAGCGAGGACGGGCGCTCGTCGATCACCGTGGAGTTCGATGTCGGGCGCGACATCGACGGCGCGGCCAACGATATCCGTGACCGGGTGTCGACCGTGCTCGACGACCTGCCGGACGAGGCCGATCCGCCGGAGATCCAGAAGGTCGACAGCAACGAAGACGTAATCATGTGGCTCAACCTGGTCAGTGACCGGATGAGCGTGCCGGAGCTGTCGGACTATGCCCGCCGCTACCTGGTCGACCGATTCTCGGTACTCGATGGCGTCGCACGGGTGCGGGTCGGTGGCGGTCAGACCTTCGCGATGCGCATCTGGCTGGATCGCAACGCAACTCGCCGCGCGCAACCTGGCGGTCGGCGACGTGGAAAATGCCTTGCGTGCGGAGAACGTCGAGCTGCCGGCCGGCAGCGTCGACTCGGTCGATCGCCAGTTCACCGTACGGGTCGCGCGCACCTTCCGCAGTGCCGAAGACTTCGCCCGACTGGTGCTGGCGCAGGGCGACGACGGCTACCTGGTTCGCCTGGGTGATGTCGCCAGGGTGGAGAAGGGCGCGCAGGAGACCCGCACCTTCTTCCGCGGCAACGGCGTGCCGATGGTCGGCATCGGCATCATCAAGCAATCGACCGCCAATACCATCGTGGTGGCCGAAGCGGCCAAGCGCGAGATGGCACGCATCAATCCAACGCTGCCCGAGGGCATGGAGATCAAGCAGAGCTACGACACCTCGGTTTTCGTGAAAGGGGCGATCGCCGAGGTGTACAAGACCCTGGCGATCGCCATCGCCCTGGTGGTTTCGGTGATCTTCCTGTTCCTCGGCAGCGTGCGGGCGATGCTGGTGCCTGCCGTCACGGTGCCGGTGTCGCTGGTCGCGACCTTTCTCGTGCTGTGGATGCTCGGCTTCTCGATCAACATCCTCACCCTGCTGGCGCTGGTGCTGGCCATCGGGCTGGTGGTCGACGATGCAATCGTCGTGCTGGAGAACATCCACCGCCGTATGGAACAGTATGGCGAGACCCGCCTGGTGGCGGCGTATCGTGGCGCGCGCCAGGTCGCGTTTGCGGTTATTGCCACCACGGTGGTGCTGGTCGCGGTATTCGTACCGATTGCGTTTCTGCAGGGCGATGTCGGACGCCTGTTTGGCGAGTTTGCGCTCACCATGGCGGCAGCGGTCGGTTTCTCGAGCTTTGTTGCCCTGTCCCTGTCCCCGATGCTGGCATCCCAGGTGCTGCCGGAGAGCACCGATCGCCAGGGACTGGTTCACGTGGTCGACCGGGTATTCGCCCGCATCCGCAGGGGTTACGAATGGCTGCTGCGACGTGCCCTGCGTCACAAGGTGCTGGTTCTGCTGATTTTTGTTGGCCTGCTTGGCGGTATCCAGTGGTTGCTCGAGGCGATTCCCAGCGAGTATGCGCCGAAGGAGGATCGGGGCGCCTTCTTCGTGCTGGTGAATGGGCCGGAAGGGGCGACCTACGACTACATGAAAGACTACATGGACGAGATCGAGCGACGCATGATGCCGTTGGTCGAGTCGGGCGAGATATCACGCCTGCTGGTGCGTGCGCCGCGCACCTTCAGCAACTTCGACATCTTCAACAGCGGTATCGTGATAAACGTATTGTCGCAGTGGGGGCAGCGTCGATCGGCCTGGGAGATCATGGCCGATGTGCGCAAGCGTCTGTCGGATCTGCCGGGCGTGCGGGCCTTCCCGGTGATGCGCCAGGGATTCGGCAAGCGCGTGCAGAAGCCGGTGCAGTTCGTGTTGGGTGGGGGCACCTATCCGGAGCTGGTCGAATGGCGTGATCTGCTGCTGGCGAAGATTCGCGCCGCAGACACGGGTCTGGTCGGTATCGACTGGGACTACAAGGAGACCCAGCCTCAACTGCAGGTCTTGGTCGACTACGATCGGGCCGCCGATCTCGGGGTCAGCGTTGGTGATATCGGTCGCACGCTGGAGACGATGCTCGGCTCGCGCCGGGTCACCACCTATATCGAGACCGGCGAGGAATACGATGTCATCGTCGAAGGCGAGCGTGACGATCAGCGCACGCCGAATGATCTCTCGAACCTTTACGTACGTTCGCAGCGCACCGCGCAACTCATCCCGCTGGCAAACCTGGTAACCCTTGAAGAGATCGCCGATTCGATCAAGCTCAACCGCTACAACCGGGTTCGATCGATCACGATATCGGCAAACCTGGCCGAAGGCGTGTCGCTCGGCAGTGCGCTCAGCACCCTGGAGCAGCTGGTCGCCGAGCACCTGCCGGGCAAGGTCATCATCGATTACAAGGGACAGTCGCGCGACTACAAGGCGAGCGGCGCGTCGATTCTGTTCGTACTGATGCTCGGGGCGGTCATCGTCTACCTGGTATTGGCGGCGCAGTTCGAGAGCTGGATCCATCCGCTGGTGATCATGCTCACCGTGCCGCTGGCGATCGGTGGTGCCTTGCTGGGTCTTTACCTGACCGGGCAGACGCTGAATATCTACAGTCAGATCGGCCTGATCATGCTGGTCGGGCTGGCCGCCAAGAACGGAATACTGATCGTCGAGTTCGCCAACCAGCTGCGTGATGCCGGGCAGGAGTTTCACGCCGCCCTGCTGGAGGCCACCGAGGTGCGTTTTCGGCCAATTGTGATGACCGGTATCACCACGGCGGCCGGCTCGCTGCCGCTGCTGTTATCCAGTGGGCCCGGTTCCGAGACCCGCGCAGTGATCGGTACCGTGATCCTTTACGGGGTGCTGGCCGCCACCCTGTTCACCCTGTTCATTGTCCCGGTAGCCTATGACCTGATGGCCCGGAATACCGGTTCGCCGGGTCAGCAGAAGCTGCGTCTTGAACGTGAGATGAATGACACGAATCGCTGATTTACTGCTGTGCGTCAGTCGGTAGCCACGGGGCTGGCTACATCAATCGCCTGAATCTCTTGCGCCAGTTGCAAAAAGTCCGGGTCGGTTAGAGCTTTGGCCCAGCGCCAATCAGCGACTGACCGAGATCGGTATCGGTAAAACGATTGAAGTTACCGACAAACATTCTCGCAAGATGAACTGCCTTCTTATCCCACTCAGCAACATCAGAGTAGGTGTCCTGCGGGTTGAGGATGCCACTGTCAGCACCTGACAATGATTGAGGAACCGCCAGGTTGAAGTAAGGGAGATCCTTGAATTCAGCGCCTTCGATAGATCCATCCAGGATCGCATCGATGATCGCACGGGTATCTTTGATCGAGATACGTTTGCCCGTGCCGTTCCAGCCCGTGTTCACCAGGTATGCCTGGGCACCGGAGGCCTGCATTCGTGTCTTGAGAACATCGGCGTACTGCGTTGGGTGCAGACTAAGAAATGCGGCGCCGAAGCATGCGGAGAAGGTTGGTGTTGGCTCCGTGATGCCACGCTCAGTTCCAGCCAGTTTCGCCGTGAACCCTGAAAGGAAGTAGTACTGCGTTTGTTCGGGTGTCAGCTTGGACACAGGCGGAAGTACACCATAGGCGTCAGCCGTCAGAAAAATAACCTTGGTGGCGTGCCCTGCCTTGGATACCGGCTTAACGATATTGTCGATATGGTGAATCGGGTAGGAAACACGCGTGTTTTCCGTTTTCGACGCACAATCAAAATCGATGCTGCCATCTTCGCGAACATTAACGTTCTCCAACAATGCATCGCGCCGGATCGCATTGTAGATGTCCGGCTCGTTCTCTTTGCTAAGGTTGATTGTTTTTGCATAACAGCCACCCTCAAAGTTAAAGACACCGTCGTCATCCCAGCCATGCTCGTCATCGCCAATCAGCTCACGCTTGGGATCGGTGGAGAGCGTGGTTTTACCGGTACCGGACAAGCCGAAGAAGATCGCTACATCACCCTTGCTGCCGACGTTTGCCGAGCAATGCATGGATGCAATGCCTTGCAGTGGCAGCAGGTAGTTCATCATGGAGAACATACCCTTCTTCATCTCACCGCCGTACCAGGTACCGCCGATCAGCTGCATGCGCTCGGTCAGGTTGAAGGCAGAGAAGTTCTCTGAGTTAAGGCCGAGTTCCTGCCAGTTCTTACATGTGGTCTTGGCGCCATTCATAACGACAAAGTCAGGCTCGAAGCTATCCAGCTCGTCTTCACTGGGTCGAATGAACATGTTCTTAACGAAGTGAGCCTGCCAGGCAACTTCAGTAATGAAGCGAACCTTGAGGCGGGAATTCTCGTTCGCGCCACAGTAGGTGTCGACAACAAACAGGCGCTTGCCGGAAAGCTGTTGCGCAACAACTTGCTTCAGCTGTTCCCACGACTCAGGGGAAAGAGGCTTGTTGTCGTTCTGGCCCTCGTGAGACCACCAGATGGTATCGCGCGTGGTGTCGTCGCGAACAATGAATTTGTCCTTCGGCGAGCGGCCCGTGAATATGCCGGTATCTACGGCGACAGCGCCCAGATTGGTGACAACACCTTTCTCGTGGCCCTCAAGGCCGGGATTTGTCTCTTCTTCAAACAACAGTTCAAACGACGGGTTATGGAGAACCTCCGTAACATCGTTAATACCGTATTCGTTCAGATCCAGGTGAATTTGCTGGGGCGCCATACAGATCTCACTTAAAATTTAAACTGAGTATGCGGAGTGTCGGAACATTCTTCCGCCAGACTTAAAACACTGGGGGATAGGAAGAACGAGAGCCCTTTCGGGGTCGCCGCGCTATGCCTGCTCTTCGTGTGTTTTCGGCATGCCGAAGTCTTCATGTTCCTTGTAGGCCTTGTGGCAATGAAGAACGGGCATGTCAGCCAATCTATCGAGTTTCAATGTTGTCAGCTCTTCCTCGCGTATGGACATGAAGAGGTCTTCATGTGAAACGATGGATATCCCATAAGAGGGGATGATCTCTCGTATTTTCTTCTGCCATTTCTCTGATGCCAGCTGTTCAGTGAAGCAGGTTTCAATAATCTCGAGAATGACGGGTACCAGAATGGAGGCGCCCGGCGAGGCACCAAGCAATGCGGCCAGGGTGCCGTCTGCCGAGTGGATGACTTCGGTGCCGAACTCCAGCTTGCCGCCTTTGTCCGGGCATTTCTTGATGATCTGTACGCGTTGCCCCGCGGTAGCGAATGCCCAATCGGTATCGTCAGCTTCCGGGTAATACTCTCGCAGTGCGTCCATCCTGGAGTGATGAGTCTGGCGGATTTCCGAGATCAGGTACGTGATCAGGTCAAAATTTCTCAGGCCGACGTTGATCATCGGCCAGATATTGTCGAGTCGGATCGACTTGAACAGATCCCAGGCGGAGCCCTTTTTCAGAAACTTCGTGGTAAAGCCGGCAAAAGGCCCGAACAACAACGCCTGCTCACCATCGATCAGGCGCGTATCGAGGTGCGGCACCGACATGGGAGGCGCACCCACAGAGGCCTTGCCGTAGACCTTGGCCATGTGCTGTTCGACGATCCTTGGGTTTTTGCAGACCAGCCATTGCCCACTCACGGGAAAACCACCATAGCCCTTGGCCTCGGGGATGCCGGATTTCTGCAGCAGGGGTAGTGTCGCCCCGCCTGCCCCGATAAACAGGAACCCTGCGTTGATTTTTTCGATCGAGTGATTGGTTTCGTGCCTGACGGTTACGGTCCAGGTCTTGTCCTCTTCCTGCTGAACGTCGATCGCAGAGGTATTGAGCTGCAACTCAAACCCTTCCTGGGTGTTCAGATGCCTGATCATGCCGCGACTGACCGCTGCGAAATTGACATCCGTGCCGTGGGCGACCCGCGTTGCGGCCACTCTCTGCGTGGGGTCGCGACCCTTCATCACCAAGGGCATCCACTCGCGCAGCACTTCAGGGTCTTCCGTGTATTCCATTGGCGCAAACATAGGATGTGTAGTCAGCGCTTCATAGCGTTTGCGGAGGAACTCGACGTTCTCTTCACCCCAGACGAAACTGACATGCGGAACCGGATTGATAAAGTTCTCCGGGGACGGCAATGCCCCCAGTTTGACGAGATGTGACCAGTATTGGAGGCTGACTTCATAGCGCGCATTGATGCCAAAGGCCTTGTGGATATCAATGCTGCCGTCTTCCAACTCGGGGGTGTAGTTCAGCTCGCAGTAGGCGGCATGCCCGGTACCGGCGTTATTCCAGCCGGAACTGCTTTCCTGCAACGGGCTGCCCAGTCGCTCAACCATGGTGACCGAAAGGGAGGGGCCAAGCTGTTTCAGCATTGAGCCAAGCGTGGAGCTCATTGCGCCGGCGCCAATCAACAGGACATCAGTTTTCTTTGGGTTCATGACGGACTCGAGAGTTTCCAGTGCGTTTCAGGAGCAGATATTCGCGCTATTACCGATCAATTTGTCGACCGGTAACAATAAAGAATATTAATTGCTACTGGCGCTAGAGCTAGACGGGGGGTGCCGAGGAGGCCGACGGTGGGCTGTGTTTCCGTCGAACCAGAATGCCGACGAATGATGAACCGGGTTGGTTGATTGACGCCCGGGCTCCCCGCATTGGCCGTTAGCTCGAACCTCAGGGCAACTTTTAACCGGGACGCGGAAGCAGCTATGGCTATTGAGGGTCAGCGTAAGAATTTTTTCGGTTGATCGAGCCAGGGGGCGTTCCGCGAATTAGACCAGGGGACGATACCCCACCGACCGCAAGACTATAGTCCCGCGGTGGTATCGGCATAAACTATTGAAATATAGGGAATTGGTGGGCCAGGCAGGGCTCGAACCTCGGGCCAGGGAATCCTGATAATCAGGAATAGGGCTCCCAAACTTCACCAAGGCGAAGAAGCGTAACGGGCTTTCCTGTCCTCGGACGGAACCTTACCGAACACTGCAGCTATCGAGAACCGATCCGGGTCGATATTGGCGGACCCTGGTCGAAAACCTGAAACACTTCCATTGAATTGCCTGGGTTCGATACCGGACTTGGGCCGAACCCGTAGGGGTGTCGGCTTTCTCGCTTGCAGCCGATATGGCGACTCGTCTCGGTGGCGGCGTCTCACTAAAATGCTACCTTGCGCCTGTTAACAATACACTTTGGGAATTCAACCCAGTTCTCAGCTAACGACAGCTTATCGCTGGGAGAAGGTCAGGAACATTGCTCGGTCGTCGGCATTTCGGCCATTGCGTTCGTTCAGGATGCGGCCCGGCTGCGGCCGCAGTGGCTTGGTTGCCGGACAAAGACCGGGATAGCGGGCGTCTTCCTGAGCGCATCAAACGGCTATTCCTATGCTCGCTATTTACGTTTGCGAATGCTTGCACCACCCGCGGCGCAACGGGCAAGGCCATAAGTATGGCTTGGGAATGCCTATGCTAAAGTTTGTTCAAGCCAACAATCCCTGTGGCACCGGGTCAAGCCCCGACCAGAACATCAACCGATCGAAAAGGATCCCGCCTTGAGCAAAGACGACGTCATCAAATACCTGCAGTCGCACACAATCTTCTCCGACCTCAAACCCGCGCATATCCAGCTGTTGGCCGATTGCGCAAAAGAAAAGGCCTTCACCGCAGGGGATCTGTTGTTCAACCAGGAGGAACCGGCGGAGCATTTTTACATCCTCACCGAAGGGGCAATCGAGGTCGAGGTGCCGGCAATCGCCGGGCCGAACCTGGTGGTGCAATCGCTGGGTGCGAACGATGTCCTCGGTTGGTCGTGGCTGATCCCCCCGTACAAGTGGACCTTTGAGGCAAAGGCCAAAGCCGACTCGAAGGTATTGGTATTCGACGGCAAGACCCTGCTGCAGCACTGCGAAAAGGACCACCATTTCGGTTATTCGCTGATGAAGCTGTTCACCGGGCTGATGTCACAGCGTCTGCACGCCGCCCGCCTGAAGATGATGGACAGCTGGGCGCCTGCCGGCTGGGCCTGATCCAAGGCCACAATCAGTCCACGCGTAGGTATCAGGCGAGATTTCAGGGCCAGACCCGAATGGCACTAAGTTAAGCCTGTTTTGCAGTGTATCGGCCGCGGTGTGGAATCTCGATCATTTCATATCGCAGTGCGGTAAGCATGGCATAGGGCTTAGGCCTTCGTTTGACGCATCTCGGCTCTCGCCTACCAGGTCGCGGGGTTATCACGTTGGCTGCGATGGCTTGGACGAGAGATAGCGTCAAACGGCACCGTTTTTGGTCACTCAGGTCCGTACTGTTGAACAGGGGCTCCCATTGCCGCAGGGCCTGGACAGACGCTTTGAAACTGATTTGCCGTGGTGCTTGCTCGACCCCGTTGGCCGCATCGCACATCAGTCGCCGGATCGCATCGTAGGCTATCAGGTGCATCAGGATTTCTTTGTTCACCATGGTCGGTGTGCGGCAGCGCAAGATATCCATGCCCATGGTCGTCTTGATGTCTCGACAGAAGAGTTCGACATCCCAGCGTTGGTAGTACAGGTCGGCCAACTCCGCGGTGCTGCAGGTTGCTGCATCGGTCAACGTGGTGACGAGATAAAAGGTCTTGACGCGAAAACCGGGAGCATCAACGGTGACCTTGATTTGTCGCAGGGTGAGTTGCTCAGGCAGCAACTGCCAGACTGCCTTGCTGTAGCTCAGCACCTTGTTCCA
>CAVRBK010000131.1:0-16531 GCA_963719025.1 uncultured Gammaproteobacteria bacterium | reverse complement strand
GGCGAGATCGCACGCACACCACTGCGACGCAACTTCTCGACCATCCAGTCCGGTGTCGCGGCCTGCGGATCGATTCCGCGCACCACGCGACACAGGTATCGCGGGCAGGCCGAAGGCGCCTCCAGCGACGCATCGAAGCCGTCTTCGATCTGCGCGGCCACCGGCGCAATGTCCGGCACCTGCAGCGGCACCCGGTTGAGCACGCCAACCTCGCGCGCTATCCCGGCAACACTCAGGCAATCCGCCCGATCCGGGGTCAGGTCGACATCGATGCACTGATCATCGAGCGCCATGTAGGCGCGAAAATCGGTGCCGACTGGCGCATCGCCGGGCAACGGCATGATGCCGTCCGATGATTCGGCCAGACCGAGTTCGGAGGCGGAACAGATCATGCCCAGCGACTGGACGCCACGCAGCTTGGCCTTCTTGATCTTGAAATCGCCCGGCAGTTGCGCACCGACGGTGGCTACCGGCACCTTCATGCCGGCCGCAACGTTCTTGGCGCCACAGACGATCTGGGTCGGCGCATCGGTGCCGATATTCACGCTGCAGACACTCAGCTTGTCGGCATCCGGGTGCTGTTCGCGCGTCAGCACCTCACCAACCACCACGCCGCTGAACGTGGGCGCCGCGGGCTCGACCGAATCGACTTCGAGTCCGGCCATGCTTAATTGGTCGGCCAGCGCCTCGGTGCTGATGTCGGGATCAACCCACTCGCGTAACCAGGCTTCACTGAATCTCATTGTTATTTCTCTATCCCGGTCGTCGCGTCCAGCAGCCCCAAACAAGGCCCACCCGCGACAACCCTAAATTCACTGGATTCCCGTCTGAGCGGGAATGACGGCGTTTTCGAGAGCCCGGCAGAAAAGCGCTCCGTGTTCGACACCGTTTAGCGTTTCCTGCGTCGTGTTCTCAATCTCACGCAAACTGCCTGAGGAAGCGCAGATCGTTCTCGAAGAACAAGCGGAGATCGTTAACGCCATAGCGCAACATGGCGAGGCGCTCCACGCCCATGCCAAAGGCATAACCGAGGTACTTTTCACTGTCGATACCGACATGGCGAAACACCTCGGGGTGGATCATCCCGCAGCCCAATACCTCGAGCCATCCGGTATGACTGCAGACCCGGCAACCTTCTCCACCGCACATCACACACTGGATATCCACTTCGGCGGAAGGTTCGGTAAATGGAAAGTAAGACGGTCTGAACCGCACTTCGAGATCTTCCCGCTCGAAAAAGCCGTGCAGGAAGGCGTTCAGAATGCCCTTTAGATCGGCAAAACTGACCTGCTCATCGACCAGGAAACCCTCGACCTGGTGAAACATCGGGGTATGGGTCAGGTCGGAGTCGCAGCGATACACCCGCCCCGGCGCAATCACCTTGACCGGCGGCTCGGCATCTTTCATGTACCGGATCTGCACCGGCGAGGTGTGCGTGCGCAGCAACATGTTCTCACCGAAATAAAAGGTGTCGTGCATCGCACGCGCCGGATGATGGCCCGGTATGTTCAAGGCCTCGAAGTTGTGGAAGTCGTCCTCGATCTCCGGGCCCTCCGCCACCTCGAAACCGGCACTGGCGAAGAAGGCCTGGATGCGCTGCATGGTGCGGGTGACAGGATGCAGGCCCCCACTCGACACGTCACGCCCCGGCAGGGAAACATCGATACGCTCAGAGGCCAGGCGCGCTGCCAGTTCTGCATTTTCCAGGGCATGCCTTCGAACTTCGAGCGCCTTCTGAAAGGCCTGCTTGGCCTTATTGATCGTCTGTCCGGCAGTCTTGCGTTCTTCTGCGGGCAGCTTGCCGAGTTGCTTGAGGCGCTCGGTGAACAGCCCGCTCTTGCCGAGAAACTGCACGCGCACCTCGTCGAGCGCACGCAAATCGGCTGCAGCCTCCACCGCCTGTGCGGCTTGCGAAAGGAGATCGTCGAGATCATTAGTCATTGTTCTGGGTTACCAACGTCATTCTTGGGGGACGCAGAGAACACCGAGGTCTTGCAACGTTCAGAGGTTTCCGGGGAACGTCTCTGCCAGCGTTGCGTCGCTCTGTGTGCCCACGCAAATTGTCCAGAAAGCAAAAAAGGGGAAAGACCAAACCGGCCTTCCCCCCTTTTCATCGATTACTGTTCGACCAGGCACCTCACCCGGTCGATGTCATCAGCTCGCGAGGGCAGCCTTCGCCTTCTCTGCGAGTTGCTCAAACGCGGGCATGTCATGCACCGCGATGTCCGCGAGCATCTTGCGGTCGACCTCGATTCCGGCCTTGTTCAGACCATCGATGAAGCGGCTGTAAGACATATCGCACAGCCGCGCAGCAGCATTGATACGCTGGATCCACAGCGCACGAAACTCACGCTTTTTGACCCGGCGATCGCGGTAGGCGTATTGGCCTGCCTTGATGACTGCCTGCTTGGCGACACGGTAGATCTTGCGACGTGCACCGTAATAGCCTTTGGCGGCCTTCAGAACTTTCTTGTGTCTGGCGTGCGCCTGCACACCACGTTTTACTCTTGGCATCGTTCAGTCTCCGTCGATCAGGCGTAAGGAATCATGCGGCGGGCTACAGCTACATCACTCTTGTGCAGCATGGCCGGCGAACGCAGATGGCGTTTACGCTTGGTGGATTTCTTCGTCAGGATGTGACGACGGTGAGACTTGTTGCGCTTGATGCCGCCGGCAGTAACCCGGAAGCGCTTCGCGGCACCACGATTCGTTTTTACTTTTGGCATTTTTTACTCCTAACTCTCAGGTTTTAATAAAGGACAGCCAAGGCAAT
Source organism: uncultured Gammaproteobacteria bacterium (assembly GCA_963719025.1). Classification (GTDB taxonomy): domain Bacteria; phylum Pseudomonadota; class Gammaproteobacteria; order Chromatiales; family Chromatiaceae; genus Thiosocius. The sequence goes on along the minus strand of CAVRBK010000131.1, from coordinate 13,758 downwards.
GCCTGTTGGCCCGACCGCCCACTGACCATCATTTACACCAAGATGGCCAGATTCTGTATTCGATTCAGCTCTCGCGATGGCTACTTGCCCTTCTTCGGACCCAGCACCATGATCATCTGACGCCCTTCCATCATCGGACGCTGTTCGATCTGCGAGAACTCTTCCAGATCCTTTTCAATACGCTGCAGCAGCTCCAGCCCGCGTTCGCGGTGGGCGTGCTCACGACCACGAAAACGCATGGTCACCTTGGCCTTGTCACCTTCCTCGAGAAAACGTATCAGGTTGCGAAGCTTCACCTGGTAATCGCCGATATCGGTACCGGGGCGGAATTTCACTTCCTTGACCTGCACCTGCTTCTGCTTTTTGCGCGCTTCCTGTTTTTGCTTCTTCAGCTCAAACACGAATTTGCCGTAATCCATCACTCGGCACACAGGCGGCTCGGCATTCGGAACGATCTCAACGAGATCCAGCGTCGCTGCCTGGGCGGACGCTATCGCCTCTTCGAGCGACACGATGCCAACCTGCTCTCCATCCTTGTCTATCAGGCGTACTTCACGCGCGGAAATCTCTCCATTCAGGCGATTCCGCTTCTCGGGTTGTCTGGCGATAGCCGTTTTCCTCCACAACAAACTTTAGGCCTGACAACAAAGAAAGCACCGGCGCAAGCCAGTGCTTTCAGGGAATCAGGCCCGAACATTCCCGGCAGTAGGCCCGACTGGGCCGCATGCCAGAACTTCACATCATGCGCGCTGCACTGCCTCTGTCTCGAACCGACTTATCAGCTCGTCAAGATCGATGGAACCGAGATCTTCTCCACCGCGCGTCCTGACGGCTACGCTGTGGTTTTCCATCTCGCGGTCGCCGACTACCAGAAGGTAAGGCGTGCGCTGCAACGTGTGCTCGCGGATTTTAAAGCCAATTTTCTCGTTCCTCAAGTCTAAATCCGCTCTAAATCCTTTATCTTGAAGGCTTTTCGCCACTTCCCGACAGTAATCCGCCTGCTTGTCGGTGATATTCATCACCACCGCCTGCACTGGCGCCAGCCAAAACGGCATGGATCCGGCGTAGTGTTCAATCAATATCCCGATGAACCGCTCCAGCGAACCGAGGATCGCACGATGCAGCATGACCGGGGTCTTCTTGCTGTTGTCTTCAGCGATATAGGTCGCGCCGAGTCGCTCCGGCATGGAGAAATCCAGCTGGATCGTGCCCAACTGCCACACCCGGTTGAGACAATCACGCAGCGAGTATTCAATCTTCGGACCGTAAAAGGCACCCTCGCCCGGTTGCAGTTCCCAGTCCAGACCGCGCTCGTTCAGGGCGTTTTCAAGTGATTTCTCAGCTTTGTCCCATAACTCATCTGATCCAACTCTTTTTTCTGGTCGAGTGGACAGCTTGATAAGCACATCTTCGAAGCCGAAATCCTTGTACACCTCGAACAACAGATCGCTGAATGCCAGCACCTCCGGCAGGATCTGCTCCTCGGTACAGAAGATGTGCGCATCATCCTGAACAAAGTTACGCACGCGCATCAGACCATGCAGGGTGCCCGACGGTTCGTTGCGATGACAGGAACCGAATTCCGCCAGGCGCAGCGGCAGGTCGCGATAGCTCTTCAAGCCGTGGTTATAGATCTGGATGTGTGCCGGACAGTTCATCGGCTTGATCGCGTAATCGCGATTTTCCGAATGCGTGGTGAAGATCATGTCGCCGAACTTGTCCCAGTGGCCCGACTTCTCCCACAGCGAGCGATCGATCACCTGCGGCGTGTGTACCTCTTGGTAACCGTGCTGGCGCAGCTTGTCGCGGATGTAGTGCTCGACCGCCAGGTAGATACGCCATCCCTTGTCGTGCCAGAACACCATCCCCGGCGCCTCATCCTGCGAGTGGAACAGGTCGAGCGCCTTGCCGATCTTGCGATGGTCGCGCTTCTCCGCCTCTTCGAGACGATGCAGGTATTCCTTGAGCTCTTTCTTGTCGCGCCACGCCGTACCGTAGATACGCTGCAGCATCGGGTTGTTCGAGTCGCCGCGCCAGTAGGCGCCGGCCAGCTTCATCAGCTTGAACGCCTTGGGCAGCTTGCCGGTGCTCGGCAGGTGCGGGCCGCGACAGACGTCGAACCACTCACCCTGGCGGTAGATCGAGACCTCTTCCCCTTCGGGAATAATGTCTTCGATGATCTCCACCTTGTAGGTCTCCCCGAGGTCGCCGAAGGCTTTTTTCGCCGCCTCGCGATCCAGCACCTCGCGCTCGATCGGAAGATCACGCCCGACGATCTCGCGCATCCGGTCCTCAATCTTCTGCAGATCGGCCGGACCAAACGCCTCCTCGCGCGCAAAGTCGTAGTAGAAACCATCCTCGATGGCCGGGCCGATCGTAACCTGGGTGCCGGGATACAGTTCCTGCACCGCCTGCGCCATCACGTGCGCGGCATCGTGGCGGATCAGTTCGAGGGCTTCATCGCTCTTGCCGGTAATGATCGCGAGCTCCGCATCGGCCTCAATGCTGTATGAGGTATCGACCACCTGGCCATCCACTTTGCCCGCCAGGGCCGCCTTGGCCAGACCGGGCCCTATGTCGGCAGCGATGTCAGCAATGGTTATGGGATTGTCATAGCTCCGGCTGGAACCATCGGGAAGGGTAACGACAGGCATACTGCACTCCGAATCAGTGGTGGCCCCTACCAAAGGCCACGTGAAGAGACCACCCGACGCAGGGCGGCTCTCGAGGTTATTCAAAGGTCGCGAGTATATAAGGTTGACCAGATGGGAAACAGCGTTTGGTCGAAAGATTGACGGTGAATTCCTGTTGCGAGTCTGGAACCCGGGCTTTGCTGCACGAAAGATATCGGAATAGGCAGCGCTCGGCTCGACGCATTGGCCAGCACGAGGCCGAAGAGAGACGCCATCTATCCGGGCTGCCTGACCCGCTTCCTCTATGCATATTCTGAACCACAATGGGCACACCTACCGGGGCCCAAAAGCGCGGTTTTTCCATTCCCGTGACGCCCATAGCATCTCATTGGGCTGCCTCCGATGAGATCGCTTTTCTCAGGCAGATAACGGGAACTGTGCTTTACTTTCCAGTCTACGTACCAGGCCCGCAGCACGTCATACAAATAGCGATTAACAAGACCTGAGCGTAACGCCCAACCGGACATGAAGCACCGACCGGCACCGTGAGCAGTTTGCAAGGGGGAGTGCAATGGCCACGCGACGCAAAGGGACCCGTACGCCGAGCAATGCATCGGCGAGCTCAGACACGGCGGATGCGACAAACGCCAGCCTTCGGGGCGCCGACGTTTCGACAAACACGGTGCGCGAGAAAGTGGTGCCGGGAGCCGGCCCGACGGTCACGCCGGATATTTCCGCAACACCCGATCTTTTCTGGTTCGACCATATCGGCAACCTCTTCGATAAGGGACGCCCTGGCCGCGCCGTGGTTCGCCCGGACGACTTGCTGGCGATGCGGATCGAGACCAGGAACCTGAAGGTCACGCCCGGTACTCCGCCGCGTCTCACAAAAACCGGCAGTAGCAGCGCCTACCTGATACTGCACTTCCCCCCGCAGGCAATCACCGAAGAGACCTTCTTCGAGCAGCAGCCGGTCGGGACCAGCGACCCGGACAGCGGCGGAGGGTCATCACCCGGGGGGCGTTACACGGCGCTGAACCTGGCGATCAGGATACTGACCCGGAAAGCGTTGCCAGCGCCGAGCGAGACGCTGCGGCCACCACCGGTGCGCGCGCGCATCGCCGGGGAATCACGGCTGGCATTCAAGGTACCCAATGACTTCGACGTACCCTACACACTGGAAGGGATACTCGAGGCATGCCAGACACTCTCACTCAGCGTCACCTCGAATGCGCGCTCTTTCAGCCGGCCACTCCTGGAACTGGACTCCAGTGCCATATTCAATAGCCAGGTGTTGGCCAGGATGAAGCCGACCAAGCGCGCACAGCTGAGCAGCTTTGCCGCACAAAGCCTGCGCATAGGCGGTGCGATGCGCGACGATGCGACACTGCGCAGTCGCCAGTATTCCGAAGGCCAGACACTGCGTGCTGTGCCGGACAACAGTGCGGTCAAAATCCCGGACTTCAGCGCATGGCGCTATCCTCCCAAGCCCGGCAATCCCTCCTCGATCCGCACCTCGATCGAGATGCCCTGGCGCTTGATCGTCTCGCCGCATGGTGCTGAGCGTTGGCGGCATGCAAGACAACCGGTCCATTCGCCAGTGAGCAACCGCACCGAGTTGTGGCACACACGACTGACCGCCCCGGGCAGCGACGGCGGCACGATCGAACCGCCGCATCCCGATCCGCGTCGAACCATTCGTGCCATCTGGGCACTTGATGGCGAAGGATCGACCCATTCGATGCAGCGTGACTTCCCTGCGTCGAGTGCCCTGCCGGCACCAAGCCTTCAGCCCTTCCGCATGCCGATGGACGACTTCGACCGCTTCCAGATCAGTCACCTGTCATCCAATTTTTCGCTCAACGGCTATTACCCGGAGGCCGTCGATACCAATCTGATGATGCTGACTGCACTGGGCGGCTGGCTCGATTCGCGTGGCGCCTGGGAGCCGCCCGGCCTTTCTGTCGAGGAATGGGTGCACAGGGCCAGCATGGGCCGCGATCACTATGTGCGCATCGTCTATCGCGGTTTTCTCTATCCCTTCGGTCACCGGGTGTCACTGGTCAAGGTCAGCGAACGCAAGTTTCACAATGGCGCGAAAGACGACGACGGCCTGCCGACCATCGAGAATGTCACCGGCAATACCGCGTACCTGCGTCAACGTCTGTTCATCGTGATACGCGAGCGCGAGCGTCGCTTCGACCTCAACAACTACGCGCAGCTGCAAAACCTCGCCGGTGACCGTCGCTACATCAATCAACTGCCGTTTTCCAAGGTACGGATTCTCACCCAGGTCACACCGAACCTGGACAAGCCGACAGAGTCACCCTCCTCGATCGCGCCCTACAATGATCAGCGCATGTTCTGGCCACACGTGGCCGGGCAGCCCTTTGCTTTTCAGTGCGTAGCGACAGATCTCGATGGACGCCCGGTGGCGTTCGAGTTGCCCATGATCTTCATGGACAATACCCTGGCCTGCCCACGACTGGCGCCCCACCCGTCGACCGGTATAGCGCCACCGGACTGGGTATCGGCCGAGGACCACGCAGTAGCCGCCCAGAATGCCTATCGAAATGGCGGCAACAAGAGAGAAATCGGTTTCAAGCGGCAACGCGTGGCACTGGCGACCAGCACCAAGGCTGGAGATACCTCGGTCGAAGTCGAGCAGGTACTGTTCGATGGCGAGGCCGAAAAAAACAACGGCATGATGCGCAATGCCAGCGATGATCTTTCCCGACCGCTGTTCTTCCCCCGCGTCGAGTCCTGGACCGCACGCGTTGGGGCTATGTCCCACCTGTCAGGCACCGATGCAAACAACAAGCTGGTATGGAACCAGCATTATCTGAAACAGGGTTTCAACAACAACGTCGGCCAGGTGTTTGTCGATGTCGAACCGACCAGCGGTATGGCGCAGCTCGACTTTTCCGCTCAAGGCGACCGTTCGGGCGGATTCGTCCAGCCAAACCTGAAACCTCAGGCGCTGTCCCGGCTCGCCGGACCGGTGATGGGCGATGTCGGGGCATTCATCGACGGCGACATGCCGGCGGGCGCCGGCTTCCCGATGGGTGACAATATTCCGAGCAGCCTCAGCGACCTGCCGCTGCCCCTGTTGTTCGGCTGCATACCGCTGGGCGAATTGATCGATAAGGTCATCGGGCTGGATGACAATCCGGAACGCGTGCCGAAGTTCGCCAGCGAGGCCAGCACCCAGCTCGAGTCTTTCATCAACAACCTGGTGCGCAGCTATACCCTGCTGGCGCAGATCGCCTCGCAGCCCGGCGGCATCGGAAAGGCCGCGATTGCGGTCTTCAAGGCCACACTGGCGGATCAACTGGCACAGGCCAACGCCTACGCCGCAGCACAAATCGCACCGATACAGGTGGCGATCAACCAACTGGACAGTGCGCTCGATGACGTCGCCGGTGAACTCGACAACCTGATCGACAAGCTGGTCGACGACGCAGCCATTCAGCCTTCGCTTGCTGCCTTGCCTGCAACGACAACGACGGCCAGGAACATGGTCACCGCGCTGGTGACTGCCGCGAACACCCAGGTCAACGGCGTGTCCCTGCCGTCCGGACTGCGTCAATCGATCCTCGGTACGGCGCAGCAGATGGATCGCGTACTCAACGACCTGGCACAGCTGCCGACACTGGTCGCGCAGGGCGGGGCACTGTTCCAGGCAGTTGGCGACATCGTCGGTGACCCGGGCCAGCTCGGCGATCTGTTCTCCGATGCACAGGAACTGGCTAATCGTCTGACCATCGTTGCGAACGCGATCACACCTTTCACCGACACGCTGGGCAGCCTGGAACTGTTCGCCGGGGCACCGCGGCAGGTGGTTATCGACGCCTTGACCGCGGTCGAGGATCTTCTCGGCAATGTCGCCACGCTGGTCGAACTGCTGGCGGGTGATGAACTGACGATCCGCTTCGATTGGAACCCCGAGATCAGCAGCTGGTGGCTACCGGGAGTCAGCACCAGCGAAGACCCGATCTTTCGCGCCAACGACAAGCGCGGCTTCCTGGTGGCGGTCGAGGCCAGCGTCAAGAAAAACGGCGCCAGCGCACCCAAGATTGGCGTGGTGTGCAGTCTCAAGCACTTCGACCTGATCCTGATCGCCCCGGCAAGCTTCATGGAACTGAACTTCGAGAAGATCGAGTTCCGCGTGGACACCGGTGCGAAGCTGGATGTCGACGTGCTGCTGTCGGACATCAAGTTTGTCGGTCCGTTGAGTTTCGTCGAGACCCTGCGCGATCTGATCCCGCTGGACGGTTTCTCTGATCCGCCCTACCTCGACATCACGACGAAGGGTATCGATGCCGGTTTCGACATTGCGCTGCCCAGTATCGCAGTCGGTGTACTCAATATCAGCAACCTGAGCCTGGGGGCCGGATTCACCGTACCCTTCATCGGCCAGCCGTTGTCGGTGCGCTTCAACTTCTGCACACGTGAGCAGCCCTTTCTGTTGACCGTTTACATGTTCGGCGGCGGCGGTTTCTTCGGCGTGACCGTCGACCCGCATGGCGTACAGATCCTCGAAGCCTCGTTCGAGTTCGGCGCCAGCCTCTCGGTTGATTTCGGTGTCGCCTCCGGTGGTGTGCACGTAATGGCCGGGCTGTATTTCCGCATGGAGATGGACGACGCCTCCCTGACCGGATACTTCCGTCTCGGTGGCCACGTCGACGTACTGGGCCTGATCACCGCGTCGCTCGAACTCTATCTGGAATTGCGCTACGAATTCGAAAGCGGCAAGTGCGTCGGCAAGGCGCAGTTGACGATAGAGATCTCGGTATTCATCTTCTCCGGCAGCGTGACCATCACCTGTGAGCGCAAGCTTTCCGGCGCCAACGGCGATCCGACGCTGCGCGAGATGCTGGGACTCGATCCCGCCCTGCCACTGAAGCAGGAACTCGATCAGATCACCGATAACACCCATTACCCCTGGCGCGAGTATTGCGAAGCTTTTGCCTGAGCGGAGATCCTGAGTCATGGCCAAACAAACCATTTTGTGGACCGCACTGCCCAACGGGCGCAGCGGCAAGGGTGACAAGGCCCGCTTGCGGATCTCTATCGTCGTGTCTCCACGACTCACGCCGCAGAGCGCCAGCGAGCAGACACTGCAGGCGTTCAGCGAGTTCAACGACTGGCCATCCACCCTTGCCGGATTGCAGTTCAGCCTGCGGGTCGGCAGCGACAGCCTGGCGCTTCGGGTCGACAATCAAGCTGATTCACAGCTGTGGAAGGAACTGCTGCCGCTCGACACACCTGTTGCCGGTTTCCAATATAAGGACATGAGCAAGGTGAATCTGCGCTCCTTTCCGGTTCGCAACGTGCTCAGTTTCGTGCGCCGGCACTACAGCCGGCTCGCCGCCGCCAGTCCAAGCGATCATCCCCGGCTGCTGCCCTGGAACGATGTCGACCCGACATTGAAAAACATGCTGGAATCGCTGGGCACGAGAACCTACAAAACTGATTTTTCCGGCCAATCCGCCGAACTTCCACTACCCGGATTTTCGCGTTTCTTCGACCCTGACAATCGCGAATCGCCCGACCGTTACCTCAACGAAACTGTTTTCTCGGACAAGGGACGTTACCGCGGTGACCATGACCGCATCGAGACCAAAAAGGACGGATTCCCCGCCGATGCGGGCCGCTTTACCCTGCGGGTGTTACCGCCCGACTGGCGTGACCCCATCCAGGGCGGCCCCGATGCCGACATCATGGGACAGTTCAGCACTGCGGATGAATACACCTTCTACCAGGCCGATCGCTTCTACCGGCGTGTCCGGCCCAATCTCGCGCAGAAGAGGATGCGTCGCCCCATCTACAATGGCATTGCGCCTCCGCCGGCACCCCCCGAGTATGATTTCCACCGCATCGTCGCCTCCTACGCCGACTACCCATGGCTACTGCGCCGACTGGGCCTGATCATAGACTGTGAGATCACAGAGCGTGGTCTGTCCGACCAACTGCTCGGAAAGAACAACAAGGCCCATGGAAAATTCTGCCTGCAGATCAAAAACAGCAATGCACATGACCCCAGCGGGGACGCATTGCCGTGCACGGCCTGGCAGTTGGACGAGGACCGATTCATCACCCGCCCAAAGTCGCCGGACCACGAACGCGGCCTGCTACGCCTGCAGGGTACCGACGATGGCTGGGGGCTGACTGACAAGGGAGAAGACAGCCCGTTCGACGTCTACCAGTTGGACCCCGACGGGGCGGCCATGAAGACCGTCGGTTTCACCCTGAGTACGCAGAACCTGCTGGCCAAGAGCCTCAGTCCGAGACAGGCGGATGGCGAGACCACCTATACCACCGGAGACCTTCAGCCTGTCGCCGGCATGCGGTCGGGCGGATTCGGCATCTCGCGTCACGGGCGCGCCATCGGGGTCGCACAGGATGCGGCCAGCGCGACCTTGAAGAATCAGGCCGTCGAAAACCAGAACGCAGCCGGTATCGTATTGTTCGCCGAAGACGTGCTGCGCGGCTACCGGGTCGACGTCGCACCTGTCGACAACGCGTTCGATCCCGGTCCGTGGCACAGCCTGTGCGCCCGCCAGGGCAGCTATCGACTGCTGAAGCCCAACAAGACACTGCAGCCCCCGCCCGACGAGGGATATGTGAAAGGCGCATCCACCACCCAAAGCACCGACGCATCGACCGATCCGGACGATCACTATCTGCATGAATCCTTGTTTCGCTGGACCGGCTGGAGCATGTGTACGCCGCGACCCGGCCGCACGCTGCGCGGCGCTCCGGCAGACGACAGCCAGTTACAAGCCGAAGAGTCCACCACGGTCAACGACGTGGCCGCCGACGGTAACGGCGTGGCAGCACAATTCACAACACCACCACGCAGCCTTCCCAAGCTGCGATATGGTCAGCGCTATCGTATGCGCGCCCGCATGGTCGACCTCGCCGGCAACAGCCTCGCGGTCGACGACCCGACACTTGGTGATTTCGAGAACGCCACGGATGCGGTGGGCTATTGGCGTTTCGAGCCCGTCGACCCGCCTGTGATGCAACACCGTCACCGGGTCAGCGAAGGCGAATCGCTCGAACGCATGGTGATTCGCAGCAACTACGACGCGGATACCACTGCGTACCGCACCAATGCGGCTTTCAGCCTGGCCATCGCCGATCCGGCATCCGCCGATTTCGAATACCTGGCGGTCAACGAGCGACACCTGGTTCCGCCCAAATCATCGCAGCAACAGTGCGAACAGCACCGTCAGTTCGACCCTTATTTTTCGTCGACCCAGGACATCAAAAAGGGCTACGAAATCGCCGCACGCGAGGCAGGCTCACTTTACGATACGACGGCAGGTGCACAGATCGAACTGGTCACGCCCAGCTTGTTGAACAATGTCGCACAGACCAGCAGCGTACCTCCCGCGATGCCGAGTGCCGACAACCCGGTTGGTGATCGTTTCAGTGGCGGCCAATACATCCTGCACCGCGAAGCGCAGATCGATACCCCCTACCTGCCGGATGCAGCGGCTGCCGGCATCGCACTGTTCGCGCTGCCCGGCCACGATCTGCCGGGTATCAGTGGCGAGACCATTCTTGGGCCCAGCTGCGTGGTGCAGCGCGCACCGGACCAATCGCTGGTACTGCTGATCAGCCACAGTGGAGACTGGCCCGACCTGAACGGCTGCCGGATCGAACTGCGCGAACGCGATACCGGCTACGTGGAAATTCCCTGTGCCGAAACCGACAATGATGACGGCCTGCCGCAGTGGAACGAAGCACAACGGGTATTGACCCTGTTTCTGCGCAAGGGCGAGATCGTGCGCCTCGGCTATTCCAGCTTTGTCGACCAGGAGATCCTCCCCGACTTCGGGCTGCCACGCTGGATGCTTAACCAGAGCGAGCGCCAGATCGTGATCGACATGGCGCATCTCGGTCGCCACTGGATGCTCTGCCCGTTCCGTCGCCTGACACTGGTCCACGCGACCCAGCAGCCCGTCTGTCTGCCCGAGTTGTACAAATTGCAGGTCAGCCGCGATCACGATGCGCAGCATGCAATGCTGCGCTGTCCCCTCGTGCGGCTGCATGGCCCCAGCAGCGGAAAATTCGAGATCCAGGCGGATTGGACGGAATGGGTCGATGATCTGGAGAAACCCCGACCGGTCCGGATCGAAGGTCACGGCCAGCTCGGCGAGATCCCGCTGAACGAAAACCACCGCAACACCTTTCCGCTCGACCAGGCGATCAACGCCCAACGGATCGCACCAGACCGCGATCGCGCCCGTGGCGATCGCCATGATTTCGGAGATACCCGCTTCCGTCTGATCGAATACCGTGTCATGGCGACGACCCGTTTCCGTGAGTACCTGCCGCCATCCTTGTATGCGCAGACCGACAAGGTCACCCGTGTCGGGCCTGTCGCACTCGGTGAGAACGTGGTGGCTGGCGCAGCCGATGACCCGGGCGCCCCGGTCTTGCTGGCCGCCGAAGGTTCGGACCAAAACACGCGCGTCCTGGCCAGCGCGCCACCCGATGACCCGAGGGTGCTGTATACGGTGCCGACCTTCCGCTGGGATCACGGCACCGCGGGCCCCGGCGGTCAGGTCATTACGCGTCACGGCAACGGTCTTCGGGTCTGGTTGGATCGCCCCTGGTTCAGCTCGGGAGATGGAGAGCTCCTCGGCGTAGTGCTGTTCGGCGACAGCGCTCCCTTTACCGATGTGCCCGCCCACATGCTGCCGCTGGTGACCATGTGGGGATTGGATCCGCTTTGGGAAACCGCACTGCCCAAGAGCCTGTCCAGGGCCAGCGATTTCACCGCCCGCGTGAACGACGAGGCGGTCAAGCTGCAGGAGCGCCCTGACAGCGACCCGGTTCAGGTCGTGGGCCATCGTGTGCATTGGGATGACGAGCGTCGCCTCTGGTATTGCGATATCGAGATCAATGCCGGCCTCAGCTACATGCCCTTCGTCCGCTTGGCCCTGGTGCGCTACCAGCCCAACGCATTGCCCACAGCCAAGATCTCGAAAGTGGTCCTCAGCGAGTTCGCCCAGGTCCTGCCGAGACGTCGGGTCCGTTTCACGCATGCGGCCGGCAAGGCACAGATCGCGTTGAATGGCATCGTGCCGCACTACGGGCCAATGAAGTTCCCGGTGGATTCCGAGTATTCCGATATCTCCTTCGTCGGAGGTACCCACGAAACCGGCAGAAACCGCGTGGAACTGGTGCTGCAGACCCGCGATCCGGCGATCGACAGCGATCTCGCCTGGCAGGACATCTCTACCCTGGCCTCTTCGGTCGCCCAGTCTTCCGCGAACAACCCCTATCAGCTGCACCCCACGCTCGACCTTGGTCGACTCGGCGTTTTCGAGGTGAAGAAATCGACGAGTTCGCGAGTTGTGCAAAGAAGGGCCGGCGGCACCGTTCGGCTCGATGATTCCATCAGGTTCGGACCGGGTATCGAAAAGGACGTGAAACTGGCCGACCGTTTACCCAAGTTCGCCAGCTTCACAGACCCTGAAATCTGGGACGCCGACGTCGATATACCCGACACCCAGGATAGGCCCGCGCGACTGATGATTCGAGAATTCGAGAGATACTACACGGATCGCACCGTGCCGGAGCGCAGGGGCAGCGCAATCCACCGACGCAGGGTAATCGAGGAACGGCTGGTTTATTCGGCCGTCTTCAATCTGAGCTGATGGTTCTTCGCGTCATCTCAACCGGCAGTCGCGTGTTCGAAGCCTCGGGCGCATTTGCCGCCTTCAACGGTGAGGCGCCCTAGCACCCGACACACCGCTGCAGTCAGCGACGCCAGGTCATCCGGCTCCATCACGAACGGCGGCATCAGGTACACCAGGCTTCCGAACGGACGCACCCAGACACCCTGTTCGACAAACATCGGCTGGACGGATTTCATCTCGACCGGATGGGTCAGTTCCACCACGCCTATCGCGCCCAGCACGCGCACCTCTTTGACATGGGGCCATAAATCCGCCTCAGCCAGCCCCTGGGTCAGTCCCGCCTCGATGCGCTCGACCTTTGCCTGCCAATCCGTTGCCAGCAACAGGTCGATACTTGCCAGGGCAACCGCGCAGGCCAGAGGATTGGCCATAAAGGTCGGGCCATGCATGAACACCCCCGGGTCTCCTTCGGATACCACACGACTGAGCTCGGCAGTGGTGAGCACCGCGGCCAGCGTCATATAGCCCCCGGTCAATGCCTTGCCCACGGTCATGATGTCGGGGCTGATGCCGGCATGCTCGCAGGCAAACAGCCTGCCGGTGCGACCGAACCCGGTAGCAATCTCATCGGCAATCAACAGCACCCGGTGGCGGTCGCACAATTCGCGCAAGCGGCGCAGGTAATCGGCCGAGTAAAAACGCATCCCGCCGGCACCCTGAACAATTGGTTCGATGATCACGGCGGCCAGTTCTCCGGCGTGTTGTGCCAGCTGTTCCTCCATTTCCGCCAGGTGGTGTGGTTCGCAGGCCTGCCCAAAGGCCGGCTGCGGCGCTTCGACGAACAACTGCTGCGGCAACACCTCGGCAAACAGGCCGTGCATCCCGGTAACCGGATCGCACACCGACATCGCGTGCAGGGTATCGCCATGGTAGCCGTTGCGCGGCGTCAGAAAGCGTCGCTTGGCCGGCTCTCCCCTGGCGATCCAGTACTGAATCGCCAGCTTCATTGCCGCTTCCACCGACACTGAGCCCGAATCCGCAAAAAACACCGTTTGCAGCGATTCCGGGGTCAGTTCAACGAGCTTCTCGGCCAGGCGCACCCCGGGTTCATGGGTCAGGCCGCCGAACATGACATGCGCCATGTCTTTGAGCTGGGCCGCAATGGCCGCATTGAGCAGCGGGTGGTTGTAACCATGTACCGCACACCACCAGGACGACATACCGTCGACCAGCTCGCGCCCATCTTCAAGACGCAGGCGCACACCGTTGGCGGAAACGACCGGAAAGAGAGGCTGCGAACCACCCATGGCGCTGTACGGGTGCCATACACAGGCCCGGTCACGTTGAATCAAATCCATCGCCACAGTTTACCGCAGCGATGGCGGCTTCCCGTCACCAAGCCGGAAAAATGGCGTCTTTCCGGGCCATTTCAGCGGCGCGCGGCGACCGTCTCCCACATCGGCGCA
>CAVRBK010000130.1:0-24390 GCA_963719025.1 uncultured Gammaproteobacteria bacterium | reverse complement strand
GAAGGCCCTGCCATTATTGGGCCAGATCGTTCAATTCCGACTCCCCAAGTAAAGGTTGATGGCGAAAAAACGCAAGCAGGATGATCCTCTGGCTGCCTTGCTCGAAACAGCATCGAAAGCAAGGCTGGTCGATCTGCTCGTCCGCGTGGCCAGCACACGCCCCGCTGTCCGGCGCGAATGCCTCGACTACCTGAACAGGCGCATTGCCCTGTCATCCAACCAGAAGAAGCAATCCGATGGTGAAAAACTGCTGGCCCTGTGGAGCGAACTTGTTCCGGATCTGGACGAGCTGGACGCATACGGTGGCGGCGATTATGACGCCGACTTCCATGTTTCAAGCCTGTTGCATGAGATCGCACAGGCGCTCTCGCGAGTAAAGATCGAGACGGTTTACCGAAAACAACTTCTCGATAAAGTCCTGCCCTATATCGAGAGCGGCAACGCCGGCCTAGACGACGATCTCTACGAGGTGGCCTATGCGGCCTGTTACACCGACGACGATTGGCGGGCGCTGGCGGAAGCCTTCGAGACCATGGGCGGGGACTGGAAAATCGACCATGCCCGCCGCATTTATCGCCAACTCGGTGACCGGGAAAAATATCTCGAGCTGCGCCAGCGTAAGCTGGCCACTGGCGCCGACTATTTCGACTTGGCGGATTTCCACTGGAAAGCCGGTGAAAAGCAGAAGGCCATGGAGGTCGCCGAGGCAGGGCTGCGTCAGGGAAAAGGCCGCATGGATGAATTGCGTCAGTTCGTTGCCAAGCGGGTCAAATCCGCCGGCAATCGTGAACGCTACCTGGCACTACAGTTTGATCAGGCGATCGATTCTCTGACCTGCGACAAGTACAAGACATTTCGGAAACTATGCACGGTCACTGAGTGGAAGTGTTACGAAGCGAAAATCCTTGCACGGCTGGAAAACGCCCGGGACACGGAGCAACTTCGTATCCGCATGCACCGCAAGGAGTACGAGGAAGCGGTGGCGGTGCTGACCCGAAGCCGTTACCCCCTCTACGCTTGGGACAGCGCCTCTGAACTGCAGACCGCCAAGCGTCTTGAAGGCAGGTATCCCGATGCAATATTGAAATACTATAAATCAGGACTGGGCAACCTCAAGACCAACGCCACGCGCAGGGAATACACCCGCAAGGCACAGGTAATGAAGAAGGTCCACCATGTGTTGGTTGATGTGCTGCGTGATCCATCTCGCTGGCGTGACTTCGCACTCGAAGTCAAAAAGGACAACATCAAACGTCCGGCATTTCAAGAAGAGTTCACCAAGGCCGTACCTGGTTGGCAGGCACTGAAATAACACAAGGACACGCCTTTCGGAAATGGGGGTAGGCACCGTGATCAACAGTGCCCACCAGTATAATCACGCCACGCTCGTTCACAAGGCGATATCTGAGTGCCGACCGCTGATACCATGATTACGCCAATCTGCCACTCATGGTATCGCTGCTTTCTGCCTTACAGCACTCGGAAATACCATGAAAAATACCATTGACGATGCAGATTACATTATCAATTGGATTAATTTTATCGTTTTAATTCAATATGTTAAAAATTCCGGTCACTCCCACTCGATGGTAGCCGGCGGCTTGCTGGAGATATCGTAGGCGACCCGCGACACACCGGCTGACCTCGTTGATGATCCGGCTGCTGACGCGCTCGAGAAACTCGAACGGCAGATGGGCGAAACTGGCCGTCATGAAATCGATGGTCTTCACCGCGCGCAGACTGATGACGTACTCGTAGCGCCGCGCGTCACCGACCACACCGACCGACTTGACCGGCAGGAACACGGCAAAGGCCTGGCTGACCTCGTTGTACAGATCCGCCTTGACCAGTTCGTCGATAAAGATCGCGTCGGCCTGGCGCAGGATATCGGCATATTCCTTTCTGACCTCGCCGAGAATACGCACACCGAGACCCGGACCGGGGAAGGGATGACGGTAGATCATCTCCGACGGCAGGCCGAGTTCGACGCCGACCTTGCGCACCTCGTCCTTGAACAGCTCGCGCAGGGGCTCCACCAGCTCGAGCTTCATGTAGTCCGGCAGGCCGCCCACGTTGTGGTGCGACTTGATCACGTGTGCCTTGCCCGACGCCGCACCCGCTGATTCGATCACGTCGGGATAGATGGTGCCCTGTGCAAGAAACGCCACGTCATCCAGCTTGGCCGCCTCTTCCTCGAAGATATCGATGAACAGGTTGCCGATGATCTTGCGCTTCTGCTCCGGATCGGCAACGCCCTTCAGGCCTTTGAGGAAGCGATCCTCAGCGTTTACCCGGATAACGTTGACCCCCATATGCTCGGCAAAGGTGGCCATCACCTGGTCGCCTTCGTGCAGGCGCAGCAGACCGTTGTCGACAAAGATACAGACCAGGCGATCAGCCACCGCACGGTGCAGCATCGCCGCCACGACGGATGAATCGACGCCGCCGGACAGACCGAGCACGACCCGGCCATCGCCGATCTGATCGCTCATCGACTGGATCCCGTCACCGATGATGCTGCTGGGGTTCCACAGCGCCTCGCAGCCGCAGATCTCGAACAGGAAACGTTCCAGGATGCGACCACCCTGGCGGGTATGGGTCACCTCGGGGTGAAACTGCAGGCCATAGAAGCCACGCGACTCGTCGGCCATGCCGGCCATCGGTGCATTGTCGGTGGTACAGATCAGGCTGAAACCGGGCGGCAGCTCCTCGACCCGGTCACCGTGACTCATCCAGACGTCCAGCAGCCCCCAACCCTCCGGGCTGGTGTGGTCCTCGATGTCGCGCAGCAGGCGCGAGTGTCCGCGCGCACGGACCTGGGCATAGCCATACTCGTGCTTGTCCGACGATTCGACGCTGCCGCCAAGCTGCGCCGCCATGGTCTGCATGCCGTAGCAGATCCCGAGTACCGGCACGCCCATCTCGAACACACGCTGCGGCGCACGCGGCGTGTCCTCACCGGTTACCGTTTCCGGACCACCCGAGAGAATGATGCCGCTCGGCTGCTGCGACTGTAGCGCGCCCTCGCAGTTGTCGTATGGCCAAATTTCACAATACACGCCGGATTCGCGCACGCGACGTGCAATCAGCTGGGTATATTGGGATCCGAAGTCGATGATCAGGACGCGATGGGCGTGGATATCAGTGGTCATACGATAGATTCCGAGTGCGGCAAAAAAACATAAGGCCTGCTGTCGGGCTATTGCAACCGACAGTCAAGCCTCAACAATGACGGCAGCCTCAACGGCCGCGTCTCACCACAGCTTATCGGGCAACGTCAGTCGCGACGATAATTGGGCGCTTCCTTGGTGATCTGCACATCGTGCACATGCGACTCGCGCATGCCCGCATTGGTCACGCGCACGAACTCCGGCTTGGTCCGCATCTCGTCGATGCTTGCGCAGCCCGTATAACCCATGCTCGAACGGATACCGCCGACCAGCTGGGTGATCACGTTGACCAGCGGGCCCTTGTACGGCACCCGGCCCTCGATACCTTCAGGCACCAGCTTGTCCTTCTTGGTGTCTTCCTGGAAGTAGCGGTCGCTCGATCCCTGCTGACCACCCATGGCACCCAGCGAGCCCATGCCGCGGTAGGACTTGTACGACCGACCCTGGTAGATCTCGACCTCGCCAGGCGATTCATCGGTGCCGGCAAACAGGCCACCGATCATGACCGAATGCGCACCGGCCACCAGCACCTTGGCGATATCGCCGGAGTAACGCAGGCCACCATCCGCAATCACCGGCACACCGCTTCCTTCGAGCGCGCGCACCACGTTGTCGACCGCAGAGACCTGCGGCATGCCGACACCTGCCACGATCCGAGTGGTACAGATCGATCCCGGACCGATCCCCACCTTGACCGCATCGGCGCCGACATCGGCCAGGGCAAGCCCGGCCGCGCCGGTCGCGATGTTGCCGCCGATCACCTGGACGTGCGGGAAATGTTCCTTGATCCATGCAACCCGGTTGAGCACACCGATCGAGTGGCCGTGCGCGGTATCCACCGTGATCACGTCGACACCGGCATCGACCAGCAGTTCGACCCGCTCCTCGGTACCCTCGCCCACGCCCACAGCCGCACCCACCCGGAGGCGTTCCTGCGAATCACGGCAGGCGTCGGGAAAATCGGTCGCCTTCTGGATATCCTTGACGGTAATCAGGCCACGCAATTCGAAGTCATCGTTGATCACCAGCACCTTCTCGATGCGATGCGCATGCAGCTTGGCCACCACCTCTTCACGGCTGGCGCCCTCTCGCACCGTAACCAGGTCGGCCTTGGGGGTCATGATGGAGCTGACCTTCTCATCGAGCCGCGTCTCGAAACGCAGATCACGACCGGTGACGATACCGACCAGTTCGCTGCCGTCGACAACCGGTACACCGGAGATATGGTTGGAGCGGGTCAGCTGCAGCACCTCAGCGATGCTGGTGTGCGGCGAAACCGTGATCGGATCGTGGATCACGCCGCTCTCGTAGCGCTTGACCTGCCGCACCTGCCCGGCCTGCTGCACCGCCGTCATGTTCTTGTGCACCATGCCGATACCGCCGGCCAGGGCCATGGCGATCGCCAGCCGCGCCTCGGTGACGGTATCCATTGCCGCCGAGACCAGGGGGATCTTCAGATCGATTTCGCGTGTCAGCTTGGTTGCAAGCGTGACTTCTTTCGGCATGACCTCGGATCGTGCCGGCACCAGCAGCACATCGTCGAAAGTCAGGGCTTCTTGGTCTTGGGCGAGGCGCATGGGCGTTTCCAGATCGGGAATTGAAGTTAGCCGGAGATTATAGGATTTGGCGCAAACCCGGTAAACTGGCGCGAACAGCAAAAACAACAGAAAGTACGACCAATCCGGCCGCAAATGGCAATACGGCAGAACAAGCCGGGTTAAACGAAAGGCCAGCGCCGTCCCATCTCACCCTTTGGCAGCCCGATGAACCCATCCCCCGGCAACCGAGACGTCTTCAGCATCAGCCGTCTCAATGCCGAGGTGCGAGCGGTGGTCGAGGGCAGTTTCCCCCTTCTGTGGATTGAGGGCGAGATCTCCAATCTGACCGCGCCGCGGTCTGGCCACCTGTATTTCAGCCTGAAGGATGCCCACGCTCAGGTGCGTTGCGCCCTGTTTCGCGGCAAACGCCAGCTGTTGCGCACCCAGCCGGGCAACGGCGACCAGGTGCTGGTGCGCGCGCGGGTCAGTTTTTACGAGCCACGCGGCGATTTTCAGCTGATCATCGAGCACCTCGAACCCGCGGGTGCAGGCACCGCGCAACGCGAATTCGAGGCGTTGAAGCGCAAGCTGCAGGCCGAGGGCCTGTTCGCTAGCGAACGCAAAAAAGACCTTCCCGCATTCCCCCGACGCCTCGGCGTGATCACCTCACCGTCAGGTGCCGCGATACACGACGTCCTGCAGGTGCTGCGACGGCGTGCACCGTACCTGCCTGTGACCGTTTTCCCCGCCCAGGTACAGGGCAAGGGCGCCGCCCAGGAGCTGTTCGAGTCGCTGCAGATTGCGTTGCAGCGGGCCGATTGCGATGTCCTGCTGCTGACCCGCGGCGGTGGCTCGATCGAAGACCTCGCGGCATTCAACGACGAGCGTCTGGCCCGTCTGATTGCCGATGCAACGATTCCGCTGGTAAGTGCGGTCGGCCACGAGATCGATTTCACCATCGCCGATTTCGTGGCCGACCGGCGCGCACCGACCCCGTCGGCCGCCGCCGAACTGATCAGCCCCGATAGCGCTGCGCTTCAGACCACGCTACGGACACTGGCACAGCGCCTGGACGGTGTCGTACAACGTCGCCTGGGCATGGACGGGCGCAGGCTCGAAGCGCTGGCCGGGCGCCTGCGGCGGGCCGCACCCGCGCACCAGTTGCGACAGCAGCAACAGCGCCTCGATGGATTGGATATTCGCCTGCTGCGGGTGGTCACAGCACGCCTGGCACAGGATCGCGCCCGCCTGAGCGCGGCTGGCCGTCGCCTGCAATCGCACAGCCCGACACGGCGTCTGGGCCTGTTGCAGCAACGCCTTGCCGCCCTGCCGGAGCGCCTGGCACAGGCATGGCGGGGCAAACAGCAACGACATCACGAGCGCCTCGCGGCCCTCGCCCGGGAACTGCAGGCAGTCAGCCCGCTCGCCACCATGCAACGTGGCTACGCCGTGTTGCGCATGGACGACAGCGCAACCATCGTCAATTCGGTCTCGCAGCTCGCAGTGGGTGATCCTGTGAAGGCGCTACTGGCCGATGGCACGGTCGAACTGCATGTCGACGGGATCGGACCGCCGTTGCACGGCGACACCCCACCTGACTAGATCAGGCCAGGCTATTTCTTCTTGCGCACGAACTTCATCATCCGGCCGCGTTTCTTCTGCTGCCGGTCCGTGAGCTTGTTGCGCTTGCCAGCGTAGGGGTTGCCGCCGGTGCGGAATTCGATCCGCAACGGGGTTCCGCGCAGGCGCAGAACAGTGCGAAAGCGATTTACCAGGTAACGATGGTAGGACGCGGGGACATCCTCTGCCTGGTTGCCGTGAATCACGATCAGCGGCGGATTCTTGCCGCCCTGGTGGGCGTAACGCAGCTTGATCCGCCGACCACGCACCAGGGGTGGCTGATGCTCCTGCACGGCATCCTCGAGAATGCGCGTCAACTCGGGCGTCTTCATGTCGATCGTCGCCGAGCGGTAGGCGCTGTCGACCGCCGAGAGCAGATGGCCGACCCCACTGCCATGCAGGGCCGATATGAAGCGCCACTCGGCAAAATCGAGGAATGGCAGGCGCCGCTGCATCTCGCTCTTGATACGTTCACGCTCGTGCGGGCTGAGGCCATCCCACTTGTTGATCACCACGATCAGCGCACGCCCACTTTCGATCACGTGCCCGGCCAGGCCGGCGTCCTGATCGGCGATGCCCTGCTGGGCATCCAGCACCAGCAGTACGACGTTGGCCTGATCCATCGCCTGCAAGGTCTTGATCACGCTAAATTTCTCAACCACCTCGCTGATTCGCGCACGGCGTCGCACGCCGGCCGTATCGATCAGCGTATAGCGCTTGCCTTCATTTTCAAACGGGATATGAATGCTGTCACGGGTGGTACCCGGCTTGTCGAAAACAACCACCCGTTCCTCACCCAGTAAGCGGTTGACCAGCGTGGATTTGCCAACATTCGGCCGCCCGACCACGGCAATCTGGATGCCCTTGTCCTGCTCCTCCTCGCCTTCCCCGGGCGGCTCGGGCAGTGTTGCCAGGGCGAGATCGATCAGGCCATGCACGCCACGGCCATGTGCCGCGGCGATCGGCACGGGTTCGCCGAGTCCGAGAGAAAAGTAGTCGCCACTCACGCTGTCGTAGTCGAGGCTTTCGGTCTTGTTGACCACGATCGTGATCGCCTTACCGGTCTTGCGCAGGCCTTCAGCGATTGCCTGATCCGCCCCGGTCAGCCCGTCACGCCCGTCAAGAATAAAAAACACCAGGTCGGCCTCACCGATGGCCTGCTGAACCTGCTGCTCCATGAGCACATCGACGCCTTCGCGGTCACCACTGATTCCACCAGTATCGACCACCACGTAGGGGTGTGAACCGAGACGCCCGATGCCGTACTTGCGATCGCGGGTGAGACCCGGCTGATCGGCTACGAGGGCGTCACGTGTTCGCGTAAGACGGTTGAACAGCGTCGATTTGCCGACATTGGGGCGCCCGACCAGGGCAATAACCGGCAGCATGGCGTTCGTCTAGCCCTCGGCAGGCAGGCGGATCGCGGCAAGATCACCACCGTCGCCCTGCACATAGAGCACCTCATCGACCACCTGCATACCCTTGGTAATTGGATCACTGCCCACCCGCGTGCGCGCGATCAACTCACCATTGGTCCGGTCCATCCAGTGCAGGTAGCCATCGAAATCGCCAACCACCACGAAATTGCCAAGCACGGCGACATCTGACAGCTTGCGATATTTCAGCGAGTCCTGGCTCCAGGCAGCTGCGCCGGAACGCACGTCGATGCCCCACACCAGCCCCTCGGAATCGCTTACATACAGCCCACGACGGTCGGTACCCATCTGGCTGTAAGATGACATCTTGTGCCGCCAGGCCAGGCGCCCGCTGCGTTGTTCGACTGCCGCAACCTCACCCTGATAGGTGGCGACGAACACGGCGCCACCGAACACGATCGGATCACCATCGATATCGGCGAGGCGTTGCAACTCGGATCGCCCACTAGGAACCGTGACACTCGCGTCCCAGATCAGATTGCCGTTATCCACGCGCACCGCCACCAGCTTGCCACCCGACATACCGACGTAGGCTGCGCCACCGGACAGGACCGGCGAACCTGTGCCGCGCAGTGTCAGCACCGGCACCTCGCGCTCGTAGCGCCAGCGCTCATTGCCATTGGTCGCCTCGAGCCCGAACAGCTTGCCGTCGACCGTGTGTATCACCACCACGCCATTCTCCACCGCCGGCACCGACAGCACCTCGCTGGTCAGGCGCACCCGCCAACGCTCTTCACCATTGGTGACGCTCATGGCCACGACCTCGGCGTTACTGGTGCCGACCAGTACGAGGCCATCGCCCACACCCGGACCGCCGGATACCGGCAGATCGAGATCGACCTCCCAACGCGTACGACCGTTGGCCGCATCCAGCGCCTGGATCCGTCCCTCGGCGTCGGCCACGTAGACCGATCCATCAGCGACCGTCGGCCTGAGATTCAGCAGCTGCTCGTCGGTGCCCGCACCGATATCGCGCGACCAGATGATCTGCGGCCGGATCGTGTCGGGCAGATCAACCAGTTCACTCGGCGCGTCGGCCGGTGCATCGTCGAACCATTCGGTTGGATCAGCGACGGTTCCACAGCCCGCGAGGGAAACGGCCATCAACATCAAAAGTAGGCGTCGCATCATCGATCCCTCAGCTCATCGGTGCCTGGCCACCGACATCGACCAGCTTCATCCGCAGCAGTGATTCGTCTTCGACGCCCTTGATGAGCGCCTCCTGGTAGGCCTCGCGCGCGGCCTCTTCGTTGCCCTGTGCGCGCTCCATGTCACCGCGCAGTGCCGAGAACTCGCCCTGGTAGGCCGCCAGCGCAGTCTGCCCAAGCAGCGACTGGAGGGCCGACAGCTCGTTCATGTCGAGCAGCAATCGACCCAGGCGCAGGCGCGCCGTCTCGCGGACCGCGGGATCCGATGCGGAATCAGCGACCCATTGCAGATGGTCTCTGGCAACGGCCTTTTCATCACGATCGTAGGCCAGGCGCGCCAGCTCGAGGCCGGCGAAACTGGCGTAGGCAGAACCGCTGTGCTCGCCGATCAGGTGCTTGCCGTCGTCGATCGCCTTGTCGAGCTGCCCGGTGCGCACCGCCTGGCGCATACTGTCGAACATAAGCGATGCCGACTCACCCTGGTTGCGCTCATACACCTGCCAACCCTGCCATCCACCGATAATCGCAAAACCCAGCACGATCCCGGCAATGACCGATTTGCCATTTTCCTTCCACCATTTCTTGATGGCTTCGACCTGTTCTTCTTCGGTCTGATAGGTACTCATCTGTGCGTTCTCCGCAAGTCAATGCCGGTGGCGTCAAACCGCCATCCGGACTCTCAGCGCATCGATCAGGGCATCGCGCGCAATCGTTATCTGTTCATCCCGCGTGCGCAGCGGTTTCAAAACCACATTGCCATCCGCGATCTCATTGTCACCCAGCACCAGCGCATAGGCCGCACCGCTGCGGTCCGCACGCTTGAACTGCGCCTTGATGCTGCCGCCGCCACAGTTGCAGACCACCTCTGCCCCGGGCAGCGCATCACGCAGGGCCTCGGCCAGCACCAGCCCTTCGATCTGTGCCTTGTCGCCCATCAACACCAGGTAAAGATCGGCCGCAGCGTGCCCGGCATCCGGATTGATCTCTTCAAGTACCGCAACCAGGCGCTCCAGCCCCATGGCGAAGCCGACCGCCGGCACCGGTTTGCCGCCCAGCTGCTCGACCAGCCCATCATACCGTCCGCCGGCACACACCGTACCCTGCGCGCCCAGCCGGTCGGTCACCCACTCGAATACCGTGCGCGAATAGTAATCCAAGCCGCGCACCAGGCGGGGATTGATGACATAGGGCACCCCGGCCCTGTCCAGCGCCTCGCAGACGAAGTCGAAATGCGCCTTCGAGTCCTCGCCCAGATGAGCCATCAGATCCGGTGCTGCATCGAGCATATCCCGCATCGCCGGATTCTTGCTGTCCAAAACCCGCAGGGGATTGGTCTGCAGCCGGCGCCTGCTGTCTTCATCGAGTACGTCCGTATGCGTCGACAGATAGGCCACGAGCTCATCCCGGTAGGCCGCGCGTTCCGCGGATGTGCCGAGGGTATTCAACTGCAGTTCCAGGTCGGAGATCCCCAGCGCCCGCCAGATCCGCGCCGTCAGCAGGATAAGCTCCGCATCGATATCCGGCCCGCTCATACCATAGGTCTCGACCCCGACCTGATGGAACTGGCGGTACCGTCCCTTTTGTGGGCGCTCGTGGCGGAACATGGGCCCCTGGTACCACAGGCGCTGCGTCTGGTTGTGCAGCAACCCGTTCTCCATGGCCGCGCGCACGCAGCCGGCGGTTCCCTCGGGCCGCAGGGTCAGGCTGTCCCCATTGCGATCATCGAAGCTATACATCTCTTTTTCGACGATATCAGTGACTTCGCCGATCGAGCGCTTGAACAGCTCGGTAACCTCGAGAATCGGCATGCGTATCTCGCGGTAACCGTAGGCCGACAGCACGGATGCGATCTCACCTTCGAGAAACTGCCACATGGGGGTCTGCTGAGGCAGCACGTCGTGCATGCCACGAATTGCCTGGATGCTTTTTGCCATTGGATATCGTTGCGTAGAAAAATCAAAGCCCCGCAGCGCGGGGCAATCTCGTATCGGTTTCAGGTGTACTGCGTCAGGGATTCAGGGTGAAACGAGCCACATTGCCCTTTGAATACGGCGCAAGATCGAACGGCTTGCCATTGATCGAAATCGATACCGCCTGGGCGTTACCGATCACCAGCTTGTAGGGCGGCGTCCCGGCGAGCACCTTGCGGCTGCCCTTCGGCATCTCGCCAAACAGTTTGAACTTGCGTTCGCTGTCCCGTACATCGACCCAGCAGGGTGAACTGAAGGTCATGACGACCTGTTGCGCGCCCTCCACCACCGGGGCACCGCCGTCGCCGGCGCCAGTCGTGAGCGCGTCGGCCAAGCCGCCCGATCCCGGCTGGCTGACCGCCTCCGCAGCGGTCGCGGGTACCGCAAGCGATGCACCGTCCGCGGTCGTGACAGAGGATGTCGACTCATCGGCTGCAGTCATGACGGTCGTGCTGACGCCCACAGCAGGGTCGGTCGCGTCAACCTCAGCCGTGCCCGGCGCTTGCGACGTCTGCACCGGCATGCCGATCTCGGAGCCCGCTGTCGGCAGACGCAGACTGCCGTCCGGCAGCACACCGTCGATGCCACCCTCGAACAGGGTCTCATCGTTCTGTGGTTGCGGGTCCCCCATCGTTGCGACCCCATTGCCGATCAGACCCGAGCGAATCTGCTCCGGCACAATCTCATCGAGATAGCCACGCCACCACATCAGAAACAGAACGAACAGGCCGATTACCATGAACCAGGTCATTGCGCCCGCCAGCCCGCGACTCGGACCACCGTCGGCAGGCAATCTGGGCGATTCGCGCACCATCGATTGACGGGCGGTATCATCCGGCCACTTTTCGTCGAACTGTCGCAGGATCGATTCGACCGGCATCTCGACGATCCTGGCGTAGTTGCGCAGGTAGCCACGGACGAAGACCCGTGCCCCAATATCGCTGTAGTCGTCCGCTTCAAGCAGCCCGACCACCGCCTGGGTCAGATGAAGCTCACCGGCGATCTTGGCGAGATCGAAGCCCATCGACAGCCGCGCGGCGCGCAGGCGCTCGCCGGGACCCGGGGAAAAGAACTCTGCCACGTTGTTGCTTGACTGCTGATCCGACATTACGGCGCTCATAGCTTACTCGATCGTTTGTAAATACTTGGCTTGCTCAGAATCGGGAAACTTCGCTCTCAGTTTAAGACCGTAGCTGGCCATCTGGTCTTTGTCACCCAGCTGGTTCTCGGTCCTTACCCCTAGCCACAGGCTTTCCGCAGTGTGCTGTGCCACTTCGGCATAGCGCTGCAGGTAGGCGCGCGCTGAAAGATAGTTCTCGTTCTCAAAACTCATTTTGGCCATTCCGAGCAGGCTCGGCCCGAACTTCGCATTGGCCTGCAGGGCGACGCGGTAATCGCGCTCGGCCGCGACCAGGTCCCCGGCCATTTCGCCGCACCAGCCGGCATTGTGCGAAGCCAGCCATGGCGTACTGTACAACGGGTTGGTCAAGGCGCGCCGAAAATAGCCATCGGCCTCGTCAAAACGTTTCTGTTCGCACAGGAACGAGCCGTAGGCATTCAGCGCTACCGGATTGCGGCCATCGCGGGCAATCGCAGTGCGGTAGGACGCATCGGCTTCGTCGGTCTGGCCCAGGCGCTGGTAGACCAGGGCCTGCACGTAATGCGCGTTGCTCGACGACGGGTCGACGATCACCGCCTTCTTGGCATTCTTGAAGGCCTCGGTCAGCAGCCCCTGTTGCAGATAGGCACCTGACAGGTTGATGTAGACATCGGCCGGACTGCGCCGCACCAACGGCGAACCCAGGTTACCGGTCGCCTCGCCATTGGTCGGCGCCGAATCGCGCACCGGCTGCTGCTGGCACCCGGCCAGCATTGCTACAAATACCAGGAGCACCACCCGGCGCAGCGGCGGCGCCATCATGGACGCTGCTCCTGCACGATCGGGATGCGCTTGAGGTGTCGGCGACTGCGATCGCGGACCTTGCCCACCAGTTGTCCGCAGGCGGCATCAATATCGTCACCGCGCGTCTTGCGCGTCATCGCAATGATGCCGGCTCGCTTCAGACGTTGGCGGAAGGTCTCAATGCGGTCGGCCGGTGACGTCTTGTAGTTCGACCCGGGAAAGGGATTGAACGGAATCAGGTTGACCTTGGAGGGCACACCCTCGAGCAGGCGAATCAACGCCTTGGCATGCGCGATGGAATCATTCACACCGTCGAGCATGACGTATTCCCAGGTGATCTTGCGGCGCTTGTCATGGCGGATGAAGTCATGACATGCCGGAATCAGTTCTTCGAGCGGGTACTTGCGATTGATCGGCACCAGTTCATCACGCAGCGCGTTGTCCGGCGCATGCAGCGAGACCGCAAGGCTGACATCACTGACCTCGCGCAGGCGCTTGAGTGCCGGCACGATACCCGAGGTGCTGATGGTTACCCGCGACTTGGAGATCATGTAGGCCAGATCTTCCTGCATCAGGTCCATCGCCGGTACGACGTTGTCAAAATTGGCCAGCGGCTCACCCATGCCCATCATCACCACGTTGGTCGGCGGATGCCCCAGTTCACGGGTCGCCAGCCAGACCTGGCCGATGATTTCGGCCGCGCTCAGGTTGCGGTTGAAACCCTGCTGCGCGGTCGAACAGAACGAGCAATCAAGCGCACAACCCACCTGCGAGGACACGCAGATGGTGCTGCGATTGTCTTCAGGGATGTAAACGGTCTCGATGTGCTGTCCGTCGGCAAGTTCGAGCACCCACTTGATGGTGCCGTCACTGGCCGGCTGGGTCAGCGCGATCTTCGGCACGACGATCTCGGTCGTCGCGCTGAGCTGCTCGCGTAATCGCTTCGGCACATCGGTCATGGATTCGAAATCGGCCACACCGTGCTTGTGGATCCACTTGAGCACGTTGCGGCCGTGAAAGGCCTTGGCACCCAGACCTTCAAAGAAGGCCTCCATGCCTTCTCTGGTCAGACCGAGCAGATTGGTCTTGGGTGTGTCGGCCATGCGTGCAGACTCAGCGGGTGCGCTCACACACGCCTTCAGGGAAAAAGAAAGCGATCTCGGCCGCGGCCGTGTCCGGACCATCGGAACCGTGTACCGCATTCTCGTCGACTGTCTTGGCGTGATCGGCACGGATGGTGCCGGCCGCCGCTTCCTGCGGATTGGTTGCGCCCATCAATTCGCGGTTCTTGGCGATCGCGTCCTCACCCTCGAGCACCTGCACCATCACGGGACCGGAAGTCATGAAATCGACCAGGTCGCCGTAGAACGGACGCTCTTTGTGTACCGCGTAGAACTCACCGGCAAGCTCGCGCGAGAGGTGCATCATGCGCGCAGCAACGATACGCAGACCGCCCTGTTCGAAGCGGTTATAGATATCACCAATGACGTTTTTTGCCACAGCGTCAGGTTTGATGATAGAAATGGTGCGCTCTACAGCCATCGAAAACTCCAATAAAATCAAATAATAAAAATACAAACCGGGCATCGAAGCGATGCCTCGGGAAAAAGAATTCAGATGTATGAAGTCTGCGTCATCCGGCTGCTTGATGTCGCTTTCGCGCCACCATTCGAAAACGCTTGAAGATTCGCAGATTTTCTCTTTTAAATCGGGAGCTTAGTTTACCTTCACAGACAGGCTGATGCCAAGTCGGGGAATCAGGAGACCTGCCGGCGGACGTCGATCACGTCCGGAATCTGTGCCAGACGGTCCATCACCCGGCTGAGCTGATTCATGTCGCTGACCTCGGCGGTGAATCGCATGCTCGCCCGGTCATTACGCCGGTCGGATTGGGTATTCACCCCCAGCACGTCGATCTCGGCGTTGGCAAAAACCGACGAGATATCCCGCAACAGCCCTTTGCGGTCGCCCGCCATCACGATGATATCGACCAGGAAACGCGACTCCTCCGGCTGATCGGCCCAGGCCACATCGATCAGCCTGGCCTTGTTTGCCTCGTCCATCTTGCGCACCACCTGGCAATCTTGCCGATGCACCGTCACGCCGCGGCCACGCGTGATATAGCCAACGATCCCATCGAAGGGTACCGGCTTGCAGCACTTGGCCATCTGCGTCATCAGGTCGCCGATACCGTCCACCACGACCTGTCCGGCGCCACCCGCGGCCTTCGAGGGTAAGCGGCGCCTGAGTTTCTCCGGGATCTCGCTGTCGGCGCGCTCGGCGGCATCGCGTTTGACCCGCTCGCCCTGCGTATTGGCAATCTGGATCGCCGAGAGCTCACCGCGGCCGATCGCCGCCAGGAGGTCATCGCTGGTCTTGAAATTGAAACGTGTCGCCAGTCTGTCCAGGTCCGGCTTGGGCACGCTCAGCCGCATCACCTCGCGATCGAGACTCGCGCGCCCGATCGATACGTGCTGATCGTAATCCTGCTGTTTGAACCACTGACGGATTCGGTTACGCGCCCGCGCGGTTGTCAGGTAACCGGAGTGCGGATTCAGCCAATCGCGGCTCGGCCCTCCCTCCTTTGCGGTAAGGACCTCAACCTTCTGGCCGCTCACCAGCGGCTGCGCCAGCGGCGTGATATGACCATCCACCTTGGCGCCCCTGCAACGGTGACCGACCGAGGTGTGGATCGCATAGGCAAAATCCAGCGCGGTTGCGCCGCTCGGCAACTCGACGACCTTGCCCTGTGGCGACAGCACGTAGATCCTGCGCGCCTCGAACTCGGCATCGGCCTCCCCTTCGACGATCTCGTTATGCCGGGTATCCTCGTCCTGCTGCTCGAGCCAGCGGCGCATCCACTCGATACGGCGCTCCAACTCATCGTCCTGCTGCGAGCTTTCCTTGTAGCGCCAATGTGCCGCGACACCACGTTCCGCATGTTCATGCATGTCGCGGGTGCGCACCTGAATCTCCAGTGGCTTGCCATCCTCGCCGACCACGGCGGTATGCAGGGAACGATAGCCATTGGGTTTGGGGTGGGCGATGTAGTCGTCGAACTCGCCCGGCACCGGTCGCCACAGGCTGTGTGCCAGGCCCAGCACCTCGTAACACTGTGGAACGGTATCCACCAGGGCCCGCACCGCCCGGACATCGAACACCTGTTCAAAATCCAGGCGCTTGCGCTGCATCTTCTTCCAGATGCTGTAGATATGCTTGGGCCGACCCGACAGCTCCACGTTGATGCCGGCCTCGCGGCAGACCCCGCCAAGTCGCTGGATAACGTTATTGACGAAATCCTCGCGTTCCCGCCGCTTGCCGTCGAGCTGTTTGGCGATGCTGATATAGCGTTCCGGCTCGAGATAACGCAGACACAGATCCTCGAGTTCCCACTTCAGCTGCCAGACACCCAGGCGATTGGCCAGCGGCGCATGCACCAGGTGGGTTTCGCGTGCCACGCCCCGCTGCAGCTCCGGCGCGAGGCGCTTCAGCCGCCGCATCAACTGCAGCCGCTTGGCCAGCACCACGAGGATCGCACGTACATCGTCGGCAATGCCAAGCAGCATGCGGCGCAGATTCTCGACGCCACGCTCATCGACGGTGGGGGCACTGCTCGCCGACAGTTCGCGGATACGCGAGACCTGCGTAACCATCGCGGAAACCACGCCACCGAACTGCTGCCGCAACCGATCGGCGTCGTAATTTTCAGCCGATGGCATCTCAGAGAGCATCGCCGCCAGCAGTGGCTCGATATCGAGCTTCAGGCTGTCGAGGGTATCGACCGTTTGCAGGAGCGAGAGAAAGAGGTCGAAGCCATCGACCGCCTGATGGTCATGATGTGCCGTACGCGCCAGATCGACTGCCTCGCGCAGCTTGGCGACATCCTCGGGCGCACGCCGCTTGCCCAGGTCGGCCAGCCAGTCCTCGACCTGGCGATCGCTTGCCGGGCCCTCCTTCGGCAGTAAGGAAACGCGTGAAACCACTACTCGTCTACCATTGACCTTGCGCTAAGCCAGACCGGGCTCAATCCAGCACATGGCTGACCAGACCGTCGGCCAGCTTGGGTTCGAACCAGGTCGACTTGGGTGGCATCACCTCGCCCGCATCGGCAACGTCCATCAACGCCTGCATGGTTGTCGGATACAGCGAAAAGGCGACCGCCCAGTCGCCCGAGTCCACCCTTTTCTCCAGCCCCTGCAGGCCACGAATGCCGCCGACAAAATCGATGCGGTTGTCGCGGCGCGGGTCAGCGACCCCGAGGATCGGCTCAATCAGATTGTTCTGCAGCAGGCTCACATCGAGACGCGCGACAGGGTCATCCTGCGGTACCCGCTCATCGTGGATTGTGAGTCGGTACCATTGGCCGTCAAGGTACATGCCGAACTCGCCGGATTGCTGTGGCTTGACCGGATCGTTGCTCAGCAAAAGATCGAATCGCTCGCCGATCTCGGCAAGCAATTCGTCGGCGGTCCGACCATTCAGGTCCCGGACCACCCGGTTGTAATCGAGGATCTGCATCTGGTCATGTGGAAAGATCACGCTGAGGAAATGGTTGTAGCTCTCCTCGCCGGTGTGCGCCGGATTGGCCTCGCGCCTTGCATTGCCGACGCGTGAACCGGCGGCCGAGCGATGATGACCATCGGCGACATAGAGCGCCTCCATCGCATCGAATGCGGCGGTCAGGGCGGCCACCTGCTGCGCATCCTCGATCTGCCACAGCTCATGACGCACACCGTCGCGCTCCGCGGTCACATCGACCTCGGCCGGCGCGCCGGTGACATCACGCAGAATGCCATCGACAGCCGCGTTGGCACGGTAGACCAGGAACACCGGCCCGGTCTGCGCATTCAGGGTATCCACCTGGCGCACCCGGTCATCTTCCTTCACCGGCCGCGTAAACTCGTGCTTTCTGACCCGGTTCTGGTCATAGGCCTCGACCGAGGCGGTCGCCACCAGGCCGGTCTGCACATGCTCGCCCATGGTCAGCCGATAGGCGTAGTAACTGGGGGTACTGTCGCGATCGAGGACACCCTCGGCGATCAGGCGGTCGAGATTCTCCCTGCCCTTGGCGTAGACACTGGCATCGTAGGGATCGACAGAATCGGCCAGATCGATCTCGGGACGCGAGATGTGCAGGAAACTCCAGGGGCGGTTCTGCGCCAGCGCCTTGGCCTCGCTGCGGTCCACCACGTCATAGGGGGGAGCCGCCACATCATCGGCACGGCCGGCAGCCGGACGCAGGCCGCGGAAGGGTTTGATCAGGGACATGCATCCTCCTGGAGAACGGCTTGCGGGACGATGGCGCCGGTTGGGGCGCGAAAGGTGGATTTTAACAGTTGGACGGGCAGACGCGGCAGTCAATCGCCGGGGTGGGCAATGCCGGGACTATTCCCGTTCTTCGATCCATGCCGCCTGGATAGCCTCGAGGATCTTTTCGCCGCAATGCGCTTTCTCGTCATCGAAATCGGGCAACTGCCATCACCCAGGTCATCAGATCGACAAAATTTACCGCAGTCGGATCCACGTCGGCATGGGCCTCGTCGAGTTCTATGGCGATATCCAAAACATCGGTCCATTTCAGGCTCATCCGGGTTCTCCTCGTTCTGGCAGATGGGGGCCGCCGCTCAGGCGTGTTCCTTGGCGTGGTTGATCGTGTACTTGGGGATCTCAATCACCAGGTCATGGTCGCCGACGATGGCCTGACAACTCAGGCGCGATTCAGGCTCCAGCCCCCAGGCCTTGTCCAGCAGGTCGTCCTCGTCTTCGGTCGATTCGTCGAGTGAATCGAAACCCTCGCGCACGATCACATGGCAGGTGGTGCAGGCACAGGATTTCTCGCAGGCATGCTCAATCTCGATGTCGTGGGCCAGGGCCGCGTCACAGACCGTCTGGCCGGGCTCTGCCTCGAAAGCTGCGCCTTCGGGGCAGATGTCGTCGTTGGGAAGAATAATTATTTGGGGCATATCGCTCAATCGGCCTCAGAGCCGTCCTCCTGCGCAAACTCGTCGACCCGATGACCGGCCATGGCCTTGCGGATTCCACTGTTCATGCGTCGTTCAACATAAAATTCGCAGTCTTCTTCAAGCTGTTTGATCGCCGACTCGACCTCTCCGGCCTCCTGCGAATCGCGGCTCACATCGAGCAGGTTCTGCAGGGCGGCATCCACGATCGCGCGCTCCTCGGCGGAAAGCAGATCGTCTCCGTCGGATGACAATGCCGCACCCAGGGCCTCGATTACCCGCTGCGCCTCGACCTTTTCCTCGACCAGGCGACGAACGTCCAGGTCATCCCGGGCATGGTCGATCGAGGCCTGCAGCATGCCGCTGATCTCGTCATCGGTCAGGCCGTACGACGGTTTCACCTCAACGCTCGCCGAGATGCCCGAGGTCTGCTCGGTTGCCTCGACATGCAGCAGGCCGTCGGCATCCACCGAGAAGGTCACACGGATCCGCGCCGCACCTGCAACCATCGGCGGTATGCCGCGCAGCTCGAATCGCGCCAGCGAGCGGCAGTCACTGACCAGTTCGCGCTCGCCCTGCACGACGTGCACGGCCATGGCGGTCTGGCCATCCTTGAAGGTGGTGAATTCCTGTGCACGCGCGACCGGGATCGTGGTGTTGCGCGGAATGATCTTCTCGGTGAGGCCGCCCATGGTCTCGATTCCCAGCGACAGCGGGTTCACGTCCAACAGCAGCATCTCCTCGTCCGGTTTGTTGCCGGCCAGCATATCGGCCTGGATCGCGGCGCCGATTGCGACCACCCGATCCGGATCGATATCGACCAGCGGATCACGTCCAAACAGCTCAGCAACCTTTTCACGCACGCGCAGGGTGCGGGTGGAACCACCGACCATGACCACGTCCTCGATTTCTTCGGCCCTGACCCCGGCATCGCGCATCACCCGCCGGCAGGTGTTTATGGTTTTGCGGATCAGCGGGTCTATCAGCTCATTCAGCTTCTCGCGCGTCAGTTCTCCCTGCCAGGCAAGTGTCCCGGAAAAGTCGATCTGCACGGTTACCGCGTCTGCCGCAGTCAGCGCCTCTTTCGCGGTGCGCGCCTGATCGAGCACGTGACGCAGCACACCGCGTTCCGTATCCGATGCAAGTCCGGCCTGCTGCATGATCCAGCCGGCCACTGCTGCATCAAAATCGTCACCGCCCAATGCGGAATCACCGCCGGTCGCCATCACCTCGAAGACGCCCTTGTGCAGACGCAGGATGGACACATCGAAGGTGCCGCCGCCCAGGTCAAAGATCGCATGAACGCCATCGGCACCCGCATCCAGTCCGTACGCAACCGCCGCCGCGGTCGGCTCGTTCAGCAGCCGGTAGACATGCAGCCCGGCAAGCCGCGCCGCATCCCGCGTGGCCTGACGCTGGGCGTCGTCGAAATAGGCCGGAACCGTGATTACGACCCCGCCCAACTCTCCACCCAGAGCGCCCTCGGCCCGCCGCGCCAGCACCTTGAGTATCTCTGCCGAAACCTCGATCGGGGTCACATCACCACGCACAGTGCGTATGCGCGGCACCGCGCTGTCGCCGGTGATGAACTCATAAGGCAGTGCATCGCCCAGTGATGTGACGTCTCCGACACCGCGGCCGATCAGGCGCTTGGCCGACGAGATGGTGTTGAGCGGGTCGGCCGCTGCTGCCAGCCGGGCATCCTCGCCCACCTGGATCGCCGATGCGGTGTAACGCACGACCGATGGCAGGATATGCCGCCCGTTCTCGTCAGGCAGGGTCTCCGCCTGTCCGCTGCGCACCGTCGCCACCAGTGAATTGGTCGTGCCGAGGTCTATGCCAGCGGCCAGACGATGTTGGTGAGGCGCGGCCGACTGGCCCGGTTCAGCAATCTGCAGCAGGGCCATCAGTAGGCCTCTTCCAGGTCAGCTTCAACCGCCTCGGCCTCGGCATGCAACTTGTTCAGAAACTGCATCTTCTGCACGGTCTGCGCCGCTGCGGCGAGTTGCTCCGGACTCGAGTCTTCGAACTGCACGGCAAGTTGGGCCACCTGGGCCTTGATCATTCCACCGATTTCTCCGAGCAATGCATCCAGGCGCGCATGCGGATTCTCGGCTGACGGGATGCCGGCCAGGGCCTCACGCAACTCCATCTGTTGCATGAGAAATGCCGGATCATTCAGCGTCGCCTGCTGGGGATCACCGTCGTGCCCTTTCATGGACAGCAGGTACTGGGCACGCTTCAGCGGATCCTTGAGCGTTTCGTAGGCCTCATTCACCAGGGTCGCACTTTGCAGCGAAAGGCGCTGGCTCTGCTCGCCGGACGCAGCGAAGCGGTCCGGGTGGACCACCTTCTGCAGATCGCGGTAGCGCGACGCCAGTTCGCTGCCATCCAGCACGAAGCCAGCCGGCATCCCGAACAGCTCAAAGTAATTTTTGGAGAAATCGAACATCCGGACACCTAATCAACGACGCCCGCGAGAGGCGGGCGTCTGCGCATTCAAGGCCTACCTGCGGTCAGATCTTGAAGCTTTCGCCGCAACCACATTCATCCTTGACGTTGGGATTGTTGAACTTGAACCCTTCGTTGAGGCCTTCCTTGCCATAGTCCAATTCTGTACCGTCGAGGTAAACGAGGCTCTTCTTGTCGATGATCACCTTGACCCCGCGATCCTCGAAAACCTCGTCATCGTCCTCGACGTCGTCGACAAACTCGAGAACATAGGCCAGGCCGGAGCAACCGGAGGTCTTGACCCCCAGCCGCACACCAACGCCGTGCCCACGACCTTCAAGAAAGGTCTGGACGCGCCCGGCTGCCGATTCTGTCAATTTGATCGCCATGCTTGCCTCCGTATCCGGCCGGTCAGGCGCCTTTCTTCGCCTGAAGATCGTCGATGGCCGCCTTGATCGCGTCTTCCGCCAGCACCGAGCAGTGCACCTTGACCGGCGGCAGGGCCAGTTCCTCTGCAATCTCGGAGTTCTTGATCTGTCGCGCCTCGTCGAGCGTCTTGCCCTTGACCCACTCGGTCAGCAGCGAGCTTGACGCAATCGCCGAACCGCAGCCATAGGTCTTGAACTTGGCATCCTTGATGACACCGTCTTCGTCGACCTGGATCTGCAGGCGCATCACGTCGCCGCAGGCCGGCGCGCCAACCATGCCGGTGCCAACATTCAACGCATCCTTGTCGAGGACGCCCACGTTGCGCGGGTTTTCGTAATGGTCAATGACCTTTTCGCTGTATGCCATGGTCTCTACCTCTTGCTTTCTTCGAGCCGTCCGGCCGACCGGGTCGGCCGGACTACCCCCAATTCTAATGATCAGTGACGCGGGCGATCATCCCGTGGCCGAGCCTCATTGACCCGCACGTTGCGACCGCCGATCGGCTGCTCATTGAGCTCTTTAATCGCCGTTTCGGCTTGTGCGTCATCCGCCATCTCCACGAAGCCGAATCCTTTCGAGCGACCGGTGTCGCGGTCCATGATGACGCTGGCACGTAACACTTCACCAAATGCGGCAAAGGCCTCGCGCAGGTCGTCGTCTGTGACACTGTATGCCAGATTTCCTACATATATATTCATCGACGAATACTCTCAAGCGTGTGGCTCGTAGACAAAAAATCCGCCGGTGGCCGAACCACGAATCACCAGTGAATCAGCGGTTACACCCGCACAACTCTCAGCTCTGAGATAACGCCCAAGGCGCTCAGGGACTAAGGCTACCCTCAATGCGCGACCCACTCCACACTCTTGAGGTCGATGCCGTCCTTGTACATGTCCCACAGGGGGCTTAGCTCGCGCAGGCGCTCGACCTGGCCGCGCACCTGCGACAACACGTGATCGATCTCTTCTTCGGTGGAGAACCGGCCCATGGTAAATCGCAGCGAGCTGTGTGCGAGTTCGTCCTCGCGACCAAGGGCACGCAGCACGTAGCTCGGCTCCAGGCTCGACGAGGTACAGGCCGAACCGGATGACACAGCCATATCCTTCAATGCCATCATCAGGCTCTCGCCCTCGACGAAATTGAAGCTGATGTTCAGGTTACCGGCGATCCGATGCTCGAGGTCGCCGTTGACGTAGACCTCTTCCATGTCCTTCAGACCGTTCAGCAGCTTGTCACGCAGCACCAGGATGCGCTCGTTCTCGGCCGCCATTTCCTCGCGAGCGATACGGAACGCCTCGCCCATGCCCACGATCTGGTGGGTTGCCAGCGTGCCCGAACGCAGGCCGCGCTCATGCCCACCGCCGTGCATCTGCGCCTCGAGGCGAACGCGCGGCTTGCGCTGCACGTAGAGCGCACCGATGCCCTTCGGGCCGTAGATTTTGTGCGCGCTGAAGCTCATCAGGTCGACCGGAAGCTCCGCCAGATTGATCGGCACCTTACCGGGACTCTGCGCTGCATCAACATGGAAAATGACCTTGCGCTCGCGACAGATCGCACCGATCGCCGCGATGTCCTGAATCACCCCGATCTCGTTGTTGACGTGCATCACCGATGCCACAACCGTATCCGGGCGAATCGCGGCTTCGAACAGCGGCCAGGTCGACGAGACCGTTGGGCTGCACATCAAGGTACGTGACCTCGTAGCCCTCTCGCTCCAGCTGGCGACAGGTATCGAGTACCGCCTTGTGCTCGGTCTTCAGCGTGATCAAGTGCTTGCCCTGCTTCTGATAGAAGTGGGCCGCGCCCTTTATCGCCAGGTTGTCGGACTCGGTGGCACCCGAAGTCCAGATAATTTCTTTTGGATCGGCACCAATCAACGCCGCGACGTTTTTGCGCGCCTCGTCCACCAGTTTCTCCGCATCCCAACCAAACTGGTGGGAGCGTGAGGCCGGGTTGCCGAAGGTGCCTTCCATCGTCAGACAGTCACACATTTTTTCAGCGACACGCGGATCGACCGGGGTCGTGGCAGAGTAATCGAGATAAATCGGGAATTTCATGGAGCGCTCCGAGACTGCTAGCTACCGCTGGTAAACATTATATTCATACGCCGGCCGGCTCGGCCTTGAGCTCGCCAACCGACACGGAGGCACGCTCGTCGCCGTTTTGCTGGCGCTCGGCGACTTCCTGCACACCGCGGCGATTCATGAGGTCCTGCAGGCTGATCTGGTTCAGATAATCGTAAATGCGCGCGCTGAGATCGTGCCACAGATCGTGGGTCAGGCATTGCTGGTTATCCTGGCAATTGTTCGCCCCGCCGCAGCGGGTCGTGTCCACGTTTTCATCGACCGCCGATATCACCTGGGCGACAAAAATATTGTCTGCATCCCGCCCCAGGGTGTAGCCGCCACCCGGGCCGCGCACACTCGAAACAAGGTTGCGCTTGCGCAACCTTGAGAACAGCTGTTCGAGATATGACAGCGAGATCCCCTGGCGCTGCGCGATGTCCGCCAGTGTTATCGGTCCGCCGCCATGATGGATCGCGAGATCCAGCATCGCGGTCACCGCGTAACGACCCTTGGTAGTCAGCCTCACAAGTCTATACTCCGCCGCTGTGAATGCAGCGGACTATACATTGCCGACTAAATTAGTCAACAATTCCAAAGCCCCCGGATTGCGGGGGAATCAGGCCTTTTCCTCGTTCTCTTCAAGCTGCATTTTTCGCAACTCTTCGGCGGTGGAAATGATCTCGCAGGAACCCAGTTCGG
>CAVRBK010000129.1:0-34699 GCA_963719025.1 uncultured Gammaproteobacteria bacterium | reverse complement strand
GCCCCTGCCAAAATAGGACGAAGAGGTGAGAATAATGCATTATCGCGAGATGTTCAATACAAAAGGCCCTGTGGATAGGGTGCATGACACTTTAGGCGGCAAGGGGGAATCCTACTCGCCATCGTACTCGTAATCATACTCGGTGGCGCCGTTGCTACCTCCTCGGTCGCTGCGTCTGAGTCGTTGTGGTGCTCTTGCCGTCCGGCGTGGTGATCGTGGTGAGTCTTACCTGTGTCGGCCCGCTGCTGGTCATGCTGTTCTCGATTCAGCTCGGCTGGACGCCAGTAAGTGGCAACGAAGCGTTCGGCAGCCTGCTACTGCCGGCCCTCACGCTTGGCCTGTCAATGGCAGCCATCACCACCCGCATGGTGCGCAGCAGCCTGCTCGAGGTGCTGGCACAGCCGTTCCTGCAGACCGCACGTTGCAAGGGACTTGGGGAAGGCGCGGTGCTGCTGCGGCATGCGCTGCCGAATGCGGTGTTACCGATCATCACCGTGTTGGGCCTGCAACTGGGCGGCCTGTTGGCCGGCGCAGTGATCACCGAGGTGGTCTTTGCCTGGCCGGGTATCGGCTCGCTGTTGATCGATGCCATCCGCCAGCGTGATTATCCGCTGGTACAGGGGATCGTGCTGCTCATTGCACTCAGTTATGTCCTCATCAACCGCCTGAGCGATCTGCTTGCCGCCTTCATGGATCCGCGTATCCGGGAATCCGCCTGATGCGGATACCGCTCGCTGTTCTGGGCCTTTGGCTGGTGATGGCGTTCGTCGGCACCCTGCCGATACTCACGCCTGACCAGGTCGCCTTGCCGCAGATTCTTGCCACACCGTCGGCCGAACTGCCGCTCGGCGCCGATGACCTGGGCCGTCCGGTGCTCGACCGCCTGCTGGCCGGGGCAGGCGTGTCGTTGCTGGTCGCGGTGATCTCGGTGTGCGTCTCGGCAGGCATTGGTATCTCGGTTGGTCTTTGCGCCGGTTATTTTGGTGGTTGGATCGACCGGGTGATCAGTCGCGTGATCGAGGTGTTCCTGGCCTTTCCCGGCATGCTGCTGGCTATCGCCATGGCTGCCATGATCGGCCCGGGAATAGACAACGTCATTATTGCCCTGAGCGTTATGGGTTGGGTCGGGTATGCACGACTGGTGCGGGTTCAGGTGATGGCGCTGCGCCGCCGCGAGCATGTGTTGGCCGCCGTGGCCCTTGGCCAGACATCCAGGATCATCATGGGTCGGCACCTGTTGCCGCTGGTCATGGCGCCGGTTTGGGTCGAGGCCAGTTTCGGCATAGCCGCCGCCGTGATCGCAGAGGCCGGGTTGTCGTTTCTCGGTCTCGGAATTCAACCCCCGGCGGCATCCTGGGGCGGAATGATTCGCGATGGGGTTCGCTACCTGCTGGTCGCGCCACACCTTGTTATTGCCCCCGGCGCGGCCTTGTTTCTGGTCGTGATGGCAGCCAATCTTCTTGGCGACGCATTGCGCGACCGCCTGGACATTACTTCACGTAGTACGCCGTGAAATACAGGTCGTTGACGATGCTCTTTCCCGTCAGGGCCTTGAGCTCGGTCTGAATCGACTTCAGGGCGGCCTTACGCAGTTGCTCTTTGCCATCGCGGGATTTCAGCGTATTGCCATCCTGACCGGCGATCAGCATTAGAATGTGGTGGCGCAGCGCCGGGGCATGCAGTTCGATTCGGGGCAACAGGGAGGCATCCTCGGTCATCAACTGGATATCGCAACGGATATACTTCGGTCCACCGACCAGGTTGCTCACGATCGAAGGCTTCATTGCAAAGTATCCGATATCTGCCGGGTCCTCGTCGTCTGCCGCGTGTGCAAAGCCGGCCAGGACAAAAAGAGTGACGAGGGTGCTGAGCAAAAGGATGAAACGGCGCATCACGAACGGTCCTATTGGCAAAGAGAAACAGATGACAGATATCCAGATTTTTCGGCAGAGAAAAGCCTGATGCTGCATGGCCCCGTAATGGTCGACCTGCTCGGTACCGAGCTGACAGCCGAAGACCGGGAACGCTTGCAGCATCCAGCGACCGGCGGCGTGATCCTATTCACCCGCAACTTCTCATCGCCACAGCAGGTGTATCGGCTGATCGGCGATATTCATAAGCTACGCTCGCCGCACCTACTGATTGCCGTCGACCAGGAGGGTGGACGGGTTCAGCGCTTTCGTGAGGGCTTCACGCTGCTCCCACCGGCAGCGAGTATCAAGCAGAAAAGTGCTGGAGACCTGGGCCGGGCGAAGCATGCCGCGCGCGAGTTGGGTTGGCTGATGGCAGCGGAACTACGGGCCGTTGGGGTCGATTTCAGCTTTGCCCCTGTGCTCGATCTCAATCTGGGGGTCAGCAGTGTGATCGGCGACCGCGCCTTTGCGGCATCTCCGGAGGCCGTCGGGCAGATTGCAGGCTCATGGATGCTGGGTGCCCGCGAGGCCGGCATGATCAGTGTTGGCAAGCATTTTCCAGGCCATGGTGGCGTGACCGCCGATTCGCATCTGGCATTGCCGGTCGATGAGCGTTCGCTGGCACAGATCGAGGAAAGCGATGTCCGGCCCTTTGCCCACCTGATTGACAACGGGCTTGAGGCGATCATGCCGGCACACGTGATCTACGCGAGCTGCGACGACCAGCCAGCCGGCTTTTCCGATTTCTGGCTACACCAGGTACTCCGCGATGCACTGGGCTTCCAGGGCGTGATATTCAGCGACGACCTCAGTATGGCCGCTGCCGAGTTTGGAGGTTGTTATGCCGAGCGGGCGCGCGCCGCTTTGCTGGCTGGCTGTGACATGGTGCTCGTTTGCAATACGCCCAAAGGTGCAGACGAGGTGCTCGACGAATTGACCGATTACCACGACCCGGTGGCGCAATCACGCATGGCAAGGCTGCATGGCCGCCCGGCACGCGCTCTCGAGCGACTGCAGCATGACAATCGTTGGCGTCGGGCGAATGCATTGGCAAACGCCTTCACCGCCGACACCACATTGGATTTAGATCTGGACGAACCCTTATGACCGATCCGCGAAGCGAAGCCATCGAGGTGATGAAATCGGCTGATCTGCTATTCACCCGGACCGACGTCGAAAGCGCTTGCGATCGCATCGCGGCTGCTGTGAACAGCGACTTCGATGGTCGCGATCTCGTCGTGCTGTGCATCATGAACGGTGGCTTGGTGGCCACCGGACTGCTGCTGCCACGAATCACCCTGCCGCTGCGGGTCGACTACCTGCACGCCACCCGCTACAGAGAGCGCACCTCGGGTGACGCCTTGCACTGGAAGGTCGAGCCATCGAACGAACTTGCCGGCAGGAACGTACTGATTATCGATGACATCCTGGATGAGGGTTATACGCTGGAGGCCATCATCCAATTCTGCGAGGATCAGGGCGCAGCCGATGTCCGCGCCGCCGTGTTGGTGCAGAAACAGCACGACAGAGGCGTTAGGCCTGCCGTCGACTATATCGGGCTCAGCGTGCCGGACCGCTATGTATTCGGCTATGGCATGGACTACAAAGGCTACTGGCGGAATGCGGCCGGGATCTATGCCGTGGCGCAACAATAAAAAACCATGAACACATCTCACGACTACCGAAATGCACTCGGGAATCATTGGTGGTTCCGGCCTGACGCGCCTGGATGCGCTGCAGGTGGAGCGCCAGGAAATCATCAGTACGCCCTACGGCGATCCATCGGCACCACTGACCTTCGGCCTTTTTGACGGCAGTCCCGTGGTTTTCCTGCCCAGGCATGGTGGTGCGCATACGATTCCGCCGCACCGCGTGAATTATCGCGCCAACCTCTGGTCAATGCGGCATGTCGGGATCAAGAACGTCCTCGGCATGGCTGCGGTCGGCGGCATCACGGAACCCATGGCGCCGGGCGTACTCTGCGTACCGGATCAGGTCATCGATTACACCTGGGGCAGAGATCACACCCTGTTCGAGGCCGATCTCACCACTGTCACCCACATTGACTTTACCGAACCCTATTGCACAGCCTTGCGCCAACATCTGCTGAATGCAGCCGGGCGGGTCGGCGTAACGGTACACGACGGCGGCACCTACGGCGCGACGCAGGGGCCTCGACTCGAGTCGGCAGCGGAGGTTCTGCGTCTCGAACGTGACGGTTGCGACGTTGTCGGCATGACCGGCATGCCGGAGGCGGCGCTGGCGCGCGAACTGGGGCTCTGTTATGCCAGCCTGGCGCTCAGCGTCAACTGGGCGGCGGGCAAGACCGATGGACCGATCACCATGGCAGAGATCAGACACCACCTGACCAGCGGCATGTCCGAAGCGCGCAAGATACTGGCGGCGGTTGCCCGCGCATGAACACGCTTACGGTGCGGACGCTTGTTGTGGCGGCATTGCTCTGTGGTGGCGGACTGGCCATCGCGGAATCAGTGCCCCGCGCATTCGATAGCGGCATGCTGGCGCTTGCCGACGGCGACTATGCCGAGGCCTATTGCCATTGGCTGCCCCTGGCCGAACAGGGCTATGCCGAGGCGCAATATCACATTGGATGGCTGTACGCGAACGGCAACGGTCTCGCCGTCGATATCGAACAGGCCCTGACCTGGTGGATGCGGGCTGCGGGGCAGGGCCACGCCGATGCCCAGTTTGCGGTCGGTCTGGCACATACGACGGGCGAGGGTTTGAAGAAGGATCTGCACGAGGCGGTCAAATGGTACCTGACGGCCGCGCATCAAGGGCATCGTGACGCCCGCGATATTATCCTGCAGCTCAACGGTGACCCGTCACTAAACCTGCTTGAAACCCATCCGGAAGTCGCCGAAGAGACATGGTTCGGCTGGCCCGGCACCATAAACCGCGACAAGATCAACGTGCGCGCCGGGCCGGGCACACGACACAAGATTGTCAGCAAGCTGGAGAAAGGTAGCGAGGTGCGGGTCGTCGGCCGGCGCGGCGATTGGTGGATGGTTGTTTTGCCCGGTGCCGCCAAGGGTGAATACGCGTGGATTTACAAGAGCCTGCTGAGCAGTGCCAGCAGATAGGCCATAATCAACGGATACCAATCAAAAAACGCTTCCAGCGAGGGTAGGGCATGAGCACAGCACAACAGGACACATCGGACGGTGGACTCATTTCAAAACTGATGTTGGTGGTACTGCTTGCCATCACAGTCGCACTCTATCTGCGCATCGTGATGCTGGATCCTGAAGTTCGCCAGAGTGCGCCGGCGCCGCAGGCCAGCGTACAAGTGCTCGAAGGCGATGAGCCGACGACCGCGCCAGTACCGGCGTTGACCGCGTTGCCGGACGACCAGATGCAGCTGATCATGCAGGTGTTCGCCCCGGAATCCCCGCAATAACGCGCACCCCGCACCACCTTCAGGCGGCGTTGCGACTGCGCCTGACCAACGCAAGCAGCCCCAGCAACATCAGGGCGAGCGGTCCCGGTGCCGGAACACTGGCACCCGGCGGATCGACCTCAACGAAATCGTTGGCACAGGCCATGGTCCAGTGCACCAGAAAACTCTGATTAAGCAGGTCA
Organism: uncultured Gammaproteobacteria bacterium; assembly: GCA_963719025.1. Classification (GTDB taxonomy): domain Bacteria; phylum Pseudomonadota; class Gammaproteobacteria; order Chromatiales; family Chromatiaceae; genus Thiosocius. The sequence continues at coordinate 29,183 of CAVRBK010000129.1, read as the reverse complement.
GGATTGATCTGTCCGATAAGGTCCAGCGAGATCGCGGTCTCGATAACGTAGTGTGTGTCTCCGGCGTATTCGCCGAGATCACCACCCACCCCGTTATAGGTGAACTCCCTGTATTCAAGATCAACCCCACCAACCTTGTTGCCGACTTTGACAGAGGCCGGATGCAGAGCGCCGTACTCGGTGCTGAGCGGATCGCCGACAACACCTGGGGCACTCCACAGGCCGTAGTTCCATTCTGACACCGTATACAGATCACCCTGCGTATTACCCAGGCCAACACCATCTGCCAGGGTGACGATGCCCAGATCAAAAACATCGTCCAGACCAAAATCGATGGCGATGTCGCCCGCAACATAACCACCTGCACCAGGGGCGCGACCGGTTACGACAGCGATGTGGATATGGGTTGTGGAGCGATGCACATAGACCGCTTCGGCATCATAGGCCTGGCCACCCCAACCCGGGTCCAGATAGGTGCTAGCACCGGTCTGGTCCTCGATCATTGACTTGATCACGATGTCCGAGCGTGGAGTCCAGTCGCTCGCCTGGCCAGTGGGGGCACCGGCCAGCCAGTCTTTCAAATCGCCGTCGACCTCAAAGGGAATTGCCGAGGCCTGTTGTGCCACCAAGTAGAGCGCGGTGGCGAAGATACTGCGTTTAATCATTTTTATGACCCTGGTCCCGTTAGTTACCAAGGCTATTAGCACGCAGCGTGCCATATCTATTTTAGATTTTAAAACAATGACTTAGAATCATTACCTGCTTCGAGTGTAAAGTCAGAGGTCAAATTGCCCATCGTCACTGGACCTTCCAGGTCAATAAATTGAATTTATATAAACTAAATTCCCTAAATAAGCGCTAAATAACTGAATAATCGCAATATTCGTTAACCAAGGCCGCTCGTTCCCAAGCGGTTGGAAAACTTTTCGACACTTCAGGAATGCCGATCGGGCCATCCATGACCGGGAAGAGAACAAGGCAAGAACGGCACACCCCATGAGGAGGAGGCCGGAGGTCGACTCGTGATGAATGAACTCCTCAAACGGTGTTACGACCTTGTCGAAAGCCTTTTCCCACGGTGCATGTTGCGTCATGGGTGCTGCGTCCTTTTCATATCGGGGGGCGCATTATTCGCAGTCGCCAATCTTCGCATCTTCGAAAGCGGCAGACGCGTGCAGAGGAATGGATGAAACTGCCTCTGTGATACGTTTTCCACACAGAGCAGGACGCTCCGTATGCCCCTGCTGTCGCCGGGTAAGGCAAAATCAGGCCCGATACGAGAAGAAAGGGCGTCCGATTCACAGGGCAGATCAGGTCTGCCGTGACAGTTGCAGGAAACAGCCGAGATGTTCGATAAAGACACCGATGATCATTTTGACGAGGCGGCCGGTATGCCACGATCGCAAAACGCCGGGGCAAATAACCAACCTGCAGGCCTGGCGGCACAAGAGGTCGACGCCGAGGTTTTTGGGATCGAAAGACTCGCGGGTGTGCGTTCCAGCTTCGCCACCAGGCGGGTAAGCCTGCCGCAACGGTTCCGGCTGCTGCGCGCGGAGCTCAGACCCACCGCCGGCGACCTGTTGCTCGCACGGGTCGAAAGCATCGGCCAGCACACCAGGATCGAGTTGCCCGAAGGCCGCCGCTCCCAGCTGTACCAGGGCGACGAGATCCTCGTGGCCTACGGCAACCGTTACGCACCGGACCAGTTTGAGGCCGAGGTTCCTGACGACCTGGGCGACTGCCAGCTGGTGGCGGCCGGTGGTATTGCGGCCAAGGTGGTCAGTCGCAACGCGCGTCTGAAGCGTGCCACACGTATCAGACCGATCGGCCTGTTTGCCGATCTGAATGGCAAAACACTGAACCTGAGCGACTGGCGACTCGACTCGCGTCCAATTCCGAAACCGCTGCCCCCGGTTGTGGTCGTTGCGGGAACCGCGATGAATGCGGGCAAGACCACCGCGGCGGCGCGCCTGATCAAGGGTCTGGTTCGTGCTGGCAAACGCGTGGGGGCGGCCAAGGTAACCGGCACCGGCGCCGGTGGCGACTACTGGCAGATGAAGGACGCCGGCGCATCCGAGGTGGTCGACTTTACCGATGCCGGGTTTGCATCCACCTATCTACTCCCGCCACAAGAGGTCGAAAAAGCCTTTCTGCGGCTGTTGAGCCACCTTGGCAACCTGAATCTCGACGTCATCGTGGTCGAGGTGGCGGATGGGATTCTGCAGATCGAAACATCCCAGTTGCTGGCCTCGCAGGGATTTTCCTACTACTGCAACAAGCTGATCTTTGCGGCCAGCGATGCCATGGGCGCCGTCGCCGGGGTGCAGTGGCTGCAGGCCCACGAACTGGAGGTCAGTGCAGTCAGTGGATCGCTTACGGCATCCCCGCTGGCCGTCCGCGAGACGTCGGGCGCGCTGGGTCTGCCCGTATTGTCGAAGAACGACCTCTCTGATCCCGCCACCGCGTTGGCCCTGCTCGACGGCACGGCGCGCTAAGCCATGCGCTTGCCCCGGCTCTACCGCGGAGAACGCCGCGTCATCTTCGGTCGCTTGCTGGCCAACGGGCTGACCCAGGGTCTGCTTGCCGTATGCGGCGCCTGGTTGGTCATGCGGATCTTCGATCAGGTGGGCCACACAGCCGAAATCCCGCTTTTGTTGTTTGCTGGTCTGCTCGGCACCGTCATGGCAGGGGCCCTGCTTCGGCGTTTCGAACGCGTCCAGGCCGAGTCGCTCGGGCAACACTATGCGCGCTCGCTGCGGAGCCGACTCTATGTTGGCGTCTTGCGCAGCGATCCCAGGCGGTTCCAAAAACGGCGTAAGGGTGCGGTATTGCTCAAGTTCGTCGGCGATCTGTCTGCCGTGCGGCGTTGGATCAGCCTTGGCCTGGCCCGCCTGCTGGTATCCGGTGTCGCCGTGTTTATCGCACTCTCGGCCCTTGTCTATGTGCATTGGCCCTTCGCGCTCGGTGTCGCGGCTGTGCTGTCGCTGTCTGCCATGTTGGTGCTGCGGCAAAGCACCAGACTTCGTTGCGCCATCGCTGAAGCCCGGCGCAGCCAGGCCGGACTGGCCGGCAACATCAGCGAAAAACTGAACAACCTGCTCACCGTACAGGCCTTTGGACAGATCAAACGGGAACGCCGTCTGTTGCGGCGACAGTCCGACCGGTTGCTTCAGACCTCGGTCGCCAAGGCCGAAAAAATTGGCAACCTGAGAGCAACCATCGATGCAACGGCGGGGGCCTGTGTCGCCATCGTGCTGTTGCTGGCATTCGTGGCACCACCGGCCGATATGTCTGCCGGCATGATCGCTGCGATGATCAGTATCATCGGGTTTCTAACCCCACCACTGCGCGACTTGGGGCGGGTGCAGGAATACTGGCTGGCCTCACAGGTTGCCAATGCCAATCTATTGAGCCTGTCTGACGGTATCAGGCGTCTGCCCGAGCGTCGTCACGATAAGGCCCTGTTCCTGCAGCAGGGCGAAATCCGCTTCGTCGACGTTTCGGTGCGCGGCGCCGTGAACCGGGTAACGGCTACCGCCGAGGGCGGATCCCGAATCGCGGTGATGGGTGGCAACGGCAGTGGCAAGTCGACACTACTCGGCCTGGCCGGACGCCTGTTCGACCCCGACAAGGGCCGCGTACTGATCGATGGGCAACGCCTGTCGCGCGTCGCGCTTTCATCGGTCCGGCAGCAGATTGCCTACGTCAGTGCTGAAATCCCGCTGCTCCGTGGCAGCCTTCGACGCAATCTCTGTTACGGAGCAGGGCGCGTCGAGGCAGACCGGCTGCAGCAGATACTGGAAGAAAGTGGCCTCAACGACCTGGTCGATCAACTCCCTGACGGTTTGCAGACACGCATTGCCGAGAGCGGTGCCAGCCTGTCACAGGGCGAGCGCATCAGGGTATCGCTGGCGCGGGCGCTGCTGCGCAAGCCGAACATCCTTCTGTTGGACGAGGCCGATGCGAACCTGGATGCCCGGGCGATCCGCATCCTGGATGACGTCGTCCGCCGCTTCTCCGGTACGATATTGATGGTGACCCATCGGCCATCCGCTCTGCGACTGTGTGACCGGAGATGGGTGATGGAAGATGGTCACCTGGCGTCGCTCTCGAATGGCGGGAAAACCGGTTTTTGTGATAAGGCGTTCAACGAATCGGGAGCGGCGTCCGAAAAACGCCCCATGGTGCTGTCAGGATAACCTCCGATCTGGAACACACCCTATGTCAGAGCTCATAACAAATGTACTGCGCGAACGTACCGCCACGGCAGGGCTGCACGGTGCCACGTTTCGCCTGTCGAGGAGCAAACCCCAGTTGGGTTATTACCTCTATCGATCAGAGCAGCCTGCTCGGCAAGGGCATCTGCTGGTTTCGGTACATGGCATTTCGCGCAACGCCGAGGAGCATATAGAACTGTTTCGACCCTACGCCGACCGCCATCGGGTGAACCTGCTCGCGCCGGTGTTCGACGCGGACAGTTTTGGAGATTATCAGCGGCTGGGTCGCAAGGGCAGAGGGCCGCGGGCCGATCTTGCGCTGATCCGCCTGCTCAACGAGCTTCAGGCGCAGTATGGCTGGGACACCTCGCAGGTACCGCTGTTTGGATTTTCCGGCGGTGCGCAGTTCGTGCACCGCTTTGCCTTTGCCCATCCACAGCGGGTCAGGTGCATGGCGCTTGGCGCGGCTGGCTGGTACACAATGCCGGATAACCGCCTGCCATATCCCCATGGCATCGCGGATAGTGCCGGCCTGGAGGCCGTGCGATTCAACCCTGCGGCCGCGGCCCGGCTGCGTACCTTGGTGATGGTGGGTGAGCAAGACGATCGTAACGACGATGAAGAACTCAACCGGGGCTCAATCGTCTGCAAGACCCAGGGGGAACACCGGCTGCAGCGTGCGCGAACCTGGGCACATGCAATGAACGCACTGTCGATGCAAGGCGGAGGACCAGGATGTGTCGACATGGTCACCCTGCCGAGGGTCGAGCATTCGTTTCGTGACGCCGTGCTTGAAGGTGGGCTCGCAACGCTGCTGTTCGATCACTGCTGTGCTGTGCAAGAACCGTTTTGGGACCGTACCGATTCACTGGCAGATGCCGCCAGCCACGAGCGCCCGTAGGGCATTGCGGCACAAACTTTAGAGACTGAGTTAGATAGTGTGAAAACAATCATGCACCGACGAATTTTGATCCAGCTATGCTGCCTTCTCGCCATCAGTGCCCCGGTGCTCTCGGCCGTGCCGGTTGGCAGTGTTGCGCTGTATTCCGATGGCAAGGTTGAGAAACTGTTGGCCAACGAGAATGGGCTCCTGACATGGGAAGATGACCGTAAGCGTATCTACGTTCGCTCAGGCAACCCCATCTTGCCCGTTCTGGAACGCCGTGATTTTCTCAGCGGAAAGTCCTACAGGCAGACCCTGAACAGTGGAGAACCGGACGCCATCTTGACTCGCCCCCCTGGCACGCGCGTGGAATTTTCGGTCATGCGGCTGAAAAATACGGGAGAGAACAGCAAGCGCACGTGGGAATGCGTTCTCGAGGGTCGCGCACAGAAGAAGGTGGCGGGGGCCATGCGCGAGCTCGATCGCTATAAATGCGACCGGTATGTCTACCACCGAAAACTGTGGAATCGGATGTTTCGGGAAACCAAGACGTTTTCATATAGCCAGGAACTCGGGCTCGTGGTCGATCAGAAGCGGAAAACGCGAAAGACGACATCACGGAGCAAGCTGGTCGCAGTGATTCCACCAGAAGGGGCCAACTACCGGCGGCTGAGCAAGAAGGTCCGCAAGGTCAGGGCGCCAGAGAAAGCAACGCCTCCCGGCAAGCCGCAATGATCACAAGGACCATGTGCGTGAACAAATTCATCATTTCCGCGGCATGCCACAGGTACCTGCATCGGCTGGCCGCAGCATTGGGCGTGTTATTGATGCTTCAGGGATGTCAGACCTTGACCACCAAGCCTGACCCGGCAGTTCTGGACGAGAACGCGGTGAAACGGCTGTTCGTTGGCAACACTGTTGAGTCGTTCAACCTCAACACCAGGCTCACCAGCTTCACCTACTACCATCCCAGCGGCGAGATGCAGCAGGAACGCCTTTGGGCGCGTCGCATCGGCAAATGGTCAATTCGGCCGGATGGAAAAATCTGCCTGGCGTTCAATGGTCGCGAGGCAAAATGCCGGCACATCGTGCGCGAAGGCGAGCGGCACTACAAGATTCTGCCTGACGAAAACGGTCAGCCACGGAAGATCGTACGCTACCGCTACTTTGCAGCAGGCAATGCGCTGGCGGCACAGTGAATGAAGCGGCAAAAGTGTGACCGATTGGCTGTTGCCATCAGTCGCCGTCTTCGTCGTCTGCATCACCCCAGTTGCCCAACAGGGCCTTTTCCTCGTCACTGCTGAGTGACTGCCATTGCGGCGGCTCCTCGGGCAGGGGGTCGACTCCCAGCCGCGCACTGCCGTCGTCCTCGCCGCCAGTCTCGTCGTCGAGTTCGGAGGCATCATCGTCCGGGACACCATCATCCACTTGCGACGCCGCAGCCCAGGCCCCGACCAGCTGCGGACGACCCCGCTCATCCCAACCTGCGGGGGTCAGGCTGAGCGACGCGGTGAGCAGCAAAGCCAGTGCCGTGGTCTTCAATATCCGCTGGCATCCGGTTGCCGGACGCTGCGCATGGCGCCACAAACAGCTCAAACGGAATGATTGGTGCGGCATTCGATATGCCTGATACATGCTAATTGCGCTCTGGCAGGTTTACGACCACCCTGTAAAAATAACGAACGAGGGCACTTTTTTCATCCTTTGCGTGAACCTTCACACATCGGTGCAGGCATTGCCCGATGAATGAGCCCACATTCAGTCCCGTCGGGGTGGATGAAAAACACCTTTTCGGCCGTTTAGTAAGTAGCGGGCGACTGCATTCGCGAAGAAGACATTGTGCAACCGGACCTGAGTGAACAACTAGTCGAGCTGATCCCGCGCATGCGCCGTTTTGCCACCGGGCTTTGCGGCAGTACAGACCGCGGCGATGAACTTGTCCAGGCTGCCTGCGAACGGCTGCTGCGCAACAAGGATCGACTGCGCGCCGATACGCGTCTCGACAGCTGGCTGTATCAGGTGATACGCAATCTGCACATCGACGGAATCCGTGCCCAAAGTGTACGCGACCGCAGTGCGAGAGAGATGCAGCAGAGTGCCGAACTGCATGTGGCAAATAACAGCCCCATGGAAAGCCACATGATGTTGCACGAGATTGAAGCGGCCATGGGACTGTTGTCGGAAGAACATCGAGCCGTATTGATGCTCATCTGTGTCGAAGGGCTGTCGTACAAAGAGGCCGCAAGTGTGCTGCAGATACCGATCGGCACGGTGACAAGCCGCCTGATCCGCGCACGCAAGGCGTTGATCGACAAATTGGGTCCACTGCATAACGACCATGAACTGGAGGCTTCCAGATGAACGAAGAGCAACGTGTACTGATTGCCGCCTATAAGGACGGCGAACTCGATACCGTGCAGACCCGGTCTGCGCAACAACTGATTGCGCAGGATGCCGGGGCCAGACGATATTGGGAGGAGTTACTCGAGATCGACCGTCTTCTGCATTCAGCCTTCGACCCGATCATCGATCAGCCCATTCCAGAAGAGTTGCGGGCTGTCATCCAGCCTGCTGCCAGGCGTCACTACAGTCATCTCCTCGTCCCCTTGGCTCTGGCTGCGAGCCTGGTCCTGGTTGCCGTTCTGGTGGTCCGCCAAAGCGCGCTGGACCAGCAGATGCAGGACCAACTGGTATTGATGCAGCAGCAGATCGCACAGCTGCGCAACGAAACGTTGGAGAATATACCCAGCGGGAGTGCGGCATCATGGGTTGCGCCGGTCGGTCAGACCCGGGCCCAGGTCATTCCACTGAAGACCTATCGCTCGAAGAACAACCAGTTCTGTCGCGAGTACGAGGAACGGATCGAGGATGAACAGGGCGTCGAGGTAAGGCGCGGTATCGCATGTCGTGCAGGGAAGAGCGATTGGCCGGACATGGCCAACAAGGCATCGCCGACAAGCCCTGACATCCGCCTCTGACCGCTTTCACGTAGCGGGGCGATCTTGGGCGATCGCATTTGACAACCCCAGAACGTAAAAAGCCCCGCCGGATGGCGGGGCTTTCTTACCAGGCGACTAGCGCCCAGTACCCAGAATCACTGGGGTACGACGTTGGTCGCGCTCGGACCTTTCGGGCCTTGCTCGACGTCGAAGGTCACGGTCTGACCTTCAGCCAACGATTTGAAACCTTCGGCCTGGATGGCGTTGTGGTGGACGAAAACGTCCTTCGAACCATCAGAAGGAGCAATGAAACCAAAACCTTTTTCGTCACTGAACCACTTAACTGTACCTGTAGCCATTTACGGTTACCTCTATATCAATAAAACATGTTGTATTTGCAGACGAATGCATAGGTATTGCGGATGGGTCTGCCACGAATTACGAGCAAGAGGAACAACCGAAAAACTGCAAAAATGCGCTGCAGGGATAACTATGCCCATTACTTGATCGGCGCACAAGGTTTTATTTGATAAAACTGATAATAAGCATTTACGCACATTCAAATATGCCTTATGGGGACCGTGCGTCCTGCGTACGCAGGACGCGGGTTCGATGCACGTTAAAAGGAGACGTCACTGGCAGGGCTGGCGGTCAGCATGACCGAATGCTGAACGGACAATCGTCGTTCGTTGCAATCGGCCAACCCTTCAGGGGGCAGAGCGCAGCGACCCTCCGGTAAGCACCGCGCGCATTGCCTGGTCGGCCGGAACGTCCAGTGGCGTGACGGAACTCTTCGGCACGTGCACCGTGAAGCCACCGAGCTGATAACTCATGGCAAGGTAGACCGCCACGCGCGGTTCATCGTCCACATCGAAGTTGCCGGGCAGCTGCGCGTCTTTCTGCATGACAAAACCGACCAGGCGCATCGTACCGATATCGACCGCGACGACCTGGCCGAGCTGTTTGTCGACATCCTGCGAGAACAGCCGCGCAATGTCCTTGAAGGCCTGAAACAAAGACGTCACGAGCGGGATACGTTCGAGCACCGATTCTGCCAATCGCACGACCCAGCGCACAAGGAACAGGTTGGCGGCAAGACCGATTGCGAGTGTTACGGCGATACCGCTGAGCAGCCCGAGACCCTTGAAGTAAAGGCCATCCGGCAGCAGCAATTTGATCACCCCGCCGAAGGTGTTCTCAGACCAGGTTCCAAGCCAGACCAGCAGGGCTATCGTCAAGGCGACGGGCGCGATCAACGCAACGCCCTGCAAGAACCATTTCCAGATATTACCCATCTTGCTTACCCCTTCAGTTCGTCTATCACGCCGTGATCCGGCCTTTTGTCAACGTCAATCCCATGATCATCCCTGGTCGCTGGTGGCACAGGGCCCGCGAAACTCTTCGGGCACATTCGCCGGGCATTCGCCGCAGGCCTCGTTGCCCGGTACGGCGAAATCGATTTTTCTGGGATAGGGCAGGTCGAGTCCGTCCATCAGTTCTACGAAATCTTCTTTCGACCGGCCCTGGCCGAGGCGCGGGTTGCGCGCCTTCTCCTGCGCAATACTGGATACGAACCGACCCTCGTAGTCGTGGCCCGGGTAGACCAGCGTCTCGTCGGGCAAGGAGAAAAACTTGTTGTGAATGCTGTTGTACAGGTCGCCTGCATTGCCGGACTGAAAATCCGTGCGGCCGCACGCATCGATGAGCAGGGCATCGCCGGTAAACAGCAGCTTCTGCGCAGGGGCGTCGATCAGATAGGCATGGTGGTGGTCGGTATGACCGGGCGTGAACAGCGGATGAAGCTCGATGTTGCCGACTCTGAACGCGCGACCTTCCTGCAGCGCGATATCGGCGCACGGCAGCTCCAGCATCGCGGGGCAGGCGATCTTGCAGCCGGTACGCTGCTTGAGCCGTTTGGCCCCGGTCAGGTGGTCGGCATGCACATGTGTTTCCAGTGTGGCGATCAGGTCGAGCTCCAGATCCTTGAGCGCCTGCAGGTCGCGTTCGACGGTGTCGAGCACCGGGTCGATCAGGATCGCGTTGCGCGTTTCCGGGCAGGCGATCAGATAGGTGTAGGTGGATGAGTCCGTCTCAATGAACTGTTTGAACAACATCGGCTATCAAGGCTCCTTTTCGTTTGACGTTCAGGATACCCGTGCTGGCCGCCGGGTTCAGCCGTCCAGGCGTGGAAGTTGAATGATGGGACCTTGGGTTCGTAGCCCAGTTCCCGCCGTCGCCAGTAGCCCCGCAACGGGGTGGGGATCTCCATCCGGGGGCAAATCTTCTTCAGGGCCACATCTGATATCCCCAATTCGGCGGCCACTTGGCGCATCGGGCGTCTCCAGACCTGTTTGTAGCGTGTCTCGCGGGTCAGTTCCTGTGTATCCATTGGGTTGCTCCTCATCATGCGCGGGCCAGGTCTTTATCTTGACTCGCCAGCCAATCTGGTAGGGCGGATAAGGGGCGAAGCACCTCAAGTAAGGTTAACAATAGGCTTGTAACAGCATGAATTTACGCGCAAAATCAGCCGTCACACGGAAGAGACAATGACGCCAGAACAACAAGCACGGAAACAGATCGACGAACAGCTTATCAAGGCCGGCTGGGTCATTCAGAACCCGGCCGGGGCAAACATTTCCGCGGGACTTGGTGTTGCGATTCGTGAGTTTCCGCTGCCGGCTCACGGCTTTGCCGACTACCTGCTGTATGTCGACGGCAAAGCTGCTGGCGTCATCGAGGCGAAGAAAGAGGGTGCCACGCTCAGCGGCGTCGAGATTCAGGCTGAAAAGTACAGCCAGGGCCTGCCCGACTGGCCGAGCGCTTTGGCGTGACGCGGCTCGCATTGTTCGGCTCGACAGCCCGTGGCGAGGCGCGCCCGGACAGCGACGTCGATGTTGTCGTCGGCTTCGACGGGCCGGCCACTTCGGCGCGTTACTTTGGCGTGCAGTTTTACCTTGAAGATGCGTTGGGTTGCGCAGTCGATCTGGTGACAGAAAAGGCGATGCGGCCGGAGCTGAAACCCTTAATCGAACGCGAGGCCGTGAATGTTTGAAGGCGAGTGGGGTAACTACCATGAACGCGACTGACACCCTGATGATTTCAGATGACCTTTTGGTTTCCCGAAGTGATCTGGACCGGCTCGCGATGCAGTATCACATCCGCAAGCTGAGTTTGTTCGGCTCGGCAGCCCGGGGTGAACTGCGCCCAGACAGCGATATAGACCTGCTGGTCGAGTTTGAACCGGGGAAGGCGCCTTCCCTATGGTCCGCAGCGGAGTTGCAGGATGCGTTCTCCCGCCTGTTTGGCGGGCGAAACGTGGACATGGTGCCACCTGAGGTCCTGCGCAATCCCTACCGCAGAAAAACCATCGAACGGGACTTGAAGGTATTGGTCGATGAAGCCGCTTGAACGGGATGCCGCTTATCTTTGGGATATGCTCGATGCGGCGAAACAGGCTGCCGAACTTTCGGGCGGCATCGGGCTGGACGGTTTGCTTAATGATATCCGCACCCGCTACGCCATCGAGAGAGCGCTGGAAATCATCGGCGAGGCCGCGCGACGTGTTTCTCACGAGACGACCGAAGCGCATTCGGAGATTCCATGGAAGGGAATTATCGGATTCCGCAATGTTCTCGCACACGAATACGGTGCAATCGACTATCACCGGCTCTACACAGTGCTCCAAGACGATCTCCCCTGGTTCACCGTCGACTGCGGCAACAATCGTCATGGGCCGAAACGCCAATGGCCGCACTGCATGGAAAGACAGTACTGGAAGAACACTGAAGGAAATCCAGGAGAGCCAAGCGGTGAAGGAATGATCAGGGGAGGCTTCTGCAGGATTCGCTTAGATAAGATTTAACATAATATGTATTATGCGCACTAATGTGCCGGGCGCAGTAGGCCCCCTTCGGATCAATTCGAGCTCTACTCCTTTGGCACTGCGCGCGATTGCGATCTATTTTACGCTGGGATAGCTTGTCGACTCTCGCCCCAGTTGCCGGCACGCCTTTAACAGATGATCTATTTGCCCGCTGAATTTCCGCAGGACCCAGCACTCTGCTATCTGAACCACGCCGCTGTTGGGCCTTGGCCAAAACGTACGGCGCAGACCGTCGCGAACTTCGCGCAGCAGAACATGTTGCGAGGCGCTTCTGAGTATCCGGGCTGGTTAAAGGTTGAAAAGCGTTTGCGTGAACGACTCGCCAGGATGCTCAATGCCACCGGTCCGGATGACATCGCGCTGACAAAGAACACCTCCGAAGGTCTTTCGACCATCAGTCAGGGGCTCGACTGGCACGCCGGTGATGAGGTTGTCGGGCTCGCACACGATTTCTGCTCGAACCAGATGGTCTGGCAGGTACTCGGTGATCGTGGTGTGAGTTATCGCCCGATCGACGCGCTGAGTCACGAGGATCCCGAGTCCGCACTGATCGACGCGCTCACGCCGAAGACACGCTTACTGGCCATCAGTACGGCGCACTATGCCACCGGCTACCGCTTCGACCTGGCAAGAATCGCATCGGCGTGCCGGCAAAACGGCACCTTGCTGTCTGTCGACGTAATTCAGACACTCGGGGCCCTGCCGTTCGATCTGGCCACGGTTGATGCCGATTTCGTGACCGGTGGTGCCCACAAATGGCTGCTTTCGCCCGAGGGTCTCGGCTTTTTATACTGCCGCCCAAGCCTGCGCGACCAGATAAAACTGCATCAGTTCGGCTGGGCCATGCGTGAATCACCTTACGATTTCGAGGCCGACGAATGGCGTCCGGCAGACAACGCCCGCCGGTTTGAATCCGGCACGCCGAACATGATCGGGATTCAGGCACTCGAAGCCAGCCTGAGCCTGTTCGAGGAGCTTGGAAGCGAGTTCATCGAGCAGCGCCTGGCCGAAAACGTCGCCCATCTCGACGCCTTGCTGGCGGAGATTCCCGGCGTGGAGATCGTCACACCGCGCGATCCTGCCAGGCGGGCGGGAATCTTCACATTCCGATACCCGGCGATGCCTCAGCAACGGTTGCACGATAGGCTCATGCAGAGCGATGTGGTTTGCGCTGCGCGCGCCGGCGGCATTCGCTTTGCGCCGCACTTCTACACCACGGAACAACAACTCGACGAGTCGATCAAACGTTTTAAACAAATAATCCAAAACATAGATAAATAGTTTAACTTACTAAATAATAATAAGTAATTAAAATTTTCTAACTTACTAAATAATAGGACTTTTGTACTAATCAGTTCCAGGAAACAAAGCGTCCGATTCAGCGGTCTATACTTCTGTGGAAATACAGTCAGGCCCTGGAGCGATGCGCGATCTATTGAGATGGCTATACGACAAGGCCACAGAGTGGCTGACGAAGGAAGGCCCACCGCCGCCCTCGCCGCTCTGCGACTTCAATCGACTCGGATTTGAACTCCGCAGCGGCGACGTCATTCTCGTTGAGGGTCGCAGCCGGGTATCCGAGGTCATCAAGACCATCACGCAGAGCCCATGGAGCCACTCGGCGCTGTATATCGGTCGCATCTACGACATCAAAGACGCCGACCTTCGCTCGGTGATCGAATATCACTACGACGGCGACCCCGAGGATCAGTTGATCATCGAGGCCCTTATGGGTCGCGGCACAATTATCTCCGCACTGCGCCGGTATCGTAACGATCACCTGCGTATCTGCCGCCCGACCGGGTTGTCACCCGCGGATGCCAATGCGGTGGTGGCCTATTCGGTCAAACATCTTGGCTGGGACTATGACCTGCGCCAGATCCTTGATCTGGCCCGTTTCTTTTTCCCCTGGAGTTTCCTGCCCCGACGTTGGCGATCGAGCCTGTTCCAGCACAACGCCGGCAATCCGACGAAAACAGTGTGTTCCACGCTACTCGCCGAGGCCTTCGGTGCGGTGAATTTCCCGATCCTTCCGTTTATCGATCGGGCCGAGGACGGCAGCGTTCGCTTCTTCAAACGCAACCCGCGACTGTTTGCGCCCAGGGATTTCGATTATTCGCCCTACTTCGCGATCATCAAGTATCCGTTCCTTGGATTGAACGATGTCGGCCTGTACCACCGACTGCCGTGGAACCATGACGACATCTACAACGATGAGCGGCATGGTTTCAATCCACCGCCAAGCAAGGCGCTACCGGTCGCGGATGAGGGAGAAGAACCGCTGACCATCGAGCCGCAATCAGAAGTCGCTGTCCCCACTGCAGACGATGCAGAACCGGTCGATGCACCGCGTCGACAATACGGCTTTCAATTTCTCAGACGTCGAGGTTAAAGCTTATGTTGATCTCAACACTGCTGCTTGCCGGCATCGTGGTTTGGGCGCTCGCGTACTGGGGCGCAGGTACCGGTGTCTGGATTGCCACACTCGCCGCCGGACTGGGCGCTTTCACCGTGAGCGTTCAACCCGGCTGGATCCTGGGCCTGCCTGTCTGGCTGCTCGCGGTTACATGCGTAGTGCTTCTGGGCGTGCCGAGCGTGCGCCAGCGATACGTTACAGCGCCGTTGTTCAGACAGTTCCGAAAGGTCATGCCGCCGATGTCGCAGACCGAGCAGGAGGCACTGGAGGCCGGAAGCGTCTGGTGGGACGCAGAACTGTTCACCGGGCGACCGGACTGGCAGCGCCTGTTGAACCTGCCGCCACCGCATCTCAGCCCTGATGAGCGGTCGTTTCTCGATAACGAAACCGAAACCCTGTGCCGCATGCTGGACGACTGGCGGATCACCCATGAAGACAGGGATCTCTCCGCGGAGGCCTGGCAATACATCAAGGAGCAGGGTTTCTTCGGCCTGATCATCCCCGAGGAGTTCGGCGGCAAGGGATTCTCTGCGCTGGCCCACTCACAGGTTGTCATGAAACTGGCCAGTCGCAGCATCACCGCGGCGGTGACCGTGATGGTGCCCAACTCCCTCGGGCCGGGGAAACTGCTCATGCACTACGGTACGCATGAACAAAAGGCGCACTATCTGCCGCGCCTGGCGCGTGGCGAAGAGATCCCCTGCTTTGCCCTGACCGGACCGGATGCCGGCAGTGACGCCGGGGCCATACCCGACCGCGGCGAGGTCTGCCATGGCGAGTGGCAGGGTGAACGGGTGCTCGGTGTCCGACTCAACTGGGAAAAACGCTACATCACCCTTGGGCCGGTCTGCACGCTGCTCGGCCTGGCTTTCAAAATGTACGACCCGGAGGGGCTGCTGGGTGGACAACGGGAACTGGGTATCAGCCTGGCATTGATCCCGCGCGACACACCAGGCGTGGTGATCGGCGACCGCCATGTGCCGCTCGATATCCCGTTCCAGAACGGCCCCAACGAAGGACACGATGTATTCCTGCCGATGTCACAACTGATCGGTGGGCAGAATTTCATCGGTCAGGGCTGGCGCATGCTGGTCGAGTGTCTCGCCGAAGGACGCGCCATCTCTCTCCCGGCACTCAGCGTCGGCGCCGGCAAAACGGCCTGTCGCTATACCGGTGCCTATGCCGCCATTCGGCGCCAGTTCAATGTACCGATTGGCCGGTTCGAAGGCATTGAAGAGCCGTTGGCACGTATCGCCGCGCTCACCTACCAGATGGATGCCGCCAGAACGCTCACCCTGGGGGCACTGGATATCGGAGAGAAACCTTCGGTGATCTCGGCGATCGTCAAGTATCACCTCACCGAGAAGTTCCGGAAGTGCATCAACGATGCCATGGATATCCAGGGCGGCAGCGGGATATGCCTCGGGCCGTCCAACCTCATCGGCCGTGCCTACCAGGCGATACCGATCGCCATCACCGTCGAAGGTGCGAACATCCTGACGCGCAGCATGATTACCTTCGGCCAGGGTGCCATTCGCTGTCACCCCTGGGTGCTGAAGGAGTTTCAGGCAGCACAGCATCCCGACAGTAAAAAGGGGCTCGTGGCATTCGATCATGCCATCTTCGGCCATGTCGGTTTCGTCTTTGGGAATGTCGCACGTAGCCTGTTTCTCGGGCTGACACGCGGCCGTTTCTCCAGTTCGCCGGTAAGCGGACCGACACGCCGTTACTTTCAGCAATTGCATTGGATGAGCGCGGCATTCGCGCTCAGCGCCGATGTCGCGATGATGACGCTCGGCGGCGCGCTGAAGCGCAAGGAAAGGTTGTCGGCGCGTCTGGGTGACATTCTCAGCGAGCTGTATTTGACCTCGGCCGTGCTGAAACGTTTCGAGGATCAGGGTCGGCCCGAAGCAGACCTGCCACTGGTGCGCTGGGCTTGTGACAACTCGCTGTACCGCATGCAGGAGAGCTTCCGCCTGTTGTTCCGCAACCTGCCGATGCGCCCGCTGGCCTGGTTGCTGCGCGCAATTGTCTTTCCGACAGGGTCGCCTTTCACCGAGACCAGCGACCGGACCGACCGCGATGTGGCCCAGGTGCTGCTCGCCCCGGGCGAGGCACGTGATCGCCTGACCGCCGGCATCTTCATCACCAATGACGACAACTATCGACAGGGCGAGATTGAGCAGGCATTCAACCAGGCGGCAAAAGTTGCGCCAATCGAGCGAACCCTGCGTGAGGCCCGCAAGGCCGGCCTGCTGCGAGGCGAAACCTATGCAGCGCAGATTGAGGAGGCCGTCAATACGGGGGTGATCAATGTGTCCGAGGCCGCACAGTTGGACCTCATGCAGTCACTGCGGCGCAAGGTGATCATGGTCGACAGCTTCGCGGGCTACGGCAAGCAACATGCCTTGCACAACAAGCGCCGCGACAAACCGGCGATCTACGCCGTCTGACAGGAGACGCATGATGAGCGGAAAGACACTCGATGCAAATCTTGGCCACCTGCGCGGTCGCAGGGTCAACGTGATCGATGGCCTGCGTACGCCGTTCCTGAAGATGCGCGGCAAACCCGGGCCGTTTCGCGCCAGCGACCTGGCACAGTCGGCCAGCCGGGCGCTCCTGGCACGTCTGCACCTGGCGCCCGAGGCCATAGACGAGGTCGTGATCGGCTGTGTTTCTTCGGGCCCGGACGAGGCCAATATCGCGCGCGTGGTCGCACTGCGCGTCGGCTGCCGGCAGCAGGTTCCGGCGTGGACGGTACAACGCAACTGTGCCTCCGGCATGCAGGCGCTGGAAAGCGCCGCTTTGAATATCGCCAGCGGTCGATCGGAGCTTGTTCTGGCCGGTGGCACCGAGGCAATGAGTCATCACCCGGTGATGCTCAACGAGCTGATGGTCGGCTGGCTTGGTCTTTGGGGCCAGGCACGTACGGCAGGTGCCCGCGGCAAGGCCCTGCTGCAACTGCGCGCCCAGCATTTCAAACCGATCATTGCCCTGCTGCGCGGTCTCACAGATCCGGTCGTTGGACTGTCGATGGGACAGACTGCCGAGGAACTCGCAGATTGTTTCGCCATCGATCGTAACGCCATGGATGCCTATGCCGTGCGCAGTCACCATCGACTGTTACAGGCACGCGAGGCCGGTTGGCTGGATGAAATCGAACCCCTGTACGACAGCGCTGGCCATGTCTACCAGCATGACGACGGGTTGCGCGCAGATTCGTCGCTTGAGGTCCTTGCCCGCCTGCGACCGGCATTCGACCGGCCGGTTGGCCGGGTCACCGCCGGGAACAGTGCCCAGGTCACCGACGGTGCGGCGATGCTTGTCCTGGCCTCCGACGAGGCGGTGCAACGCCATGGCCTGCCGGTGCTGGGCCAGATCGTCGACAGTCAATGGGTCGGGCTCGACCCGGCACAGATGGGACTCGGCCCGGTACACGCGATGGCGCCGATCATGCAACGCCACGGCATGGACAGTGACGATGTCGATCTCTGGGAGATCAACGAGGCCTTCGCGGCCCAGGTTTTGGCCTGCTGCGAGGCCTGGGCCTCTGCCGACTATTGTCAGCGCGAACTCGCACTCGACCAGGGCTTCACCCCGATCAGTGAAGACCGCCTGAATGTCGATGGCGGCGGCATCAGCCTCGGCCACCCGGTGGGCGCGAGCGGCGCGCGGATAACGCTGCATGCCCTGAAAGCCATGCAGCGCACCGGCGCAGCAACCGGCATGGCCAGCCTTTGTGTCGGCGGCGGACAGGGCGGCGCCCTGCTGCTGCAAACCACGCCAGGGGAGAAAACCTCATGAATCATCATTTCTCGCTACAAGTGGATGACCAGGGAATCGCCTGGATGAGCGTGGACCGGGTTGGCAGTTCGACCAACGTGCTGACCGAGGAACTGTTGGAGGCCTTTGACCAGACGCTGGTGCAGATTGCGCAGACGCACCCCAAGGCGCTGGTCATCCAGTCCGCAAAGGCCAGTGGCTTTATTGCCGGTGCCGACGTCAAGGCCTTCGCCCAGGTGCCGGGCGTGGCCTCCGCGGAACAGCACATTCAACGCGTACACGACATTTTTCATCGCCTCGAGGCGATGGCGTTTCCGACCGTGGCAGCCATTCACGGCTTTTGCCTGGGCGGCGGCCTGGAGCTTGCGCTGGCCTGCGATTTCCGCGTCAGCTGTGACGACGAAAAGACCCGTCTCGGTTTCCCCGAGGTGAAGCTCGGGATCTTTCCCGCCTATGGCGGCACGGTGCGCAGCACCCGGCTGCTCGGCGAGCTGAAGGCGCTGCAGTTGATGCTGGGTGGGCGCAGCGTCAATGGCAGGCAGGCACGTCGCCTCGGCCTGGTCGATCTCGCGGTGCCCCGCCGTCAGCTGCGTTCCGCGGCACGCCAGCTGGCAATGGGGAAACGCAAACCGCGTCGGGCATCCTGGCTCGCCCACCTGCCGGCATCTGCCGCGCTGCGCCCGGTCACTCACCGACTGCTTGCCCGGCAGGTTGCGAAACTGGTGCGTAAGGAGCACTACCCGGCGCCGTTCGAGTTGCTCGATCACTGGCACGAAACGGCAGGTGACGCGGCACGGATGTATGCGGGTGAGGCGCGCCGCGTCGCCCGGCTGATCAATGCCAGCGAGGCGCAGAACCTGATCCGGGTTTTCATGCTGCAGGATCGGCTCAAGGCCGAGGGTAACAAGGCCGACTTCACCCCGCGCCACGTGCACGTGGTCGGTGGCGGCGTGATGGGTGGCGACATTGCCGCCTGGTGCGCAATGCGCGGCATGCGCGTTACCTTGCAGGACCGCGCGCCCGAGTACCTGACCCAGGCCGTGCAGCGGGCCCACCAGCTTTTCCGGGGCAAACTGAAAAGTCCTTACGCGGCCCAGGCCGCAATCGATCGCCTGATGCCGGATCACCGCGGGAGTGGGGTCGGCGGCGCCGATGTCGTTATCGAGGCGATATTTGAAGATATCGATGCCAAGCGCAAGCTGTATGCCGCACTCGAACCGCAGATGAAAGCCGAGGCAGTTCTGGCCACCAACACCTCGAGTATTCCGCTCGACGTCTTGAGCGCGGAACTCGATCGACCGGAGCGCCTGATCGGCCTGCACTTCTTCAACCCGGTGGCCAAGATGCCGTTGCTGGAGATCGTTCATGCACCGCAGACCGATACTGCGGTGATAGCGCGTGCGGCCGCGTTCGCCCGGCACATCGACAAACTGCCACTGAAGGTAAAGAGCAGTCCGGGTTTCCTGGTCAACCGCGTGCTGATGCCCTACCTGCTCGAGGCGGTCGAATTGTTCGAAGAGGGCATTCCGGCCGCCGTCGTCGATCGCGCGGCCGTCGCATTCGGCATGCCGATGGGGCCGATCGAACTGGCCGACACCGTCGGCCTGGACATCTGCCTGTCGGTCGCAGAGAAGATGTCCGAGGCGTTGCACAACACGGTGCCGACCGCGGCTTGCCGAGATGGTCGAACAGGGCAACCTGGGGAAGAAAAGCGGGTCGGGGTTTTACCGTTGGCGCGATGCGCACCCGATCAGGCAGGACTTCGATAGCGACAAGCTGACACTCAGTGAAGTAGACATCGGCGACCGCCTGATCCTTCGCTTGATCAACGAGTCGGTCGCCTGCCTGCGCGAAGGCGTGGTCGAAGATGAGGACCTGCTCGACGCCGGGGTGATCTTTGGCACCGGTTTCGCGCCGTTCCGCGGTGGGCCCATGCACTACGTGCACAGCCGCGGCACCGGCGAACTGCAGCGCCGTCTGGACGAACTCGAAAACCGCTTCGGCGACCATTTCCATGCCGATCCGGGCTGGGGCGCCATCGCCTGAGCCAGAGCGGAACGGAAGGAGGCAATCATGTTGCATGATCAGCGATACATCACACTCGATGATGCACCGACCCTGGCAGACCTATTCAATGAACGCTGCAATCGTTCACCGGCTGGACTTGCCTATGTGCAGTTTCAGGACGGCGACTGGCAGAATTTCACCTGGGAGGATACGCGCCAAGAGGTCGCGCGATGGCAGTCGGCGATGGTCTCCGATGGCCTGCAACCGGGTGACCGGATCGCCATCATGTGCAGCAATCGCCGTGAGTGGGTGATCTGCGACCAGGCGGCACAGGGGCTCGGCATGGTGACCGTCCCCGTGTACACGAACGACCGCGAGGAAAATATCGGCTGGATCCTGCGGGATTCGGGCGCGCGCATGCTCATGATCGAGAACGCCGAGCAGATGCAGTCCCTCGATGGCCTCGATGACGTGCTCAAACCCCTGGCACGCCTGCTCTGTCTCGACTCCCTTGCCGCACAGTCCGATAACATCACCGACCTGCAGCGCTGGTTACCGGAATCGCCAAAGCCCTATTGCTGCCAGCCTGGGGATAGCGATTCTCTCGCCACGATCGTGTACACCTCGGGCACCACGGGCAGGCCCAAGGGCGTGATGCTGAGCCATCGCAACATCCTGTTCAATATCAACAGTGCACTGCAGATGTTCGATGTCTACGAGCATGACCTCATGCTCTCCTTTCTGCCCCTTTCCCATGCGTTCGAAAGAACCATTGGCTATTACCTGCCAATGAGCACCGGCACGGCCGTGGCCTATAACCGCTCGATCCCGCAACTGGCGGAAGACCTGACGGCCGTTCAACCCACCATCATGATCTCGGTACCGCGCATCTTCGAACGGGTATACGGCAAGATCATGGACAAGCTTGCCGGCGGTTCGGCACTGCAGCGGAGACTGTTCAACCTGACCGTCGATACCGGCTGGGCCAGCTTTCAACATTACCAGGGCCGCGGCCCGTGGGACGCACGATTGCTGGCGAAGCCACTGCTCGATCTGCTGGTCGCTCGCAAGATCCGGGCAAAAATGGGTGGACGCATGCGCTTCACCGTTTGCGGCGGTGCCGCGCTGGCGCCAGAGGTTGCCAGGCTGTTTATCGGTCTCGGCATCCCCGTCACACAGGGTTACGGCCTGACCGAGACGGCGCCGGTGATCGCCGCCAATCCGCTTTCCAACAACATACCGGCGTCGGTGGGCCTGCCATTGCCCGGCGTCGAGGTACGCCTCGGCGCAGACGGTGAACTGCTGACCCGTAGCCCCTGCGTGATGCTCGGCTACTGGAACAACCCGCGTGCGACGCAGAAAATTCTCGACGAGGACGGCTGGCTGCATACCGGTGACAAGGTGTCTATCGGGGCATCGGGCCACATCACCATTACCGGGCGCATGAAAGACATCATTGTGCTGGCAAACGGCGAGAAGGTGCCGCCCAGTGACATGGAGAACGCCATCGCCCTGGACGAACTGGTGGACCAGGTGCTGGTGATCGGTGAAGGCAAACCTTACCTCAGCGCCCTGGTTGTGCCGAATCCGGAGGCCTTCGAACGGGTCGCCAAAGAACTCCATCTCGATCCCGCCAACGAATCGGCCTGTTGCGATGAGAACGTCCGCTCCCTGTTCATGCAACACGTGCAGGATCGCACCAGCGCCTTCCCCGGCTATGCCCGGGTCCGCGAACTGGCGGTGGTCAACGAGGCCTGGACCCCGGATAATGGGCTGGCCACACCAACCCTGAAGCTACGCCGCAAGCGAATCCTTGAGCGCTATCACGACATCACCGAAAAACTCTATGCCGGCCACTGATGCGGTAACCGGCCGGGAGCTGACGTATCGCGTGGTCGCCATGCCGGCCGACACCAATGCCTATGGCGACATCTTCGGCGGCTGGTTGATGTCGCAGATCGATATTGCCGGCAGTATTCTGGCGATTCGCGAGGCCAGTGGGCGTGTCGCCACCGTGGCGGTCAAGGAATTCCGCTTTCTCGCGCCGGTGGCTGTCGGCGACCTGATCAGTTGTTTCGCTGAAATTCGCGGTTGCGGCAAGAGCTCGATCACCGTCCACGTGATTGCCGAGGCCTGTCGCCAGATCGAAACCAACGCGGTCTCGATTGTTGCCGATGCCACCCTGGTCTACGTTGCCCTGGGAGCAGATGGCCGCCCGCGCCACCTTGAAGCCAAAGCCAACAAGCAATGACAGGCGTCAATGCAGACGAAACCAGTGGCGCCTAGCCTTAGCCAAATTACCCTGATTCACGGAGTTCGATCGATGTACCAACGATTTACCAGTAAAAAACTCGGATTGATCGCTACGCTGCTGTTTTTCGGCGCAGTCGCAAGCACCCATGCCGCCGGCTTTGCCGACAGCATCAGCGTCAACGACCCCTATGTCCGCGCCGTGCCACCGGTCGTCAAGACCACAGCGGCCTTCATGAAGCTGCAAAACAGTGATTCGACCGAGCACTTCGTCGTGGACGCAAGCTCACCCGCCGCCGCTGCGGTCGAGTTGCATATGCACATCCAGGATGATGGCGTGATGCGCATGCGTCGGATCGCCCATATCCATCTGCCACCGAATCAGACAGCCACCCTGCAGCCAGGCGGCCTGCATATCATGCTGTTCGATCTGCAGCAGGGACTGAAGGAGGGTGACGAGATACCGATCACCCTGACCTTTGATGATGGCTCGACCAAGGACATTCTGGCACCGGTACGTACAGTACAGCGGATGATGATGCAGTGAGCATTCCGGGTCGTCCTGCACCACCGCAGTGGAGATACCGGATTGCCGCCAGCGTTGTGTCAAACACGTCAGTGGTCTAGATTTCGCTGCGGAGGCCTGTAACAAGACTTTGTGGTCTAAAATATGAAAAACCAATTAAATCAGGGGGATAGTATGTTTAAGAAACTCATTACCATCGCGCTCGCCGCCAGCTTTTTACTGGTCACCGGCAGTGCACTGGCCGAAAAGACCTACCGCCTGCGACTGGCCGAGACCTGGCCACCCAATTTCCCGATCTTCGGCGATGCGACCAAGAGCTTCAAGAAGATGGCCGAGACCATGTCCAACGGCCGCCTGAAAATCACCATCGATGCCAAGAACAAGCACAAGGCCCCGCTCGGCATCTTCGACATGGTCAAGGCCGGCCAGTACGACATGGGCCACTCGGCTTCCTACTACTGGAAAGGCAAGGATCCGAACACCCTGTTCTTCACCAGCATGCCGTTCGGCATGACCGCGCCCGAGCAGTACGCCTGGTTCTATTACGGCGGCGGCATGGACCTGATGGCGAAGGTCTACGACAAGCACGGTCTGCTGTCGTTTCCTGGCGGCAACACCAGCAACCAGATGGGCGGCTGGTTCCAGAAAGAGATCAATTCGCTGGATGACCTGCAAGGCCTGAAGATGCGCATTCCCGGGTTCGCCGGCGAAGTGCTGGCCAAACTCGGTGCCAAGCCGACCAATATCCCGCCCGGTGAGCTGTACACCGCGCTGGAGCGTCGCACGATCGATGCACTGGAATGGGTCGGACCATCGCTGGACCTGCGCATGGGCTTCCACAAGATTGCGCCCTACTACTACACCGGCTGGCATGAGCCCGCCACCGAGCTGCAGTTCCTGATCAACAAGAAGAAGTGGGACACCCTGCCAGCCGATCTGCAGGAGATCCTGCGGGTCGCCATGCGCACCGCTGCGTATGACATGTATGCCCAGTCGTACCACGCCAGTGGCGAGAACTGGGATCTCATCAAGAAGGATTATCCCAACATCAAGATCAAGACCTTCCCGAAAGAGGTCATGGATGCGATGCGCAAGGCCAACGCAGAACTGCTGGCGGAGCGCGCCGCGACCGACCCGCTGGCCAAGGAGATCATCGACTCGCAGGCGGCATACATGGCGCAAGGCGCGCGCCTGGACCGAGATATCCGACCAGGCCTACCTGAACAGTGCCGGCAATTAGGCGCTAAGCCTGCCGGCTTGACTGCGCAAGAGGCGGCAATGGGCTACCATTGCCGCCTCGCTTGTTTTTGGGGGCTACAGGATGACGTCGCGACTGCTCAAGGCAGAAGAACTGTTCAACCGGTTTTCCGACTGGATAGGTGTCTTTTCTGCCATCCTGTTGCTCTTGCTGGTCCTGAACGTCTTTTACGACGTGGTCATGCGTTATGCCCTCAACGATGTTTCGATCGGCATGCAGGAACTCGAATGGCACCTGTATTCGATGATCTTCCTGTTCGGGGTCGCCTACACGCTGAAGGCCGATGGCCATGTGCGGGTAGACGTGATCTACGAACGGCTGTCGGTCAAGAAAAGAGCGGTTATCGATATCCTCGGGACACTGCTGTTTCTCTGGCCTTTCTGCTTCCTCGTCGCCGGCTACGGCATCGGGTTTGCCTACGAGGCCTACGATATCAATGAGATGAGTGGCGACCCTGGCGGTCTGCCCTATCGCTGGGTCATCAAAGGGCATGATCAGTCTCTCCTTCATCTGCGTGCTGATCAGCAGCGTCGGGTTCATCCTGCGCGCGATCAACGAGTACCTCGGCCTGCGCGAGGCCCACGACTACGACGCGTTTCAACCCTGAAGCCCCGTCCAGGAAATCTCCATGATCGGAATCGCCATGTTTATTCGTCGCCCTGCTGCTCTTGCTGCTGGGTTTTCCCGTGGCCTTCACCTTCGGTGGTGTGGCGGTATTGTTCGGAGTGTTCTGCCGAGGGCTGGGACCTGTTCGCTTTCATGCCCTTCCGGATTTACAACATCATGCAGAACGTGGTGTTGATGGCCGTTCCCTTGTTCATCTTCATGGGGATCGTGCTGCAGAAGACCCAACTCGCGGAACAGCTGTTGGAGTCCATGGGCCGGTTGTTCGGCAACATGCGTGGTGGTCTGGCGGTTTCAACCATCCTGGTCGGTGCACTGCTGGCGGCATCCACCGGCGTGGTCGGCGCCAGCGTCGTGGCAATGGGCGTTATTTCGCTACCTGTGATGCTCAAATACGGTTACAACCGATCACTCGCCTGTGGCGCGATATGCGGTGCCGGCACCCTGGGACAGATCATTCCGCCGTCGATCATCCTGATTATCCTGGGCGACGTACTCGGCCTGCCGGTGGGCGACCTGTTCCAGGCGGCACTGATCCCCGGCCTGATGCTTGTCGGCGTGTATGTCGTCTACGTGTTGATCTTTGCCTACTTCAAGACCGAGGCCGCGCCGGCCGTACCCTTTGAGGATGACGAAACAAGCAAATTCTCCCACTACATGGCGGCATTGAAGGCGATCATTCCGCCGCTCGCCCTGATCGTCGTTGTCCTCGGATCGATCTTTGCCGGCGTCGCGACGCCAACCGAGTCATCTGCCCTGGGTGGTGTAGGTGCGATCCTGCTGTCGGTGATGTACCGCAAGTTTTCCTGGAAGATGTTGTACGAGAGCTTCGTTGGAAACGGTCAAGATCACCTCGATGGTCTTTGCCATCCTGCTCGGCGCGACGGCCTTCTCGATGGCCTTCACCTACACCGGTGGGGATATTCTGGTCGAGGAGTTCCTGTTACAGCTGCCCGGCGAGAAATGGGGCTTCCTGATCTTCTCGATGCTGATCATCATGTTGCTGGGCTTCTTCATCGACTTTGTCGAGATATCGTTCATCGTGGTGCCGATCCTGGCGCCGATTGCCGAGGCAATGGGCATCAGCATGCTGTGGTTCGCGATCCTGATCGCGATGAATCTGCAGACCTCCTTCCTCACACCACCCTTCGGCTTCAGTCTTTTTTATCTGAAGGGAGTCGCACCACCACAGGTACACACGATGGATATCTACCGTGGCGTGATCCCGTTCATCCTGATGCAGGTATCCATCGTCATTTCCATTCTTGTCTTCCCTGATTTGTATGGTCTGTCATAGCGACCGAGGTTGAGGAGAATTCACGATGATTGAATCGAAAGAACAGGTACTGGGTGATTTTCGCAGGAAGGCGCAGATTTTCCTGGCGTCGCCGAGCCCGGTCAGCGGCATCGACCTGGACGATGCGACGGTGACCCTCAAGCGCTATGTGCTGTCTGAGATGCGCGACGCGCAGCTGGGCAGCCTGCTGGGGACGGTCCCCAAGCTGATTCGGAAAATGGAAATGGATGCCCTGAGCAAGGTGTTGGACCAGGTCAACGAGCAGGTCGGCGAGTAAGGAGGTCCGGGATCACAACCGTGATCCGCGGACCATCTAGATTCCGCGGATACGATCGATCAGCGGTTGATAGTCCCCATCGGGGTGCGGCTCGCCATTCAACAGCCAGACCTGTAACTCGGGATCCTGGGCGGTCAACAGGTTCTTGAACCTGATCTGTTCCTGCGGGTCGGCAGCGGCATAGTGACTGTCGAGGTAGCGCTCGAGCACGAAATCGAGCTCAAGCATTCCGCGCCGGCACTGCCAGCGCAGCTGTTCAGCCAACGGCAGACTCTGCGATGAATCGCTCACCCCGTCGCCGTCAGACAGCGTTTTTCAACATCAGGTTTTTGATGTGCCCGATCGCCTTGGTCGGAGCCGACATCGCGGCGTTGAAGGCGTTGACGGCGTCGATGTCGAAGGTGACTGTCGACGGGCAACCCACCGTGCGGTTCAGCGGTGTCAACGTCCAAGTCGTCGACGGAACCGGTGACACCGACGGGACAGTCAACGGGACAGGCAACCTGGTCGTCGGCTACAACGAGAACACCGTGGACCGCGTGCCGGGAGCCACAACCTGATCGTCGGCGACCTCCACTCCTACACCAGCTACGGCGGCTTCGTCGCCGGCTACACAACACGGTCACCGGCACGGTGCGTCGGTGACCGGCGGCCAACTCAACACCGCCAGCGGCATCGCATCGGTGTCCAGCGGCAGCGGCAACACCGCCAGCGAGATCTTTTCGTCGGTGTCCGGCGGCCTCGCCAACACGGCCGCCACCCGTACGAGTCGGTGGCCGGCGGAGATGACGTCTTCTGTAGTTCAATCGTGAACAACAACCGCTTCTGCGGAGAGGGATTGGCGAACCCCGTCGACTAGTTGTGGATGACCGTGGGGCGTTGTCCTTGAGCGTGTGAGATCGGTGTTGACCATCCGAGTGCGCCGTGTGCTCGGTGGTGATTGTAGAAGTGAACGAAGTGGTCGTATTCGACTGAGCGTTCGTGGTCGGTGTGCCAGTCGTGGATGTAGGCCCATTCCTCGAGCAGGATCCGTGGAAGCGTTCGATCTTGCCGTTGGTTTGGGGCCGGTAGGGCCGAGTTCGTTTCGGTGTGATGCCGAGTTCGGCAAGACAGTCTCGCGATGCCAGGCTGCGGTAGGCCGAGCCGTTGTCGGTGGACTCACGCGTTCGACGGTGATGGCGTGATGCGGAACCAGGCGTTGGCTAGTTCCAGAACTCGACCGCGGTGACGGCTTGCTCGTCGTTGTGGATCTCGGAGTACACGATCCGGGTGCGGTCATCGAGCGCCGAGTGCAAGAACAGGTAGCCACGGCTGGATGCTTCCGTGCCGGGTGCTTGGCGCGGGACGTAGTCCTCGCCTCTTCGTCGGGACAGACCTGACTCAGAGCCGGACGACCTCAACTCGATCGCGATGCCCCACTCCGGCGGTTCGATCGAGACGCTTCCCCCGGCCGCCGGGACGACGATCGGCCCGCCGAAAGCCTCGTCTCCCAGGGGGGACCAGAGCAACGCCCTGGCAGCGTCGAAGCTGATGTCGACGCACAGCTGGTCGCCGTCCCCCTCGAGCTTCGTCAGTTGACCGGTCACGCTCGCGAACGAGATCTCCAGGCCGTCACCAGCAGTTTGACCGACGAGGTCGAAGCGGCCCTCTCCGTAGGTCGCGTACTCGGCAGAGGTTCCCCCGATCCCGGACACCTCGCACGTCCCCTCGGTTCTGCCGACAACCGTGCCGCTGCCGCTGATGCCGCCGTCATCAGCGACCTGGAACGCTCCCGACCACTCGTAGTAGACCTGCCCGTCGCCCTCGGAGTAGTCGAGGACAGCGGAGAACGTGTGAGTCGCCGATCCATCGGTTGCACCGTCGGCGTCGACGGCGGTCTGGTCCGCCGCCTCGGCGGTCGTCGAGTCGTCCGATGCCGTCTCCTCGGTGTCGTCTGGTTCGGGCAGGCACACGTCGATGGCCTGGCGGATGCCGAGGTCCGCATCACGGCTGATCTGGTCGCCCACACAGCCCACCTCGACCTTCTGCCCCGCGGGTGTGAGCTTGGTGACGAGCGCTCTGGTGCACACGCCCAAGCGAAGTCGGTGGCGACGGGGCCCACTCCGGGGTAGGTCGCGTAACTCACGGTGTAGACGCAGTCCAGCAGGAACTGCCTCGGACTGAAGTCCGGCGCCGGGCCGATCGGTTCCGGCTCCGGCCCGCCGACTTCGGCGACCGCGACGACGATCTCCGAGAAGTGCTCGATCGGGACCCGGGTCGTGTCACCCACCGGCACCGACACCTCCTGCCACTCACCATCGACCAGCCGGGTCACCCGGACCGAATCAGACGGTTTCGGGACGTCGAGCACCACCGGCTCGACCAACTCGACATCGTCGATGGTGGCGAGCACGTAGAGCCGGACCTCGGGCGGATTCTCGAAGTACTGGCCGAAGGCCAGGTCGACGATCGTTGCGGTCGCCTCGGTGGGAGCACCGAACGCGCCGGCAGGGATATCGAGATTGGCACCGTCGGCGAGTGCCAGCGACCCGGCCGATCCATCGAAGCGCTCGGTGACCGGCCCGGCATACACCACCGCCAGATCACCGAGGAACTCCAGACTTGCCGGCACCTCGGCGGCCTCGCCGGCGGCTGCCTGCCCGTTGTCGGTCGATGTCGTGTTGTCGGACTCGACCGCGTCGACGCGTTCAGCGACAGAGCCGTCGTCGCCGGACCCGCCCCCACACGCCACCGCGGCCAGCGCCACAACGACCAGTACCGATACCAAACGCGCAGCTCGTGGACTCACGTCGGCCCCCCATTCTCAGGGAAGGATCTTTGTCG
>CAVRBK010000128.1:0-17571 GCA_963719025.1 uncultured Gammaproteobacteria bacterium | reverse complement strand
TGGACGGGCCGATCGAGACCGAGTGACTGGCGCATGGCGTCGCGGTCGGCCGCCTGCGCAGACTCGCCGAGCAGCACATCCACGGGATCTCCGGGGATCAGGATCAGCAGAAAAAACACCAGTGTGCTGACCCCTAAAAGGACGATCAGGGTGTCGAGTAACTGTTCGAGGACTACCCGCATCAGGCCGACGATCGCGGACTGTCTATCAGCACCCGGCAGCCAGACTCCACCTGGTCGAACAGCGTGATGATGTCGGGGTTACGCATACGAATACAGCCATGCGACAGCGGTACCCCCATCGGTTCGCAGTCCGGACAGCCGTGGATATAGATAAAGCGACGCAGGGTGTCGCATTCACCGCCCCGGTTGGCGCCATATTCGGTTCCGGTGAGCCACAGAATCCGGCTCAGTATCCAGTCGCGTGCCGGTACCTGCCGGGCGAGATCGCGTGAATATCGCTCGCCGGTGGGACGCCGGCCGACAAACACCGTACCCGGTTCGCAGCCCTGCCCGATCTTGAGGCGCACCCGGTGCTCGCCGCGCGGCGTGCAGCCCGAGCCGTTGAGCTCACCCAGGCCATTGAGCGCGGTCGACACCGGCCATTGGGCGAGCGTGGCTGCCCCGGCACAGAGCGCAAGGGTCTGGGTGTCGGTATCGATCCTGATCCAGCGCTTGTCAGTATGCGGCATCAACTTTTTCCACGGTGCTCAAAACCAGGTAACTGCCGTCATTTGCCGGCCGGTATCCGCGCAGCCCGCGACTGATCGAAACATTTGCCTCATACCACAGTGGCGCGTAGACCAGGTCCTGATGGATTTTCCGTTGCAGCGTGGCATACAAGCCACGCGCTGTCTCGGGTGCTGCGCGCTCGGCCGTCTCGATAAGGTCATCGACCTCGGCCGAGCGATAACCGCCGCGGTTTGCCCCCCCGGGAGGCAGCGACTTGGAGTGGAAGGCATAGCGCAGAATGTCGGGCGTATTCACCCCGACCCATGCCAGGCTGTAGAGCTGAAAGCGACCGGCCTTGATGTCGCCAAAAAAGGTGCCCCAATCGTAACTGGAGATATTCAACGTTGATACCGACAGCCGCCAGTTGGCTCTGAAACACATGCGCAATGCGCAGGCGGAACGGGTCGGTTGACGTCTTGTAGCTGAGAACCAGCGGATTCTTTCTCGGCTATAGCCGGCCTGCCGCAGCAGTGAACGGGCCAGTGCGGGATCGTAATCGATAGGGCTCGTATGTCTGAGATCCCGGCCCAGTGCTCCGGGCGCAGAACGGTCTCGGCGGGCTCGTGCCCGGCCCGCGAAACAGGTGCCGGATGATCGCATCACGATCGATCGCATGGGCAATCGCGGCCCGCACATCATGGTTGCCCAGAATCGGATCCGCGAGGTTGAAACCGATATAGGCGAAGGTTGTGCCCGGCCTGCTCGGCCACCTCCAGTTGCGCCGACTCATCCAGGTAGCGGTACAGCTCGGTCGGCAAATCGTTTTGCAGCAGCTGTGCCTCGCCGCGCATCAGCTTGAGCACCCGCATGGTCGGATCCGCGACCGGGACAAAGACGACCGACTGCCCGTCGCGGCGCCTTTTCAGCAGCACACCGCCATCGTCGCGGCGCTCGACAAAAACGAACGGGCCACTCCCCAGGGGTGCGTTCAACCAGGTCTGCCCCGTCCATTGCAGCGGTGGGTACGATGCCCAGTGTCAGGCGTGTTGGAAACTGTGGATCCGCTTGCGCGAGGGTGAATTCAAGATGCTCGTCGTCGATTACCTCGATGCCCTTGAGATGTTTGAACGCACCCGCATGGGGTGAGCCAAGTTCCGGCTCGAGGATGCTGCGATAGGTGGCGGCGACATCGTTGGCAGTCGGCTGCTGCCGTCCCAGAACGCTGCCCGCTGTGGTCGCAGGGTCAGCAGGAAACGTTGTGGATCCCGCTGCTGCCAGTCGGCCATCGCCGATTGTGGCATGCCTTGTTCATCCAGACTGACAAGTCGATCATACAACAGGGCGTTGGTCCGTTCCGATGCCGCGTCGCTGGCGAGACGCGGATCCAGAACGGTCGGCGCGGTGGCTACGGCAAAAACGATCGCCGTGCTGTCTGTCGTTTGGCAGGATGCCAGGATCAGGCACAGGCCGATGATCGCCAGTCTCACCATTGGGTATAGGGCAACTCACTGAGACTGCTGTTGTAGTAACGGGCATCCTGAGACACCTCCTCGCCCAGCCAGTCAGGCCTGTCGAACGTCTCGTCAGGATCGCTCAGTTCGATCTCGGCCACGATCAGGCCGGCGTTCTCACCGTAGAACTCGTCTATCTCCCAAAGATGTTCGCCCCGAACGACATGGTGGCGCGTCTTGTCGATCAGGGGGCGCAAGGCGACCCGCTCGAGGATCTCGCGCGCATCATCGATCGGGATCTCGTATTCGTATTCAAGTCGACTGATGCCGTCGCGGGTATGTTTGATGTTCAGTTCCGCGACCTCGTCCTTCACCCGGACCCGCACCGCCGACTGTTCGCCACGCGAGAGATAGCCCTGCACCAGTCGCACGCTGTCGCGCACTTCGTCACGCCAGGCATCTGATTGCAGCAGAAACTTTCGTTCTATTTCCGTACCCATCTGTCAGTCCTTCTGAAACAGCGCAATCGATTCGACATGCGCGGTGTGTGGAAACATATCCATGACCCCGGCACTGAGCAGGCGGTAGCCATGCTTGTTGACCAGTTCTTCGGCGTCACGTGCAAGCGTACCCGGGTAGCAGGAGACATACACGATGCGTTCGATGCCCATTTTCGGTAGCGCCGGCAGCACCTGCAGGGCGCCACTGCGTGGCGGGTCGAGCAGGGCCTTGTCAAACGCCCGGTTCATCCAGGGTTCGCTGGCGAGTTCACCGTACAGGTCTGCAGTGAAGAATTCCGTGTTTTCCAGGCCGTTGCGCTGCGCATTGGCGCGCGCCCGTTCCACCAGGCCCTGGTCGCCTTCAACTCCGACCACGGAGCCACAGTGGCGTGCGATCGGCAGGGTGAAGTTGCCGATACCGCAAAACAGATCGAGCACGCTGTCGTCGGCCTGTGGCGCGATCAGTTGCATGGCCTGGGCAATCATCCTGCGGTTGATCTCGGTATTCACCTGGGTGAAATCGCCGGGCAGAAAGGCCAGGGTGAGATCGTCCTCCGGCAGGTGGTAAGACAGATCTACGCCTTCAGACAAGGGGGCGACGGTGTCCGGCCCGCCCGGTTGAAGGTAGAACACGACGTCATTCGCGGCCTGGAAGGCGACGAGCAGCTCTTCGTCCTGAGTAGACAGCGGCTCGAGAATACGCAGGATCAGCACGCACTGCGTATCGTCCATCGCCATCTCGATCTGCGGCAGTCGTTGCCGAATACTCAAGGATTCGACCAACTGCCCGAGTGCCTGCAGCAATGTGCCCACTCGCGGGTGCAATACGTGGCATGTCTCGATATCCGCCACAAAGCTGGACCCGCGCTCGCGGAAACCGATCAGCACCTTTCCCTTGCGTGGCACATCCTTGACCCCGAGGCGCGCCTTGCGCCGGTATCCCCACGGCGAATCGTTGACGATCGGCGGCAGCACCGTTTCGGGTTCGACCTTGCCTAGCTGGCGCAGATTGTCGAGCAGGACAGCCTGCTTGGCCATGATCTGAGCGGCCGGGTCGAGATGCTGCAGACTGCACCCACCACAGATACCGTATTGCGCGCATCGTGCTTCAACCCGGTCGGCGGATGCCTTGGCGACGTCGAGCACCTGACCCTCGTCGTGACTGCGTCGACGATTCAGATAGCGGAAGGTAACGCTTTCGCCGGGCAGCCCGCCGTACAGAAAGGTTGCCTTTCCATCGACCCGGGCGATCCCCCGCCCATCGTGTGCCATGGCGTCGATCGTTGCCTCGAATTCCCCTTCCGGAATCCGCGGACGCCTGCGTCTTCTCCCCATTCAGGCATTACCCCAGGCGGCGAGAAAATCATCGATATGCGATTGACGGCGCTTGCTGAGGCCCTCCCGCAGGGTCATTGTGACCCGCTCACTGTCGTGCCGCGGCAGTTCACCGGTGGTGCTGAAAAGTCGCATCGCCAACAGATAGGCATTCAGTGCAAGAATCTCGCTGAACGCGCGCACGCCGTCGATGTCACCCTTCAGCCAGTCATCGGTCACTTTCTCGTCGCTCAGTCCAAGCATGCCGGGCAGCCCGAGCTTGCGGGCGGTCTCATGGATATTGGGGCGATCCTCGGTCGTCGGCGATAGCCAGCTGCGCAGGTCGAGATGGATCTTTGCGCCGGAGCGGCAGGCCTCCCAGTAGATGGGATAACTGATCAGGTGCTTGAGCGAGCGAAAATGGATCAATGGAATCAGGGTCTGATCGCCATCCCACGATACCAGCCGGGTGCCCTGCGACGCGGTGCGATAAAACGCATGCAGCATGTCCCCTTCGCTATGGTCGGCCAGCGTGAGGCTCTCCATTTTCACCCCGTCGAGGTTGTGATGAATCAAGGTCAGACTCGCAATGGCTCGCTGGTCCCAGCGCAATTTCTCGCTGGAGCCCGTCTGTTGCTTACGGCGGTGGAACATGACCTTCGAGACCGACTTGTCGTCGAGATCGTCGAGATCGAACAATTGCCGGGTGGTCGCGGTATCCGGCACCGTTGAGAGGGCAAAAACTGAGAATCGCATAATTATTCCGCCGGAAAGACGCCGGTCGACAGGTAACGATCACCCCGGTCGCAGATGATCGCAACGATCACCGCATTCTCCACTTCGCGCGACAGGCGCAATGCCGCCGCCACGGCACCGCCCGAGGAGATGCCGGAGAAGATCCCCTCCTCCGCGGCAAGACGCCGGGTGACCTGTTCGGCCTCGTCCTGTGAGACGTCCATCTCGCGGTCGACCAGGCTGGCATCGAAAATGTCGGGAATGTACTCGACCGGCCAGCGCCGGATGCCGGGAATCGAGGCACCCTCGGCCGGTTGTACGCCAATGATCTGCGGGCGTGGCGTCTGTTCGCGCAGAAAGCGTGCGGTACCGACAATGGTCCCGGTGGTACCCATTGCGCTGACGAAATGCGTGACACCTCCCCCGGTATCACGCCAGATCTCGGGCCCGGTTGACGTGTAGTGCGCGAGCGGGTTGTCAGGATTGGCAAACTGGTTGAGCACCTTGCCCTTGCCTTCCCGCTCCATCCGCAGCGCCAGATCGCGCGCGCCCTCCATCCCTTGTTCGCGGGTGACCAGGATCAGCTCGGCACCATAGGCGCGCATCGACGCGCGCCGCTCGACACTGAGGTTTTCCGGCATGATCAGGATCATGCGAAAACCGCGGATCGCGGCGACCATCGCCAGCGCGATGCCGGTATTGCCGCTGGTGGCCTCGATCAGGGTATCTCCGGGCTTGATGTCACCGCGTTGCTCGGCGGCCCGGATCATCGACAGGGCCGGCCGGTCCTTCACCGAGCCGGCCGGGTTGTTGCCCTCGAGTTTCGCCAGAATGGTGTTGCTGGTTTCGCCGGGCAGGCGTTGCAGGCGCACCAGCGGGGTGTTGCCGACAAAGGCTTCAATGGTCGGATAGTTCATCGCGCCAGTTTACTCAATCGCAGGGGCCAAAACGAGGTAGTATCCGGCCCAATAACAGCAGAATGACGACGATTCACGGTTCGAGGAATGCAATTGTTCAGGTTCCCGAAATTTTATCGCTCAGACCGCGTTTACTACCAAACGTATTTCATTACCCTGGCGCCGATGCTTGCCGTCCTGGC
Source organism: uncultured Gammaproteobacteria bacterium (assembly GCA_963719025.1). Classification (GTDB taxonomy): domain Bacteria; phylum Pseudomonadota; class Gammaproteobacteria; order Chromatiales; family Chromatiaceae; genus Thiosocius. The sequence continues at coordinate 11,801 of CAVRBK010000128.1, read as the reverse complement.
GGGCCTGGGGATTTATCTCTGGTTCTGGCAGCAGGAACGCGCGTTTGTTCTCGTCGCACTGCTGTGCCTTTTCGTCGGTATGGTGCTGACGCTGCTGGTGGCGGCGAACCGTCTGCGGTACATGTTGAGACCCGTGGCGATCGTCAACCGGGCCATTGAGCGCGTCCGTGGCGGTGAACTCGGCGTGGTCGTGACCCAGGTGTCGAGCGGTGAAATGGGCGAGCTCGAGGCCGGTTTCAATGCGATGGCACAGGCGCTGGCGAGCAGCCAGGAGGAACTGCAGGAGAAAATCGACCAGGCCACCAGCGAAGTGCAGGAAAGCATGGAGGTGATCGAGATCCGCAATGCCGAACTCGACATCGCAAGGCGCCGGGCGATCGAGGCCAGTCGTGCGAAGTCCGAGTTTCTCGCCAACATGAGCCACGAGATCCGCACACCGATGAACGGTGTTATCGGCTTCACCCAGTTGCTGGCCAAGACCGGTCTCGATGAGAAGCAGGGCGATTTTGTTGCGACGATTCAAAAATCGGCCAGCTCGCTGTTGCGTATCGTTGATGACATCCTGGATTTCTCCCAACTCGAGTCAGGCAAGCTGGTACTGACCCACGAGCCCTTCAGCCTGCGCCAGTGCGTTGAAAACGGCGTGACCCTTTGGGCGCCACAGGCACATGCCAAGCATCTTCAGTTGGTCTGGATGGTGTACAGCGACGTGCCGGACGCCCTGGTTGGCGACGAGACCCGAATCATTCAGATCATCAACAACCTGGTGGGCAATGCCGTCAAGTTCACCGAAGATGGCGAGATCGTTGTTCGCGTGATGCTGGAGGAGGACTTTGATCACAAGGTCAGTGTGACCATTGCGGTGAGTGATACCGGCGTGGGTATACCGCTCGGAGAACAGCCGCGCCTGTTCCTGGCATTTGACCAGGGCAGCGCGCCCACCAAGCGTCTGTTCGGCGGGACCGGGCTCGGCCTCAGCATTTGCCATTCCCTGGCCGCGGCAATGGGCGGGCAGATCAATGTGACCAGCCGGCTGGGTGAAGGCTCGGTTTTTCGGGTCACCATAGACCTAGAGCTCGATCCGGATACCCCGCCGGCAAGACAGACAGCGCCGTTGAATCGACGCGCAATGCTGATCGATCCACACGAGCTGTCACGCATCGCGCTGCGCAATGCACTCAATGAAATGGGACTCGCCGTCGATGAGCGCGTCGAACTGGCCTATCCGGCCGAGGCCGATTTCTCCCGCTATGCACTGGCGATCATCGGCTGCAGCGACCAGGATTCACAGGTGGAAGCGACGCTGGCGCTGTCTGCCGAGCTCATGGAACGCCACCATTTGCCGGTGATGGTGCTGGCATCGACGTCGGACCAGGAACTGTTACGACGATTCGCCGATGGTGGCGCCATGTTCTGTCTGAGCAAGCCGCCGCAGATGCATCATCTGCGGGAAAGCGTAAGAGGCTGCCTTACCGCCGATATCAGCAGCGGCGTTCCGGTTTCGCTGCCGGCCCGGCCAAAGCCGTCAACGGTGATCGATGAACAGCGCCCCCTGGCCGGTAAGATCTGTCTCGCGGCAGATGATCATCCGGTAAATCTGCAGCTTATCGTCCACCTGTTGAGTGACCTCGGGGCCGAGGTCATTTCAGCCCAGGACGGCGAAGAGGCCGTCGCGAAGGCATGCGAGACCAAGATCGATATGGCGTTTCTCGATATCCATATGCCCCGCATGAGTGGCCTCAAGGCCGCCCAACGCATTCGGACGCTGTATCCGGGACGGGCGATTCCCATCGTCGCACTGACGGCGGACGCTGCGGAAAAGAATCAGCGTGAGATCGGTCGTGCGGGTATTCATCGATTCATCATCAAGCCAGTCAGTGACGAGGTCTTGCGTGAGGCCGTCGAGGACCTGATCGCCGGCGCAGCGGAACCGGCATCATTTATCGACGCCAGTGCGAACATGCGGGCCGGGACGGACCAGCCTGTGCGTGATCCTGCCCAGGCGCTACGCATATCCGGCGGCTCGCAGGGGATTGCCGACAAGCTCTTCAACGAACTGTGTGGTGAGTTGCCCGATTCAGTTGCGGAAATGTACCAGTGCGTGGCGCTGAGGAACTGGTCCGAACTCTGGCAGCTTTCGCACCGCCTGCACGGCGCGGCCGCAGTATGCGGGGTACCGGCCCTTTATCATGCGCTCGGTGAACTGCAACCGGCGGTATCGCTCGAAGACGAGCCCGCCATCGACACCTTGTTACAGCGCGTGGCCCAGGAGGCCAAACGCGTGCTGGATGTCGATCATGCTGCCCACTAGCCTGCGATTGGTGGCTGCAACAGGCGCTTCATATCCGCCACTGCAGCATGCAGGCCGCAGAACACCGCGCGGCTGACAACGGCGTGACCGATATTGAATTCGAGGATGCCGTCGATCGCCGCCACCGCCTTGATGTTGTGGTAGTCGAGACCATGTCCGGCATTGACCTGCAGCCCGAGTTGCAGGCCGTGACTCACCGCGTTGGCGATTCGCCCCAGGGTCTCTTGCCGCATAGCGCTGCCCGTCGCCTCGGCATAGTGACCGGTATGAAGCTCCACCACCGGTGCACCAATCTCGGCGGCTGCGTCCAGCTGTCGCGGATCAGCATCGATGAACAGTGATGCGCGGATTCCCGAATCGGCCAATTGTGCGCAAAAGTCCCGCAGCTGAGGCACGGCTGCTGCCGCATCCAGTCCCCCCTCGGTTGTCAATTCCTCGCGCTTTTCCGGCACCAGGCAGACGTCTGCCGGGCGGATGCGGCACGCGATCCCCAGCATCTCCGCGGTAGCCGCCATTTCGAGATTCATGCGCGTATGCAGGCAACCGATGAATAACTCGACGTCGCGGTCTTGAATGTGGCGCCGGTCTTCGCGCAGGTGCAGGGTGATCGAGTCGGCCCCCGCCTGCTCTGCCACCAGCGCAGCCTGTAGCGGTTCGGGATAGCGGGTGCCGCGTGCCTGACGCAACGTTGCGACATGGTCGATATTCACGCCCAGCAGTCTTTCGTAGTTACTCATGTCTCGTCATTCAGTCCAAAACAAGTCAGATTACCGGGCTAACGGAACAGTTCGCGGCTGCGCAAAGGCCTGCCGTCCAGGTAGTGGTTGAGAATCGACCGCATGAAGCGTCGGGCCTCGCGCAAAACCTCGGTATCGTCAAACGCTTCGGCGGCCAATGCCTGCAGCGTCGCGCCGGAAAGTGATCCCGGCGTGCCCGTACCGGTGGCCACAGGCCCATTGCCAATGGCGTAAGTGTAGCGCTGAGCAGCACGGATAGGCTGTCCTTCGCTGTCTTGCTCAAGCGCCAGTCCATGTCCGAGGTGCTGCAGAAGGCGGACCTCGAAACGGCGCAAAACCGGCTCCTCGGGCGCATCGCTGCCCAACTGATCCAGGGATTCTGCATAGTCGCCGAACAACTCGGCACAGGGATCGCCGCGTGCGGTCAGCTTCAGCAACAGTTCGTTGAGGTAAAACCCACAGTAAAGTCGTTTGCCGACCAGTGACAAGGGCGGACCCGAGTTTTCGGTACTGGACAGTGTCTGTACTTCGCCGCGTCCGCGCAGGCCAATCAGCAGCGGCTGAAAGGGTTGCGCGACGGTGTTTCTCGCACGGCTGCTCAAGGCCCCTTTCGCGATGCAGGCCACACGGCCCTGGTCGCGTGTCAGAAGCTCGAGCAGCAGACTGGTATCGCCGTAACGCCGGGTATGCAGCACGTATGCGGCCAACAGGTCCTGCGACGTCACGATGGATCAGTCTGTGTAACCCAACTTGATCAGGCTGGCTTCATCACTCGACCAGCTTTTCTTCACCTTGATCCAGACTTCCAGGTGCACACGGGTCTGAAAGAAGTCGTTCATGGCCAGGCGCGCGGCCGTTGCTGTTTCCTTCATTGCCTGCCCGGCTTTGCCCAGCAGAATCGCGCGTTGACCTTCGCGTTCGACCCAGATGACCGCGCCGATGTTATATCGGCCATCCTCTTCCTCGAACTGCTCAATCTCCACCGTAACGGCGTAGGGCAGTTCTTCATGGTAGCGCCGGATCAACTGTTCGCGCAGAAGCTCCGCCGCAAAGAAGCGCTCGGAACGATCGCTGACCTGATCAGCGGGAAAGATCGCCTCGCCCTCCGGCAAGCTTGCCAGTGCAGCCTCGGCCAATACCTCTGCATTGTCGCCGTCACGCGCAGATACCGGGATCACGTCAATAAAGGCATGTCGTGCGGACAGTTCCTGGATGAACGGCAGCAGTTTTTCCTTGGGTTCGACCAGGTCGACCTTGTTGACTGCGGCAATCACTGGTGTTTTGGTGGCAGCAATCGCCTTCAACACGCTCTCGTCTTCCGCCGTCCAGGCCAACGCCTGGACAACGAAAATAAGAACGTCGACGTCCAGTAGCGAGGTGTGCGCCGTACGATTGAGATAGCGATTCATCGCCTTCGTGCCGCGGTCGTGAATGCCCGGCGTATCGACGAACACGATCTGGCCCGCATCGTCCGAGCGGATGCCGAGAATCCGATGGCGGGTGGTCTGTGGCTTGTGCGAGGTGATCGCGAGTTTCTGCCCCAACATCTTGTTCAGCAGCGTGGATTTGCCGACGTTGGGTCGGCCGAGCAATACGGCATAGCCGCTTCGGTAGGTCATTTTTCACTCGTCTCGAGTCGTTTCAGCATGGCCATGGCCGCCATCTGTTCGGCCTTGCGTCGACTGCCACCCTCCCCGACCGTATCCGCAGTCAGCCCGGTGACACAGACGACGCGGAATGTCTGGTCGTGTGGTTCGCCGGAAATGCTTACGACCTCGTAGTCGGGCAGCGGGTTTCCGATGGATTGGAGATGTTCCTGGAGGCGTGTCTTTGCATCTTTCTGCCGGGTTTCCGCCGTCGGTTCGGCCAGCCGATCACCCAGCAAACGGCGCACAAGCCGGCGTGCCTCGTCGATCCCACCGTCCAGGTAAACAGCCGCAATCAGGGCCTCCACCGCGTCGGCAAGGATCGAGTCGCGACTCTGCCCCCCACTTCGCAGCTCACCCGCACCAAGGCGCAGGATTTCGCCCAGCTTCAGTTCGCGCGCAATCTCGGCAAGCGTTTCGCGCTTGACCAGGTGCGCGCGCATCCGGCTCAACTGGCCTTCATCCGCATCCGTTGCCTTGTGATAGAGGCAGTCTGCAACCTCAAAGCCGAGAATGGCATCACCGAGAAACTCGAGACGTTCGTTATTCTGTGCCCCGAGACTGCGGTGAGAGAGCGCCCGTTCCAGCAGTCCGATGTCTTGAAAAGTATAGTCGATGGCGTTCTGCAGCCGCTTCATTACGGCGAAATTAGCGCCGAATTGGAAAACGCCATAAGGATCGAAACATTGCCTGCCACCGGCTTGCGAATCTCGTAGTCGACTGACATACGCATGCCGAATTTTTCTTTCTTGATCTTGACCCACTCGCGATCGAACTCGTAGACGCTGTTGATCTTCAGCCGCTTCATGAAAGACTCTCTCATCTGCCGCGGCGTCATTTTGCGCACGGCCCGGTCGTTTTCCATGGTCGCCAGTACCTGCTTGATCGAGTAGTTCTCCAGGTAAGTCGGCACCATTTTTATCCCGATGAGGATGAAAAAGACCAAAACACCCAGCACCACCAGCCACGACAGCATTGTCATGCCGCTTTGTCTTTTCATCATGCCATTTGTTTTCATAACGCTAAGTCCAGTAGCAGAAGAGTATTTCATGTAACGGCAGACGCAAGATCTATCTTGAAAGCCGCCCTGTGGTTTCAGTCGCTTATCGAGCCGATACGACTGAATGCCAGGAAACCGGAGCGTTTCCAATCCCAGCTCATCCAGACAAAAAATGCCTTTCCGACCAGGTTTTCCTCAGGTACGAAGCCCCAGCAGCGCCCGTCGTTACTGTCGTCGCGGTTATCCCCAACCATCAGGAAGTGGCCCTGGGGAACGGTCACTTCACGATTGGCCATGAATCGGCAGGACCCGCTGAAATCGGGTGCCAGCGGGTTCACCAGCACGGAGTGCTTGATGTCGCCCAGTGACTCCTTTCCTTCCACCGAACCCAGCGCGCGCATGCCCGAGCCCTCTGGCTGATACTGACCGACAACGCTGATCGGCGCCGGCGCGCCATTGATGAACAGGGTTTTCTGACGGTACATGACGCGATCGCCCGGCAGACCGACGACGCGCTTGATGTAGTCCAGGCGCGGATTCACCGGCCAGCGAAAGACCACGATATCGCCACGTTCGGGGCCGCCCAGATTGATCAGCTTGGTCTTGGTAACCGGCATGCGGATGCCATAGGAGAACTTGTTGACCAGGATGAAGTCACCCACCAGCAGGGTTGGCATCATCGAGCCGGAAGGAATGCGGAAGGGTTCGACCAGAAAGGCCCGCAACAGCAAAACGATCAGGAAGATCGGAAAGAACGAGCGCGCATATTCCACCGTTGTCGGTAGATTCTTCTGCTCCGTCTTGCCTTTCACCAGGCGATGTACCAGCCAGACCACCCCGGTCACCACCGACGCGAGTGCCAGTGCAGGCTCGATGCCGAAGGTAATCACCACCCAGACGAGCAGTGCAAAAAAGCCAAAAACCAAAATCGATTGCATGTTACTTCTCAAACCCTTTCTATCGGCCAGGCCGGTGAGCGGCCTGTTCGCCGGTTAATTGTCCTTGCCAACCTGCAGCACGGCGAGGAAGGCCTCCTGCGGGATCTCCACCCGACCGACCTGCTTCATGCGCTTCTTGCCGGCCTTCTGCTTCTCGAGCAGCTTGCGCTTGCGCGTGACGTCGCCGCCGTAGCACTTGGCGGTGACGTTCTTGCGCAACGCCTTGACCGTCGAGCGGGCGATGACCTTGCTGCCGATCGCCGCCTGGATGGCGACCTCGAACATCTGCCGCGGAATGATCTCCTTCATCCTGTCGGTCAGGTCGCGGCCGCGGCTCTCGCAATGATCGCGATGCACGATCAGCGACAGGGCATCGACCTTCTCGCCGTTGATCAGAATATCCAGCTTGACCAGCGGCGCGGCCTCGAAACGCTTGAATTCGTACTCGAACGAGGCATAGCCGCGGCTGACCGATTTCAGCCGGTCGAAGAAATCGAGCACCACCTCGTTCATCGGCAGTTCGTAGACCAGCTGCACCTGGCCGCCGAGGTACTGCAGGTTCTTCTGCACGCCGCGCTTTTCGATGCACAGGGTGATCACGTTGCCCAGATGGTCCTGCGGCACCAGGATGTGTGCCTCGATGATCGGCTCGCGGATCTCGCGGAATTTGCCGGGTTCGGGCAGCGCGGCCGGATTGTCGATCATGATGACGCTGCCGTCGTTGAGTTCGCACCTCGTAGACCACGGTCGGCGCGGTGGTGATCAGATCGAGATCGTACTCGCGCTCCAGGCGTTCCTGCACGATCTCCATGTGCAGCATGCCGAGAAAACCGCAGCGGAAACCGAAACCCAGCGCCTGCGAGGTCTCCGGCTCGTAGTGCAGGGCCGCATCGTTCAGCTTCAGCTTCTGCAGCGCATCGCGGAAACGACTCGTAGTCGTCGGAACTGACCGGGTACAGGCCGGCGAACACGCGCGGCTGCACTTCGCTGGAAGCCCGGCAGCGGCTTGTCGCGCCTGGTTGTTCTCCAGGGTCAGGGTATCGCCGACCGGTGCGCCGTCGATTTCCTTGATACCGGCGATCACGAAACCGACCTCGCCGGTCGCCAGCACGTTTCTGATCGGTCCGCTTGGGCGTGAACACCCCGACCTTCTCGACCTGGTAGACGCGCCCGGTGGACATGATCCGCATCTTGTCTTTCGGCCGGATGGAGCCGTTCATCACCCGGATCAGCGAGATCACGCCGACATAGGTGTCGAACCAGGAGTCGATGATCAATGCCTGCAGCGGCGCATCTTCGATCACCCTGCGGCGGCGGGATATGCTCGAACCAGGGCCTCCAGCAGATCCGGGATGCCGAGCCCGGTCTTGGCGCTGACGTGCAGGGCCTCGGTGGCGTCGATACCGATGATCTCCTCGATCTCGGTCACCACGCGCTCCGGCTCGGCGGACGGCAGATCGATCTTGTTGAGCACCGGCAGCACCTCGAGACCCTGCTCGATCGCGGTATAGCAATTGGCGACGCTCTGCGCCTCGACCCCCTGCGCGGCGTCGACGACCAGCAAGGCGCCCTCGCAGGCGGCCAGTGAGCGCGATACCTCGTAGGAAAAATCGACGTGTCCCGGCGTGTCGATGAAATTCAGCTGATAGGTCTCGCCGTCCCGGGCCTTGTAATACGAGCGTGACGCGCTGGGCCTTGATGGTGATGCCGCGCTCGCGCTCCAGGTCCATCGAATCGAGCACCTGCGCAGCCATCTCGCGTTCGGTGAGACCGCCGCAGCACCTGGATGAAGCGATCGGCGATCGTCGACTTGCCATGATCGATATGGGCAATGATCGAGAAATTTCGGATGTGGCTGAGATCGGTCATCGGGTATGTCGGTTATCGGGTGATGTGGTGCGACGTCGTGGTTTTCGCGGCCAACGCGGACTTTGGGTCGAAAAATCACAGGGGTTTGCGGGCTTGCCAGGTGATTGCACTGGATGAAAAAACGGAACTTTCCGGTGGAAAGTTCCGTTCTCGTCGCCAACCGTCGCGAAGTGCCGGATTATAACGGATTTGCGGGCGGTCCGAAATACTGGGAAATGCGCTCCAGATCGGGCTGCAGCGCACAGATTTCCTCGCCACCAAGCATCAGGACCGGCACCTTTAGGCCGTAAGCGTCCCGCCAGTCGAGCCGCTCATCCACATCGCGCCATTCCATCTGCCCCGCATGCTCCGGCCAGCCGCGATGCAACACGGCTGCCAACGCTTCGCAGAGATGGCAGCCATTGCGGTAATAGAACGTCGGATTCGCCGACACCCCCTGGTTCAGTCCTGCAGGCGCAGGGCCATGAACAGCGGACTGTCGCCGCGTCGTATCAGTACGGCGACAGAACGTTTGCCGTCGGCATCATCGATCAGTTCACGCAGGTGGCCGGCTCCCTGGACGTCCACGCCATCGAACATCAGGACAATATCGCCGCGCCGTATGCCCGCATCCTGTGCCGCACCAGGACCGACCATACCGACCAGAGCGCCACCCTCGGACTCGAGCCCGAGCTCCTTGCGCACCTTGCGATCGATATCGATGACCGACAGTCCAAGCTGCTCGATCTCGTCGGGTTCTGACTTGGCGGGCACCTGCGCGACCTCGTCATCCTCCTCCGGCAGGCGGCCGATCTTGATCGGGATGTTCTTTTCCTTGCCATCGCGCAGCACGCGCAGCGTTGCCTCGCCATCGACCAGGCTGGTACCGACCAGCGGCGGCAGCTGGCTTGAATTCAGCAGGCGCTGACCATTGAAGGCGAGGATCACATCACCCACCTTGAGCCCGGCGTTGGCTGCCGGTGAATCCGGCATGATCCGCGAGATCAGGGCGCCGTGCGGCTGGGCCATGCCAAACGATTCGGCCAGATTGCGGTCGACATCCTGAATCAGCACGCCGAGGTAACCGCGCGAGACCCGCCCGGTATTCTTCAACTGGTCGGCCACGTTCATCGCAAGCTCGATCGGGATGGCAAACGACAGCCCCATGAAACCACCGGTACGGCTGTAGATCTGCGAATTGATACCGATCACATTGCCGTCGAGGTTGAACAGCGGTCCGCCCGAATTGCCCGGATTGATGGCGACGTCGGTCTGGATGAACGGAACATAGTTCTCGCTCGGCAGGCTGCGCCCCTTCGCACTCACGATGCCGGCCGTCACCGTGTGGTCGAAGCCGAACGGCGAACCGATCGCGAGAACCCACTCCCCGACCTTCAGACTGCTGCTCTTTCCGATCTTCACCGTCGGAAGGTCAGTCGCCTCAATCTTAATCAGGGCGACATCGCTGCCCTTGTCCGATCCGATAACCTTGGCATCATAGAAGCGTCGATCGCTGAACCGCACCTGGATTTCGTCGGCATCCGCAACCACATGGTGGTTGGTCAGAATGTAACCATCGGACGACACAACGAATCCGGAACCGAGCGAGCGGCTTTCACGGTCACTCTCGAATCCTTCCATGCCTTCGCCGAAGAAGTGCTTGAACAGGTCGCTGAAGGGGCTGTCTTCCGGGATATCCGGCATTGAAAAGCCCTTGGGCAGCCGCTGTTTGACAGATTTCGTCTTCTGCTGAGTACTGATGTTGACCACCGCAGGGCTGTTCTGCGCTGCCAGTTCGGTAAAGTCGGGCAACGAGCGCGCCTGGGTGGTTCCGGCGGCGATGCTCAGCATAAACAGTCCGGCGACCAGCCAGCGTGAAGGCAGTGATGGAATCGTATTCATTCGTATGTCCTTAACTCTTGCTTGCGCGACGTTTCCGTAACAGAAATGTCGGTCGGCGCTATCTTTATAGTCCGGTGAACCACCCGTAGCAGTTGCACCCCTGCTTCGCGGCCCTGGTTGAGGTGGAAACTGATTTGCCTTACAGCCAGAAGCGCAGCGATCACGCCAGATAGACCCAGCAGAATGCTGCCAAGTTCCGCGGAATATCCCAAGCGGATGAATAGCTGCTCGCCGATAACGGCACCAAACAACAGACCTGCGAGCGGTAACGCATAGAGCAGTAATGACCCGCGCTGCAGATAGTGCTCATCCAAGCCGACGACCACGGTGTCACCGGGTTTTGCGTCGACGCGGTTGGGCAACACGAAGAGCCACTGTCGCTTGGGAAACCACTCGGCCAACAGGGAGGTCCCGCACCCACCCTTGGCCGCGCAGCTGCCGCAGGCAGATTGCCGCTGGATCTCGATCTCGGCATGGCCGCCTTTGAGCGCACGCACCATTGCCTGTTCCTCGATCATGGTGCCGCCTGGACGCTGTTTGCGAACCATTGGAGCGTTTTCATCGGGACTTCGCCAACCACGATGATTTCGTGGCTGCCTATGCTGCGTCCAACCGCATTGGCGGCTCCATGCCGTGAAGCACCGGAAAGCGCGCCATCGCCATGGCTTGGCTGAACATATACGGACACGGTCGCGAGGCCGTCAGAAAAGATGAAGTGCTCCAGCTCGCCGGTTTTGTCATGCGTTGCACGGCGACGGTGTACGTTCAGCTGGAAACCCGGTGGTGTGTCGGAAAAAGCCCATGACGCCGGGGCAAGCCTTTCCAATGGTGACCAGTCGGTCGAATCCGCGGTCGCGTGCTGCAGGGCCGAGAGATCGTGTTCGATCGGCGTTATGCCATCGCCTACCTTGAGATCAGTGAACATCATTTGCGAGACCGCTTTGCTGTCACCGCCAAGCAGGATGGTGCGCAAGGGCAGCCCCGAAGACTGGTCGATGAACAGGCGGTAGCCGAAACGCAGTTCGTCCCGAGGATGCACCTCGATCTTGTGGGCATCGCGACCGGCAACCCTATCCGGTTCCAGCATCTCGAAGCGATAGGATTGCTTCAGCTGTTGTGCATCGATAACCGTCAGCGGGGAGTATGAGCGCCCCTGGGCGCGACGCCCGACATTGATCGGCTGTTTGCGCCCCGGCACCAGGCAGGCTACCGCCTGATCACCGCGGATAATCTCGCGTGCCTCGCCAGTCAGGGAAACAAGCCGTTCTTTCTCGTTGCCATCATTGACGCGATGCACGATATACAGCGCATCGAGCCGCTCACCCGATTGCACGACAAAGTGCCCCTCGTAGTCGAGTGACCGAATTGCCTCGTTCATTCTGTCCAGCAGGGCCAGGGGATCGCCCTCCCCGGCATGGG
>CAVRBK010000127.1:0-19197 GCA_963719025.1 uncultured Gammaproteobacteria bacterium | reverse complement strand
ATGAGCCGGATGCGGGCGATGTTCTGGTCTTGTCTGACTGCTTGGTTCAGGTTACAGTATTGCTCTGTGTTGGTTGGACCTCACCAGTAGGGAGCTATCCGGACGCTCCAGGGGTCTTGGGTCTCTCGGACATGGCGGGAAACGTTCAGGAGTGGTGCAATGACTGGCACGTGTGCAACCTATCTGGGAACACTGCCAGTAACCGACCCGGCTGGTCCACCGAACGGCGGCTACCGCCAACTTCGCGGCGGGGACTGGTACGACCACTCCGCCACTGACAAAGTGCGCTGTGCTTACCGGTCCTACGAGTTCCGCTCCTTCTTATGCCTATCCATGGGTCGGTTTCCGGGTTGCCAGAACCGCGTCCGACGCCTCCGGAGTCGAGAAAACACGAATACAGGACAGAAAGAGGCTCCGACTAGGTGTCGGTCAGCCCAACCCATTCACCGAGCGGACCCGAGTCACCTACGCGATTCAACGGAGCGCAAGATCGCTAGCAATCTGCGACGCTACTGGTCGAGTTATCCCGTACTCTCGTTGACGGTACAGTGGCCGCCGGTTCACACACAGTTGATTGGGACGGTTGCGACACCCACGGCAACCCCGTCCCCTCCGGCGTCTACTTGACGAGGATCGAGACGGCGGATGGGGTGGAGACGGGGCGGGTGGTAGTGGCCCGCTGATATGGAACGGCCCTTGTCAATCTAGCAATTACTTTGAATCGGTCATAAGTTTGGGCCTGAGAGAGCTAGGGGTCGACGGTTTTCAAGCTGATATTCGCGGGTTGGTTACCGCATTCCCGAAAGTCCGTCGGAGCTGGCTCTGTCTAGAGATGCGCGGGTTGGATACCGCATAGCGCAGACGAGCATCCTCCTTCCCGCGGTCTGGCTCTCTCAGGTCCCTTTCCTGTTCCTTAGGCGGTCGAGGCGGCTACGGTCATGATTGCCCAGACGAACCCAGCGAGCTCTCGGGCCACGGCGGTCACGGCGACGTTCGAGTGTTTTCGATCTGCGAGTCTCCAATATCGTTTCGAGAGTCGGTGCTGTGCCTTGACGGCGATGGAGACGATCTCGGGAGGTTTCCCGGATCTTCGGCGATCGAGGATGAGCGTAGCGACCGGCGCGGGTTCGATGATTGTGAGCCGCTTCGATGAGGACGCGGCGGAGGAAGACGTTTCCGGTCTTGGTAATGGGACCGTGTTGCTGACGATCTCCGGACGAGTTCTCGCTCGGAACCAGACCTGTCCAGGCCATGAGCTCCGGTGCGGAAGCGAAGCGACGGACATCACCGATCTCGGTGGCCATGGTCATGGCGGTGAAGGTACGGACGCCTCGCAGGCACTTGAGGGCTTCCACGGTCTCCCGGTAGGGTGGTCGTAGTGGCGACGGTCTCGATCTGCTCGTCGATGGCCTTGAGCTGAGCCTCGAGGTACTCGAGGAGTTCGAGATCGGCATTGAGGATGATGGCTACGGGCCCGGTCAGCTTGCGTCGAAGCCGCGCCAGCCAGGCTCGGTGGTTCTTCGTCCAGTAGGAGGAGTCGCGGTAGACGTGTCCCTGTCGCAGGAGAAGTCCGTGGATCCGCTGCTTGGTTTCGGCGATCTGCTTGGTGCGGGCGACATGGGTTCGCACCAGATCCCGGACGGCTTCCTGTTCCTCATCGGGGACGTGGACCGGGGTGAGGAGACCACTTCGATAGAGCTTGGCCAGGTTGATGGCATCGCGCGGGTCGGTCTTCCTTCGATCCCCAGCGCGGGAGGGAATCAGCGAGGGAGCGATCACCTCACAGGCGAAGCCATCTTTTTCGAGGACCCGATGGACCACGAACCCACAACCGGACGCCTCGTAGCAGGACCGGATCGAGCCTTGTTTCGAGAGCTTCCGGAAGAGCTTGCGGAGTTCATTGAGATCCGGGCCCAGGCGCATCACCTGGGGCTCTTGCTCATCTCCCTCGAGAATCGCGACAGTCGTCGAGTTCTTGTGCACATCGAGTCCGATCCAGATAATAGGTGGCACGGCTGGACCTCCTTGTCGTTGTGACCCTCGTCGTCACATGTGGCTCTGTCCGGACGGTCCGTCCCGTCCAGCTAACCCACGATAACCACGGGGGTCCGGCCGTTCCATAGGGTCTAGGTCGGTCGGCGAGACCGGAATAGTTGGGCGGCAGAATGAGGTTGTGTCCCGGGACTTGTTGAAAAGGAGGATGGCGTCTTCTCCGGATAGGATAAACAACAGCCCACCATGGGCTTAACCGGAGGAATACGCCATGAAGGATCGTACCGCAGAGTTACTCGCACCGCCATGTGATTTCCATGACCTTGAGACGCTCGTCCGTGGCCGCATCCGCGAGATCATCCACGAGATTCTGGACGAGGAGCTGGAGGCGAGCCTCGGTGCCAGCAGGCACGAGCGACATGCCGGTCGCAAAGGGTACCGACACGGGAGCCGCCCTCCGCGGCAGCTGGTGACATCGTTCGGTCCCGTTGAAGTGAAGGTCCCTCGAGGACGCCTGCAGACCGAGACGGGGACGGAGGAGGTCGAGAGCCAGGTTGTTCGTCGTTACGAGCGGCGCACCCGTCGTCTGGACGCCGCCATGCTCACAAGCTATTTGGTCGGCGCGAACACGCGGAAGGTGAAGCTCGCGCTCAGGCCGTTGGTAGAAGGGACAGCGATGTCCCAGAACGCGTTTCCCGTTTGGTAAAGCGGCTGCAGGGCCTCTTCGAGACCTGGCGCGGGAGAGACCTGAGTCAGGAATGGTATCCGATCGTGGTCTTGGACGCGATCCGAGTACCTGTCCGGCTTGCTCGTCGTGTGGTGAAGGTGCCGGTCCAGGCGGTGGTGGGAGTGAAGACGACGGGAGAGAAGGAGCTTCTCAGGACTCGTCTCGCCCCGAGCGAAAGTCTGAGGGCTTGGGAAGGAGTGATCGAGTCGCTCGCACGACGAAACCTCTCGGCCCCGCTTCTGGTCATGCTGGACGGCAACGCGGGCTTGATCCGTGCGGTCCGGGAAGCGTGGCCGGGCACGGATCTGCAGCGGTGCACCAATCACAAGCTGGAGAACTCTTGTCCAAGGCCCCGAAGCACTGTCACGAGGAGCTCAAGCGAGACTATCACTCGATCACGTACGCAGAAGACCTTGAAGAGGCCGCGACTGCGTACGAGTCGTTCTGCCGCAAGTGGGGCAAGTTGGTTCCCGAGGTCGAGATCAGTCTCAAGGAAGCAGGAAAGGACCTCCTGAGCTTCTACAAGTTTCCTCGCGAGACGTGGAAGAACCTGAGAACGACAAACATGATCGAACGGCTCAACGAGGAGTTCCGCCGGAGAATCAGAACCCAGGGTTCATTTCCAGACGGAGGCCGCGGCGCTGACCCTGCTCTTCGGGCTCATTGCATCAGGTGCGGTCCGTCTTCGCAGAATTGACGGTCACAAGAAGCTCGTTGAGATGCTCTCGAGAGACCAGAGAAAGACGGCATGATGGTACTGGAGCTTCCAGTTGCCTCGGGCGCTTCGATTCAGGGGATGCTATGGGTCAGACCGCCGCAAGATCGCCGCTCCTGGGCCATCCTACGAAGCCGTTTTCTTGGGGAGGTGTGGGGTGAGCAATACGTGGCGATGTTTGTGGCACGCGTTACGGTTCGTATTGCCTGGGGGCGGGGCGAACTCGTCCGCCAGGGTAGCGATATCGCGATCCTGGCGTTTGGCACCTTGCTGGATTCGGCGCAACAGGTCGCCGACCGGCTTGGCGCCAGCGTGGTCAACATGCGCTTCGTGAAACCGCTGGATGAGGCCCTGCTGATCGATATGGCCAACAGTCACCAGTTGCTGGTGACGCTCGAGGAAAACGTGCTGCAGGGTGGCGCCGGATCCGCGGTCAACGAGGCCCTGCACGCGGCGGGGCTGGCGGTGCATGTGCTCAATCTCGGCTTGCCGGACCGCTTCATCGAGCAGGGCACGCAGGCCGAGCAGATGGCGATGGCGGATCTGTCGCCAGAGCGGATCGAGGAACGGATTCGTGCGGCCTTCGCCGGGCTCGACGATGCATCGTCAGGTGCGCGGGGCGCGCAGGCCAGTTGAGCGCCGACGCCTGCGGCGTTGTCGATGTGTGGGTGTTTCTCAGCTGAACAGCGTCAGCACGCCGGTATAGCCATACAGGCGGTTGTGCGAGATCTCGCCGTTGGCGTAGAAGCCGGCCAGCGGTACGTCGCCGAGCAGTTCACCCACCAGCTTCAGTTCAGCGGACTGGTCGCCGAACAGGTTGCGGCCGCGGCCGAGACAGCTGTGGTACAGGGCGCCCCGGGGTTCCCCCGGCAGACGTTGTTTCAGCTGTTCGATCATGCGCGTCAGGTCTTCCCTTGCCGTTTCCGCATCGCGGCGTGCGAACTGAATCTCCATGCCTGGCGTTGCCAGGTCGCCGATCGCCAGCAGTCCCTTGGCGGTGTCGATCCCGATCAGATTGCGCACCAGGTAGTCGCCGGTGTCGGAGGCCGGGACCGGCAGGGCGGCGAAGATGTAGCCACCGACACGGCTCAGGTCGCGTGCCAGCACCTCGCCGATATCCTCTTTGAACACCTCGAGTGCGGGGCGCTCGTCGATGCGCTCGATAATGTTGCGTTGGCTGTCGGTGATCACATGCTTCTGGCCGATCAGGCTGCAGCCCTGGCTGTGACCGGTATGGATATTGACGCCGCTGTCGAACAGGACCCCGGAAATGCCAGAGCCCGTCGCCCGGTCGGCGATCTGTACCGGCAGTGATTCTGCCGACGCGATGCCGCCGAGCAGAAACCCGCCCTGCAGGCCATCGCTGAGCTGCCTCAGCTGTTTTGTCAGGGTCGTGTTACCCGGATCGGCATGCACGATGGCGACCGAGGCAAAATGGCGCTCACGCCAATCCCGGGTTGCCTGCAGCCATTCCCCGGCACCATCCTCAAGCGCGGGGATAATACGGAACTGGTCTTTGCTGAAAGGGGTTACCAGCAGGGAGATTGCGGGTTCGTCGTAGGTCTCCAGGCCATTGCTGCACAGGCCCATGCCAACACAACCGACCCAGTGGGCGATGCCGCTGCGGTCGCGCAGGTAGTCGACCATGTGGTCGCTCTCGGCCGCCAGTTGTTCGGCCAGGTAGATGAACGCGAGGTCGCCATGCGCAACGCCGGAGATCTGCGATAGCGCGTCGTCACACAGGGCGCGCCAATCGGAACCGGTCAGGTGGACACTGTTGAATTCGACCATGGCTGGATGGAAAGACGGTGGCGGCGATGCCGCCACCGCTTAGCGATTTAGCCGCCGCGCTCGTCCATCATCTGGTCGATAATCGGGCCAAAGATGACCTCCATCGCGAAGCCCATTTTGCCGCCCGGCACAACGATGCTGTTGCGACGTGACATGAATGAGCCATTGATCATCGACAACAGGTACTGGAAGTCGGTATTGAACTTCTGCGGGTCGGTGAAGCGGATGACCACGAAGCTCTCATCCGGCGTCGGGATGTCGCGCGCGATGAACGGGTTCGACGTGTCGACCAGCGAGACGCGCTGGAAGTTGATGTCGGTGCGCGAGAACTGCGGCGTGATGTGATTGATGTAGTCCGGCATGCGACGCATGATCGTATCGACCACGGCCTCCGGTGAGTAACCGCGTTCGGCATTGTCGCGATGGATCTTCTGGATCCACTCGAGGTTGACGATCGGCACCACGCCGATGCCCAGGTCGACGTGCTCGGCGACGTTGTTCTCGTCGGTCACGGCCAGACCGTGCAGTCCTTCGTAGAACAACAGATCCGTACCGTCCGGAATAGGCTCCCAGGGTGTGAATTCGCCCGGCTTCTTGTCGGTGCTCGAGACGTGCGTTGTGCTCGGCGGCCTCCTCGTCGCTGTGCAGGTAGTAGCGCTTTTCGCCGGTAGCCGGTGTCGCCGTAGGTCTTGAACAGCTCTTCGAGCTTGTCGAAACGGTTGGCTTCCGGGCCGAAGTGGCTGAGGCCGTCTTCGGTCATCTTGACCTTCATCTCGGCCCGCTCGTAGCGGTGGAAGCTGTCGCCCTCGACGACGGCGGCATTGATGCCTTCACGGATGAAGATGTGCTCGAAAGCGCGTTTTACGGTGGTGGTGCCGGCGCCGGATGATCCGGTCACCGCGACAACGGGATGTTGTTTGGACATGCTGTCCCCCCTGGATCTTAACGTTCTAGTCTTTAGGTTAGCGTTGAGGATTGCACCAGGCGCCAACACGCGTTTTTGCGACCGGGTCTGCCCCTCTGCCGCACGCCGCGAAGCGCCTTTTTCAGCAAATCCTAATTTAATACTGCGCGCGACTATAGCACAGCCGCCTGCGCTCTCCCCGGCTTGCGGGGCAGGGCTGGTATGTGCTTGCGCCACGTCAAAAAATTCGCGAAACAGGTGGGAACGGTGGTG
This sequence comes from uncultured Gammaproteobacteria bacterium, assembly GCA_963719025.1. Classification (GTDB taxonomy): domain Bacteria; phylum Pseudomonadota; class Gammaproteobacteria; order Chromatiales; family Chromatiaceae; genus Thiosocius. The sequence goes on along the minus strand of CAVRBK010000127.1, from coordinate 12,795 downwards.
ATTTCGCGCGTTCATCTGATATTGCGCAACCATGTGTGGATGGTGTGCATGTGCGGGTGCAGCAAACACCTGAAAAACTCCGCATCGCGCCTGTTTCCGGGTTATCCTTGCTCGTTTACCGTCAGGGCGGCGTTTTTGCGGGTTCCCTGGACGGCAACAAAAGCACACTGTGATTCACCGGTGCCGGCCCAGCCGGCGGGCGCCAGGGCCTTTTATTTTTCGGCGATGTCGATGGAAGATGTTTATCCGTTTCCGGTAGCCCGTATCGGTTTCATCGGTGGTGGGCAGCTTGGGCGCATGATGGTCAAGGCGGCCAAGCGCCTCGGTTGCACCTGCCTCGTGCTGGACCCGGTGCAGGGTTCGCCTGCGGCGCAGGTGGCCGGCCACCAGATCGTCGGCGATTACAGCGACGCGGCCCTGTTGCGCGAGCTGGCCGAGTCGTCTGACATCGTGACCTTCGAACTCGAGGACATCGAGACCGGGACGCTGCTGCAACTTGAGGCCGAGGGGCACAGGATCCACCCGCGCCCGGCGCTGCTGGCGACCATTCAGGACAAGTATCGGCAGAAGGTGTTCCTGCGCGATGCCGGTATCCCGACCTCCGAGTTTGTCGACATGCCGGCCCCGGATGCCGCGGCCTTTGAGCGTTTTGGTTATCCGCTGGTGCAGAAGGCACGGCGCGGCGGTTACGACGGCCGGGGCGTGGTGGTGATGCGGGATGCCGCGGCTTTCGCCGGCAACCTGCCGGTGCCCAGCTACATCGAGCGTTTTGTCGAGGCCGACAAGGAACTGGCGGTGATGGTCGCGCGCAACGTCCATGGCGAGTGCAGGGCCTACCCCACGGTCGAGATGCGTTTTCATGCGCAGAATGTGCTCGATTTCCTGGTCGCGCCGGCCGATGTGTCGCCAGAGATCGCGCGCGAGGCCGAAGCGCTGGCTATCCGCACCGTCCAGGCGATGCAGGGCGTTGGCGTGTTCGGCATCGAGATGTTCCTGACCGCCGACGGCGAACTGCTGGTAAACGAGGTGGCGCCGCGGACGCACAATTCGGGTCACCATACGATCGAGGCCTGCGTCACCGATCAGTTCGAACAGCACCTGCGCGCCATCCTGGGTCTGCCGCTGGGTGATACGCGTCAGCTGTCGCCGGCGACCATGGTCAACCTGCTCGGTGAAGAGGGGTATGAGGGGCGACCGATTATCTCCGGTCTGTCTGCGGTGTTGGCGATCCCCGGCGTCTGTGTGCATATCTATGGCAAGGCGGTGACCAAGCCCGGGCGCAAGATGGGACATGTGACGGTCATTGACGAAACCATCGAATCGGCCTGCAGCAAGGCTGAACAGGTGAAGGCCTTGATCAGGATACTTGGAGACAAAAGAATATGACGAAGCCACTGGTCGGCATCATCATGGGCAGCGATTCGGATCTGCCGGTCATGCAGGGCGCAGCAGAAATGCTGCTGGAATTTGCAATCCCTTATGAGATGACCATCGTCTCGGCCCACCGGACACCGGCGCGGCTGTACGAGTACTCCGAATCGGCACGAGACCGCGGATTGCGCGTGATCATCGCCGGCGCGGGCGGGGCCGCCCATCTGCCGGGCATGGCCGCGGCGATCAGTCCGCTGCCGGTGATCGGCGTGCCGGTGAAGAGTGCCGCGCTGAGTGGTGAGGATTCGCTGCTGTCGATCGTGCAGATGCCGCCAGGCGTGCCGGTCGCCACAGTCGCGATCAATGGGGCGAAGAATGCCGGCATTCTGGCCGCGCAGATCCTCGGTGCCGGTGACCCGGCCGTGCTCGACCGCGTGGTGCAGTACAAGGCCGATCTCGAGGCGATGGTGATGGGCAAGATCGAAAAGATGGCGGCCGACCAGGCGCAATAAGGCGGATCGTCGAGGGTTATCGACTGGTGCAATTTGCAGGCTGGTGATCAATCCCGGCGGTTTGTGAACAGTCAGGGATGGCAACGCCTGGATTGAGGATGTTGTGCGGGTCGAGCTGGCACTTGATGCCGGCCATGAACCGCAACGAGGTCGGATCAAGTTCACGGTCGACGAACTCGCGCTTGACCCGCCCGATGCCATGTTCACCCGACAGGCTGCCGTCCAGCGACAGCACGAGATCGAACACCGCGTCGAGACAGGGTGTCGTGGCGGCCATCTGGCCTGGATCGTCCGGATCGACCAGCAGGTTGACATGGATATTGCCGTTGCCGGCGTGGCCGAAGTTGACGATCGGAACGGCGTATTCCCTTGCCAGTCGTTCGAGCCCGCCAATCAGCTCGGGTATGCGCGATACCGGTACCACGACATCTTCATTGATCTTTTTCGGTGCCACGTTGCGCAGGGCGGGAGAGAGCGCCTTGCGGGCGCGCCACAGGCGGGCGACGTCATCCGCGCCGGTGGCGACCTCGACGTCCAGGCAACCAGCGCCATCGGCCGCGGCGGCAAGCTGTGCGGCGCCGCTGTCGATGCAGGCCCGCGGACCATCGATCTCGATCATCAGCAGTGCGCCGGCGGCGTCGGGCAGGCCGAGATCGGCATAGTCGCGCACCATGTCGATCGCCGCGCCATCCATGAACTCCAGCGCGCAGGGGGTTGTCGGCTGCGCCATGATGCGCGACACGGCGCGCGCGGCGTGATGGATGTCGCTGTAGATCGCCTGCAGGGTCTGGCGCGTCTCCGGCAGCGGCGTCAGTTTCAGGGTTGCCTCGGTGATCACCGCGAGCGTGCCTTCCGAGCCGATCAGCAATCGTGTCAGGTCGTAACCGACCACGCCCTTGCTGGTGCGCGAGCCGGTCTTGAACATCTCACCGCTGGCCGGTGACCGCACGCAGTCCCAGGGTGTTCTCGCGCGGTGTGCCGTACTTGACCGCGCGTGGGCCGGCCGAGTTGTAGGCCAGGTTGCCACCGATGGTGCACACGGCGGCGCTGGTCGGATCCGGCGGCCAGAAGAAGCCGTGTCGGCCGCTGCCGCGTCCTGCAGTTCCTGGTTGGTGTAGCCGGGTGAAACGATCGCCATCCGGTTCGCTGCATCGATCTCCAGCGTGTTGCGCATGTGTTCCATCGACAGCACGATGCCGCCGCGCAGTGGGACGGTGGCGCCGGTGGTGCCGGTGCCGCGGCCGCGCGTGATGATCGGTATGAGGTACTGGTGGCAGCGTTTCAGCAAGCTCGCTGATCTGTATTTCGTCGCGTGCGAGGCATACCGCCTGGGGCAGGGCGTGCTGGCGGCTGTTGTCGTAGCCATAGGCCCAGCAGTCGCCCGGGGCGGTGAGCAGATCCCTGCCGAACAGGTCCTTCAGTTCGGCAAGGAGTTTTGGCGGTAGCGGAGAGGCTGCAGAGGCCTCAGACATCGATGTATTCGAACAGCTTCACGACGCGTTTCACGCCGCTGACGAAACGTACTTCCTCGGTCACGGCATCGGCCTCGGTCGGGGTCAGCAGGCCCATCAGGTAGACGCTGCCCTGGGCGCTGGTGACCTTGACGCGCAGGTGGATCGAAGCCATCGATCTTGACGTCCGAACAGTGCCACTTTCACCTTCGAGGTCAGGTAGGCATCCGCGGTTGCCTCGCTCCATGTCGATTCTGCGCCAACCGTGACCTCGTTGAACACATTGCGTACCCGCGGGATGGTCGCGACGCGTTCGCGGTACTGTTCGACGATGTCCATGTTTTCGGCCTGGCCGGTCAGCAGTACCTGCAGGTTGAACACATCGATGTTGATGTTCGTGTTCTGTTTCAGGGCTTCGTCGCCATTGCGCATGCCGAACGCGCGCAGGAATATTTCCTGATCCTCGACAAACGTACCCGTCGTGCGCCGATCATGCGCGACCGCGGCGCCGGTAACCGCGCCACCGACGACGACTGCGCCGCAACCGCTCAATCCCAGGGCCAGTAATCCAATAACAAGGCTTCGTGCCATCGCGATCTTTCGTTTCATAGTGCGTTAACCACCCATCAGTTGAAGGTCGATCATGTCCAGTAAACAGTGCAACACCAGCCGGTGATTTTCCAGGATTCTGGCGGAGTCGTCGGACGGTGTGCGGATTTCCGTATCGGTTTCCCGCAACCTTCCCGCGACCGCGCCGCCATCCCGTCCGGTCACCGCGACCAGGTGCATCTGACGTTCCTGTGCCGCATCAATCGCTGCGACAACATTGCTTGCCGTACCGTTGACGCTCAGGGTCAACAATACATCGCCGGGATGTCCGATTGCGCTGACCTGTTTGGCAAAAATTTCACTGAATCCCTCATCGACCGCGATAGCCGTCAGGGTCGCGGCATCCGCGTTCAGGGCAATGCAGGGCAGTCCCGGCCGTTCACGCTGGAAGCGGTGTTGCATGTGCGCGGCAAAATACTGCGCATCGGCGGCTGAGCTGCCATTGCCACAGCTCGAGTACCTTGCCGCCACCCAGCAGGCTGTTGACGACCATGTGCGCCGCGCTGGCGATCGGTCCCGCCTGTTGCTCGGCCGCCGCCGCGTTCAGTTCGCTACTCGCGGCAAACAGGCCGACGACTCGTTCTATCGGGTCCACTATTATTCGGTGGGGTCACAGGGATTGAGGCGCAAGTGTCGCATGCCGGCCCGGGCCGGTCGATCTCAGCTTGCAAAGGCATCGCGCACCCACTGCTGGTCCTGCGGGTCGCTGCCGAGACCGACCGCGTCAAAGCGACACGGCCCCTGCCAGCCACTGGTCATCAGATAGTGTTCCGCCGCTACGACCAGGCGTCGGCGTTTCCTTGCGTCGATGCTGGCAAGGGCACCGCCGAAGGCATTGCTGCGGCGGTAGCGGACCTCGACAAAAACCAGGTGACTGCCGTCACGCATGATCAGGTCGATCTCGCCACCGCGGCAGCGGTAGTTGCGGCTGATGGGGCACAGCCCGGCACGCCTCAGCAATGCCTCGGCGCGATCTTCGGCATCCGTGCCGAGCTGTTGTGTCGTTGGCATCAGGAGGCCGGGATGGCTTCCGTCGTTGCCGGCGCGAGCGGTGCGGTGCCGCCCTCGCCAGTCTGCAGGTCGAGCCGCGGCGAAAAACCGAGGATCTCGGCCTGTTCGCCGAGTTTTACCCAGACCAGTTGCCGGTGTACCTGATTGAGTTCATCCATGTAGAGATTTCCGGTTGCCGCCATCCAGTGATTCGAAACGGCTGCTTTGCAGGCGATTGAGATGCGGTACCAGGCGCATGGCGTCGATCCCCATGGCATACAGGCGGCCATAGGCCGAACCGCTCTTCGGCAGGTAGCGCGCTACGTTTTCGCGGTTGCCGGGGTCGTCACTGCGCGGCGACACCAGCCACGGGATGTCGGCCAGCATGATGCCGCTCATGTCTGCGGCCTGGCTGCGCGACAGCTGGCCAAGCCAGGCATGCGATGTCGCATAGATCGGCAGGTCGCCGGCGCGATGGAACTGTAGCTGGGGTCGGATACCCTGCGCCTGTACCGGGCGTGCGGCCATGAACACCGCATCGACGTCGTCGCGCCGGCGTGGCTCGAACTCGAGCCGCCGTCCCAGCCAGCCCTCGAGCTGGCTGCGGCGTTCGGCGCTGGCGTCAAGGTGCAGCAGGCCGGTGATCGTCTCGCTGTAGTCGTGGCTGTTGCCGTCGTATCGCGCGATACCGGCCATACCACCGCCCAGGCTGAGCCAGCGCGCCTCGAAGGCAGCGGCAATCCGCTCACCCCAGGCGCCCTGCGGGACGATCGCGACCGGACGCCGCTTGCCATCCAGCCAGGCACGTTCCGCCGCCTGGCGCGCCTCGTCTTCGGGCGAGAGCGAGTACATGAACAGATTCTCCGGCGGCGCACTTTCCAGGTCGACCTGGTTCAGCGCCAGTACCGGAACGGGCAGTTCCCCGGCGCGCAGCAATTGCGCGACCGCGTCCTTCTGCAGTGGGCCGATGACCAGTTCGGCACCGTCGGCCACGGCCTGGCTGTACAGCGGCCAGATGCCGGCCGGGTCGGTGGCATCGTAGAAGCGCAGCTCGGGGCGCTTGTCGGACGGCAGGTCGAATCGGCTGATCATGAGGCCGTCGCGGATCGCCGCGGTGACGTCGGCGAAGGTGCCGGACTGCGGCAGCAGGACCGCGATCCGCGCGAAATGCTGCAGCTGGCCCTGCAACTGCAGCGCATAGTTGCTGAGTAACTCAGGCAGCGCCGGGTGCTGCGGGAAGCGTTGCCGCCACTCGCCCAGCAGCGGGGCAAGGCGCTCGGCGTCGCTGCCGTGCTGTTTGACCAGCAGGGCCAGCTGCATCCAGCCGCCGCTGATCCCCGGTGGTGAGGGTTGCAGGTTGGTGAGAACCTGCTCGTTGAGCAGGGCGAGGGTGCGCAGAATGTCGGTCTGTGTCTCGATGCGTTGGGCAAAATCGGACTGCAGCGCGTCGACCTGTTGCAGGGCATTGGCGGTCTCGAGCAGGTTGCCCATCTGTCGATAAGCCTGCGCCATGTTGCGGTAGAAACGGATCCGCAGTGCGGTCGAGGCGGTGGGCGTGGGTGCGTCGCCGAGTACGCCAAGCGCGTCTGCCGGCCGCAGTTCCTGCAGCAGCACTTCGGCCTGCAGCAGGCGCTGGCGCAGCGCGAGGTCGCCGCTCAATGCAAACTGGTCGAGTTGCCCGAGGGCGCCGCGTACCCCGTCCCAGTCTTGCGCGGCCTGCGCGGCTTCTCCCGCAGCCAGCAGAAAAGCGGCGCGCTGCTGTGGCGGCGCGGTCCGTGCCGCGATCTGGCGATACAGTTCGGCCGCGGCCAGATATTGCCCGCTGGCCATCAGCTGGGCGGCGCGCGCGGCATCGGGGTCAGTCGCCGGACGGCTGGGACGTTCCGGGATTTGGCCACAGCCACTGGCCAGGATCAGCCAGATGGCAACGAGAAGGAGACGGGAAAGGCGGGCAGCTTGCATGGCGCATCGGGTGCAGTCAGGATGGATCGCCGAGTATCAAAGGTTGGGGGATGGGGTGTCAAACGCGCCGGGTCAGCTATTTGTCGTCGCCACGCCGATCGGCAATCTGGACGACATCACGCTCAGGGCGGTCAAGGTGCTGCAACAGGTTGACCGGATCCTGGCGGAAGACACGCGCCATACGCGCCGCCTGCTCGACCATCTGGGGATCTCCCGGCCTATGCTGGCGCTGCACGAGCACAACGAGACTGCGGCGAGCGCGCGGCTGATCGAGCTGCTCGATGCCGGGGAATCGCTGGCGTTGGTGTCGGATGCCGGTACCCCGCTGATCAGTGATCCCGGCTTTCCCCTGGTCCGGGCCTGCCGGCAACAGGGTCTACGCAGTCGTGCCGGTGCCCGGCCCGAGTGCCGTGGTCGCCGCGCTGTCGGTGAGTGGCCTGCCGACCGACCGGTTCCGGTTCGAGGGGTTTCTGCCGCGCAAGCCGCAGGCGCGCCTCGGTCTTCTCGAGTCGCTGGCGCGCGAGACCGGCAACCCTGGTGTTTTACGAATCCTCGCACCGGATCCTGGCCTCCCTGCGCGATCTGGTCAGCGCATTCGGTGCTGTGCGTCCGGCGTGTGGTGGCGCGCGAACTGACCAAGGTGCATGAGACGATGCGGGCGGCCCCGCTGGGGGAGTTGCTGGCGTGGGCGGAGGCCGATGCGAACCAGCAGCAAGGGCGAGTTCGTGCTGTTGGTGGCCGGTGCGGCAGACAGCGAAAGCACGGCGATCGTCGATGCCGATGTATTGCTGCGCATCCTGCTCAGGGAGCTGCCGCTGAAGCAGGCCGCCGGCGCTGGCGGCGCAGATCACCGGGCAGAAGAAAAATGCGCTTTATCAGCGTGCCCTGGCACTGACGGATCGACTGAATCGCTTGCCAGGGTGACGCGCTTCACCTAGGGTGCTCCGCGGAGTCGGCCAGACGATCGCGGTCACCGCAAGGTGACGGAGGAAAGTCCGGGCTCCACAGGGCAAGAGGCCAGGTAACGCCTGGGCGGCGCGAGTCGACGGAAAGTGCAACAGAAAGCAAACCGCCGATGTCGGCGGACTCGTTCCGCCGGCAGGTAAGGGTGAAAGGGTGCGGTAAGAGCGCACCGCGTCTCCGGTAACGGGGACGGCACGGTAAACCCCCTCTGGAGCAAGACCAAATAGGGAAACATGCCTCTGGCAGCCTGCGGCCCGCAGGTGTTTCCGGGTAGGTCGCACGAGGCGTCCGGTGACGGGCGTCCCAGATGAATGGTCGTCCTCGACAGAACCCGGCTTATCGGCCGACTCCATTTCTGTCCCGCGTGCTCGTTCGGTCGATTCCGGCCGCGTTCTCTGCAGGTCTTTTGGGAATTTTTCTCCGATGTTGAGCGGCCCCGACTTCTGGGAAGCTGCTTCGTGAGAATGTCGCCCGATTTGTCGCTCTATCTTGATAATTCACTTTAAGTCGACGCAGTTAGCGCGCTGTTTTGTTTTCCGTTTCCCTGGTTCTTCAAATTGCTGCCTAAGTTACTGAGCGATAAGCATTTTTTTCGTTTATACAGCTTGACCGAGTGGGGGTATAGACCTAAGATTGCATGAGAAGTGGGTAATCGTGGGGAATAAGGGGGAATTACCCACCCGTAATGGAGGAGACGGCGAAGCCGTGTTTTTGGGGGTCAATACACTCAATCTGGACGCCAAGGGGCGTATAGCGATTCCGGCCAAGCACCGGGAACCGCTGGCGCAGTGCTGTGCGTCGCGCGTGGTGGTGACCATCAATCCCAATCCGCGACAAGCTGCCTGTGGCTGTATCCCGAAAACGAATGGCGCGAGATCGCGCGCAAGCTGTCCCGTCTGCCGACCATGAACCGCAAGAACCAGTTGATCCAGCGCCTGATGCTCGGTCATGCCTCCGAGGTGGAGCTGGACGGACAGGGGCGCATCCTGCTGGCCAACGAGCTGCGCGATTACGCCGGGCTGGGCAAGCGCGTTTCGCTGGTCGGCCAGGTGCACAAGTTCGAGATCTGGGACGAAGAGAGCTGGTCGGGTGGTCGCGAGCAGTGGCTGGCCGAGGCGCTGGGTGACGATTCCGATCTTTCCGAGGAACTCGGGGGGATGACGTTGTGATATCGGCCGATGCCGGCGGCCACATACCGGTCATGCTCGAAGAGGCCACCCAGGCGCTCAATATTCGGCCGGATGGTATCTATATAGACGGCACCTTCGGCCGCGGCGGACATGCGCGCCGGATTCTGGACGAACTCGGCGAGCGCGGTCAGCTGCTGGCGTTCGACAAGGATGAAGCCGCTGTCGCCGTTGCGCGTGAGTTGTTCGCCAATGATCGGCGCTTCTCGATCGTGCATGGCAGTTTCACCGAACTCGCAGCAGCGGTGACCGAGCGTGGTCTGGCGCAGCGGATCGATGGCCTTCTGCTGGACCTCGGGGTTTCGTCGCCGCAGCTGGATGATCCCGATCGTGGCTTCAGTTTCATGAACGACGGGCCACTCGATATGCGCATGGATCGCAGTCGCGGCCAGAGCGCGACGCAATGGCTGGCCGCCGCCGGTGAGGACGAGATCGCAACCGTGTTGCGCGAGTACGGCGAAGAGCGCTTCGCGCGGCGGATTGCCCGCGCCATCGTTAGCCGCTGCCAGGATGCGCCGATCGTGGGTACGGCCGAACTGGCGGACCTGGTCGCGCAGGCCTGCCCGGTCAAGGAAAAGCACAAGCATCCGGCCACCCGGACTTTTCAGGCGATCCGTATCTATATCAACCGTGAGCTGGATGACCTGCAGTTGTGCCTGCAGGACTCGCTCGAGGTGCTGGCGCGCGGCGCGCGCCTGGTGGTGATCAGTTTTCATTCGCTCGAGGATCGTATCGTCAAGCGCTTCATGCGCGATGCGGCACGGGGCCCGAAGCTGCCCAAGGGGCTGCCGGTGCCGCACAGCGAGACCCAGGGCCGCCTGCGCCTGCTGGGCAAGTCGCGACGCGCGTCCGATGCCGAAATCCGCGACAACCCGCGCGCCCGCAGTGCGGTGTTGCGTGTCGCCGAGGTGTTGGCATGAGCCGGGCGCAGATGCTGTGGGTCGCCGTTCTCGCCGTCGCCGTGGTGATCGAGCGGCGTGGGCGTGGTGTATGCCAAGTACCTCTCGCGCTCGCTGTTCGTTGAGTTGCAGCAGGTGCGGGCAATGCGCGACCAGGCCGATATGGAGTGGGGGCGTCTGCAGCTGGAGCTGGCCACGCGCGGTGCGCTGGGTCGGGTCATGCGAATCGCCGATGAGCGCCTGCAGATGCAGGTGCCCGAGGCAGAACAGATCGTGGTGGTGAGCTGATGGCGGCCCGACGCGCCAGGCGCGCCCGCCAGGTCCGCCGCGAGGAGAAGGCGCTGCCGAGCTACGCCGGGCGGCGCTACACGGTGCTGGGCCTGTTCGTGCTGGCGGCGCTGGCCTGGTCTGGCGCGCCGTCGACCAGCAGATCCTGGAAAAGGACTTTCTGCAGTCCGAAGGTGCCGATCGTTACCTCGCGCGGGTCGAGATGCCGGCGCATCGTGGCCTGATCACCGACCGGCGCGGCGATGTGCTGGCCCTGAGCACCCCGGTCGATTCCATTGCCGCCAACCCGCGTGTGCTGAGCGTGGATACCCAGCAGTTCCTGGCGCTGGCCAGATCCCTGGGGCAGGCACCCGGATCAGCTGCGCGACAAGCTGGCGCGCTACGGTCAGCGGCACTTTGTCTATCTCAAGCGTCGGCTGCCGCCGGCCGAGGCGGAACACGTGATGGGCGTGGTCAAGGCGCACGGAATCCGCGGTGTGCATGTCGAGCGCGAATACAAGCGTTTCTACCCGGCGGGCGAGGTGTTCGGGCATGTGGTCGGGTTCACCGATGTCGACGACGATGGCCAGGAGGGTCTCGAACTGGCGTTCGACGAGGCACTGAGCGGCGAGCCGGGTGCCAAGCGGGTGCTGCGCGACGGTCGTCGCCAGGCGGTCGATGACGTCGAGAACATCCGCAGCCCGCGGCCGGCAATCACCTGGCCCTGAGTATCGATCAGCGCCTGCAGTTCATCGCCTACCGCGAGCTCAAGGCGGCGGTGAAGCGCCACCGCGCGGTATCCGGTTCGCTGGTGTTGCTCGATGCGCGCAGCGGCGAGGTGCTGGCGATGGTCAATCAGCCGTCGTTCAACCCCAATGGCAACCGTTCCAATCGCGCAGGGCGCCTGCGCAACCGGGCGCTGACCGATGTGTTCGAGCCGGGCTCGACGATGAAGCCGTTTACCGTGGCAGCGGCGCTCGACAAGGGTGTGATCCAGGTCGATTCGATGATCGATACCGCGCCCGGCTTTTTCCGGGTCGGTGCAGCGCAGGTCAAGGATTCGAAGAATCTGGGCCTGATCGATGTGAGCACGATGTTGCGCCGCTCGAGCAACGTCGGTGCGAGCAAGATTGCGCTGGGGCTGGACAAGCGCGACCTGTGGCGGGTGATGGACCGCCTCGGTTTCGGCCAGCGTGCCAACACCGGCTTTCCCGGCGAGGTGGCGGGTCAGCTGAGCGACTATCGGCGCTGGGCGCAGATCGATCAGGCCACGCTGGCGTTCGGTTACGGTATCTCGGTGACCACCCTGCAGCTGGCCCAGGCCTATGCGGCGCTGGCCAACGATGGGGTGCTGGTGCCGGTCAGTCTGCTCAAGCGCGATCGGCAGCCGGAAGGCCGGCGGGTGTTCACGCGGGAAAGCGCCGCGGCGGTGCGGCAGATGCTCGAGTCGGTCGTGGCCACGACGGCACGGCGCCGGAGGCCGCCGTGATGGGCTACCGTGTGGCGGGCAAGACCGGTACGGTCAAAAAGTTCGGTCCCGATGGTTACAGCGACGATCGCTACCTTGCGCTGTTCGCCGGCATGGCGCCGGCGCAGGATCCGCGCGTCGTGCTTGCCGTTGTGGTTGACGAGCCGCGGGCCGGCAAGTTCTATGGCGGGCAGGTCGCGGGGCCGGTGTTTTCGGCAGTCATGGCTGAGACCCTGCGCCTGTTGAATGTCTCACCCGACGCGCCAATCGATCCGTCTCTGCGCATGGCTCACGCCGGAGAGGCTCGATGATGCCGCGCCGCGCCGATAAAAAAGCCATGCTCCTGGCTGATATCGTGCCTTCCCTGGCGTCCGTCGAGTGGGCGGGGCGTCACGCCGTGAGCGCGCTGGCGCTCGACAGTCGCGAGGTCGAGCCGGGCGGGCTATGGCTGGCGCTGCAGGGCACGCGCAGTCACGCGCTCGACCATATCGCACAGGCGAAGCAGCGGGGCGCGACAGCGGTGCTGGCGGAGCCCACCGAGCGCTGGGACCGAGATCGCATCAATGGGCTGTCGTCCGGGCTGCCGGTCATCGCGGTGCCGGGGTTGCGTCGTCAGGCGGGAGAGATTGCGGCACGCTTCTTCGGCCAGGCGGCGCATTCGATGCGCGTGGTCGGCGTGACCGGCACGAACGGCAAGACCAGCGTGGCCCATTTTCTCGCCCAGGCGCTGTCGACCCGGGTGCCGACGGCAGTGTTGGGCACGGTCGGAAACGGTTTCCCCGGCAAGTTGAAGCAATCGACGCACACCACGCTCGATGCGGTCAATCTGCACGCCATGCTGGGCGGGCTGTTCGCGCAGGGCGCACGGGCGGTGGCGATGGAGGTCTCGTCGCATGCCCTGCATCAGCAGCGGGTCGCCGGAATCCCCTTCCATACGGCGGTGTTTACCAACCTGAGCCGGGATCACCAGGATTACCACGGCAACATGCAGGCCTACGCCGATGCAAAGGCCCGTCTTTTCCATGGTGCCGGGTTGACCGTTGCCGTGATCAATGTTGACGACGCCGTCGGTGCCAACCTGGCGTCCGATGTGCGTGCCCGCACCTATACGGTCGC
>CAVRBK010000126.1:0-11461 GCA_963719025.1 uncultured Gammaproteobacteria bacterium | reverse complement strand
ATGTTGCGGTTACACCACCGTGACCGCCAAGCTGCACTATCGCTCGTTCTCGCAGGGTCTGGCCGACCTGCTGCTGGGTAAGGATGCCATAAAGGTGCCGGCGGTCGAGATGGTCGTGCTCGAGGAGACCCATGATCTGGGTGCACTCAAGACTGCCGATGCCAGCGGACACTAAGGAGGCGAGAAGAATGAAAACACGTATTGCATTGACCTTCGGACTTTCTCTGCTGGCATTCAACATTGCGGCCGAAGAACCGGGCTTCAAGTGGAACTACCCGACGCTGCGGCTGATTGCCTCGGGCGATCCGGCCAAGGGTGAGGCGGTCGCGAAAGAGCACAAGTGTGCCAAGTGCCACGGTGATACCGGGATCAGTGAAGAAGACGACACGCCCAGCATTGCCGGCCAGATGCGTTCCTATCACTTCAAGCAACTCATGGACTACAAGCACAGTACACGTGATGAAAAGACCATGGTCAAGCGGGCGCGCAAGCTGACGCAGGAAGAGGCGGCCGACCTGGCTGCCTTCTTCGAGGCGCAGACGCCCGAGCAACCGCCGCAGCGCGAGGCGCCGAAGCTGGCGACCGAGGGTGACAAGAGTCGGCTGCTGCTGTCCTGCGATGTCTGTCACGGCAAGGGTGGCGTCGGCTACGGCATGGAGTCGCCGGTGCTGCGTGGCCAGAAACCCGAGTACTTCGTCGATACCATGATGGCGTTCAAGGAAGGCGATCGCGAGAACGACGCCTATGGCCGCATGCGATTCATCGCCAGTCAGCTTGACCGACGAAGAGATCAAGGCCTTGGCGGCCTATTACTCGATGCCGCCCTTGCCAGAGGACGACTGAGTCGCGGTTTTCGCCCACCATGCAGACGAGGACATCGGTCTATCGCATGGTTGGGCGTGACAGTACGGCGAGGAACCTGTTTGCGAGGTTTCTTCACTCGATTGAACAACAATGGAGAGGAAGAACACATGCGAGCTATTGGTCTGCTGTCGGCTGCTGCATTGATCCTGTTTCGTCATCGGCCGTGCCGGCGGATGAGCAGAGCACTAATGGATCGTCAGGACATCATCGACCTGGTCAGGGGAAAGACCGTTGAGTGCCGCAAGGAGAAGGATCAGGCCCTGTGCTCGAATTACTTCACCGATAAGGGTGTGGTCACGCGGATCATGCATGCAGACGGCAAGCGCAAGGTCGGTCGATGGTTCGTCGATGACCAGACCCGCCTGTGCATCCTCTGGGACGGCAAGATCAAGCCGCTGTGTTTCACGGTCTTCGAACAGGCGGACGGCAGCTACAACCTGATCAAGAACGGCAAACACATCACGACCATCACGGGTGTCGAGGATGGCAACACCAAGAGCCTGTGACAGTATCTTCCACCCTCGCAGGAGGTTCAGACTTGGCTGAGAAGGCATACCAGCGCGATCCGCTGGCACAACGCCGCGCGTCTCGGTGGTGCGACGATCGCTGCTCGTCGTCATGGCCCTGGCATTCGCCGGTATGGGCCTGTTCATGTGGAACATGGGCAACGACATGGGCCAGATGACCACGTCGGTGGTGCAGATGGGCAAGGACGTTGGCCGCATGAGCCGCAACATGGAGGCCATGGCCGGCGAACATGAACCAGATGGCCGCCAGCATGGTCGAGGGTCAGGCGCGCATGGGTGCGGATTTCTCGCGCGTGCGTGTCGGCATGGAATCGATGACCGAAAACATGGCGTCACATGAGTCGCGACATGGGCGAACTCAATCACAACATTGCCGGCATGAGTGGGCATATTGCCAACATGTCGATCGATATGCGCCAGATGAATCGTTCGATGGCGGTGATGACCAATTCCATGGGCCACATGGGTAACGACATCAACAAGTTCTCGAATCCGTCGCGAATGATGCCGTTCGTGCCGTGAGGGGACTTCTAACAGATCGTGACGCGATCATCTTGGCGCCTTGGATCCCGCATCTCCGCGTTCCAAAGTTTCGCAATAGCTGGCTATTACGGGCGATTTGCGCCTTGATCTGCAGAATTCAGATCACCAATTCTGTTTCGCGCAGAGTTATTAGAAGTTCCCTTTAGGGCATGATCCCCGCAGCATGACGGAAGGTGTCGGCCTTATCCCTGCAAGCTGTCCCGCAGGCGTTGCGCAGCCTGCTGGATTTCCTGCTGTCTCGGTTCGTCGAGTCTCGCTAGGTTGCGCCATTGCAGCGCGGCGCGGGGATGATTGGCGAAGCGCTGTCCGGTGGCGCATCAGGAAGTCCCAGTACAGGGTGGTGAACGGGCAGGCCTTGTCGCCGGTCGCCTGGTCGGGTGCATAGCGGCAGTTCGTGCAGTAGTTGCTCATGCGCTGAATGTAGCGGCCGGAGGCCACATAGGGCTTGGATGCCAGCAGGCCGCCGTCGGCGTACTGCGACATGCCCAGCGTGTTGGGTGCCTCGACCCATTCGACCGCATCGACATAGACCGCCAGATACCATTCGTGCACCGCCTGCGGCCGCACGCCGAGCAGCAGGGCGAACAGGCCGGTGACCATCAGGCGCTGGATGTGGTGTGCATAGCCGAGTTCCAGGGTCTGCGCGATCGTATCCCGCAGGCAGGCCATGTCGGTGTCGCCGGTCCAGTAAAAGGCCGGGCAGGGCTGCTGTCGCGTCCAGTGCGTTGCGCTCCAGGTAGCTCGGCATCTCGCTCCAGTAGATGCCGCGCACGAATTCCCGCCAGCCGAGGATCTGGCGAACGAAGCCCTCGACCGATTGCAGTGGGGCGTGCGCCGTCCGCGGCGGCGGCCACTGCGGCGTCGATCACCTCGCGCGGATTGAGCAGTTTCAGGTTCAACGCGGCCGACAGCGCCGAGTGATGCAGGAAGGGTTCGCCGGTCCACATGGCATCCTGGAACGGGCCGAATGCGGGCAGCCGCTGACGCGACGAAGTCGTCCAGCAGCTGCAGCGCCTGTTCGCGTGTCACCGGCCAGCCGAAAGACGCCAGCGGAGCCCGGGTTGTCGGGGAAGTGCCGCGCTACGTCGTCGAGCGCGCTGCGGGTGATCCTGTCCGGCGCAAAGGCTGGGCATGCGCGGCAGCATGCCGGGGCCTTGGCGACCGAACGGTTTGCGGTTCTGCCGGTCGAAGTTCCAGCTGCCGCCGGCCGGCTGATTGCCTCCTCCATCAGGATGTCGTGCGTGCTTGCGCATGTGCCGGTAGAAGTGCTCCATCACCAGGGTCTTGCGTTTGCTGCGCCAATCGGCGAACGCGTCGCTGCTGCAGATGAAGTGGGTATCGGCCAGGCCGTGCAGCTCGACGCCCACCGATCGCACAGCGGCCGCGATCTGTTGCTGCACACCGAATTCGCCAGCCTCGGTCATGATCAGCCTGCGCTCACGCCATGTTGCTGCAGTGCCGACCTGAGCGCGCTGTCGAAACGTCTCGGCCGCGTTGTTCGTCGATCCGGATGTAGTCGACCTTGAAACCCTGGTTACGCAGCCAGTCGCGGTGGTGGCGCATGGCCGCGAGAAACAGCCCGCTGCGCGCCTTGTGTGACCAGACTCGCTGTGACTCCTCGCGCGATTCGATCATCAGCACCCGGTCACGCCCCTTGTCGCAGTCCGCGAGGGCGGCGGAATTGCGATCGAGCTGGTCGCCGAGAACCAGGATAAGCCGGTGCGTCGTCACGGTGAGGATCGCCCACGGCGACAACGCTCGGAACAGTAGCGCACCTCCGGCCAGTTGTTGCGCCAACGCTTGCGCCATTGAACGGGGCGACCGCAGACGGCGCAGATCCGGCTGGGCAGTTTCAGTTTGCTATGTGCCATCGTCGAACAGGTCGGCCTGTCGGGGAGACTTTTTGCCTGCGTGGCCGGGGCCGCTTGCGGCTGCCGTGTTGGTTGAGGATGGCCCGGCTCTCCTGGCGAGCGCCTTCACCGCGCCGTGCCGTCTGGATGCGTTGTCGCGCCAGGCGCGCGGACGGCCTCATGATCGACCAGCGGAGCAGGGTAGTCGCGCCCGATGCGCACCCCGCAGCGTGCCTGGTCTGCCTGTGGCATCAGCCAGGGCGTGTGGATCCAGGTATCGCGACACGGCGGCGAGCTCGGGCAGCCAGGTGCGGATGAAGCGGCCTTGCGGGTCCTGGTCGGGCGATTGCTTGACCGGGTTGTAGATGCGCAGGGTGTTGATGCCGGTGGTCCCCGACTGCATCTGCAACTGTGACCAATGGATGCCGGGTTCGTAGTCGACGAAACGCCGCGCCAGGTGCAGGCCGGGCTGTCGCCAGTGCAGCCACAGCTGGTAGCTGGCGACCGAGGTCAGCATGGCGCGCATGCGAAAGTTGATCCAGCCCTGGTGATCGAGTGCGCGCATGCAGGCGTCGACCAGCGGCCAACCGGTCTCGCCGTTGGCCCAGGCGGTGTACGTCTGCGGATCAGGTGTCTCCGGCCGCAGATCGCGCGTCGCCAGCTGCAGGTTGGTCGACTCGATCCGCGGCTCGGTTTCGAATTTCTGCATGAAGTGGCAGTGCCAGTGCAGCCGTCCCTCGAAAGCGGCCAGCGCCCGCCCCCAGGTCGAGCGCTGTGCCGGTTTCGCCTGTCTGACCTGCGCGCGCTGCTCTCGCGTGCGGCTGCACGACCTCGCGCATCGATACGGCGCCTGTGGCGAGATGTGCGGACAGCCGCGAACAGCTGCCCACAGCGGTCGCCGGGCTCGACATCTCGAGGTGATAGCGGTGCCCGCGTTCGGACAGGAAGCTGACCAGTGCCTGCTCGGCCGCATGCCGGCCCCCCAGTTGCCGGCCCGGACACCAGTCCGCGGCAAGGTGCGCGCTTGGCCACTCCGGTATATCGCCTGGTGCGATGTGTGCCAGCGGCGTGCAGCGCGGGCGGTGATGCCAGCGCTGCCGTCATCAGCGTTTCCCACTGCTGCGACCAGTGGTCGCGGTCGAGCCGCCCGCGTACCACGCCATGCTGGCGTATCTCATGCCAGGCAATGCCGTGTTCGCGCAACAGCCCGGCGACCGCACGGTCGCGCTCGTAGGTCCAGGCGTTGCCGGTCTCCTGGTGCGACCACAACGCATCGACCCGGTGCGAGCGGATCAGCCTGCGCAGCACGTCCAGCGACTCGCCGTGGCGGACGATCAGTGGCTGACCAAGCATCGCCAGCTGCTCGCGCAGGGAAACCAGATTCTCGCGCACGAACGCCCACTGCCGTCCAGACGCGTCGGCCTGCTCCCACAGCCCGGGTTCGACGATGTACAGCGGCAGGACCGGGCCGTGCTGCGCGGCGCGCGTCAGGGCCTCGTTATCCTGGATGCGCAGATCTCGCTTGAACCAGACGACCTGCAGCATGATTCAGGCGGCGGCGCGCCAGCGCCGAAACAGGGGTGCCGGCGGGACCTGTGGCCGGTTGCCGCCGGTCGAGCGCTGCGTCGGTCCGGCTGTCATCGCGGGATCCCGGCTGTGCCGCGGCCCGGGGATTTTTCCGCTGACCTGTTGGGGGCGGAGTCATGGCGCGGGGAGCAGGTGTCTTCATTGCACTGGCGGCGCAGGCGCCAGCGCGCGAAGTGCGTGTATGCACGGTCGATAAGCGGTAGCAGGTGCAGCGCGCGGATCGCCCGGCTGACATGGCGGTAGCCGCGCAGATGTGACCACAACTCGGCGAAGCCATAGGCGCCGGTGTGCCAGATACCGCGACTGTCGCGCACGTGAAAACGGGCCATCGCGGTCTCACGGCCGATGCCGTCTATCGGCAGTGCTGCATGGTCGCGGGCGATGTCCAGCCAGGCAAGCCGTGTGGCACCGTGCACGCGGCGGTAGTGGGCGATCTCGCGACGGCACATTGGGCAGGCGCCGTCGAACAGCACCAGGGGTGAATTCGCCGCGAGTGTGTTTGCGACATTGGCGGACTGCGAAGGCGTCATGACCTGGGGTTCCCCGTCGTTCCGGCAGACCGGGTTCAATCCGGCCTGCGAGTTGCGTGTGTTTGACACAGTGTATAGGTTATTCTAAGAAAAAACGCGACAAAAACAGATTATCAGGCGAAATTGTTCACAAAACGTCGCATTGTCCAGGTTTTTCGATGGCCATGTCGTTTCGCGAGGGCATCGGCCGATTCCCCGTCGACGGCGTTGTGCGGTGGGTGATGCGACGGTTTTGCCGGGCGTCCCTATGGCCTGATTTTTGCGGGGATGAAGTTGCGTCTGCCAGCCCTTACGTTACCCACGGCTGAGAGTGATTTTCCTTGAACCTGATGGCGGAGCAGACAAATGACTGAAGAACCGGATCGCTTCCTCCTGCGGATGCGCTGGGTGTTCGTCGCGTTCGCCGTGATCCTGGTGCTCTGGCAGTTTCTGCCGTGGATCGAGCAACGCGTCGTCGGGCTGACCGCCGAACCCAGGGCCGTGACCGCGCGCGGCGCGCTGGCGGCCGACGAGTCGGCGACGATCGAGATTTTCGACACCGCAAGCCCGTCGGTGGTGTTCATCAGTACCCGTCAGCGGGTACTGAACCCGTGGACGCGCAATATCGCCAGCGTGTCCCGCGGCAATGGCTCAGGCATGATCTGGGACGACCTCGGCCACGTCGTGACCAACCACCACGTGATCGAGGGCGCCTCCGAGGCGATCGTGCGTCTCAATGACGGGCGCAGTTACCGCGCCACCCTGATCGGCAAGAGCCCGGCACATGACCTTGCCGTGCTGCGCATCAAGGTGCCGTTTGACCGTCCCCCGCCGGTACCGCTCGGCAGCAGCGCAGACCTCAGGGTCGGCCAGAAGGTCTTTGCCATCGGTAATCCGTTCGGCCTGGATTATTCCCTGTCCAGCGGACTGGTGTCGGCGCTCGATCGCTCCATCAGCGATGGCGACGGTTCCAGTATCGATCACCTCATCCAGACCGATGCTGCGATCAACCCGGGAAATTCCGGCGGCCCCTTGCTCGACAGCGCGGGGCGCCTGATCGGTATCAACACCGCCATCTTCAGCCCCTCCGGCGCCTATGCCGGTATCGGTTTTGCTGTGCCGGTCGACACCGTCAACAAGGTCGTCCCGCAGCTGATCGCCGAGGGACGCTACATTCGCCCCAGCCTGGGTATCTCGGTCGACGCCGATATCAATCGCCTGGTCAAGGCGCGGCTGGGTATCGATGGCGTGCTGATCGTGCGCGTCCAGCGCGATTCTGCCGCTGCCGCTGCCGGCTTGCGCGGGGCCGAAGCGGATGGGCAGGGCAACCTGGTCCCGCAGGACATCATCCTCGGTGTCGGTGGCAGGAAGGTGGACAGTATTTCCGCCCTTGTCTCGGCCCTGGACGATCACCGGATCGGCGAGCAGGTGGACATCCGGGTCTGGCGTGATGGTCGAGAGCTCGATGTTCCGGTGGTGCTGGAGGCAGGCAGTTGAACCGGGTCCGGGCGGCCGCTTGTCGGCGGTGCCGGTGGCGCCCTTCCATGCCGCAAGAAAGGATAGCGTTATGACAACAGTTTCCGCCGCGGCTCTGCTCGGCGCGCTCTCGCCGCATCTCGCCGAGCGTTGCCGGATACTGGTCGATGCGGCACCGGCGCGTGGGGAGTTCGTCCTGTACTGGATGCACCACTGCGTGCGCGGTCATGAAAATCCGCCACTCGATGTCGCCATCGAACTCGCCAATGAACTCGCGCTGCCGCTGCTGGTTTACCAGGGGCTGGGTGGTGCGCACCGGTTCAATAACGATCGGCATCATACCTTCATCCTCGAAGGGGCACGCGACGCGCACCACGCGATCTCGCAGCGTGGGGTAAAGACGGTATTCCATCTCGCGACTGATCCACTTGCCCGGTCGCCACTGCGCGGGCTTGTGGCTCGTGCCGCTGTGCTGGTGGCCGAGGATTTTCCGGCGCCCCCGTTTCCGCGATGGACCAGGGCGCTCGCGCGACACTGCCGCGGGAGCGTTTTTGCGGTGGATGGCGCTTGTCTCGTACCCATGCAAAGTCAGCCACATCGTTTCGGGCGCGCGTTCGAGTTTCGCCGGCACAACCAGGACGCGTTCGCGTCGCGGCATGCGCAGCCGTGGACGGAGGCGCGCCTGCAGGCGCCGGGGTTCGATCTCAGCCTGGGCTTCGAGGCCGTCGACCTGGCAGATGCCGATATCGCGGCACTGTGTGCAAGCTGCGCGATCGATCACGGTGTGCCGCCGGTGCCGCATACGCGCGGCGGCTCGTCGAGCGGCTATGCGCGCTGGCAACATTTCCACCGCGAAGGCCTGGCCGGCTACGCGGCCAGGCGCAACGATGCGGCCGAGGAATGGCCGCGGGGTGTCAGCCGGCTGTCGCCCTATCTGCATCACGGGCATGTCTCGCCGCTGCGCATTGCTCGCGAGGCCGCGGCGAGCGGCGGCGCCGGTGCTGAAAAGTTCCTCGACGAGTTGCTGGTATGGCGCGAGCTGGCATTCAATTTCTGCTTCCATACGGCCGACCCGGAAAGCCTGGCGTGTCTTCCCGACTGGGCACGCGACACCCTGGCCGAACATGCCGCTGACCCCCGCCCGCTGGTGATCGATCCCGAGACGCTGGCACGGTCGGGCAGTGGCGACGAACTCTGGGACCTGGCGCAGGACTCGCTGCGCATCCATGGCGAACTGCACAACAATCTGCGCATGACCTGGGCCAAGGCCATCCCTGGATGGTGTCGCACGCCAGGCGAGGCACTGGCGACCCTGATCGAACTCAATCACCGGTTTGCCCTGGATGGTTCCGACCCGAACTCTTACGCCGGCCTGCTTTGGGCACTTGGCCTGTTCGACCGACCTTTCCCTGAGCAGGCCATCAGCGGCCGCCTGCGTGGCCGTTCGACCCGGGCGCATGCACGGCGTCTCGATCTGCCGCGTTACCGTGCCCGTGTGCAAGGCCCGCCAGCGGTGAGCCGCTGCGGATCGCGGTTGTCGGCGCCGGGATCGCCGGTCTGAGCGCTGCCCGCAACCTGCAGGATCACGGGCACGCGGTCACGGTATTCGAAAAGTCGCGCGGTCCCGGTGGGCGGGCCTCGACACGGCGTTATGGTGAGCTGGGCTTCGATCACGGGGCGCAGTACTTCACCGCACAGGATCCGGTGTTTCAGCGCATGGTGGATGCCTGGCTGACGTCCGGGGTGATACAGCGCTGGCCCGCGCGCATCGCCCGGTTCGAGCATGGCCGCCTGTCGCCGTCGCCTGACGAACGCGAGCGCTATGTCGCCCAACCGGGAATGAACGCGCTCGGCAAACACCTGGCGCGTGATTTGCTGTTGCGCTGTCAGACCCGGGTTGCGCCACCACAGCGTGAAGATGGGCATTGGCGGCTGCGCGACGAGGCGGGCGGCGAACTGGGTCTGTTCGACGCCGTGGTCATTGCCGGTCCGGCACCGCAGGCGGCCGAACTGCTGCGCCCGCAGGCCCCCGCGTTTGCCGACAGGGCCGCCGCCGTGCGCTACGACCCGATGTGGGCATTGATGGCGCGGGTCGATGACCAAGACCCGGTCGGCTTCGATGGTGTGTTCGTCAGTCAGCCACCCTTCCGCTGGCTGGCACGCAATCACAGCAAGCCCGGCCGGCAGGGGAACAGCTGGGTCGCGCACGCCGGAGCCGAATGGACGCGTGCACACCTCGATCTGCCTGCGGAACAGGCCGCCGAGCTGTTGGCCCGGGAGTTTGCGCAGATGCTCGGAATACCGGACGAGCGGGTTGTACCGCTGGGTGCGCATCGCTGGCTGTATTCGCTGGTTGCGCAACCGCTCGATATCGGTGCGCTGTACGATCCCGTGCAGCGCCTCGCCGTGTGCGGAGACTGGTGCCAGGGTGCGCGTATCGAAGGCGCCTGGCTCAGCGGACTGGCCGCATCCGGAAGATTGCTCGGGCAGTTGGCAGGCGAGTACCGTGAATAGCGCGAGGGCGCAGTCGCTTGCGCGCACTGGCGGCCCGCTGTCCGGGCCAGGAAAGAACTTGGGAGCACGACATGGTTAAGAGAATCAAGCGCGGGGCGGGCCGGCACCCGGCAAAAACCACCTGGCGCAGGACGGTGCTGTTGTCTCTGCTCAGCCTGTTGCCTGAAACCTGGGCGTTGGCCTACGACATGGATCAGCACCTGTGGAAGGCGCGTGTCCTCGTGCTGGCCGCACCCTCGGCAGAGGACCCCGGCCTGCTGCAACAGCGGCGCGCTATCGACGCGCGCCGCGATGCCCTGATCGACCGTGATCTTCGCGTGTTCGAACTCGCCGGGGATAGTGGGCGGCTCGATGGCGAGGCGCTCGATGCGGGTGCAGCGAATGCGTTGCGGAGCCAGTTCGCGCTTGCTCAGGATGCCCGGCTGCTGATTCTGATCGGCCTCGATGGTGGCATCAAGCGCCGGGAATCGATCGATATCGACCTGTCCGAGGTGTTCCGCCAGATCGATGGGATGCCGATGCGCCGAGCCGACATTCGCGCAAAGAAGGCGGCCGGACTACCCGTCACCAAACCCTGAGAGCCATGTCCCGGTTGCGACAGGCCTGTCGTCAGACTATCGACATCGTCGCAATGACTCGTCTTGCCTGTGGTCCTGCGCGACGGTCAGCGCCGATCCGGCCACTTTGGCTCAGAGGCCGTCCGGGCGACTCAGGTCGATCAGTCGATCTCGCAGTCATGGCGCTCTGCAACTTTGCGGAAGGTCTCCTCGCCCACCGTCAGGCAGCCCAGTGGCACGACCACCAGGGTGAGAATGGTGGAGACCAGGAGCCCGAACAATAGCGAGATCGCCATGCCGCCAAAAATCGGGTCGGCCAGGATGATGGCTGCGCCCACCATGGTCGATACGGCCGTGATCAGGATGGGGCGGGTTCTGGCCATGGCGGCGGATATCACGGCGTCATACAACGACATGCCGGCAACCAGGTTCAACAGCGAGGTGTCGACCAGCAGTATGGAGTTGCGCACAATGATACCGGCCAGCGCGATCCAGCCGATCATCGAGGTCGCGGTAAAGTCCGCCCCCATGATCCAGTGCCCGGGAGCGATCCCCAGCAGCGTCAGCGGAATCGGCGCCATGATGACCAGCGGAATGACAAAGTTGCCGAACTGCCAGACCACCAGCATGTAGATGGCGAGCAGCGCTGCCGCGTAGGCAATGCCCATGTCGCGGAAGGTCTCGTAGGTCACGGTCCATTCCCCACCCCACTCGAATCCTGACTGGGAATCGGTCGCCGGGGGACCGATATACTCGCCGCTGATGCTGACGCCGTCCGGGGCCTTGTAGTCCTCGAGCAGACGGGTGATGTCCTGTTGCGCATAGATGGGGGCAGACAGGCGCCCCTTGGCATCACCGACCACGTATTCAATCGGCCGCAGGTCCTTGCGCACGATGAATGACTCCCTGACCCCTTCAACGAATTCCCCCAGTTGCCCAAGCGGAACGCTCGTGCCCGCCATGGTCATGACCGGCAGGTTGGCCAGGTTGTTCAGGTCGGCACGAATCGACAGCGGAACCTGGAGCAGGATCTG
>CAVRBK010000125.1:0-4947 GCA_963719025.1 uncultured Gammaproteobacteria bacterium | reverse complement strand
GCCTAACCCACTGATTTCGGGGTTTTGTCCTGGCCGCTGTTGACCAGGGTCAAGTGATTGGCTGTCGCCGTCGATTACGGAACAAAACCTGCTTTCCCTGTGGTGATGAACAAGAAGTGCGCGTCGAACCGGTCGACGCACAACACCACCAGGAGTTCGCCATGAAACGGCTAATAATTTCACTCTTGCTGCTCGTTGCCTGTGGCAGCGTGCTTGCGTCGGTAGCGAAAGTCGCACCGTCCGGCAAGACAGGTTGTCTGAGTTGCCATGACGGTATCGCAGATATCCGTGACGGCAACTCGGCAATGATGTTGCAGATCAAGGCGATCGGCGCCGGCAACGGCGATCCCGCCGGTTGTGTCGTCTGTCACGGTGGCGATCCCAAGGGGACCACGTTCGAGGCCGCGCACAAGGGCTCGCCGGATGGTCTGAAGAACGGCAATGGTCCGAAGACCTATTATCCCGATCCCGGTTCCGTGTGGATCGCCGACCGGACCTGCGGACAGTGTCATGCCGGTTACGCCTACCGTGTCGAGCGTTCGCTGATGAACACCGAGGCCGGCAAGATCCAGGGCAACCTGCATACCTGGGGTATCGCCGAGGTGCAGAACCACAAGGTTCCCTGGGGCAACTACGACGTCAAGGACACCGACGGCCAGGTACCGCAGGTCGGCTACCGAGCAGTACAAGGAGTACATGAAGGCGATGGTCGCCGCGCATCGGCGATCAGTTCCCGACCGAGCTGCAGCAGGTGCCGCAGCCGTCGGTCGAAGAGATCGAGAAGGATCCCAAGCTGGCCGGCTTCACCTACCAGCGCCAGCAGTGCCAGCGCTGCCACGTCGGCGTCAAGGGTCGCGAGAAGCGCGGCGACTACCGCGGCATGGGCTGCTCGTCCTGCCACATCCCCTACGGCAACGAGGGCTACTACGAGGGCAAGGACCCGACCATCAACAAGGAACAGAAGGGCCACATGCTGACCCACCAGATCCAGGCCACGCGCAAGACCAAGGTCAAGCACGGCGACGTGGAGTACTCCGGCATCCCGGTCGAGACCTGCAACTCCTGCCACAACCGCGGCAAGCGCATCGGCGTGACCTACCAGGGCCTGATGGAGTTCCCCTACGGTTCGCCGTACAACGCCAGACGGCGGCAAGCAGCCCAAGCTGCACACCAAGAAGTACCTGTTCATCTCCGACGACCTGCATCACCAGATCGAGTCCCGTCCGGAGAACCCGAAGGGTGGCCTGCTGTGCCAGGACTGCCACACCACCATCGACATGCACGGTGACGGCAACATCTTCGGCACCACCCTGGCCCAGGTCGAGATCGAGTGTCAGGACTGCCACGGCACCACCGACAAGTTCCCCTGGGAACTGCCGCTGGGCTACTCGGAAGAGTTCGCCAAGGATCTGCCTCCGGGTGAGCGTGGCCTGACCAACGACCTGTTGCCGGAGACGGCCGCGTTCGCGACCACCTACCCCAAGCGCGATGGCTACCTGATGACCGCGCGCGGCAATCCGTACGGCAACGTGGTCAAGGACGGCAAGAAGGTCATCATGCACTCGGCCACCGGTAACGACTTCGAGGTGCCGCTGCTCAAGCAGCTCAAGCTCGACGACAACTGGAAGAGCCCGGACGCCGAGGTCGCCATGAGCAGCGTGCTCAAGCACAACGACAGCCTCGAGTGCTACGCCTGTCACGCGTCCTGGGTACCGCAGTGCTACGGCTGTCACGTGCAGGTTAACTACGGCAAGGACAAAGACGGCAAGCCCTACGAGGATGCCGACTGGGTCGCCGGTGGTAACCAGCGTGATGAGCATGGCCAGACCGCGGAATCGCCGCTGGGTACGCACGGTATCAAGAGCCCCGGCAAGGTGTTCGAGACCCGCGCCTACCTGCGTTGGGAAGAGCCGGTACTGGGTATCAACGGTGAAGGTCGTGTGACCCCGCTGATGCCGGGTTGCCAGATCGTCTACACGGTGTTCGACCGCAACAACAAGGTGGTCGCCCTCAACCAGCTCGGCAAGTCATTCGACGAGCAGAAAGAGCTGGGCCAGGAACGCACCCCGGATTCGATCGACATGGCACCGGTGCAGCCGCACTCGGCACAGCGCAAGGCACGTACCTGTGAGTCCTGCCACAACAATCCGAAGGCCATGGGCTACGGTATCTCCGGCGGCGTGTTCCAGACCCGCTACCCGGTCGATATCGTTGAAGACCTGATCGACCAGAAGACCGGCCAGGTCATTCCGGGTCGTCACGTGATCCAGATCCCGAAGATTGCGGATCTCGACTACGACTGGTCGACCATCATCAAGGATGGTCAGCAGGTCCAGACGGTTGGTACCCACTGGCCGCTGTCGCGTTCTCTGCCGAAAGAGATGCGTGACGGGATGGAGCGCACCGGTCTGTGCCTCGGTTGCCATCGCGAGATGACCAACGCCGAGCTCTGGGCCAAGGTGTCCACCCCGGGTACGTTGACCGATAACGAGCACATCGAGATGCTCAACAAGTTGCTCAAGACGTACGCAGCGTCGAAGAAGTAACACCCTGTGAGGCGTCCCCGGTATTATGCCGGGGACGCCTTTTTCATGCCTGAAAGGAAAACATGACTGTCTCTTTTCGCCTGATCGTCTTGCCACTGAGCCTGGCCGCGCTGGTGGCCTGCAGTGAAACCACCCCTCCCCCCGTCGCGCAGGAAAGCAGCAAAGAACCCCTGCCCATGGTCGAAATCACGCCACCGCCGGTGCCTGCCGACGTGGCCCGGAAAGTCGCCCCGGAACCCGCTCCCGCCGCCAAGCCGGTCGGGCCGCATGGGCAGCACGATCCACACAGCACGCTCGACCCGGAACGCCTCGTCAAGGTGGCGTTGCAGCATGAGGCCGAGGGCCGCCTGGAGCTGGCGTTGAAGACCCTGGCCGAGGGGATCGAGCGGTTCCCACAGGACGCCCAGCTGTACGCCGTGCGCGCCAGCCTGCGTCTGTCGATGCAACAGGTCAGTGCGGCGCTGAGTGACCTGGAAAAGGCCGCCGAGCTGGCGCCCGACGATGCCGGTATCCGGGTAAACCGGGCACAGGCCTACCGCTCCTTCGGTCGCTATGACGAGGCGATGAAGGATCTGGACTTCGCGGTCGACAAATCACCCGATCTGCTGCCGGCGCGCTTCAACCGCGGCGCCCTGCTGTATGCGCAGAACGACTTCGAACAGGCACTGGCCGATTTCGAACACTGCATCGCGATCGATCCGCACACCGCGGCGCCCTACTTCAATCGTGCTTCGACTTTTTGGGAGCTGGGCCGCGCCGACGAGGCGATGAGTGATATCAAGCGCTTTGTCGAGTTGTCCGACAATGCCGAGTGGAAACAGGCCGCCGAGGATCTGCTGAAGAACTGGCAGTCGGCGCTTAGCAAGGAGGCGGCTGCGGCCAGGACCGACTCGTGAGACATTTGCTCCTATTGCTGAGTCTGCTGGTAATGCCCTGGGCGATTGCCGATCAATCAACGGATCCCGATGGCTTCGAAGCCCTGCTCGTCGAGGGTGAACTGCTGTTCGCGCCGCCGGCCGGTTATGTCGATCTGCCGCCGGGGCGCAACCCGGTCATGGACTATGAGCACGCGCTGCGCAGTGCCGACGAGCAGCTCGAGATCCGCCTTGCCATCCGACCCCTGAAGCGCCTGCAGATCGATTACGACGATCCGCATGGCGCGGTGCCCAATCCGAACCACATCTTCCCGCTGGTGTTCGAGTCGCTGGCCACGCGGCTTTCGGGTGGGCGGCACACGCCGAGCAATGAATACCCGGCGGATCAGGCCAAGGCGAAGTTCAATGCCGACTGGGCCGCCGCCGCGGTATTCGATACGGTCGAGGATTTCGGTACCCGCTATAAACAGGGCCTGCTGGTGGCGATCCACCGCAACAAGATCTCGGATGCCTACCTGGTGTTCCTGTTCGACGACTACGCGGCGATCAAGGGGCAACTCCCTGGCGCCATGAGTACCCTCACGTTCGCTCCCGCCGCGGCCGAAACGCCGGATCCGGCGGCGGCCAGCGCCGGCTGAGACACGCCCTCTGGCCGGATTTCTGCCAGACTTGGCGTATGAACACACGGTTTGGCGACAACCGTTTCCTGCAGTTGCTGCTGCTCTGGTTGATCCTGTTGTGGATTGCCATGGCGATAGAGCCGTTCAATCGTCGTGACTGGTTGCTCGAGAACCTGCTGGTCTTTATCTACGGTGCCCTGCTGCTTTTCACCTACCGGCGCTTCCGCTTTTCCAATCTCTCCTACGGCCTGTTCGGCCTGTTCCTCAGCCTGCACCTGGTCGGCGCGCACTACACCTATGCCGAGACGCCTTTCGGCTTCTGGCTGCAGCAGGCGCTGGACCTGTCGCGCAACCACTACGACCGGATCGTGCATTTCGGTTTCGGCCTGTTGATAGCCTACCCGTTCCGCGAGGTGTTGCTGCGTGCGGCCGGCGTCGTACCGGGCTGGTCTTATTTCCTGGCCGTTACCGCGGTGCTCGGATTCAGCGGGTTCTACGAGGCGCTGGAAGGGGTCGTGGCGATGGTCGTCGACCCGGAACTGGGCGCCGCCTACAGCAAGAACGTAACTGAACCAGTAACTTACAGTAACATAACATTATGTATTGCTATCTGGCTCTTCTCCTGTGTCATCCCCGCCTAATGCTTCTTGTTCCTGCTGCCTTCTTGTTGCCTCTCTTATAATACCCCTGCTTCCAGGGCTTCCAATTGACTTATGGGCAAACCCTGTGTGTCATGAGATAGATGGAATCTAGAACCGTCTCTTGTTGAAAAGAAGATGTGCCATGGTTGCACTTATTGTTGTGGATGACATATGAGACCTCACACCACTCATGAGTCTAGAGAGACCCCGGAGAAAATCTGGCTCTTCTCCTGTGTAGCAATACTAAAACTGAAACCAGTAACAA
>CAVRBK010000124.1:0-12533 GCA_963719025.1 uncultured Gammaproteobacteria bacterium | reverse complement strand
GACGGTGTGCTGAACGGCACCCGGCTGACCACGCCGCCGCAAGACGATCGCAATATCGTCAATCGGTGGGTGGAGCTGGCAGAAAAGTATGACCTCGATCTGGTCCTCTGCGTTGCCGCGGCACAACGTCGCGGTCTCGTGGACGACGGTGAGGCCGAGCGCAATGGCAAGGATGCGACCAATATCGCGCCCAAGTTCCGGATTTCCGGTCTGGGTCAGCTGATTGAGGCCGCCATTCAGTCCGAACGTCTCGTTGTGTTTGGTGATTGAGGGAGTTTGAACGATGTCTGATGTCAAAAAGTTCATGTATCTGAACCGTCGTGCTCCCTACGGCACTATTTACGCCTGGGAGTCGCTTGAAGTCATTCTGATCGGCGCGGCTTTCGATCAGGAAGTCAGCCTGATGTGTATGGACGACGGCGTGTACCAGCTGGTCAAAGGTAGCGATACCTCGGAATCGGACATGAAGAACTTCATGCCGACCTTCCGGACCCTCGGTGACTATGGCGTTCGTCATATGTTTGTCGACAAGGCTTCCCTGGAGGCGCGCGGTCTGACCCAGGACGACCTGATTGAGGTGGCTTGGGAAGACTTCGAAACCGAGGAAGAAGTCGACAATATCGTCGAAATCGTGGATGCGGACCAGGTTGCAAAACTGATGGCCGAATCCGAAGTCGTTTTCAGTTGAGGTAGTCAGATGGCTGATCTGCACACAGTTAACAAGTCGCCGTTCGAAAAGGGTTCGCTGGAAACAGCAATCAAGTACTCGTTGGCTGGATCATCGATCCTGCTGATTGAAGACGGTGTTTACGGTGCCACCAAGGGCACTACGGCCGAAGCCATGGTGAAGGCAGCGATGGGCGACAGGAAAGTCTATGCGCTCAAGTCTGATCTCATGGCCCGCGCCATCAAGGAAGATCGTGTGATCGATGGTGTTGAGATTGTCGATTACGCAGGATTCGTCGATTTGGTTGAAGCCAACGACAAAGTACAGGCCTGGTTGTAAGACTGCGCCAATACAGCAACTCTTTATTGAGAGGAGATAGATATGCCTATCGAAGTGGATGGTCAAACCTTTGAAACCGACGAAGAAGGTTACCTGGCAAACATCAACGAGTGGGTCCCCGGCGTAGCCGGCGTTATGGCCGCTGAAGATGAACTGGAGCTCACCGATGAGCACTGGGACATCATCAACTTCCTGCGCGAATACTACGAAGAGTACCAGATCGCTCCGGCGGTTCGCGTGCTGACCAAAGCGGTTGGTAAGAAGCTTGGCAAGGACAAGGGCAACAGCAAGTACCTGTACGGTCTGTTCCCATACGGTCCTGGCAAGCAGGCCTGCCGTTACGCTGGTCTGCCGAAGCCGACCGGCTGCGTCTGATCCGCTGCTGATCCTCCGGGTGGGCCAGATTCTGGTCCGCCCGGCCCATCACAACGTAGAGAGGCTTTCGGAAACATGTCGTTTCTGACGATTGCATTTGCCGCGCTGTTTTATGCTGCCACCATATTGCTGGTAGTGGGGCTCGTTCGCCGTGTCATGCTGTACTGGAAGACGCCGGCGCCACTGAAGATCCCGACCACGCCCGCGCCTGTCACCCAGGGTGGTGTCGTGCTTCGCATGTTCCGTGAAGTGGTGTTTTTCGAAAGCCTTTTCAAATCGACCAAGTGGACCTGGCTGTTTGGCTGGCTGTTCCATATGGCGCTTTTCGCCGTGCTGTTCCGTCACCTCCGGTATTTCACCGAGATCGAGTGGCTGATGGCTGTGGTCGCCTTCGTCAGCCCCTTGTTCAAGTACCTGGCATTCGCGATGATTATCGGATTGCTGGGCCTTTGGGGACGCCGTTTTTTTGTAGATCGGGTGCGTTATATTTCGGCGCCCTCGGATCACCTGATGCTGTTGTTGCTGCTGCTGATTGGTATCAGTGGCGCGATGACGACCTTTGTTGCCCATACCGACGTGGTCGCAGTCAAGGCCTTCTTCCGGGCGCTGATGACCTTCAGCTTCAGTGAGATGCCCAATCTGCCGACCGACCCGTTGATGGTGGTGCACCTGTTGCTGGTAGGCGTGCTGATGATCATCTTCCCGATCAGCAAGCTGTTGCATGCGCCAGGTATCTTCTTTAGCCCGACCCGTAACCAGGTCGACAACCCACGCGAGCAGCGCCATATCTCTGATTGGGCGCGCAAGCTGGAACAGTAAGTCGGAACGAGGTTAGCGAGCATGGCAAAAGTAGAATTCAAAATCCCTGAGCTGAAAGAGTTTCCAGAAGTGCCGCCGATCGAGGTGGGTACGATGGCGCACAGCAAGCCTTTCGTTGCGAAGCCGCAGTTCCAGGAGCCGCTGAACTTCCCGGGCGAACTGCCGGAAGACTGGCAGGACCAGGCCATTGAGGCCATGGGTGACCTGCTCGGCAAGTATCGTTCACTGCAGGTGTATCTCGATTCCTGCGTCAAATGTGGTGCCTGTACGGATAAGTGCCATTACTACCTGGGCACCAGCGATCCGAAGAACATGCCAGTCGGCAGGCAGGACCTGTTGCGCAAGGTCTACCGGCGCTATTTCACCTTTGCCGGCAAGTATTTTCCCAAACTGGTTGGCGCGGAAGATCTCACCAAGGAAGTGCTCGACGATTGGTACAGCTATTTCCACCAGTGCTCGCAATGTCGCCGTTGCTCGGTGTTCTGCCCCTATGGCATCGATACCGCCGAGATTTCCATGGCCGCCCGCGAGATCATGGATCGCATCGGCGTCGGCCAGAAGTACTGCAACGAGATCATTGCCAAGGTCTACAAGATCGGCAACAACCTCGGCCTGCCCGAGGCGGCCCTGGCCGACACACTGGAAGGCCTTGAGGAAGATGTCGAGGAAGAGACCGGTGTCGCGGTCAAGTACCCGCTGGATGTCAAGGGTGCGGACATTCTCGTCGTCACACCGTCAGCGGACTTCTTCGCCGAGCCGCATGTCGACGGCCTGATCGGCTACGGCAAGGTGTTCCACGAGGCGGGTGTGTCCTGGACCCTGAGTTCGAAAGCTTCCGAGGCCGCGAACTTTGGCATGTTTATCGGTTCATACGAGAACATGCGTCGCGTTTCCATGCGAATCCGCGAGGCGGCACTGGAGTTGGGCGTCAAACGCATCATATTCGGCGAGTGTGGCCACGCATGGCGCGTCGCTTACAGCTTCCTGAATACGCTCGCGGGGCCGTTCGACTTCCTTGATCCGAAGTATCCGGTGCCGCAACACATTCTTGAATTCACCTGGGGTGAGATTCAGAAGGGCACACTGAATATTGACAAGTCGCTGAACGACGAGATGACGCTGACCTTCCACGATTCGTGCAACGTGGCGCGTGCCTCGCGCATGGGCCCGGAACCCGGTGGTCAGTTCACGATTCCACGTAACGTAATCAAGGCGGTGTGCAATAACTTCGTCGACATGGCCCCTGAGACCATCCACGAGAAAACCTTCTGCTGTGGCGGTGGCGGTGGCCTGCTGACCGACGACCTGATGGAACTGCGTGTCAAAGGCGCTATGCCTCGTATGGAGGCGTTGAAGAACGTCATCGAAGACCACGGGGTGACGAACATGGCCGCGATCTGTGCGATCTGTAAATCGCAGTTCACCAAGGTGCTGCCTTATTACGGCATGGACATGGACATGATCGTCAGCGTCCACCAATTAGTTTCGAATGCCATCATCCTTACTGGCCAGACCAGTGAAGATGATGAAGATGAATCTGCAGACGACGCAGCCTGAGCGCTGGGTCTCTGCAAACCGATTAAAACCGATCCCTCGGGATCTACTGGGCATTACTAGTAAGGAGAGTTTTAGATGGCAACTCCTAGCGATGAGATGAATACCAAACTCACGTGGCGTCGTTTCGAAGATGGCGAGAACAAGTGGGATTCTTATGCGAATCAGATCTTCAAAGAAGATACGTCCCATAAATGCCCGACCTACGTCCACAAGACGCCGCCATGTCAGGGCAGCTGTCCTTCCGGTGAGGATATCCGTGGTTGGCTGGCGATCGTGCGCGAGCAGGAGAAGCCGGCAGGTGAGATGAGCTGGCAGGAATACGCATTCCATCGTTCCACCGACGCCAACCCCTTCCCGTCGATGATGGGACGCGTATGTCCGGCACCTTGCCAGGATGGTTGTAACCGCAACGAGGTCGAAGATTTCGTCGGCATCAACGCGGTCGAGCAGTTCATCGGTGACAATGCCCTGGCGCATGGTTACAAGTTTGAATCCGGCGCAGATACCGGCAAGAAAGTTGCGGTCATCGGCGGCGGCCCGGCTGGTATGGCAGGTGCCTACCAGTTGCGTCGCAAGGGTCACGGCGTGACCGTATTTGAATCGCAGCCGGAACTCGGCGGCATGATGCGTTACGGCATCCCGAACTACCGTATTCCGCGCGACAAGCTGGCGGGTGAGATCCAGCGTATCGTCGAGATGGGTGGTATCGAGGTCAAGACCGGAGTGCGTGTCGGTACCGACGTCAGCATCGAAGACCTGGAAAAAGACTTTGACGCAATCCTGTGGGCAGTTGGCTGCTGGAGCGGTCGCGGTCTGTTCCTGGATGAATGGGAAGGTACGCCGAACTGTGTGTCGGGCGTCGCTTTCCTCAAGGCGTTCAACGAAGACCGCATGAAAGTCACGGCGAAGAAAGTGGTCTGTGTCGGTGGTGGTGATACGTCGATCGACGTTGTCTCGGTTGCCCGCCGTCTGGGCAACATCGAGCACACCAACCCGAGCGACCGCCCGGAGCTTGTCGTGAACGATGGTTTTATTGCACACGACGCGGCGATGACTGCCGTCAGCCAGGGCTCCGAGGTCACACTGACCTCGCTGTTCCCGAAAGAAAACATGACAGCGGCCGAACATGAAGTGCACGACGCGCTACACGAAGGTGTAACCATCCTCGACGAGGTGATGCCGGTTGGTATCAAGAAGGACGCCGACGGTCGCGCGATTGGCCTGGTTGTTGCGAAATGCACGCTGGATAACGGCCGTCCTTCCCCGGTCGAAGGTACCGAGCAGACCATCGAAGCGGACCTGATTGTTTCTGCTATCGGCCAGGGCGGTGATCTGACCGGACTTGAGGCGCTGGACAACGGCCGCGGATTGATCAATGCAGACGCCTTCTACCAGGTGCCTGATCGTGAGAAGCATTTTGCCGCTGGCGATATCATTCGTCCGCACCTGCTGACGACGGCGATCGGTCAGGCCTCTATTGCGGCTGACTCGATCGATGAGTACCTGAACAAGTCATCGCACAAGAAGCGCCCGAAGGTCGACGTGCATCACTTCAATCTCGACGAAAAGCTGGCCGAGGCTGGCCTGTCGCCGGAGCACTTTGACCCGACCGACGAGAACGAGTTGCGCGGCACTGCCAACGGCAACTGGGCGGTACACAACTACGAAGATCGTTCGTTCGCTGAAGTCATCCCGCACGACGAGCTGTTCCTGGGTCACTTCGAATTCACGCCGCGTCTACAGCGTCGCGAAGAAGTGCCTTCGGCAGACGATGTGCTTGGCCATTTTCACGAGCGTCTGATCTCGCTCGAAGAGGGTCAGGCTCAGGACGAAGCCAAGCGCTGCATGAGCTGTGGCATGTGTTTCGAGTGTGACAATTGCGTCATTTTCTGTCCGCAGGATGCGGTCTACCGTGTGAAGAAGACCGAAGCGACCACCGGTCGGTACGTTGCGACCGATTACGATCGCTGCATTGGTTGTCACATCTGCGCTGATGTCTGCCCGACCGGCTACATCAAGATGGGACTGGGCGAGTAATTCAGCAGGGGCCGTCGTGGCAATGAAACGTAAGTTTGGTTTTAGTCTGCTGCTGGCATTGTGCCTTGGCCTTTTCGCAGGCCTCGGCACGGCGCACGCTGGCGAGGGTGTGAAAGGTTCTGCAAAGGCAGACAAACTCGATGCCTGTGTGGCGCCGACGGCTTTCATGCGTCGGAATCACTTCGAGCTGATCAAGCATCAGCGTGATATCACGGTGCACGAGGGGATTCGCAAGACCGACAACAGTCTGGCAGGGTGTGTCGACTGCCACGTTCGCAAAAATGAGCAGGGCAGTCTCGTTGACATCAATGCGCCGGGCGAGTTCTGCGCCGGGTGTCATCAGTACACCGGGGCCTCGCTGGACTGTTTCACCTGCCACGCCACCAAGCCAACGGGGAACTGAAGTATGAGTCAGCCCACCAATCAGAAACGCCGCGAGTTTCTGGCAGGCGCCAGCGGCATGGCCGCCGCCTCTGTTGTGGCTCCCGGCGTCTTGCTGCAGTCCGTAGCCAATGCCACGCCGCGTGATACGGCGGTAACTGACGACGTTCGTTACGGCATGTTCATCGATACGAGCAAGTGCGCCGACGGCTGCAACGATTGTGTCAGCGCCTGCGAGAAAGAGAACGGGCTCGACCTGATGGTCAAGCCAGAAGGTGCGAGCGATGCCCTGTGGGACATGCAGCGTCCGCGCTGGATTCGTTCGGTCAAGCTGAAGAATAACCTCACCGGTCGGGTCACGACCCTGCCGATGATGTGTCAGCATTGTGAGAATCCGCCCTGTGTCGATGTCTGCCCGACCGCTGCGTCGTTCCGTCGTGCCGACGGCATCGTGATGGTGGATCGTCATACCTGCATCGGCTGTCGTTACTGCATGATGGCCTGCCCGTACAACGCGCGCTCGTTCATCCATGAGAACGTGCAGATGAAGCCGACCGCTGCGCCGCGTGGCAAGGGCTGTGTGGAGAGCTGCAACCTGTGCGTGCAGCGGCGCGACAATGGCGGAACCACGACGGCCTGCCAGGATGCCTGCAAGCACGGCGCGATTGTTTTCGGCGACCTGAAAGATCCCAAAAGTGCGGTTTCGATGGCCATGGCCAAGTACCCGACAGTGCAGATTCGCGCTGACCTGAATCTGAACACCGGCGTTCGTTACACCGACGTCTGACCGTTTCCCAGAGAGTTTTTCGGCAATGAAAAAGATTAGCTACCGCGAATGGGGCATCCAAAGCCCGCGTTACTGGGGACTGCTGGCGGTGTTGGCGGGCATTGTTGCTGTCGCTGGCTTTGCCGTGCTCTTCATGGAGCATGAGGGTCACTGGGTGACCGGCATGACCAATCAGGTCGTCTGGGGTACCCCGCATGTGTTCGCGATCTTCCTGATCGTCGCGGCGTCGGGGGCATTGAATGTCGCCTCGATCGGCTCGGTCTTCGGCCAGAAGATGTATAAGCCGCTGGCGCGACTTTCCGGGCTGATGGCGATCACCCTGCTGGTTGGCGGACTGCTTGTGTTGGTGCTTGATCTTGGCCAACCCGGTCGACTGATCGTTGCGATGACCACCTACAACTTCAAGTCAATATTCGCCTGGAACATCTATCTGTATGTCGGCTTCCTCGCGATCGTGGTGGTGTACCTGTTTACGATGATGGAACGCAAGGCCAACGGCTACAGCCACGGCGTGGGTGTGCTGGCATTCGTCTGGCGTCTCGCATTGACCACCGGTACCGGCTCAATCTTCGGTTTCCTGGTCGCGCGCCAGGGCTACGATGCCGCGATCATGGCGCCGATGTTCATCATCATGTCGTTTGCCTATGGCCTGGCGATGTACCTGCTGGTATTGATGTTTACCTTCAACACCGACGATCGGCCGCTGGGTGACGTTTTGCTGCGTCGCCTGAAGAACCTGCTGGGGGTATTCGTTGCGGCTATTTTCTACTTCACGGTGGTGTATCACCTGACCAATCTCTACGGCACGGAAAACCATGCCTACGAGGCCTTCATCCTGCTCAACGGTGGGGTCTACACCTGGACCTTCTGGATCGGCTGGGTGTTGTTGGGCATGCTGGTGCCGATGGGGATCCTGTTCCACCCTGCACTGGGTATGCAGCGTGGCGCCATCTCTATCGCGGCCCTGCTGGTGGTGCTGGGCGGACTGTCGGCGATCTACGTGATCGTGATCGGCGGCCAGGCCTTCCCGCTGAATATGTTCCCGGGGCACACGATCATCGAATCGGGCTACTACGACGGGGTGAATGGCATGGCGCGCCATTACTCGCCCTCGTTGCCTGAGTTCCTGCTCGGTATCGGTGGACTCGCTTTGGCGCTGCTGGTGACCTTTATCGGTGTTCGCCTGCTGCAGTTCCTGCCGGTCTCGCTCGGTGACGATGCCCTGGATCCGCACAGCGCGAAATAGTTGCCAGGTAACCTTATCCGATAGAAAAGGGGCGGTCCTTG
The DNA here is from genome assembly GCA_963719025.1 of uncultured Gammaproteobacteria bacterium. Lineage (GTDB taxonomy): Bacteria > Pseudomonadota > Gammaproteobacteria > Chromatiales > Chromatiaceae > Thiosocius. The sequence continues at coordinate 4,284 of CAVRBK010000124.1, read as the reverse complement.
AAACCGCCCCTTTTTTGATGGGTAGTGGCCGTGTTTGGCGCCAGCCGCAGCAGGTGGTCGGCAAATGCGCTCCGGTTCGATCTGTAAGAGGCGTCATTCGATGGGTCATATCTACATCTCTGCGGCGCACAAGTCATCCGGCAAGACCACGCTGAGCATTGGCCTGTGTGCGGCCTTGCAGCAATCCGGTCTCACGATTCAGCCGTTCAAGAAAGGTCCCGATTACATCGATCCGCTCTGGTTGGGCCAGGCCGCCGGCCGTGCCTGTTTCAATCTCGACTTCTACACCATGCAGCGTGATGAGATCAGCGATCTTTTCGCGACCAAGATGCAAGGTGCCGATATCGGCCTGGTTGAGGGCAACAAGGGACTGTATGACGGCCTCGCGCTGGATGGCAGCAACAGCAACGCGGCGCTCGCGGCGCAACTGGGTTCACCGATCGTGCTGGTCCTCGACAGCCAGGGGATGACGCGAGGTGTGGCGCCGCTGATTCTGGGGTACCAGGCATTCGACCCGGCGATCCGGATCGTCGGGGTGATCCTCAACAAGGTGGGCGGTCGGCGGCACGAGGCAAAACTGCGTGCGGTGATCGAGCATTATACGGATGTACAAGTGCTGGGTGCGGTGCAGCGCAGCGAGGAACTGGTGATCGACGAGCGGCATCTCGGGCTGGTACCGAGCAATGAACTGGGTGGTAGCCGCGACCATATCGACCTGATGGCGCGATTGATTCGCGACCAGGTCGACCTTGCTGCGTTCCAGGCGTTGGCCGGTAAGGCGCAGCCGCCGGGCCAAGGCATTGTCACGCCGCCCGCCGCACAACAGGGTAAACGCATCCGTATCGCGTATGCTGCGGATTCGGCATTCGGTTTCTATTATTCCGGTGACATTGAGGCCCTGCATGCCGCTGGAGCGGACCTGGTGCCGTTCAGCCCCTTGTACGACCGGGCCCTGCCCGAATGCGATGGTGTTTTTCTTGGCGGCGGGTTCCCCGAGACCCACATGGGTGAACTGGAACAGAATTCTTCAATGCGCGCCGATATTGCGCAGTTCATTGAGCAGGATGGTCCGGTTTACGCAGAATGTGGAGGGTTGATGTACCTGTGCAGCAGCCTGACCTGGAAAGAAAACACGCGTAAAATGTGCGGCGTGATACCGGCTGATGTGGTGATGCATCCCAAGCCGCAGGGTCGAGGCTATGTCCGCTTGCGTGAGACCGGGGCGCACCCCTGGCCCGCCGCCGCAGGCGAAGAGGCCGCCGTTTCCGCCCACGAGTTTCACTACTCGGCGTTGGAATCGATCCCGGACGGGTTGGAATTCGCTTACAGTGTCGAGCGCGGCTTTGGGCTTGACGGCGCGCACGACGGAATTGTGTACCGCAAGCTGTTAGCCAGTTATGCGCATCTGCGCGATACGCGTTCGCACCCCTGGGCGGAACGATTTGTGAAATTTGTGCGTGACTGCAGCGGCAGTGCAGGCCGAAGCTAGACGCACTCCAGAGGATAGATTTATGTTCAAGGTAACCCCGCAGGCGGCGGAACAGGTTAAGGCCGCGGCAGAGCAGGGCGGCACGGCGGGCATGGCCCTGCGCCTGGCTGCGCAGCAACGCCCGGATGGCAGTATCGACTATCGCATGGGTTTCGATGAGGGTACCGAAGACGACATCCGTTTCAACTCGGAAGGGGTGCAGATTGTCATGGCGCCGGAGTACGTCCCTCTGCTCGACGCGGCCACGCTGGATTACGTCGAGGTGGATCCGGGCGAGCCGCAGTTCATCTTCCTCAATCCGAAAGATCCCGCCTTCGTCGCGCCGTCTGAAAACTGATTGCTGTCGTCTCGGCTGACGGGCCGTTTGTTCTATGGAACTGTCTCCCCAGGATTCTCTGCGCCTCAACGTGTTGCTGGCCAACAAGCCGCAGGCGATTCGTATCAATGAGTCGAGCATGACCGTTTTCGGCCTCTCTGCTGACGGCGAGGCCGCGGTTAAACTCAACCCGACCGGGCGTGATGAGCAGTACGTCAAGCGGGTCAAGGAACTGCTGTCGGGTCATGTGCTGGGCTCGCCAGGCGGCTACCCGGTCTACCTGCAGCGCTGGACGCGCATGGGACAGATGCGTGATGACAGCCTCGAGCAGTTGCTCCTGCTCGGCGAACCTGAAGCGGTGGTAGCTGCAGTCAGTGCGCAGGGTTTGAGCAATGAACTGGCGCGCCGAGCCTGGTGGGCCATGGAAGACGCCGGCAATGCGCGTCACATGCTGGCCAAGCGGGCTGTCGTCGAGGGCGATATGGGCCCATTGCTCGCCTCCTACCTGGTCGAACACCTGCCCTTCGAAACCGAACCGGACCAGCAGATCGAGACCGTTCGTTTGGTGTTGCAGCCCCGGCTACTGAGCGGCGAGCAGGTCGAGGGCCTGTGGCGCAAGGCACAGCGCAAACCCGCCTACTACGTGGGATTCATGCTCGCCCGTCCGGACGACCTGCCGGTGGAGAGCTCGGCGCACCCGCTTTACGACGAGACAGTAGACAGACTCGGCGCGCTGCAGGGACAGGGCAGTGCGCTCGCGGGGCTGCTGCTGCGCGTGTTTGCCGCGCCTGGTCAGGCGTTCCTCGAAACCGTGTTCCGGGTCTTCGAGAAACCGTCGAACCAGGACGTGGTCAATCTTTCGCTGGATACCCTTGCCTGGTATTTTCTCGCCGCCCGGCCCGAGGGGCGCATCGACGCCACCCTGGAACAGTTGCAGGTCGAGGCAATGACCTGGGTGCAGGATACAGAGGAGGCGAGGGCGCTCGCCGCGATTGCGCCGTTGGGCGAGCGGGTGCTCGTCGCGGTGCGGGTTCTGTCCGGGCTGAGCTACGGCGTGGTTCGACCGGTGTTCGGCGACAGTACCGCAATCGGCAGCCTGATGCGGCGGAAGCTGCAGCCCGTCGCGGCACCGCTGCTCGAAGAACTCGCATGTTTGCGGGCGAAAAAGCGTTGAAGTGCTGCGTTAATTAATTATAAAAGCAATAATAACATACCCTTTTACTCTGATATTAAGTCGCTATACTACCTCAAAGAGATATCCCGTTTGGGAGGTATCCGTTTGGAGGAACTATGGATCGCCTGTTGAGTCTTTCGCAAGCCGCCCGCATGGTCGGTGTGCCCCGCCGCCTGCTGCAGCAGCACATACAGGAGGGCCGGATCACCGCGTTTGAGGGGCAGATACGGATGTCCGAGTTGCACAAGGCCTATCCCGAGGCCGATTCCGATCGATCCGGGATGCTCGAAAAGGTCAGCCGAATCCGCGAGGCGGCGCTGTACAAATCAAGCGGCGATGCACGCCCCGATGCCGAGCACTTGGCCACGGAACTGCAGCGCACGCGCGTTGAAATGATACGCATGCAGCAGGAACTCGATGGCTATCGGCAATTTGCCGCCGAGACCGAGCATCGGCTGCTGGAACTGCAGGAACGTTGTGACGCACGTCAGGCGATGATGCTGGGTACCCTGGTTGGCTGGTTCATGAACCAGTCGAAGCTGCGCAAGCGACGCTGAATCGACGTCCGGCGATCTTCGCGCAGGAAATTAGCTTGGCGCATCGTGCAGCCGTGGTTAAAGTCACGGCTGCATGGCATTCAAAATCACCGTAAAACCTTCCGGGCACGTGTTCGAGGCGGAGCCTAGCGAGACCCTGCTTCAGGCAGGTCTGCGCGCGGGTCTGAACCTGGACCATAGCTGTGCCAACGGCAGCTGTGGTCGATGCACCGCGACCTTGCTGCGGGGAGAGGTCGAGGCGGTGGGTCACTGCGATTATTGCTTCAGCGACCTGCAAAAACAGCAAGGCTGTTTCCTGTTGTGTAGCACCCGCGCGGCCAGCGATATCGAGATCGTGTCACACGAATCCGGCAGTGCGGCGGAGATTCCGCAGCAGCAGTTGCGCGCCAAGGTCAGCCGGCTCGACCGCCTGCAGGATGATGTCGTGCACCTCACGTTGCGTACGCCGCGCAGTGGGGGCCTGCATTTTCTAGCCGGGCAGAGTGTCCAGCTGACGTTCGATGGCGTACCGCCTGAAACCCTGGCGATCGCCAGCTGTCCCTGTGACAGTGTGCAGATGCGTTTTCACCTGCGGCGGCGCGACGATGCCTTCAGCCAGCTGGTGTTTGATGGCCTGCGCAAGGGAACCGAGGTTGCCCTGCAGGGGCCCTGTGGTGACTTCACCCTGGATGAAGAGTCGATTCGGCCGCTGGTGTTTATTGCCTGGGAGTCGGGGTTCGCCGCAGTGAGCAGCCTGATCGATCACGCG
>CAVRBK010000123.1:0-6374 GCA_963719025.1 uncultured Gammaproteobacteria bacterium | reverse complement strand
ATGACCCTTCGATGAACGTGCGCCTTGCGGCGGATCAGCTGCCGGGGGTGGAGAACGATGCCTACCTGCGTCAACCGCTGCGGGTGGTGCTCGATACGCGTCTGCGCACCCCCCCGCGCGCGCGCATGCTCAGCCTGCCCGGTGAAACACTGATCGTGTGTGGTGAGGCGGCGCCGCGGGAGATCGAGGACGAGCTGCGGGCGGCCGGTGCCGACGTGCTGCGGATGCCACAGATGGGCGGACGGATCGATCTTTCAGCAACCTTGCGTGAACTCGCGGCGCGCGGTGTCAACGAGGTGCTGGTCGAGAGCGGGGCGACCCTGGCGGGCGGCATGCTGGCCGCTGGTCTGGTCGACGAGCTCATCGTCTACGCCGCACCGCACCTGATGGGGCAGGAGGCGAGGGGGCTGGTCGATCTGCCGGGAATCAGGGGCATGGCCGACCGCCTGGTGCTGACCTTTGGCGATGTGCGCAGGGTCGGTGATGATCTGCGCATGACCCTGTTTCCGGCGGTCAGGTCCGGAATTGACTGACCAGCGCCTCGAGATTTTCTGCCACCGCTGAGAGGGATTTCGCCGAAGCGCTCATTTTGTGGCTGTCGTCGACAATCTCTTCGCCGTCGCAGTTGATGCGGTCGACGCTTTCCGAGATCGATTCTGCGGCGGAACGCTGTTCGGCGGCGGCACTCGCGATGTGCTGGTTGATGCCCTGGATGACGCCGACCGAATCGACGATGTTCTGCAGTGATGCACTGGTCTTCTCGCCGTGCTCGATCGTGTCATGCGCCATCGTGCGGCTTTCCTGCATGGCCCTGGCGGCCTGACGGGCCTGTACCTGCAGACGTTCGATCATTTCCAGTATCTCACTGGTCGACTGCTGGGTGCGGTTGGCCAGGGTGCGGACTTCGTCGGCCACGACCGAGAACCCCCGACCCTGGTCACCGGCACGCGCGGCCTCGATGGCCGCATTAAGGGCCAGCAGGTTGGTCTGCTCGGCAATACTGCCGATGACATCGATCACGCTGCCGATGCTTTCGCTTTCCTGCCCGAGGGCCTGAATCGTCCTGTCCGCGAGGTCCACCTGTTCACCCAGACCGTTGATCGCCGTCAGCGTCTGGGTAACCACCTGGCGTCCCTGTGCGGCCTCGCTGTTCGCAACATTCGCACTGTCCAGAGCGCCCTGGGCGGATTCTGCGACGCTCGATACGGTGTGGCTCATCTGCTGGGTCGCGGTCGCAATCTGCGCCGTTTCGTCCTGCTGACGACGCGACCGTGTGGTGCTGGTCTCGGTCATCCGGTGCATCTGGTCCGATGACTCGGTCAGTTGCGCGACCGCGCGCCGTACCTCAATGATTGTTTGCCGGATCTTGTCGGCGAACTCGTTGAACGACCGGCTCACGTCGGCTATTTCATCGCTGCCGTTGACCTCGAGGCGGGCGGTCAGGTCGCCGTCTCCACTGGCGATCTGTTGCAGTCGTTGCGCGACCGTACGCAGTGGACGGGCGATGGTGCGGATGCTGATCAGGTAGGCGGCGAAGGCGATGGTGAGTCCAAGGGTTATCAGGCCGGTAACCAGCCACACGGCCGAATTGCGCGAACTGGCGGCCTCGTCGAGTTGCTCCTCGATGATGCGCTGGCTTTCCTTTTCTATCCTGGACGCGTCCTCCATCAGGGCGGCTGCAACCGTGGCGTAGTTCTTTTGCGATTCACGGAGTTGGGCATGGGTGGCAAGTGCCTCGGCGAACAGCCGCGCGTTGTCCTTGTACAGTTGTGTCAATGCAACATCGAACGTCAGTTTTCCAAACCGTCCGCGCTCGATCAATTTCTCATGGAGCAATTCTGATTCGGCGAGTTGCTCGGTGTAGATCAGCAGATCGCCAAGACTGGCTGCGGCGGCCTCCCGGCGAGCCGGGTCGTCGGGTCGTTCGAGCAGTTGGCGAAAATCGAACAGGCGGGTGACCAGGGCGAGACGCGCATCGGCCGCAGAGCCGACTACGGCCCACTCCTCGCTGTCCCGGGCGTTGCTGGATTCGTCCTCCGCAAGACCGGCGTTCCATTCCAGGTTCACCAGCGCCTGGCTCGCCTGTTCCTCGATCATCAGGAGCAGGTCTTTGGTCGATTCGGTGTTCTTCAGCAGCTGCTGATAGTGTGCGACATAGGCGTCGTGCAATTCGAGCAGCTTCGTGCGGTTCGCGTTGAATTCCGCCATCTTTTCCTTGACTTGGGTAAGCAGCTCACCCGTTATCAGTCGGGCGCCATCGATGACATCAAACGCAGCGGTGGCCAGGGCACTGCCAGCGGCGATCTGGCGTTGCGCTTCGTCGGCCCGGCCGTCCAGCGCCATGTCCACGCCGGTCATCTGCAGTAGCACGCCGCGAATGCCGCTGTCGACGGCACGGGTGGTGCCCTGGACCGGGCCGGTCACATGATCGAGTATCTGGCTCAGCCGGTCCGTGGCGAACCAGCCGGCGCTGCCGATCGCCGCCAGCAGGGTGGCCATCAGCAGGTAACTGATGCCGATTCGTTTGCCGATGCTTTGCACGATGAAACATTCCTCTGCGCCTGGGTAACCACTAAATCGGCGTCTTTTCTGACTACTTTAGTGACCCGGGTCAGGCCGGGGGTAGAATGCGGTTTTCTGCGACCTGCGCGCTTATCGAAGGAGTATCCCCATGTTTACCGGCATTATTGAGGCCATCGGCGAGATTGCAGCACTGCAACAGCGTGGCGGGGATGTCCGCCTGCGCGTATTGACCGGCAAGCTTGACCTGTCGGACGTGGTGCTCGGCGACAGCATTGCGGTAAACGGGGTCTGCCTCACCGCGGTGGAACTGCCGGGTGATGGCTTCGTCGCCGACGTGTCGCGCGAAACCCTGTCGCTGACCAGTCTGGGTCAACTGAACACCGGCAGTGCGGTAAATCTCGAGAAGGCCCTGACCCTGGCAACCCGGCTCGGTGGCCACCTGGTCAGCGGTCATGTCGACGGTTTGGGCACGGTCGTCGAGCGTCACGACGACGCCCGCTCGGTGCGCTTCACCATCGAGGCGCCGCACGAACTGGCGCGGTATATCGCACACAAGGGTTCGATCACGGTTGATGGTACAAGCCTGACCGTGAATGCGGTCGACGGCAGCCGGTTTGAGTTGAATATCGTGCCGCATACCCTGCAGGAAACCATTATGGGCGGGTATGTTGCCGGCAGCAGGATCAACCTCGAGGTCGACCTGGTGGCGCGTTACCTGGAGCGCCTGCTGCTGGGCGACGCCGCCGAGCCGCACAAGGGCGGGGTCGGCCTCGACCTGCTCGCCCGCGCGGGTTTCACGCGCGGCTGAAAAGGCAGCTGATCCCGGGGCGCCTGCCCGGTATCGGCTCAGTCATCATCCGTGAACTGTGAGATCGCCTTTTCGGCCCAGTATTCACCGGCCTCAATGACATCCTCTGCGCGGTAGAACTCGTGGGCACCGCAGGTGTTGATCGGGATCTCGATCAGCAGGTCGGGAGGATAGGCCGCCAGCATGCAGCGGCCGATACTGGCCTGCATCGCATCGAGGGTCAGCAGGGCCGTGTCGCTGAAGGATAGCTGGGGTGATTCGGCGTCGTTCCCGCCGTTCAATCCGAGGCGTTCCTGCAGTTCGTCGATGAAGGCATCGATCTTCTTCTGGTAGCGATGGCGTGGTTTCGGTTTGGGTTTTGCCGCGGCATGGCGGCGGCTTGCGCCGCCGATGGTCGCCGGTACCCCGGACAGGCTGACGGCGATCACTGCATCGGTCTTGTCCTGCAGCGCCGGTGCTATCGGTACCGGGTTGAGAATACCCCCGTCGAGCAACGGTTTTCCGTCGATTACGTGCGGTGTGAACACCATCGGCACGGCAATCGAGGCACGGATCGCGTCGAACAGGTCACCTTTGTTGAACCACACTTCGCGTCGGCTCAGCACGTCGGTAGCGACGATGGTCAGTGGGATCGGCAGGTCTTCAATACGGCGCTCGCCAATGAATTCCTGCAGCGTGTTCATCAACATGTCGCCCTTGAGCATGCCGGCACCACCCCAGGCGACATCGAGAAACCGCAGCACGTTGAACTCGGTCAGCTGTGCGACCCAATCGGCATAGTCTTCGAGTTTACCCGCGGCGTGGAAGCCGCCTATCAGGGCGCCCATCGAACTGCCGCTGATCGCGCCGATCTTCCAGCCTTTGCGCTCGAGTACCCGGATCACACCGATGTGGGCCAGCCCACGGGCGCCGCCGCTACCCAGTACCAGAGAGATTGTTTTGGGGTGACTCATCGGTGGTTTTCTTCAGCAAGCCGCGCGATAGCGGCGGGTGCAAGTGGGCTGGCCGTTCGAAACAGGCGACGATCCTGGCACGTGGGCAGCCTTCAGCCTTTCTCAATGCGTTCGACCGTGATCTCGATTTCCTCGACCAGAACCTCGCCCTCGTTGGCGTCCAGTGGCAACAGGCTCCAGCGGCAGGGCCAGGCCTCGAAGAAGTTGAACCGGCAGATTTCGGAGCCTGCATCGTCACCGTAGATGATGACCGAACCGGTCTTACGTGCGACGCTGCCGTCGCGGGTTGCCTTGTACCATTCGAAGAGTTCGTCGCTGTTGTTGTAACCGCGCCGCACGACAATGTTGCTGCAGCGGCTGCGCCCCGGACGATGACGCAGGATGGGATCGGCGCCGTTTTTGAAGGTCAGTACATCGGTACTGTTGCTAAGGCCGCTGACCGAGATCGCGGGGCCCTCGGTCACGCCCTCGATCTCGATGGAAAAGTTGAAGGCGCCGATGTGATCAAAATCTCTGCGGTTGGGCATCTTGAAGCATCCGTCCTGGTGGGCCTTAATTGCCTTAACACTAGCACAAGGCCGCGACAGAACTGGTTGCGGGAGGAATGGTTATGAGTGAGTTTCGGGAAGACCCTTATCCGGCGTTCAATTTCCTGGTCGAACTGCCTGTGCTCGAGGCCGATGGCGGGGAGGTGCGCGCCGGCTTCGCCGAGATCAGCGGGCTGGAGATCGAGCAGCAGATGATCAGCTACCGCAATGGCAACGAGAAACGGCTGACCCCACGCCAGGTCCCCGGCCTGGTCAGCTACGCGCCACTGGTGCTCAAACGCGGCGTTACCGGCGATACCGCCCTCTGGGCGTGGATGCAGCGCTGCAACAGCGGTGATTACGACCGGGCGGATGTCACGATCAAACTGCTCAATGAGCAGCGTGCCGTCGTCATGGTGTGGAAGGTGCGCAATGCCCTGCCGAGCCGCCTTTCCGGACCGGTCATGCGGGCCAATGCCAGTGAGATCGCGATCGAGACCCTGGAGCTCAGCCACGATGGCCTGAACCTGGACGACTGATGGACGACAAGCCTTCCGCCCTGCCGCGCTTTGCCTTCAGCCGGCGTGATCCGTCGGCGATCCTGCAACTTGCGGAGAAACGCCTGCTTGTCGGGGGGGGGCTGCGCACCCTGGCGCTCGGCGGCCAGCCGCGTGACCGGACCTACTTTGCGCAACTGCTCGCCAATCAAAACGGGATGGGCTTCGCGCAGTTCGATCTTGGCCTGCAGGGGCGTGCCATCGAAGACGAAAAAGTTGCACTCGAACGCCTGTTCGCGTTCGCCCGCAGCTCGCCCACGGTGATTTTTCTCGATGCCAGCGACAGTGTTTTCGAGATGCGTGCGGACCCGCCCGGCGAGCGGTCGAAGGTCCTGGCGACCTATCTCGCTCGGGTGCTGAAAACGCACCCGGTCAGTGTCGTGTTCGGCATGCCGGAGCAGGTGGAGGCCGACTATGCGCGGCTGCCGGCGATCGACATGGAGGTCACTTTTCGGGCGCCGAGTGGCAGCGTGATTGCCGGTAACCCGGTGTTGCTGCCCTCGCACCTGATCGAGGACGAATTGTTGCCGGCGCACAATTTTCAGGTCGAGATCGGTGATGTCGGGATTGGTCTGTGTGCCGTCACCGCACCGCAACTGATCGGTGGCCCATTCAGCGAGCATGATTTCAGTCCGATGGACGGGGTGCAGGGGTTTTCGCAACTGGACCGCTCCACCAGTCGCCTTGGCGACACGTTTGAGATCCCCATCCTCGACTCGTCCGGCACAGAAGAGTCCACGATCGGCAAAGTACTGAGTTGCCAAGTCTCCAATGGGCAACTTGGAAAGCACAATGTTGGCTCCGCACTTGACACACGCGTCGAGCTTGTCGTAAATGACTTGCCATTCGGCATCGACAATACTCTGGTATTGTTCTGGATCCGTAATGCGCACTTCGGCATTTTCCTTTTCCGATTTGAGTTCCAGTTCGACATTGAGGAGAAGAATCTTTGGATTGATAAACTTTTTCGTCATTTGCTCAAAGCCTGCGTAGGAAAACGTCTTTT
>CAVRBK010000122.1:0-9521 GCA_963719025.1 uncultured Gammaproteobacteria bacterium | reverse complement strand
GTGTTGCCACTGTGGCGCAGCGTTGATACCGTCGTCAGTGTGATTGACAGGGCAACATCACTTGCCGGGTCGCGAATTTCTGGGTTGGACCATGCTCCGGACTGCAACCCACCAGGATCAGGCCAATCGCCAGCTGCGGCGGCAGCCCCGCCGGTTTCCAGGCCCCAGGCAACCAGCGGCATCAACAGAAACTGCAACGCAACCCCCAGCGCCACCGGGAACGGCCGGCGCAAAACAGTCAAAAAATCGGCGCCTGTCAGTGTTACGCCCATTGCGAACATGACCAGCCCCAGCAACACCGCCAATCGCCACTTTCATCGGAACCAGCATTTCCGGAACCAGCCAGGCCAGCAACGCGCCCAGCAACGCCCATAACGGGAACAGCGCAGTCATGCGGCTACTGCTCATGGACTGGTTTGCCACCGGGTCAGGCATAGCTGCCAGTAATACAACCTCCCCCGCCTCAACGCCAAGGCGGTCAGATAGTCGCCTTTGCACGGACCAGCGACACATTCACCATCACTAAAACGAAACCGGGCTGCATGTGTCGCACACTGAATATCATCTTATCGAGGTTCGGCACCGATAAGACGGACCACCCCGGTATTGGACGACTGTTGAGATAAGCAAAAACCTATCCGCACAATAAAAATATCCTGCTGTCCGTCGTGCGTTACTGACATGCCGCGACTGTCGGGGTCCTGCAACTCGTCCAGCCTGCAAATAACGTTACCTGTCGTTGTGTTATCAGACATTTCCTAAAAATTGAGTTCGTAAAACCGTTAAACCATCCAGGCGGTCCTTTTGCTCTTGTTACCCGCCAGTTGGCAGGCACCGGGCTAAATACCCAGCGCCTTAAGGTAACCATTGATAATACCCGCATTCAAGTTATCGCCGGCACCAGCGTATCCACTACCCGGGAAGGGAAGACAGCCGCATGCCGGTATTCAGTGCCGGCATGATCCAGCGCAGGCACCCTGCCTGCCCCATGTCCAGAAAAAGATCAACCCCGGGACACACTGTGTGCACAGAACGTAACAGCGCCAGCGGATCGGTGAACCCGCGTGAAAGCGCATAGTGCCGGGAAACAGCAATATATCGACCAGGGGAAACAGGAACTCGATACCGTCACGCGGCTTCTCTTCCAGCGAGCAGCGCAGCTGCGTGGTACGCTGCCGTACGCTCGCCAGTTCCTGGAGACATTTCTACCCTCGAAATGCAGCCAGTCATACAACTGCAGATCAAGTGCCTCGAACGCCGCCACCGGGTATTCCGGCAAATCACGGAAATGGGTAATCGTTCGTGAGCCAGTTTGCTTGCTACGACGCCGATGACACCGGCATGGCGCCGTTGTCGAACCCGCTGGCAGGCGCTGACATCAATACCATGACGGCTTAAACCATCTGCCGCCATCAGCATCAGCCACCAGCGTTCCCGCCCAGCCGCAATCGAGGCCCAACTGACTTAGTACGATCCGGGTATTGGCGGTATTCCCGCCACAGCGCACCAGCCGATTCTGCAACGGATCTCGTCATTCTCGTTCGGATAGCAGTCAACCTGATGAATAATATCGAGCGTTGCGTTGCCAATGCGGGCAGACTATAGGCTGCTACAGAATTGTCAACCGTCCACGCACGCAGATACTGTCATTCACAACAGCAGAACAGCTGCCTCAGTTGCTGCGGACAACCCTAAAGCCAAGGTTATCAAGACGCACATCCTGATTGTACTGAGTCTGGCATTTCTCAGCGCATCCAGCAGATGCTGTAACTTCCGCGCACCACACGCTGGGTGCACTCGGCAGAGAGCGGCACTGCCGTCTTCCGGGGCACCTCTCTGGTGTGGTAGCAATCCTATCTCCTGCGCATTACCCGCCATATCAAAAAGACCGAAAGCATTACCACTAAAACTGCCGCCGGGCGGCTCTTACCATCCCACTCACTGCCACAATTAAAGCAGTTCGCCGGTTTCACTGCCGAATTGCTGTCCCACCAGGCCTTTTCAGTGCTGCCGCCCTGGCTGCATATTCCCATTCTGCTTCTGTCGGCAAGCGATAACGCTGGCCGCTTTCTCTTGACAACCAGGCTGCATAGGCGCGGGCATCATTCCAGGAAACATTGATCACAGGACGATCTCCACGCCATGATTCATCATAAGGCATGCGCCGACCGGTGGCGCGGGCGATTTTTCTCATTCAGAAAACGTCACTTCGTAACTTTGCTGACAGAGAAGCCTTTCAGTGCCACTTTGTGACGTGGACTTTCATCAAAATTCAGGGAATTTCCCGGACTACACCATTTCGAATTCAGCTGCTGGCAGCTTGACCATCACCGGTCCTTTCCCGCCACCCTTCAGGCTGTCCTGAAATGCCTTTGGTACTGGCGCTACAACAGGCTCGGGCGCCGCAACCACTTTCACCGGCAACGGTTCTTCAACCGGCTTTGTCACAGCTGCAGCAACGGGCGCTTCGACTACCGGCTCTGCCACCTTAACCGGTGGCGCCGACTTTTTAGCGGCGCCCTGACTGGCGTACCGGTTTCGCTGCTGCAATGGGCTCGCCGGACTCTCTCCTCCGGTGTTGCATGAACAGCTTCATCGACAGCTACGTTAATGTTTATGTGCATCTACTTCGTTCAGCCTGGTGTTGCTGACCAGGATCACAAAAAGGTACACCTCGATGTTCGCAAGCTTGTCCATATTGTTGCAAATAATAGAACAGTAATTTGAAAAAGTGTCTATTTATTCTCGATGAGATGACATTCATCCTTGTCGCCATCGGTAGTCAATCCGCCTGCCGGCAAATGTCAGAACGGCGCTGTTCGTTTCCTGGCGACACCTGATCAACGAGGAGACATGCCATGAGCCAACCCGTCATCCAGAATGTTCTACGCATCGACAGCAGTGCCCGCCGTGATGACTCGGTATCGCGTGCCCTCGGTGACGCCATCATTGAACGCCTTGCGGCTGCACATCCCGGCATGGGCGTGACCCACCTGGATCTCGCCGACGGCATGCCGCACATCGACGAGGCCTGGGTCGCGGCGAATTTCACCGCACGCGACCAGCGTTCGCTGCAGCAGCACGAACGTCTGGCGGCATCCGATCAGGCCATCGCTGCACTGCAGGCCGCAGATGCGATCGTGTTGACGGCGCCGGTCTACAATTTCTCGGTACCGTCGGTGCTGAAGGCGTGGATCGATCATGTCTGCCGCGCAGGGCTGACTTTTCGCTATACCGAGAATGGGCCGCAGGGGCTGCTGGCGGATCGGCCGGTATACCTTGTCATGGCCTCGGGTGGGGTGCCGTTCGGCAGCCCGGTCGATTTCGCCAGCACCTACCTGCGGCAGGTGTTTCGCTTTATCGGTATCGAGGATGTCCGTCTGATTGGCGCCGCGGCGTGTCGCTGCGGATGCGACCGCGGCACGTGCCGCGGCATTGAATGAACTGCAACAGTGGCTGCCTGCAGGACGCCAGCGCCGTGGCGTGAGGAGATCGACATGACGGTACGCTGCAAGGGCAAATCGTAACGATGAGCGTCGTGTCTCGCGGGTTGTCCGCGGCATGCCGGCAACCGATGGCGCCGGGGTGGAACTGACGCGTGTGATAGGGCAACCGGCATTACCGATGCTCGATCCCTTCCTGTTGCTCGATGCCTTTCGTTCGGACCGGCCGGATGACTATATCGCCGGATTTCCGCCGCATCCGCATCGTGGCTTCGAGACGGTGACCTATCTGTTGGCCGGTCGCATGCGGCACCGCGACAATGCCGGTCACGAGGGAATCATCGAATCCGGTGGTATCCAGTGGATGACCGCCGGACGCGGGATCGTGCACTCGGAAATGCCCGAGCAGGAAGACGGGCTGCTCGAGGGTTTCCAGCTGTGGGTCAATCTGCCGGCGGATCATAAGATGGATGCACCGCGCTACCAGGAGAATCCGGCGGGTGAGATACCGCTGGAGCAGCGCGAGGGTGGGGTGGCAGTACGGGTGATCAGTGGAACGACCCAGCAGGGCACGTCGGGGCCGGTCACCCAGCCCTTGACCGAGCCGTTCTATCTCGACGTTGAACTGCCGCCTGATGGCACGTTCAGTGAGCGCCTTCCTGAACATCACAATGCCTTTGTGTATGTGATCAGCGGCGAGTTGCTGGCGGTCGATGCCGACCAGCAGCCGTTGGCAATGCGGCGAGACGATCTGGCGATCCTGTCGCATGGCAAGCGGCTGGCGGTGTCGGCCGGAACCGATGGCGCACGCTTCCTGCTGGTGGCCGGCAGGCCCCTGAACGAGCCGGTGGCGCGTGGTGGCCCCTTCGTGATGAACAGCAAGGCCGAGATTCGCCAGGCATTCGATGACTACGAGTCAGGGCGTTTCTAGCAGGCCGCGACGACGTGTGCGGCCCCGCCAGGCGGTCATCGCCGGGGCCGCATGGTTTTCGCAAACCCCGGCAGTTTGGCTTACCCTCTGCGCTGATCCATGAGAACGAGAGGGAAGGGAGATGCGGATTTTCAGTTTTACCCTGGCGACCGTTGTGATGTTGGCCTCGGCTGTCGTTTTGGCACAAGAGCCCGCAGGGAAGACGCCGTTGGACAGCCAACAGATTCTGGACCTGGTGCGGGAAAAGACGACCGAGTGTCGTAAGGAGAAAGACCAGAGTCTCTGCTCAAACTGGTTTGCGAAATACGGCGAGATTACACGCATCATGCATGCTGATGGTGCGCGCAAGGAAGGGGTATGGTTTGTCGACGATCAGGACCGCTTGTGCATCCTGTGGAAGGGCAAGCTCAAACCGCTGTGCTTCAACGTGTACGAGCAGGACGACGAGACCTATACGCTCTTTAAAAGTGGTAAGCACATCACGACGATTCTCGGAACCGAAGAGGGTAATACCAAGGGGCTGTGACGCTCGGCGGTGCGGTTGCTTCGGGGGTTCTGCGTCGCGGGCCGATGTTGGGGAGAGGGTCTTTCGGGCAGAATCGAGGTTAGCGGAATACACGATCCGCCTCCTCGCGCAGGTCCACGGTACCGATGTTATTCAGCCACCGGGTCTTGAACCGGGTAAGACGCGCCGGGGCATCGCTAACGCGAGACCAGGGTCACCAGGCGTTTTCCGCGGCGCAGTTTGATCTGGTAGATACGATCCTCGGCGGCGTCCTTCAACTGATCAAGTGTCTTGATCCTGATCCTGTTTACCTGGAACAGCACGTCACCCTCGCGCAGGCCACTTTCCCAGGCATCGCTATCTTGCTTCACCGGGCCGACGGCAATCCCCGGGTTGGTCCCGAGGTTGGATTCGTCGACCACTTCGCCGAGGCGCGCACCACGCAGTTGTCTGCCGATCTTGCGACCCTCGATGAAATGCTCGAAGGGATCGGCGATGCGTGCCGATAGCTGCCTGGCCTTGCCTTCACGCAGGACGTCAAGGGCAATGCGGTCTCCGACGCGCATCAGGGCGAGTTGCGTGGTCAGGTCCGTGGCACTCACGATCGGTCGCTTGTTGATCCGGGTGATCAGATCGCCGGCCCGCAGGCCCGCCCTGGTGGCGGCAGAATCATCTTTGACCCCGGTTACCACGGCGCCACGGGTGTCTGGCGCGAGGTTCAGCGCACGCGCCAGTTCGCGGTTGATATTCTGGATGCTCACGCCGAACGTGCCGCGATGAACTCCGCCATGTTCGACGATCTGCTGCTTGATGGACTCCGCCATATTCGACGGAATAGCAAAGCCGATGCCGACATTACCGCCACTGGGCGCCAGTATCGCGGTGTTGATGCCCACCAGTTCACCGCGCAGATTGACCAGCGGGCCCCCCGAGTTGCCCGGGTTGATGGATGCATCGGTCTGGATGAAGTTCTCCAGGCCCTCGATGCCGAGACCACTGCGTCCGAGGGCGCTGACGATGCCGGATGTCACCGTCTGGCTCAGGCCGAACGGGTTGCCGATCGCCACAACGAAATCGCCCACTCTGAGCCGGTCGGAATCGGCCAGGCGGATTGCGGTCAGTTCCCTGGCCGAAATCTGCAGCAATGCGACATCGGTCTCGGGGTCGGCACCCAGCAGTTCTGCCTTGAACTCGCGCCCGTCTTTCAGGGTCACATTGATCTCGGCCGCCTTCTCGATCACATGATGATTGGTCAGCACGTAACCCCGGCGCGCATCGATAACGACGCCGGAGCCCAGGCTCTGGCTGCGTTTCCTGTTCGACTCGCGGGGCAGCTCGAAGAACCAGCGAAAAAAGGGGTCGCGGCGCAAGGGATGGTCTTCGCTGCGTACGGCGCCGATGGTCGAGATGTTCACCACGGCCGGGGTGACCTTCTCCAGCATCGGGGCGAGGCTGGGCAGGGTCTCGCCGTCGATCTCCAGTGGCAGCGCGGCAAGCGCAGCGGGAACAATCAAACTGAGCGATACAGCGAGCAATATCCGGCGAATCGGGCGCATGGCGGATGCTTCCATTGGCGATATCGGTTTTCGTGTTACGGCACTTCGCGACTGCGCAGAAGAGCCAACGACGAAACCCCGGGCCGCCAGGCGACCCGGGGCGATCTTCCTTACCTAATCAGGCCGCGTTGGCCTCGCTTTCGATCAGCTTGTCGTCCGTGCCGCGGATCTCGATCCGGCGCGGTTTCATCGCCTCCGGTACTTCGCGCATCAGCTCGACATGCAGCAGGCCGTCTCGCAGGTCGGCGCCACTGACACGGACATAGTCGGCCAGCTGATAGGTGCGTTCGAAGTTGCGATTGGCGATGCCGCGATGCAGGAACTTGCGATCGGCAACGTCGGCGCCTTTCTTGCCGACCACCGTGAGCAGGTTGTCCTTGGACTCGATTTCGATCTCATCGGCACTGAATCCGGCAACCGCCATGGTGATGCGGTACTGGTCTTCACCGGTGAGTTCGATGTTGTACGGGGGATAGCCGCCGGCGTCCGCGCGATTGGCTGATTCGAGCGCTTCCGTGAGTCGGTCGAAACCGATGGCGGTACGGAATAGTGGGGAAAAATCAAAGGCATTCATGTTTTTGTCCTCTCTGAAGCAACAAAGGTTCTGGTGTTCGATGAACCACCGTTTACTGGGCCCAGTTGGCGCCCATGAGACAGAGATGGGGATAGATTGTTGGCCTTCAAGGGGGGCATGTCGAGCGCGCCGTGAACCGGCGCACCGGGCTATAACCAGCGCACCAGGTAATAAATGCGCTGACTTTCGGATGAGACCGAGGGGCCGTAGACCACGGCAGCGTGTAGGTTGCGGCCGTCGTCGGCGCGATCCCGCGCGGCCTCCTGGGAGTCGACGATCTCGACACAGCCTTCGGGGTAGCGTTTACGCGATTTGCGCGGCGTCTTGATCAGCGCGAAGCGTTCCTGCAGCGAGGTGGATTCAGGGTCGACGATGACGTTTGGCATGGTCCGATCCTAGCCCGGGTCGCGCTCAGGAATCCAGGCCGCCGAAAATCCTGCCCAGTGCGGGGATGGGAGGCCCGTCATGGTTCGTAGTCCCATACCCGCCAGTCGGCGAACAGGGGGAAGTACAGGGCCAGACGAATCGGCCGTGCCTCGAGTTGGCTGACCAGACGGCCATAGGTCTCGAGCTGTGCGCGATAGCGTTCCTGTTCCTGGTCGAGAAAAACGCCGGCGTCACCCTCCAGGTGCTCGCCCGTCTTGTAGTCGACGATCCAGCGCAGGCCCTGTTCATCGACGAAGGTCCGGTCGATCACGAAGTGCCGTGGTCCATCGTCGTGCAGGGTCAGCGGCCATTCGCAACGCGCCTCGCTGTGCGTCGTGAGTATCCAGCGCCCGGTATCGTCGCTGAGCGTCTGGCGGACCGCCCGCAGTGCCTTGTCGGTGGCGCGGTCGAGCTCGTCGTGATCCACGCCGAGATTCGACAGCCCGGTGCGCAGCGCGGCGGCCAGTTCATCGACACGCTGCGCCGGCCAGTGCTCGATGCCGTCATTGGCGATCCGTTCGAGCTGGCGATGCACCAGCGTGCCGACATGGCGCGCGGTATCGCCGGCCCAGGAAAACTCGATGGGTGTACCGCTATCGGTTGCGCTATCGCCCTGTTCACTTGCGCCGCTGAGCGCGCCGAGCGCGGGTTGCCAGTCGGCAGGCAGGCGTTTCAGGGTCGCCAGCAGCGGTGGGGTCGGGTCGCTGGCCGGGGGCGTGGGCAGGGTGGTGAAAGCGTCTTCCACCATGGGCCACAGCTTCTCCAGCAATGAACCCGAGGTGGGCCGGCTGGCCTGGCCTTTATCGTTGACGTTGACGTGTCCCAGCAGGTGAAGGCGTCGCCTGGCACGCGTTGCGGCGACATACAGCAGGCGGGCGGTCTCCAGGCGGTTTTTGTCCTTGTCGAGTTCACGCAGATAATCGGCGATCGGCTCGGCATCCTGCTCTGCAGCCTTGATCGGTGCCATCAGTAGATCGACCTGTCCGTCGTCTGCGGCACGTTCGAGCCAGTACAGCAGCTCGCTGCTGTCGCCACGCGCCGGCCGGCCCAGCCCGGGCAGGATGACCGTATCGAACTCCAGCCCCTTGGACTTGTGCATGGTCATCAGCTGGATGCGCCCGTCGGCCGAGCTGTCGGGTGCCGCGTACAGCCTGTCGATTGCCGCCGACAATTCGGCGAAGTCGCTGAGTCCACCGGCCTGCGCATGCCGGTCGAGCAGCTGCAGCAGGGCCTGGGCATCGGTCTCGCCGCTGCTGCCGGCGCAGGCCAGGCCGCCGAGCATCAGCCAGCAGCGTTCGACCCATTGGCGTAGCGGGCGTCTGCCGCGTGCCGGCAGTTGCCGGTCAATCACCTTCAACAGGCGTTCGACCCGGCGGCGGCCGTCATCACTCAGTGTTGCACGCAGCTGCGCGTCGCGCAGGCGCCCGGGGATGGTTCGCGACGTATTCTCGGCGATGATCAGCAGGTCCTGCAGGTCGAGCCCGATCCAGGGGGCGTGCAGCACGGTCAGCCAGGACAGGCGGTCGGCGGGATGCAGCAGGGCGCGCAGCAGGGCCTGCAGGTCGCGCACCACCGGGCGGGAGACCAGCGGATCGATGTCCACCGCCTGAAAGGCCAGGCCCGCGTCCTGCAGGGCCTGGGCGATCTCGCGCAGGTGCGAACGTGCACGCGCCAGGATCGCGATGTTGCCATCAGCGGTCTCGGTCAGCGCCTGCTGTACCAGCCGGACCACCGTCCCGGCCTCGGCCGCATCGTCGCGATTGGCAAAGGCATGAACCTGCACGGCGGCTGCATCGGGCTGACGGTCGAAGGCAATCGCGGCCGAATAGGGTACGGCGCCGCGACCGACATCGACGCGCGGCGGCAGGATGGCGGGAAAACTGCGGTTGATCCAGTCAACGATCCCGGCGGTCGAACGAAAGTTCACCTGCAGGCGCAGCGGCGCCAGTGACAGGGCGCCGATACCACGCTCCCACGCAGCGAGATAACGCCCCACCTCCGCCTCGCGGAAACGGTAGATCGATTGCATCGGGTCGCCGACCGCGAACAGGGTGCGGCCGTCCTCCGGTTGCCAGCCGGCGGTCAG
>CAVRBK010000121.1:0-10600 GCA_963719025.1 uncultured Gammaproteobacteria bacterium | reverse complement strand
TGTAACATTTACTGATTTCAAGACACGTATTGCTCCGCCGCGATTAGAGAATCAATTGAGGATAGGTGCGGGTAAAACAATAAATCCAGTATTAGCGTCGAAAAGTGAGGATGCACCTCACTGCACTCGACCGACTGTTAACTGGCTTGTTCTATAAGCTTGTCTCGGTTGTTTTTCATAATTTGTCTGTTTCCAATTTGCATGAAAAAAAGACCCCGCCGAAGCGGGGTCTTTTTTATGTCAATCCAACTTATCACCCGGTGGACGTAATGGTCTGCCCATCTCGTCAGGTGGAGTTTGAGTAGGTGCCGTGTTCCGTAGATTCATGATTGTCTGTTGGGTAGCGAAGTCAGCAACAATAATGCCGCTGCTGGTGTGAATCAGTTACCCAAATGTGGCGAGAGCCCCTCGTTAAGTCTTTGCTGGCAGATCGCCCAAACAGTTAAGGTAATCTCGTCCATGAGGGTCAGATATCTGATTGGGGCATTTATCCATAAAGTCAGAAGCCTCTATAACTGTGACTAACGTCACGGTTCGCGCCTTTTTGGTGCATAGAGAACGAATATTGCGATGCTTCGCCGATATTTCTAGGCAGGGATTAGTTAGCTTCATAAGTTCGGCAAATCCCTGAGCATTCGTGGGAAAAACCGGTGCCACGAATGGAGACGAAACTATGAAAATCTTACTAACATTCGTGATATCACTGCTTTTACCGCTAACGACTTATTCTGCAGACGACGTAGTTTTCTATGGAAAGTGGTTCATGGCGCCTGAAGCCTCGGGCGTCCGTAATGAGCCTTACAAAATCGGACCTAGGAGGTATGCTTGGAATTGCGTGCGAAAGTGACATGCCCACTATTATGGTAACTGTCAACACAGCCTCTCTATGAATTTAATGAATGAGGATGGCTATGATGCGACAGTCATCACATACCGAATCGACGGCGGTAAGCAAGAGTCAGTTTCAGGCTTGATTTACAGCAACGCAGTCTTTCCAGACGAGTAGCATGTTAGGCACACCTTCTTCAATATGCTTCGCGCCTTGAAATCAGGCAGCACCGTTCAAATTGAAGTTCTGTTAGCCACAATGGTTACGTCCAAACATGACTTCTCACTCAAGGGATCATCAGCAGCTATAGCACAAGCGCTTCGCGGCTGCGGAAGCTAGTCCATGTTTAGGAAAGGTGTATACCGGTCACATGGTTTACACCTTATTCCGGACACATAGTTAACACTTTGGACTTCCCCAAGGTGTTCACCAAACCTAGGCAAGACCATTGAGTCATCAGCGGAAATTATAGCGCGAACCAGGCGAACGTCTCAGTTCGGCCAGGAGCAGTCATTCAGTTCCTCGAGGCAATATTGCGCCGTCCACGCCAGTACAGGCCGGAGAGCTTCAGTGTGGCGCCAATCAGCGCATGCACCGAGTACCAGTTCTCCGGGTGGAAGAAATTTAAACCGCGGCCGAATACCGCGGGTTCGCTCTCCGCCTCTATGCCGAGACGCTGTCGTGCATGCACCGTACCGAGGCGCTGTTCGAGCTGTTGAAGAATCTCATGGTCCATGGCGCTCACATCGGCGGTTGGCAACCGTGGCTGACCGGCCGTGATACGGCCCTGTCTACAGTGTAATCGCATCGGCATCGCAGGCCAGCGGCCGCCTTGTTGGCATGGAGGCACTGATCCGTTGGCACCACCCGGTACAAGGCGTGGTTTATCCGTCGCGCTGCATTCCCATTGCCAGGCAAAGCAGCCTGATCCGGGAGATTGACCTCTGGCTCGACCGCCGACTGACGTTCGGCCGTATCGCGCTGACCATCAGCGGCAGCCAGGTTCAACAGCACAGCCTCGCCGGCCTGATCGAACAGATACTGCAGCTCCGTCGGCTCACGCCGCGGTATCTCGAACTCGAGGTGACCGAGCGCTTTGTTATGCAGCGCAGCGGCGAAGGCATAGAGACCCGGGATCAGGCCGATTTCCTGGCTGCAAAGGGCTGCCAGCAGGGACAGGGGTTCTTTTTTGCCGAGCCGGCCCCAGCCGATGTGGTGGAAAAACGGTTCGCGCAATCGTCAGACGACATCGAATCTTTTCCGCACAACGCCGTCTGATATAGCGGCAGTCGCTGGGGCGTAAGGGCAAAGGCCCTGATTAATCGAGGGGCTTTGCATACTAAAGTCCGGGGGCCAGCTGTCGATCAACAGTTACAGGTACAGGCGCGGCAACGTGACAGGAATCGAGATACCAATCGCGCCCGCCGCAGCCGCTCGACAAACAGGATCCTTCATCGCGTTCATGAAACCAGCCCCGCATCCCCATCGACGATGCGCTTCGCGTGAGCACGCTGCATTCGCTCAACGTCCTGGATACGGCCCCGGAAGAGCGTTTCGACCGCCTGACCCGACTGGCCAGGAGACTGTTCGACGTTCCCATTGCCCTGGTCAGCCTGGTCGACGAACGACGCCAGTGGTTCAAGTCACACGACGGCCTGGATGCAACGGAGACACCACGTGACGTGTCGTTCTGCGGTCATGCGATTCTCGGCAACGACGTGTTCCTGATTCCCGATGCCAAGGCCGACGAGCGTTTCGCCGACAACCCGTTGGTGACCGGCGAGCCCTTTGTCCGCTTCTATGCCGGCTGTCCGCTGATCATGGGCAACGGCAGCACACTGGGCACCCTGTGCATCATCGACCACAAGCCGCGCGAACTGGATGCCGACGACATCGCCCTGCTCAAGGACCTGGCCCGCATGGCCGAACAGGAACTCGCCGCGGTGCAGTTGGCGACCATCGACGAACTCACCACGCTGTGCAACCGCCGCGGCTTCGAGGCCCTCTCCGCGCACGCCCTGAGCCTGTGTCGGCGGCTGTCCAGACCGTCATCGCTGATGTACGTCGACCTCGACCACTTCAAACAGATCAACGACCGCTTCGGGCATGCCGAAGGCGACACCGCGTTGCGCGGCTTTGCCGACATGATGAAGGATACCTTCAGGGACTCCGACGTGCTGGGACGGATCGGCGGTGACGAATTCGCCATCCTGGTCACCAACACCCTGCCGGATGCCCTCGACGAGATGCGGCGGCGTCTGCAGAAGGCCGCTCAGGCCTACAACCGGAACGTGCGGGCCGGTTGCGAGATCCGTTACAGTATCGGCATGGTCGCCTTCGATCCGGACAGACACGCCGTTGTCGGCGACCTGATGCGCGAGGCCGATCGGCTGATGTACCAGCAGAAACAGGCCAAGCAGTCCGCGCGCTGACGGCATCAAGGCCGGCTACCAAGCTGGCGCCCCGTACAGGGATTCAGGCACCCAACCCCGCTTACAGGCTCAGATCCACGATCTCCATGCGATGGTTGCCGCAGGGGTAGTCTTCCGAAGGCCCCTGCGTGAGCACGGCGATGCCCGCGGTCACACCCTGCTCGCGCATCCAGCGCCTGACGAAACGGTGTCCAGTCGGCCTGGTCGGATTCGACCTGCACCGGGAAAACACCATAGGAAAACTGCAGTGCCTGGCAGGTCGAAACCTCTTTGCTGAACGCCGTGATCCAGGTCGGCAGACGAAACCGGGTGACATTGCGCGGCATCGATCCCGAACGCGTCGGCACCACCACGGCGACCGGTGAGAGTGCCTGCACCGCGTTGTAGACGCTGCGGGCAATCAGGCCGGACAACGATGGTTTCTCGGGCTGACGCGCATCGAACAGCGCCCGTTCGCGGTGCGGCTCGGTGGCCGCCGCGATCTCTGCCAACATCGATACCGCCTCGACCGGATAACGCCCCATCGCCGACTCTGCCGACAGCATCACCGCGTCGGTGCCATCGAGGATCGCGTTGGCGACGTCGGTGGCCTCGGCGCGCGTCGGCCGACGGTGTTCTATCATGGATTCGAGCATCTGGGTCGCGGTGATCACCGGCTTGCCGATCCGGTTGGCCGCCCGCATCAGGTTCTTCTGCACCACCGCCATCCCCGAGATGGGTAGCTCGACCCCGAGGTCGCCGCGCGCCACCATCAGGCCATCCGCCACATCGAGGATCGCGTCGAGGTTGTCGATTGCGCGGGCGCGCTCGATCTTGGCAATCACGAAAGGTGTGTAGCCCATCTCCTTCGCCGCCTGTTTGACCGCCAGTACGTCGGCCGCGCTCGAAACGAACGACTGGCTGATCGCGTCGACACCGTGTTCCAGGGCAAAGTGCAGGCACTCGCGATCACGCTCGGTGAAGGCGCTGACACCCAGGTCGATCCCCGGCAGGTCGAGCCCCTTGCGTGACAGCAGTTCGCCACCGGAACGCACCTCGCAGTGCACATCGTTGCCGCTCACGCTGAGCACCTTGAGCGAGATCAGGCCGTCATTCAGGAACAGCTTGTCTTCCGGCTTCACGGCCTGCGGCAGTTTGTCGAAATTGACTGAGAAGCGGTTTTTGTCGCCGACGATATCGTCGACGGTCAACGACACCTGGTCGCCATTCAGCAGCTCGACGCGCTCCTCGGCCAACTCGCCGATGCGGATCTTGACGCCTGGCAGATCCGCCATGATCGCGAGGCGCAACCCAGTCGCCTCCGATGCCTCGCGCAGGCGTGCGATGCTCTGTGCATGCGACTCGAAATCGCCATGCGAAAAGTTCAAGCGGGCCACATTCATGCCGGCGCGCAGCATGCCCTGCATGACGGCCGAGCTGTCTGACGCCGGCCCGATGGTACAGACGAGCTTGGTCTTGTTGCGCGGTAGTTTCATGATGGTCTGCTTCCCGACGACGGAGGTGATAGACGGCGTGTGCCCGCCCAATACTGCCTGAATACGTCATCGGCGGTACAGGGCATTCTCGCGCAATCCCTGCAGGGGCACCCCCCCGGCAGCCGTCGCCGACAGCTGGAAACAGCGTCGATCAGAACCCGGCTTCGCGCACCACCACAGCGGCCACTGAACGCACGAAATCAGTCGCCAGGCTACGCGCCTCGCCGAATACAACCACCTGTCCACGCATCACCTGCGGCACCTCGGGGACATAAGGCGCGGATACCGCGAGGATGACCCGGTAATGCGCCGTTTCCGGCACCGGCCCCTCCCTGCCGTCGCGCACGACCAACTGCCCACCGTGCAGCGACGACAACATCGGTTCACGCAACACATGGGTGGCGTCACGGTCGATGTGCCGGACCCTGAGGTCGAGCACCGGCAATCCCGGCGTCTCGGCGTAGAAACGCGCGCTGTCACCCAAGCGGATGCGCGCCAAGGCCAGTTCGGTCAGATAGGTTTCCACCTGCCAGACGGTCGGGTCCACCAATACGCCGATCGGCTCGTTCGCACCCACCCAGTCACCGCGGCGCAGGTCCGGATCGGCCATGAAGAACCGTCCGGCCAGCGGGCTCGGCAGATCGTAGCGCCGGATCTCGTCCTCGACGCTGGTCAACTCGGCCTGCAGACGGTCACGGTCGGCGGCGATCAGCGGCTGCTGGCGCTGCTGCCCGGGGTCGAGTGACGCCGCCACGGCCTGCCAGCGCTGCGCCTCGGTGCGCAGGCTGGCCTGCTGCTGACGGGCCTGCAACTCGGCCGCCTCGAGGCGTGCAACCAACTGCTGCGGCGCCACCCGGGCGGCATCCAGCTGCAGCGCAACGATACGCGAGCCACCGGGCGAGACCACATTGAAGTAGGACACCGGCTTGAGGATGCCCTGTGCGCCGATGCGCTGATCCCAGGGCAGCAGCAACAGCGCCAGCACCATGGAAAACAGGATCAGCCAACGCAGGCCGCCGCGCCGCAGCAGGCCGCCGAAGGCCAGGCCGGGCCAGTTGGCTATCTCGCGCCAGAGTGGCATGAACAGGAACCACGCCACCTCGACCGCGGCGAGAAACGGCCCCAGGGGTTTGGGAAAGACGTGATAGACCACCACGGCGATGCCGGCGAACACGATCGCCCGATAGACCCAGACCAGGTAGGCGAAACCCACGATACCGGCATGCCGCCGTCGGCTCAGCGCCTCGGGCGGGTCGTCGCCGATCGCAAACAGCGCCTTGCGCAACTGCCAGCGCCCCAGTGCGAAGGCACGCTGATGCAGGTTCGGCATCTCCAGCCAGTCCATCAACAGAAAATAGCCATCGAAGCGCAGGAACGGCGAGGCATTGATCAGCAGCGTCGAGATCCAGGTGGTGGAGGCCAGCAGAAACGCGGCATCGCGTGCCATGCCGTCCGGAAGCAGTGCCCAGGCCAGGGTCGCCCATGCCGCGATCGCCAGTTCGACCAGGATGCCGGCCCCGCCCACCGCGAGCCGCTGACGGCGGCGCGGCAGCTTCCAGCTGTCATTCACATCGGTATAGGCCAGCGGCAGCAATACCAGGAAGGCCACCCCGATCGTCGGCACATGACAGCCCATGCGCTTGGCGGTGAACGCATGCCCGAGTTCGTGGACGAACTTGACCAGCGCCAGGGTCACGGCAAAACCGAGCAGGGTCGAAAGCGAAAAGGTATCGACCAGGGTAACCACAAAGGTATCCCATTGCCGCGAGACCAGCACCAGGCCGGCGACCAGGGCGAGCAGGGTCAACACCAGGAAGTGGCGCGAATAGAAAAAACCCGCCCGCGGCGCCCAGCGATTCAGGAACCCGTCCGGATTCCACAGCGGGACACGAAAGAACAGGTAGTGATGCAGCAGCCAGCGCCACCAGCCAAGTTGCGCGCGTGCCGACATCTCGCCCAGCGCCGCAGAGCCCTCGCGGCTGTGCTGTTGCAGCAGCTGGTTGTTTGCCAGGAATTCGACAATGGCGGCGATGTCGTCGGGCTCCGGCTCGATGGCGGTCCGTTCGGCGATCTCGCTGAGGATGGCCTCGGGCTCGTCCAGATGCCAGCGTGACAGGATCTCGAATGCCAGCCAGTCGATACGAAAGAACAGGTTGCGTACCGGGTCGTGCAGGGACCAGTTCGGCGAGCCATCGGCAGAATTTGCCGATGGGAAAAGCGCCAGTTCCTCACGCAGCGCCGGCAGCACGTCAGACCCCCAGCCAGGCGCGTGCCGCGGCCAGTGGTCGGCGCAGCAGCCAGTAGGCCAGGGTCACCGATTCCCCTTCGAGTTTGGCCGTGCCCTTGAGCCCGATGCGCAGTTCGGCCTGCAATGCATCGAGCGCGGCCCTGACCCGGTAGGCGAAGGTGCCGTCCGGCCGTTCGCTGGCCTGGTAGGCAATGTAACGCAGGGTCGCGGCAACCGGCGTGAGCGGATCGGCGTTGAGGTAGACCGCCACCCGCGCGCCCGGCGCCAGTGGTATCGCATCGGCCAGCGACAGCCATGCCTCCACCTCGGCCTTGCGCTCATCGGCGACCAGCATGACGCGTTCGCCGGTCACCGTGGGCCGACCGATCCATTCCGACGGATCATCGAACATCACCACCCCGTCTACCGGCGCACCGACCATGCCGCGCTCCTCGACGATCTGCAGGTAGGCGATCTCGGCCTCCTGTTCGGCTTTTTTCGCCTGCAGCAGGGCCAGCGCGGATTTGCCGTCCTCGCGCAGCAGCGCCAGTTGTGCCTTCTGCCGGTACTCGGCATCGATGACCTCGAGCGCCCGCCGGGCGATCTGCAGCCGGTTGCGCACCCCGACACGATCGAACTCGAACAGCGGCTGACCGGCCAGCACGCGCTCGTTCGGCTCGACCAGTACACGTTCGACGACACCATCGAGCGGCGAGCGCACCACCGCGGGATCGCGTGGCACCAGTTCCGCCGGCGCCAGAACCGTCAGGCGCACCGGCAACAGCATCAGCAGTGACACCAGCACCAGACCCCAGAGCACGCGACTGCCGAGCAGCCGCCGGACAGCCGATGCACCGCCGGCATTGTGCGTCCGGTCGCGCACCGAACCAGCGCCGGCGAAAACGCGCCATGGCGTGTGCAAGGGTCTCTCCCCAGTCCTGCAGGGCAGCGACCTCGCCGGGCGTCCAGGGTTCATCGCGTGCCAGCAGCAGCAGGCCACCGCGAAAATCGCCGCCCGCCGGAAGACCGACCAGGAGCCCCTGCTCGGGCAGCCATTCACCCCATTGCGCCTGCTGCTCGGCACTGAGATCGGCCGACCGCACGACCCGTGCCTGCGGCCCGCCGGGGCCGTCAAACAGACGGCGCGACAGCTGGTCGAGGTAACGGGTATAGGGTGCGTTCGCCTCCGGGCTGACCACACCCGAGAGCGCCACCACCCCCTCGCCGTTCAGCCAAAAGGCCGCCTGGCGGTAAGGTGCCAGCTGGTGTGTTTCATTGACCGCGGCATATTGCAGCTCTGCACGGCTCGCCGCCTGCTGGGCCCGTTTGATAAGGCTCAGCAGCACGCTCGCCGCCAGCGGCCTGGTCGCCTGATCAACGACCATCTGGCGCCGCCAGCGCGACGGCCTTGTCGACCGGGTCAACGGCGCTGTCGTCACGGCTGGCCGTGCGTTCTGCCGGTGCGATGCCCGGCATCTGGCGCCCGATACCCGCCACCGCCAGTTGCTCGCTCAGCCCGGCCCGCGCCTCGAGGTTGGCCCGGCCATCGAGGTCGGCGACCTGCAGACGGAACAGGGTCTCGACCTGGCGGCCAACTTCGTCACGCGCGATGATCTTGATGATCAGTTCACCGCTGAAACCGTTCGGCGGAATGCCGACGAAGCGACCCTCGAGCGAGTCGAACACCAGCCAGGGCGGCAGCGCGTTGCCATCGAGCAGGGTCGCGGTCACCATGATGTGGGCATCGGGATCGGTATGACGGAAGGCATCGATCGGCAACACGAAGGTAAAGGTCGCCTGGGCATTGCTGAATACCTGGTCCGGCACGCCCTTGTTGATGACGAAATCAACCTTGTCCGGATAAGACGACTCTCCGGTGATCTTCTCCCAGGCACGTTCATCATGGATCCAGTCGTCCTCGTGGAAATACCCGCCGGCACCTGTCGCCGACCGCTCCGGCGAGTCAGGATCACCCTCACCCGGCTCACCCGACGTGCGGTAGCTTGGGCCATTGTCGGCAAACTCGGCCGGATCGAAACCCAACAGCTCGTTGCCACCCGCGATCGTGATCGTCACCTCGCGGGTTCCGGTCGCACCCTCTGAATCCGTGGCGGTCAGGGTATAGGTCAGCACCAGGGTATCGCCGGCCGCAAGATGTCTGAATATCTCGACACCCGAATCGAAGCTCCAGGCGAAACCATCGCTGCTCTCGCTGCTGTCGAGCACGGCCGCCGGGCTGACATCCAGCATGCCGAGCAGGGCCGCATTGTCGGACAACAGGCCGGTCGTCACCCCGCTGGCCACGACCCCGCTGACCGTCAACGAAACGGTATCGCTGGTATCGACGTCAGATGCCGTCAGGGTTCCGCTGCTGAGCAGTGCCGAATGACCGGAGGTCAAGAGCGCGCCATCGGCATCACCGACGTCGACGCTGATCAGCGGGGCGTCGTTACCGCCACTGACATCCACGCTGTAGACCCGACTGACGGGCACACTGTTGCCATCCGTCAGGGTGACGGTGAAGCTGTCGGTATCGGTATCACCCGCTGCAAGCGCCTCTATCGCGTCGGCATCCTTCTCGAATCGGTACGCCCCGGTCACCGTGTTGACGACCAGGGTGCCGTAATCACCGGCAAGGCTGACCTCGTTCGCAGCAGGACCTGCCGTACCACCGCTGATGCCATGGACCAGCGTATCGTTCGCGTCATCATCGTTGCTCGACAGGCTGCCACTGAGTCCCGCGTCGCTGGTGTCAGCGGAAAGGGCATCCTCGACGATGCTGCCGGCCACGATCGCGCCCAGCGTTGGCCCGTCGTTGCTGCCGCTGATCGTGAACGCAACCGTGTCGGTATCACTGAGGCCGTTGTCGTCGGTTGCCGTTACCGTGAAACTGAAGGTGACGGTCTCACCGCCGGCAAGAAAATCAAGATCGATGCCCGCCGTGCTGTAGGTCCAGCCCGTGCTGTCCGGCACCGACGCGTCGGTCACGGCGGCGCTGAAGGTCCCACTGGTCAGTGCCGCCACCTGGCCTGCACTGAGCGACCCGCCGCTCCAGACGGCATCGTTGTTGTAGCTCGAACTGATATCGACCAGGTCACTGACATTGGCGTCGTCGAAGCTCACGGTGCCGCTGTCCGACAGGCTCTGCGCAGCAGCATCAGGCGCCTCGCCTATCGCCGCCGCTGCGGTTGCGCTCACGGTCGGCGCGACATTGCTGCCGGCGATCGCTATCACCACATCGCGGGTACCGGTCGCACCGGCGGAATCGGTCGCGGTAACCGTATAGGTCAGGGTCAGGGTCTGCCCCGCAGCCAGGTAGGGGAAGGTCTCGCTGGCGGAATCAAACGCCCAGGCAAAACCGTCGCCGGTCTCGCTGTTATCGAGCACGGCACCGGGACTGACCGCCAACATCGCCAGCAGGGCGGCATTATCCGAACCCAGGCCGGTGGTGGTGCCGCTTGCCGCAACACTGCTGACCGCGACGCTCACCGTGTTGGTGGTATCGACGTCGCTCGCCGTCAGGTTGCCGGTCGCGCTGAGCCCGGCCCCGTCCGCCATCAGGCTGGCGCTCGCACTGTCGCCACCGCCCAGCGAAATCTGCGGGGCGTCGTTGGCGCCGCTGACGGTGACGGTAAGG
>CAVRBK010000120.1:0-15648 GCA_963719025.1 uncultured Gammaproteobacteria bacterium | reverse complement strand
CTCGGTCAGTACGAACGTACCGTCCGACAGCAGGATGTAAACCTCGTTCCCGACGGTAACCGGGGTACCGTCATCGTTGCGCAGAATAACGAACAGGTCACCATAGTCACCACCTTTCTTGGTGCTGGAACCTGCACTGCCGCGACCCGGCTTGTCTTCCTTACCCGGACTCTGGGCCCAATCCGGCCGATCCGAGTCTTCTTCCTCGCCATCATCCGACAGCACGTCGGCTACCGACTTGCCGCCCTTGTGGCCCTGCCCACCGGCTCCGCGGCCGCCCTGGCCGCCCTGCTTGGAACCCATCGAGCCCTTATGACCTCCGCTTCCCCCACCGTCGGAGCCGTCGTCACCGGCATAGGCGCTGGAGATGAATGTAGATAACGCCGCATCGATGCTCACGATATCGTTTTGCATCGACACGCCACCCACTGCCACAACAATCGCTGCGGCCAGTGCCGTCATCCTTAGACTGTGGCGCTGTGTTTTCATGACTAATACCTCCCAGTTCACCGCATCCCTGCGTCCTGAATCACCCACAGAGGCCCTATTCCCAGGGCCCCCTTACGTGGATCTTTCATCTATCCATCCACTCAATTTCAGTATATGCGGCAGCCGCGACAGGCAAGAAACAGACTGTTTCAAGTGTTTCAGCGACAGCCACACTTGAAGCAGATCGAAACACTTGGAGGGGGGCGGGAAATCCCCAGAAACAGCAGGACGCTAAATTTACCATCGACGGCGTGGAACGACTCGCAACGGTCGAGACAGGGTACGCCAAACACTTTATTGAACCAACATACCGTCAGGAGTTATCCCGTACATGAACAAGCACAAGATTTCTGTTTTCGTATTCGTATTCGGCCTGATCGCCGCCGCTACCGCCCAGGCCGATCACCCCAGCCCGTGGGGCGAGGGCTGGGCCAGTATGCCGAACGACATTCACAACACCCGGGTCGATACGATGGACGACGACAACGATGCGTTCATCGACTTCGTGCGCATGGGCGCCGGCGCAGACTCGGTGAACCGCTTCTCCACCGATGATGTTGAACGCGGTGGCAGTGACAGTGCTCAGCGTGGTGGAAGTTCACGTGGCGGGCGTAGCTGAGCACTACCCGCCGGCACCTCCCAAGGAGCATTAAGGCGCCGCAAGGCGCCTTTTTTTGCGTATAAATCGCGGCGTCAGCGCATCAGTTTGGCGCCAGCCGGGTGATTGCTCCCGTGTACCGTCACGTGACAGTTCGAGCATCCCTGCCCCATCACCAGCCGCGAGATGCCGCGACTTCCCGGTGCGGGGTCCGGCCCCTGGTCCGCTGCGCCAGGTTCGCGGAAACTCAATGCCAGGCGCGAATGCTGGGCATGTGGCCCCAACGGGTTCGCGGCAATACCGGTCGGCTCATGGCAAGACTGGCACAAGTGCGGCTGGCGACGCGCCAGCATGTCCTTGTTGATCGAACCATGTGCGGTATGACAGAGCAGACAGTCCTCGCTGGCGGGGACATGCTCCCAGAGGAAGGGACCGCGCTTTTCCGCATGGCAGCTGTAGCAGGTTTCGTTCACGCCGAAGGTCTTGAGATCCGCGTCACCGGGACCACCGTGTGCATTGTGGCAGTCACTGCAGGTCACTTTGCCCTCACGCAGCGGATGACCGTAAGGCCTGTGCGATTGCGAGCGTTGATCGGTATGACACGCAAAACAGACCTCCTTTTCGGTCTGGCGGGAGCGCACCCGGTCTTCCTGGTGAATCCGGTGGCAGCCAACACAACCGACATCATCGGCGGCATGTGCCCCTCCCTGCCAATGCAGCAGACGGGAATCCTTGTGACATCCCATGCACACCGCGTTCTGCTCAGGCACGCTCAACAGACTGGCGGCCTTATAGGTTTTCATGTCGTCGGAATTTGATTTGCCGGCGCCGAGTACGTGCTCTTCCAGTTCCCCATGACAGGTCGAACACTCGTGCACACTGGCAGGCGTTCGAGGGTCGCCACGCATCCAGTGCGCGGTGGAGCGAACCGCGTCGTATTGCGGCTGATGGCAGCCGATGCAGACCTCAAGACGCATTCTGTCACCGCCGGGGGTGGGTGCGGCGTCGTGACTTTCAGCCAGCGCCACATGACCCGAGAACCAGAACAACGCGAAAACGCCTATCACTAATTGCTTCAAATCCAACCACTCCCCATGCATGCTATCGAGCCCGATCGATCAGGGCCGATTCAATCCGTCGGCAGATTCTACCGGTTTACAGGATGTCGCGACTGCCCCGTTACATAGAGAGGGTCACCCTGGTATCCAAGGCCAGCCCAATCCATGCGTTTCACATCGCGCCCATGGCAATCACGACAGCCAAGCGCCGCACCAGCCGGCGCCACCATGTGATTGATTTTCAGGTACATCATTGTATCCGCGAAATCGTACTTTCCACTGTAGTCCAGCCCTCTGGCGCTCATGCCCAGTCGCGCGGCAGCATCCCAATCCTTGCTGTGCGCGAATCCCTCGTCACCAACCAGCATCGGGTTGATCAGGTAGCGGTGTACGCTGTCGTAGATCTGCCGGCCACGGTGCACCTTGAAAGGGAAAATCTTCGCGCCCGGGTCCTTCTTGCTACCAACGGGCCAGTTCAGCCGCACTTCCACTGATGGATCGATCCTGTCGCCCCAGGCGTGCACACCAGCCAGACCATTGAACCAGGCGTACTCGGGGACAATGTCCCTCCCCCATTTGAATCGCCCCTTGTAGGGCACGTAGACAGGGAGCCCGTCGGGGCCGTATTCCGACTCAGTTTTTTTCCCCGCAGCCGACCAGTCCCAGAACATTTTTGTCGCCTCTCCCCGGGCGAACAGCGGGATATGACAGGTCTGGCAGGCGACCGTGCGGCTGTGCCTGTCAAGCAGCGCCTTGTCGTGCAGGGGTGTCGTATGGCAATCCTCGCAGGCCACCCGTTCCTCACCCGCCGGCGAGGCGGCCATTGCCGTTCCGCTGATCAGATGTTGCTCCGTCACATGGCATTTCTGACAGGGAAAGTCCAAGCCCTGTCTGGCCATATGCACGTCGATCGCCGTACTCGCATCCAGCAGCGTCCCTTCCAGGTCACCGTGCTTGACCGCATGGCCACTGCCCGAATAGAAATGGCAGACCCCGCAATTGGCACGCTGCGGGGTACCTGCATTGCGCGCCACATGCTCAAAATCGGTCGCCGGGTCAGCGACCCCTCCATCGCCGGCCAGGCGATGATAGGTGCCGGTCGTATCGTGACAGACCAGACAATCGATGTTCGACGGATCATCAAAATCGAAGGTATCGTCCTTCCAGCCATACCCTGCGTGGCACTCGGTACACATGCTCAGATTGGACGCAACGCCGTAACAGAAGTTGTTCAGCGCATGTCGCTTCCCGGTATCCATCCAGCCGCGGCCGAATACCTCCTGCCGCGCCGACCATGTCCAGTGAGATGTCTGCATGAAATCGTTTGCAGACGCTTCGTGACACTCGAGACAGGTGTCAGTGACGTCGGCACCATCTTCAAACGGTCCCTCGATCGCCAGATGGTCTTCGATCGGCACAGGCGCCCGGGGCACCGGTTGATCTGCGGTACCGGTCAATGGACACCCCACAGTAAAAACCAGCAAGGCCAACAAGCAACGCTTCATCGAACCAGCTCCCTTCCCTCGGGGTCTATCTCCGTCTCATCGCAACATGAGTAACAGCGGCGACCGACAGAACCCTGTCGTTGACGATCTGTTGCACTACCACCATAGAGGGACTGGCGGACAGGTACAATGCCCGGCAACCCATTTGCAACAATTGGTAACAGTTCGCACCGGAGCCACCGGGCAGGGGCTTTGTAATCGTCGCTGAAATGCGACAGTATCCTGATGCAGCTCAAGCACATAGCATGGGTTGTGTGGGAGAGTACTTAAAGTAATGTTCACACCAGCTGTGTCATTGCAAACAATTCAAAGCTGGCTTGCGGTAGGCGAAAGGCGCGGGCGGAAAGGTCCGGCCGTCTTTCGCGATGTCGCCAAAGGGGAGAACGTTGAAGAGTCCAAAATCACGCCTCGCGGTGATCGCGATGGCGACCGCGTACCTGATTCCGCATGCCGTCCTCGCCGCCACGCCGGTGGACGAACCACCGGCAGAAACCGACGCAACGACAACCCCCAGCAAAAAGAAAGCCGGTTATCACACGGACCACTTTCGTATCCGACCCTCTGTTTCCGTTACCCAACAGTATGAAACCAACGTCTTTGCGACCGACACCGATACCCTGTCGGACTGGATTACCTTGGTCTCACCGCGCATCAAGGTGGATTCCACCTGGGCTGAGCACAGCCTCCGGTTCAATGCCGGTGCGGACGCCGGGCGCTACCTGGACTACGACGCCGAAAACTATCTCGACTACTGGGCCAATGCGGAAGGCAGCTATGCGTTGAATGGCAGCAGCGAGATCTTTGGCGGGATAGGATTCAGCTTCGAACACGAAGGCCGGGATTCGCCGGACGCGAATATCGCGGGCCCTAATCCGACCACCTACCGCACGCTCAGTGCGCACGCCGGCAGCAAAATCAGCATCAATGATGTGACCTACCGCCTTGGCGGCACCTATGAGGCACTTGATTTCCAAAATGTCGGCTCGGGCGCGACCGCGCTGGTCAACGATGACCGCGACCGCGAACTGTTCGGTTTAGGACTGCGGGCAACCCGCGAGCTCGATGACATGAACAGCGTGTTTGTGCAGGCGCTCTACGATAAACGGGCCTATGACCTCGAGCAGGACCAGAACGGTTTTCGTCGTGATTCTGACGGATACCGCGCGGCAGTCGGCCTGAAGAGCGACCTGGGTGGCGGCAACAAGGCCGAGGGCTATATCGGCATCATGGGCCAGTCCTACGATGACAGCCGTTTCGATGATGTACAGAAAGTGGATTTCGGCGGGCGCCTGACCCTGGCACCGGGAAAATCCACCAAGCTTACTGCCAGGCTGCAACGTTCGCTGAACGAAACAACGCTGGCCGGCAGCCCGGGTTACCTGTCAACCTCATTGTCCGGCAGACTCGAACACCGCGTCACGCCACGCCTGACGCCGCACCTGAGCTTCCGCTATGCGATCGCCGATTATCTGCAGACCGGCCGAGAGGACGACACCTATTCGGTCGAGGCGGGGATCAAGTATTTTGTCGCGCGCAATGCCTATATCCTGACCGGCGTGCGGCACACCGCCCGCGACTCCAACGACGTCGGCCTGGCCAGCGGCTCAAACGATTTCGACCGCAGCACGGTCTTCCTGACCTTCGCCACGCAGGGCTATCCCCTGTTCGAGCCGATGATCTCGGATTTCGACACAGACGGTGAACTCGAAATCGGCGCCCTGTACGTCAGCGACGATGCAACGCGTTTCGGCCGTTACACCGGGCTCGGCGAGAGCGGCGCGGAATGGGTGGGCAATCTCACGCTGAAAAGCAGCGACGGGCAGCGCGGTTATGCCCGGATCAAAGGGCTCGACCTGGGGCTTGATTCGCGCGAGTTGGAGATCAACTGGGGATCGCAGGGCAGCTACGACGCCTACGTCGATTACCGCCAGATCCCATTCAACGACTTTGTCGGCAAGACGATCTTTGAGGACGTTGGCAACAACAGTCTTGCCCTGCCGGCGGGCTGGGTCGATGGGGACAGCACCGCCGACATGACCGAGATCGCCAGCAACCTGTCGGAGGTCGAGATCGGTACGATGCGCAAACGTCTCGGCGTTGGCACCTCGATTTACTCGGTCGACAACAACTGGACCGTCACCCTGGGCTACCAGACAGAGACCAAACAGGGGATCGAGCAGCGGGCCGGCGTCATCGGCAACTCCCCCGGCACCGCGCGCGCAGCGATGTTGCCGACGCCGGTCGACTACACCACCAATACACTCAAGGCGTCGCTCGGTTACCTGTCGGGCGGCACGCAACTCAACCTGGCCTACGAAAGCTCGTTTTTCTACAACAACCTCGAGGCCCTGTTCTGGGAAAACCCCTTCGACGACACGGGCCCGAGAGGGACAGCAGGCGCCATCGCCCTGCCGCCGGACAACCAGTTTCATCAACTCAGCCTCTCGGGTGGCCGGAACCTCGGCAAAAAATCCCGCCTCACCGGCGTGCTGTCGGTCGGCGCGATGCTGCAGGATCAGAAATTTCAGCCCGATACCGTCAATCCGGTTCTGACCCCCCAGCCATTGCCCAGAGATTCGCTCGAGGGCGAAGTGCTGGTCTACAACGGCCTGCTGGCACTGTCGTCCCGCCCGGTTCGCGGCCTCAATCTCAAGGCCAGCTACCGCCTGCAGAGGCGTGACAACAATACGCCGCAAGATACCTTCACCACCTTCGTCAACGACAGCTTCGGTGTCGCGACCAACTCACCGGACACCAACACCAACAAGCCCTACAGCTACGACAAGCGCACCATGCGACTGGACGCCGGCTATCGCTTCAACCGGATGGCCCGACTCAGCGGCGAACTGCAGCGCGAAACCGTGAAGCGCTCGCCCTCGGAGGTGGAAAAAACCACCGAAGACAGTGGCAAACTCAAGTTGCGGCTAAAGCCCCTGGACAACGTGCAGATCGCCCTGCGCGGCGGCGCGGCATCCCGAGAGGGCAGCAACTACGAGCCGGTGAGCGGTGAAAACCCCTTGCTGCGCAAGTATCATATCTCGGACAGGGACAGGCTTTCTGCGGGCATCGACCTGTCCTATCAGCCGACCAATCGCCTGTCGCTCGGTGCCAATATCGATTTCAGCGACGATGACTATGACGCGACCCGGGTCGGACTCAACGAGGCGAGCCATGCCGGTGTAACAATCGACGCGGCCTACCAGTTGGGCCAGGATCTTTCCGCCCATGCCTACCTTGGACGGGAGCGCTACGAATCCAGCCAGACTGGCAGCCAGGACCCCACTGACCCCCCGGACTGGTACGTCGACAACGAAGATACCGTCGACAGTCTCGGGGTCGGATTCCGCTGGCAGAAGGACAGCCGCCTCGAGTTCGGCGCCGATTACGTGATGAGCCGCTCCACCGGCGAGACCCGGATGCGCAGCAGCAATGCCCTGCCGCCGCTCAGCCAGTTCCCCGACCTGAAATCACGACTGCATACACTCGAACTGCATGCGAACTACAAGCTGAGAAAAAACACCCGCATCAAGTTCAGCTACCAGTACGAGCAATTCGATGCCGACGACTGGTCTACCGACAAGCTGGGTGTCGACAGCATCCCCGAGGTGCTGTTCCTGGACGGAGACAACCCGAGCTACAGCCAGCATGTCGTCGGGATCTCGCTGATCAGCCGCTTCTGAGACCGATCGGGTCGCAAAGGCCGGCGTTGCTGCGGGAATGTACCTGCGGCAGCATGAAAGCTGACAGCAACCACGCCAGCAAATCAACCTCAGGCAGGTGGGTCGATCGTAAGTGCCCTGCAAGCCTTACCAGGCCGGAGTTCCACAACAAAACAGAATTGAGGACGCAGCAATGACCCAATGGTCCGACAAGCCCAACGACGAGACCTACTCCGACGAAGAGATCAAGGCACGGCTGCAACAGGAACTACCCGACTGGTACCTGGAGAAGGGCTGGATTCGCCGCAAGTACAAGACCAGCGGCTGGAAGGCGACACTGATGGTGGTCAATACCGTCGGGCACCTGGCAGAGGCGGCCTTCCATCATCCGGATCTCGCCGTCTCCTACGCCTTGCTCATCGTAAAACTGTCCACGCATTCAGCCAATGGCGTGACGGCAAAAGATTTTGAACTGGCAAGAAAGATCGAAGAGGTCGTCATGTGGCAGCCCGGCCTGCTCATCAACAGCGCACTCGAAGGTACGCCCGACGACCCACGCTTCGAATACCTGAAGTACGACTGTTAGCCGCGGATTGCTGCGCATGCAATTCCGACTGCATCGGACAGCATTTGGCGCAAGAGGTCGCAACCAACACGGAAGAGACATTGACTGGATGCGCCTGTTCAATTCCCTGGGCCTTCGAGCACCGGGTCAGCGAATTCAATGTGTAACTCTCCATCTTGACACCATATGTACTGGGAGAAATCGAAACAATGGACGATTACCGAGCCATCGCGTTGCCACTTGATGGCGAGCCTCCTACCTTCCAGCTTCGCCGTCTCCTCCAAGTGAGCAACCAGTGCGTGGAGATGGCTGTGGCAAGAGTCGGATTCTAGGAAGTGGCTGCCGTCGCGGGAATCCATAGTGCCAGTCGCCTGAGACGCTAAACTGAAGGCACATCCAATGATGATTGTTCGAATTACCTTTCTCATACGAATCTAGTGGGCCAAGTGGAAAGTAATGTAATGAATCGGTGCTGGCGCAACTCAAACCGAGCGTATATTCCGGCGTGATCGCAATGATTGATCGTCAATAAGTTACAGAATTAACCGCATGGCCCACTAGCCACCCCTGACCCTATTCAGTAAGTGTAGGCGGCTCGCAGATTCTACGTTCAGGCCTGAGCCGTCATTATCGGTTTCTAGGTCAGAAACGTGACTTTCCGGAGGGATGCCATTTTGGCGGCAGTGGGTCTTCTGCCGTTCTCAGTCATCCGCGAGTGAACCGATTCGACACCGAACCGACTTGATTCTTCAATGTCTCTTGTGCGCATGGAGCTGCCGGTCGGCAGACACTTAGCGACCGGCAGGTCATGGCTGGTTGCACGCATTCAGCTGTGCGTCTGAAAGGGGCCGTCGGCGACACAATCTGGGAAAAAGGGGATGGAGGCATTTGTTCCTGATAGTGGGACCTGGCGCCGAAAGGGTTTGATCAAGAAACGGCATAGGTCGGGGCGTGGCAATGCCAAGACGGGCAAGGCACCATGCACCGAAGGTTCCGAATCACCTCGTAGAATGCGGCAGCAACCGGAAGCCGAAAGATTCATCTTTCCGTCCCGTTTTTACGCTTCTTGCGATTCACGTGGCTGTGGTCCGAAGCGGTCGGGCTATCAGGCTGTTATTCGAGCGGTAGGAACCGGCTCCCCCGCTCGGTCATATCGATGACTAGGGCTAGTGCGCAATAGCAGAGCGAGGCCAGCGGCAGCCAGCGGACCCCCTCGAAGAGCATCGCCAGGGTCAGGCCGAACGAGACGACGGCGAGCAGGGCTGCGACACCCTGGCGTCGGCGGGTCCTCTCATCGACAGTGAACCGTCCCCCACAGAAGGGGCATTGCCGGTATGGCTTGGCGGAGAACTGCGCACTCAGCGTCCCGGCGCTAATCTCCTTGTTGCAGTGGGGACAATTTGGCATAGGCCAGCTTTAACCACGAACATTGGCCGCGCAAGCGCCGAAGGTATACAGAGTGTCACGCGTGCGAACATTTTCCTATAAAAGTATACCGATTTGATGCAATAACTCGTTACCGGCGATATGCGGCAGACGTTGTCATGAGTTTCGACATATACGGGAACGGGGTCGATATGCTCACGTTCCGTCAGCAGGGCACGCATGTGCAGCGAAGCGGCGAATGCGTTGGGCGAGAGGAAGGCGAACGTTTTGCCGTCGAGATCCTGAACCGACTGAACGGGACTTTCCCGACGCACCGCGAGAATACCCTTTCCCTGACGTGACGGGCCGCAGGCGAACGGCCCTGCTGAGCTCACGTCCGCAATGCACGGACCTGCCGTTCGCTGGGTGAGAGCCGACCGGCAGCAGTGTGTTGTCTCCGGCCATTAGCCCTGGGTTGAGTGTAAAGCGATCTGACACTCGGCGACCCTGCCGGGGAATGACCGCAATGCGCATGCAGCTACCGGTTGCTGTACGACTCGTCAATGACCGGAGTTGGCCAACGGACTTAACCGCTACCGCGGTAGCGGTTTAGTCCGTTGGCCGCTTTCTGCCGCATCATCGAACGCTGCGAGCGTCTGCTTTACTCGGAGCGTCGACTGGCAGTCCCTGTCAGATCAAATTCCGGCAACCCCACTTGCTGGCCACACGCAGGCACACGACAACGCGCCTATGTGCATGGTCCTCTGCCGCACTACTGCTCATCGTCGCGCATGCGTTGACAGAAGGTGCGCGTATCCGGCTCCTCGACTGCATCGACGATGGCGTTGACCACGTCACCGAACTCTTCGGCGCTGATCACCCCCATGATGCGGGCCATCACGCCCGGATCGACATCCGCGTACACCGCGGTACCATCTTTGAGGTTTACCACCACGCCGGCCGCATGATAGTTGTCGGAGCCCTCCCCCTGCTCGCTCTCGAACAGAGCCTGGTTCAATTCCATCAGCACCCCATAACGCTCCTCGATCCGTTCACTCAGGGCGTCATCGATGTCTTCCGGCAGATGAACCTCGTAGCTCTCATCGTCACGGACCGTCTCTGGACTCAGGCCATTCTCTCTTGCGAACTCGATGAACTTTTCAAACGGTGTGGGGTGAAAGAAAACGTACTCAAGCATGCGCCTCATTCCTCAGTCGGCAGCTGACTGGCCGCCGATTGATGCGCCAGGCCATCGACCAGCGCATCCATGAAAAGATCGATCGACTCGATAAAATCGGGTTCGTGCTCACGACGATTGATCGTGCAATGAATCACGGTTGCCTCAGGCTGCGGGGGCAGTCCGGTGGTTACCGTCCAGGCCAGCGCGTTGGGGCAACCGGGCAGCGAAAACCGTACGCCACCGTTGATGCACTCCCGGTGCACGCGGAACTGGCCCCACAGGCAATAGATCTCGCCACGCTCGCCGGCTGCGCTGATCACCCGGTCGATCTCAGCACAATGCTGTGGCAGGCTGTCGACCGTCAATGCCCGTTGCAGTGCCTGTGCGTCCAGAGCGCCGCGCAACTCGCGAAAGAATTCCATCAGGCTGCAACCCTGCGCGTCATCCGCTTCTGGCCTCGATAGGCTGCTATGCCGAAGTGAGCGGCATGGCCAATACGGCCAAACACCGCAAGGCGCAATATGCGAGGAGGCTTGGCTTTTCTGAACGACATTGGGGGTCGCCTGTGTTCGTGAATCGAGGGGATCATCATCGCAGATTCAAACCGCCAGGCTGACACCCGTCATGGCCTGATCGACGACATCAGCCGCCTGCCGCATAAGGGTATCCATCGGCCCACCATGCAGCACGGCAGCGGATCTCACCCGGACTCAATACCGGCATTCGGATCATAATGGTCCAGTCCATTTGATCGTATCGAATCGCACGGCATGGCATGTCACTGGTATAAATTCGATAATCTCCCCTTATCGATATGGCCGCACGCAAGCGAGCATACAATGACCCCGTCAAACCGATCCGACCGGATGCAACACATCCAACCCTTCTATGTGATGGAGGTACTTGAAGAGGCCTTCCGCCTGCAGTCCGAAGGACACGACGTGATCCATCTAGAGGTGGGCGAACCGGATTTCGACACCCCGGACCCGGTCACCGATGCCGGCATTCGCGCTTTGCAGGACAAGCGCACACACTACGTGCAGGCACTGGGCATCCCCGAGCTGCGCGCGCGCATCGCCGATCATTACCCAGGGGTTTGCCGTCCGGCTGAGCGGCGGGTGGCAGTCACGCCCGGGTCTTCGGCCGGCCTGCAACTGGTCTTTGCCTGCCTGCTCAATCCGGGCGATGAAGTGCTGATGGCCGATCCCGGTTATCCCTGCAACAAGAACTTCATCCACCTGTACGGCGGCGTCCCGATCTCGCTACCGACCGATGCGGCCACGAACTACCAGCTGACTGCGAAAATGATCCAGGAGAACTGGCACAGCAGTACCCGGGCCGTGCTGCTCGGTACACCCTCCAACCCCACGGGCTCGGTGATCGCACCGCAGGAAATGACGCGGATTGCCGAGACCGTGCGCGAACTGGGTGGGCAGCTGATCGTCGACGAAATCTATCATGGCCTGGTATATGACACGGAATACCGCAGCGCCCTGTTCGACGGTGACGACATATTCATCATCAACAGTTTCTCCAAGTACTACGGGATGACCGGCTGGCGACTCGGCTGGCTGGTGGTACCCGAGGCCTACCTGCATGACATCACGCGCCTGGCGCAGAACCTGTTCATCTCGGCGAGTACGCCGGCACAGTATGCTGCCCTGCATGCGTTCGATGACGCGACCAAGCAAGAGCTGGAGCGTCGCCGTGATCTGTTGCAGCAACGCCGCGACTACTTTGTGCCTGCACTGCGTCAACTCGGCTTCGATATCCCGGTGATGCCGCAGGGCGCCTTCTACGTCTATGCCGACTGCAGCCGCTTTTCCAATGACAGCGATGCTTTCGCCCTGCAGATGCTGCACAACAGCCTCGTTGGCGTTGCGCCGGGCAAGGATTTTGGCAGCTTCCGACAGAACCACCACATCCGCTTCAGTTATGCCAACTCGATGCACAATCTTGAACGTGCGATCGTACGACTGGCGGACTATCTGCAACGCATCTGAAGCACCCCGGGGCGAGAAATGCACACATTGCCCCGATAGCAACACCAACACGGGAAAAGGTACAGACTGATGAA
Organism: uncultured Gammaproteobacteria bacterium; assembly: GCA_963719025.1. Classification (GTDB taxonomy): domain Bacteria; phylum Pseudomonadota; class Gammaproteobacteria; order Chromatiales; family Chromatiaceae; genus Thiosocius. The sequence goes on along the minus strand of CAVRBK010000120.1, from coordinate 3,152 downwards.
GGTTCAACATCTCGGGCATGTCGTCCTGTACGTGCGCGATCTGCAAAGCTCACTGGCGTTCTACCGTGACCTGCTGGGGCTGAAATCGCTCGGCGAAACCTTCAGGGGCCGAGCCTGCATGCTGACCAGCGGCCGGACCCACCACGAACTGCTTTTGCTCGAGGTGGGCGACGCCCCGCCCGCCCGCCAGGGCCGCCGACTCGGGCTGTATCACATCGGCTGGTGCATCGGTGACAATGACAAGGCACTTGCCGAGGCCAAACAACGGCTTGAGGAAGCAGGCGTCACCATCGAGGGGATGTCAGATCACTGGATAAGCCACAGCCTGTATCTGCGCGATCCGGACGGCAACGAAATCGAACTCTATGTCGATGTTCCGGACTATGATTGGGATAAGCGGGACGAATGGCTGAAAACCCCGGTGCGGCCCCTGCAATTGAACGAACCGGAGAAAAACTGAGACCCACGCAGGGATCGCCGGTCGAACGAATGACAGCGCCGGCTGAACGCCTCGACAATGTCTTTCGTTGCGGAGACATGCCGATGACGTCGCTGACCAGCAATGAACTTCTCAAGCTCTATCCGGTACCCGTGCTGCAGCAGGCCTCGATATTCGGCGCAATTTCGGCCGACACGATCAACTGGCTGGTGCACGAGGGTAAAAAGAAAAAGCTGGCTGCCGGTGAGGTACTGTTCGAACCCGGCCAGCGCGGCGACAGCTTCTACATCATCCTCGACGGCAAAATTGCCCTGTACAACACAGATGGGCAACAATTTGCCCATACCCGGGACTACGAAACGGGACAGCAGGTTGGCTTTGTCAGCGTGATCGCGTTGCACGACCGGATCGGCAAGGCCGTTGCCACGATCGAAACCGTGACGCTCGAAATCGACTACCAGCTGTTTTATCGACTGCACAATGAACACCCGGCGGATTTTGGCCTCATGATGTTGAATCTCGCGCGTGAGATGGCAAGAACCATCCGCGCCATGGGCGCAACGATCGCACAACTCAAGTCACACTAACGGTTCCCGCTTGTGCGCATCGACGCGCCACGTTCATACGATATGAATGTTGGTATACCCGAAGCTGCTCAGCAGGCGTTTGACCCGCTGTTCACCGCCAAAAAGATAGTGAACGTAGCACCGACCGTGATGGGCTCCCACCCGGTCACGGTAGTCGAACTCCACGAGGTGCGGTTTGATGAGTAACTCGAACAACCTGCGTATCGCGTCTTTCATGGCGTAACTTCCTCACGCATCGACAAGGTCCTGTGACGGCCAACATCGTTGCCGCTTTCCCGTCATCCACCTTTGCCGTTGCATTTTGTAGGCCCAGTTCCAGAGCCAATGTCCCTACCGAACCATCGATACAGGCCGTCGGCCGATATCGATTTCCCTGTCCTGTTTATCGGCCGCCCGGAAACAAGGCTTAGTCGCTTTACCCGGATCGGCGCGATTCCTGACCGGGATCAAAGACCGGGATGCGCAAGATTCCTTTAGACCGGCTGTCGTTCAGTCACTTTGGATACCTGTCCAGATAGCCGGTACCAGTCCAGGTCGCGCGTCAGTATCATCACGAAAGCGAGTACGCCGAAGATCAGCAGGCTGCCCATCAGCAGCGCGTTGTCTTCCGACTGAAGAATGACGTAGAGCATGCCGTACAAGACCAGCAGAGAACCCGCCAGCACGACGGCGCGGGTGCGGCTCTTCAGTACCGCGCTGCCATAGACGCCGATCAGCGCCGTATTGGCCATCGATGCAATCAGGTAGGCCCAACCGAAGGCGATGTGTTCAGACAGGGAGATCAGCAGCAGATAAAACACCGTCAGTGAACACCCAACCAGCAGATACTGCATCGGGTGCAAGGGGATTGCGCGCATAACCTCGAACAAAAAGAACGCCACAAAGGTCAACGACACGATCAGGATCGCATACTTCACCGACCGCTCGGCCTGCTGGTAGATATCCACCGGTTGCACCAGGGCAACGCCAAAGGTGTTGTCAAAAAATGCATCGCAATCACCGGTTTCACACAGCGCACTCAAACGCGCCATGTCGCTCGAGAATGAGGCCACCTGCCACCTGGCCGCAAAGCCTGCATCGTCAACCGCGCGTTCCGCCGGCAGATAGCGCCCGAGAAAACCGGGGTGTGGCCATGCCGATGTCATCTGGACCTCGGTACTCTTGCCCACCGGCGAGAATTGCAGACGTTCCATGCCATGCAACTGAACCGTAAACTGGAAGCGAAACCGGGTCGGTTTCGATACATTCACCCCCGGCAGCAACGCCCGCATGCCATTGCCATGCTTCTGCAACCCGGAACCTGAAACGAATTCCCGCTCGGTGCCATCCCAATGCAGGATCGGCTGAATCGTGATGCCACGGATGTCGCTGACCGGCGTCGACAGGAAGGCCCTGTCCCACTGCACGTTTATCGCCGGGTTCGCGGCGAGGTCCAACATGGACTGGTTTTCGAATGCGCCCTGCAGTTCGATTGCGGACTCATAAACCGGTATCGAATAGATGCCCCGGCTGCGTTGCTCGGTACGCACCTGCGCATCAATCTTCAGTTCCACAGGCAGAACGAAAAGCTGCTTCTCCCTGATCTGCTCAACCCGACGGAAGTGATCCTTGGTCGCGTTCCATACCTTGCTCTCTTCACGCTCGGTATAGGGCAGAACGACGATCGGTCCAAGAAACTTCTGTTCACCGGTCCAACTCGTCGCAATGCTCTGCCTGGCCTCAAAGCGATAGGCACTGCGTTCACTGACGAGGTCCTGAATCATCAGGTTGGGAATGGTCAATCCCAGGACGAGTAGAAAAATTACCAGCAGCTTCAGTAAGAGTTTCTGATTCATGTTTACCCCAAAACTATTTCTGTTGCAGGCCACCGCGGTGGGTGGTGCGCCAATGCTCTCGTGCCTGCCAGCATCATCATGGCAAGACAATGGGGAAATTCAGGTGCGGAAATGTGGCGAGACAGGGGCGCCACCGGACCGCCACCAAGTCGAAGTAAGCACCCGACCGACAGCGACCACATCTGTCGTGGTGACGACATTGAACACAGCCGGTGGGCAACATGCGGTCCAGGAACCAAATGCCAGGCAAAAAAAGGCCCGCGATCTCTCGCAGGCCTTTGATTTATATGA
>CAVRBK010000119.1:0-15531 GCA_963719025.1 uncultured Gammaproteobacteria bacterium | reverse complement strand
CCACGCTGGAAGACAACCCGGTCGATATCGATCTTGGCGGCCTGGTATCCGATCCTGACGGCGATACGCCGCAATTGAGGCTGGTGCAGCAGGCCGGCATGGGTACGGCCGAGGTACTGCCGGACAACACCTTCCGCTACACGCCGAATGCCGACTTCTCCGGCAGCGACAGCTTCACCTACGAGCTGGATGACGGGCAGGGCGGCGTAAGTGGCGTTGCGACGATCACGATCGAGGTCCAGCCGGTCAACGACGATCCGGAACTGGCAGCGATCGCCGGGCAGACCGTGTTCGAGGGCGACACCCTGTCGCTGTTCCTGTCGGGCAGTGATATCGACAACGACGATGTCGACCTCGTGTACGCGCTGGTCGAGGGTCCGGCCGGTGCAGCGGTCGATCCGGTTAGCGGTGAGTTCAGCTGGACGGCACCTGACGGCCCGACCGCGACACCGATCGAGGTCAAGGTGGCCGTCGAGGACGGTGCCGGTGGCAAGGCCGAACAGACCTTCCTGGTCAATGTCGAAGATCGCCCGCCGGTGATCACGATCGAGGCGGCCGAGAACGCACCGCTCGGTGCCGAGTACCTGCTGCGTCTGAATGTCGAGGACCCGGGTGACGATCCGGTCGAACGCTGGATCATCGACTGGGGCGACGGCAGTGATCCGGAGGAGTACGCCGGTGATATCAGCGAGGTTACGCATCGCTTTACCGCTGCGGGTAACTTCGCCATCCAGGTGCGCGTGTTCAACGGCGACAACGACGACGGCTTCATCGGTTCACCGTTCTCGGTGATGGTCAACGAGTCGTTCGTGGTCGAGAGCCTGACGCCGACCGACGACGGCTTCCATGTGCGCTTCAACCGTGCGTTCGACCAGAGCGTGATCGAACTGACGCCTGTAGCGGCGTCGCCAGACGTGCTGCTGGATGGCGACCTGGTCGGCGTGGTCGAAGGCAGTATCCGTATCGACACCGATGGCCTCGGCCTGGTCTTCGAACGCAGCGGCTTCCCGCTGCAGTACGACAGCTACGAGGTGATCCTCGACAGCAGCCTGTCGGGCTTCCGCGATACCGAGGGCAATCTGCTCGACGGTGATCAGGACGGCCTGGCCGGTGGCGACTTCTTTGCCGGCTTCGATGTGACGGGCAGTGGCGAGGGCCTGGCCGAGGTCGACGACTTCATGCGCGGTCCGGGCCAGGTGATTGACGTGCCGGCCTGGGAACAGGGCCTGCCGGTCGCCTTCAGCAGCAGCGGTGGGGTCAAGGTGCTGGTGTTCAAGGTCGTCTATGACCCGACCCTGTTGAGCGTGCAGGGTGCCGTCGCCGGGCCGGACCTGCCGGCGGGCGTCGATCTGCGCTTCCGCGTGGAAGACGCCGGCAACGGGGTTGCAGAGGCCTTTATCACCCTGATCACCGATACGGCCTTGCCGGTCGGCGAACTCGATCTGCTGCGTCTGCAGGCCAGGGTGCCGGCGATGGCGACCTACGGCCTCAGTCATCACATGAAGATCGAGGTGGTGAGTATCAACGGCTCGGATGCCGCGGGTGAGGACGACGCGCTGCACCTCGTGGGTTATCTCGGGGATGCCGATGGCGATATGCAGTACACCACGAACGATGTGCGTCAGATCATGCTGGCGGCTCGCCGGCGTCTGCCGCAGTTTGCGGCCTGGCAGGGTATCGATATGAAGCTGGTCGCCGACGTCAATCGCGATGGTCGAATTGCCACGGCCGATGCCAGCTATCTGAACAGGGAGATGCGCGGCAGCGATACGCCGTTTATCCCCGAACCTTGCCGGTGACATTCGATGTGGCCAGTGAGGGCAGTGGCGCGTCCGCGGTCGAGGTGCCTGCCAAGGTTGCCGCGCAGCCCAACGAAATGTTGGTTGCCCCGGTAAAACTGGCTCCGGCGGCCGATCCGGTCGCCTCGATCCGGCTGACGCTAAACTTCGATCCGGCGGTCGTTGAACTGGTCAATGTACGCAAGTCGGACCCGGCGGCGGCCTACGAGATCAGCGTGGTGCAGGATGCCAATGGCGTGATCTCGATCGAGGTCACGGGCCTGGATGCGGCGTCGGCGGATCTCGCCTCGATCGTGGACTTCGAGTTCCGGGTGCGGGACGATGCCGTTCCGGGGTCGCAGGCCGCAATGCGGCTCGAGACCGAGGTGCTGGAAACCGCCGCGAGCCTGGCCGCCAAGGCCGCGGCCGCGGGCAACAACCCGGAAGATGAGAATCCCTGATCGGCGGTTAAGGTTCGATCAGGGTGCAGGCTTACAGGCCGGTGACGCCGGCGCCACATAACACGAACGTTCAGGAGAGCAGGCACAATGGCCAGCAGTAAAGACAAAACCGCCAAGAACAAGACTGACGAGGCGCCCGCGCCGGCTGATGACGCCACATCGCAACAACCCAAGGTGCGCTTCAATACCGGCGATCTGAAGAGTTCCTACTGCAATGTCTGTAACGCGACCAGCACGCGCGAAGAGGTGGTGTTGAACTTCGGCCTGAACGAGACCTGGGACCAGGGGGCGGCGAACGTCGACGTCAAACTGCTGCACCGGATCATTCTGAGCCCACATGCTGCAGAGCGCCTGCATGACTTGCTGTCGAAACTGATGAGCGAGCACAAGACCCGCTACGGGAAGATGAATTAGTCCTGGTGATGTCTGAACGACCGTTGATTCGGGCGAATTCGACCCAGTTAACGTGCGAATCGACTTTAGCGGATGGGTAACTGGCGCTGTCGGGAATCTTTACACATTGATGGGAAATTGCGTCTTTTCGCCTATAACTACATGAGAAATATAAAAAAATAAAAGCGGCGCGGTTCTTGCTGGTATCTGCGTACACAAAGGATGTTGGTGAGTTCGCGCCGGAGTAGCGCAATTGGCTTTCGATGCGTCCGGTGCGCTTCAGTCGATCGATTGAACACCCCCAGACGTGCATAGTTTCTTTGGAGTATCGCATGCGTGCAAATGCGCTTAGGTTCATGTTGGCTTCCCTGTTTCTGCTGTGGTCGGGGGTAAGCCTCTCGTTTGTCATAACACCGAGCAGCCCGACTATCGAGGTCGGTGAAACGGTCACCTTCAGTGTGGCTCCGGAGTCAGGGGACGGCTACGACTTCGCGCAGCTCGTGAGCATGTCCCTGAATATCAACTACGATTCGGCGGTGTTGCTGCCGCTTTACGCCACCATCAGTCAGTTGGGCGTGGATTCCGGGCTGCCCGGCTCAGCCGATCCGTTTAACTACTTTTTTTATAACGACCCTGACGTTCTCGGGGTGGACTTTTCTCCAACGGCTTTTCCGCTAGCGACGGATTTGTCGAGTGGTGAACTGGTCCACTTCACCTTGAGGCATTGGCTGTCGGCTCGTCGGTGGTTTCGCTGGATGGCATCAGCGGGCAGGGATTCTGTGAGCCTGGACTGGGCGATTCCTGCTTTACGCTCGAGGATCCGAACAATTTTGACCAGACAGATGTCGCGATCTCCGCCTCGGCAACGGTAACGGTTGAGCAAGGCCAGCAACCGCCGACGGTGCCGGTTCCCGGCCTGTTGTACCTGCTGGGCATGGGCCTCGCTGCACTCGCTACCAGCCGCGCCTTGGGCAAACGCGCGTAACCTCTTCGAAAAAGCTATCCTGAAGGGTATAGCCATCAGCGCGGCGGGCCATCGGGCTCGCCGTGCTTTTCTCCCCGGCGCCCCGTATCGGCGCTACGGCTTTGGGGCATCTGAACCATCGGTTGACCAGGCGCATGTCATCGAACCAGAACCCAGTCAAACCAGAGGACGCCGACCGTCTGCCCCTGACGGCGAAGAAGTTCTGGCCGCACTTTGCCAACCTGCCCGACGCTGGCACCTTCTACGCGACCTGGCTGGCGCAACAATTCGCCCGTATCGAAGGTGCCCGGCTCGGCATGCTGATGCTGCCGCACCCGCAGGAGATGGCCCTGTCGCCGGTCGCGGTGTGGCCTGACCCGAACGCCGACCCCAGTTATCTCAATACCGCCGTTGAACAGGCGATGGCCCGATCCGAGCCGGTGTTGCTGCGCGCGGTCGATGCCGATTCGGTCGGCAACGGCCAGGCCCACATCGCCTGTCCCTTGCTGGCCGAGAACACGGTACAGGGTGTCGTGGTGTTCGATCTGCCCGATGCCCCGGAACACAAGCTGCAGGCCATCATCGATCGCCTGCAGTGGGATATGGGCTGGTTGCTGTCGCGGATAGCGCAGCAGGCGGTGGAACAGCAGCGGCTGGTGACCCGGCGCTCGGCGTTCGCACTGGATGTTCTGGCGGTCGCCGAAGAGCACGCCGCGGTCGAGCAGGCCAGCATGGCGGTGGCCAACGAAATCGCGGTGAAGATGGCCTGCGACCGGGTCTCGATCGGTCTGATCAACACCAGCGTGCGTTCCGGGGCCCGGATCCGCCTGCGCGCCATGTCGCACTCGGCCTGGTACCGCAAGAAGACCACCCTGGTCGATGAACTCGAGAACGCCATGGAGGAGGCGCTCGACCAGCATGCGACGGTCGTCTTCCCGCAACAGCCCTTCGCGGCGCGCCGCATCTTCGTCGCGCACAAGGAATATGCCGAGAACTGGAAGGTACGGCATATCACGTCAGTGGTTCTCACCGACAAGTCGGTGCCGGTCGGCGTATTGACCCTCGAACGGCGCGAGGACCGGCCCTTCGAGGAAGAGGATATACGCCGTGCCGAGAGCATCGCGGCACTGATCGGCCCGGTGCTGGACCTCAAGCGACGTGAACGGCGCTGGGTGTCGGGCCGTATCGCTGACGCGCTCCGACGCTGGTCACACAAACTGTTCGGCCCCCGCCATCCTGCGCTGAAACTGCTGGCGGCCGTAATCTGATCGTTGTCGCGATCATATTGCTGGCGTTTTACCCGGCGTCATTCCGCATCTCGGCCGATGCAGCGCTCGAGGGCGATTCTCAGCGCGTGTCGGTCGTACCGTTCGACGGCTATATTGATACGGCGTCGGTGCGAGCCGGTGACATCGTTGAACCGGGCCAGGTGCTGGCGACCCTGGATGACAAGGATCTGCGTATCGAGGTGCTGCGCTGGGAGAGCGAACGCAGCCGCCTGCAGCAACAGCAACGCCAGGCACTGGTCAAGAAAGACCGCACCGAGATCGCGTTGCTGGAAGCGCAGATCCGCCAGACCGAGGCGCAGCTCGAGCTCAGCCGGCAGCAGCTGGAGCGTGCACAGATCGTCGCGCCGGTGGCGGGCCTGATCATCGCAGGCGACCTCAGCCAGAGGCTGGGTTCGCCGGTGCAAAAGGGTGAGACCCTGTTCGAGATTGCGCCGCTCGAGCACTATCGAGTCGTGCTCAAGGTGGATGAGCGTGATATCCGCTTCATCGAAACCGGCCGCAGCGGGCAACTGTTGTTGTCGGGTATGGCGGGTACCTCCATACCGATGACGGTCAGCAACATCACCGCGGTCGCCGAGGCGGCAGACGGGCTCAACTTCTTCCGTGTTGAGGCGGCGCTGGACGATCCGTCGGCGATCCTGCGTCCCGGCATGGAAGGGGTTGGCAAGATTGATGTCGACACCCGCTCACTGGGCTGGATCTGGACCCGGACTTTCGTCAACTGGCTGCGCGTGTTCTGGTGGAAATGGACGCCCTAGCACCTGCCATCGAGTGGGACGAGGGGAGGCCGCATGGCTGAAGCCTTCCTCAGTCAGAACTGGTACCGCATCAAGGACCTCAAGCCCCGCCTGCACGGTCACCTGCGGCTGCATCGGCATCGTTATCGTGGTCGTGCCTGGTACGTGCTGAGTGACCTGGTGACCGGCAAGTCGCATCGATTCAGCCCGGCCAGCTATCTTTTCGTCGGCCGACTCGATGGCAACACCACGGTCGACCGCATCTGGACCGAGGTGGCCGAGGCGCTCGACGACGAAGCCCCGTCGCAGGACGAGATACTCGGCCTGCTGGCGCAACTGGATTCCGGCGGCCTGATCCAGACAGACGTAGCGCCCGATACCGCTGAGCTGTTCGATCGCTATAAGAAACAATCGCGCGCGCTGCTCAAGCAAAACACCATGAGTCCGATGTCATTCCGGGTTCCGCTGATCGACCCCGATCGCTTCCTCGATCGGACCATTCCGATGGTGAAAGGGCTCGTCTCCCTGCCCGGCATGTTGCTGTGGTTGCTGATCGTTCTGCCGGCGGCGTTCCTGGCGGTGCAGCACTGGGCGGAACTCACCGAAAACCTGTCCGACCGCGTGCTCGCGACCGAGAACCTGCTGTTGATCGGCCTGATCTATCCCTTCGTCAAGGCGCTTGCACGAGCTGTGGCATGGCTATGTCGCCAAGGCCTATGGCGCCGAGGTGCGTGAGATCGGCGTGATGTTCCTGGTGTTTTTCCCAGTGCCCTATGTCGATGCCTCCGGCGCGGCCGGTTTCCGCAACAAGTGGCATCGCGCCTATGTGGCGGCGGCTGGCATCATAATGGAGTTGTTTCTGGCTGCGCTGGCGATGTACCTCTGGATTTATCTCGAGCCCGGGCTCGCGCGCGCGGTGGCCTATAACGTAATGCTGATCTCGGGTATCTCGACCCTGCTGGTCAACGGCAACCCCTTGCTCAAGTTTGACGGTTACTACGTGGTGACCGACATCATCGAGACGCCGAACCTGATGACCCGATCGAATAAATATCTCGGGGACCTGCTTGATCGTTACGTGTTCGGGGTCGAGAAAAGCAAGCCGTTCGTTGCCACGCCGGGAGAGCGGTGGCTGTTCCTGTTTTACTCGCCGGCGGCCTTTATCTACCGCATGTTCATCATGGTGACGATCGCCCTGTTCGTTGCCACCAAGTTTTTCTTCATTGGCGTGATCCTGGCGATATGGGCGCTGGTGATGTCGCTTGGCATGCCGATATACAAAGGTCTGAAACACGTGTTGAGCGCACCGGTGCTGCGTCAGAAGCGCCGGCGCGCGACCTGGATCACTTTCGGGACCGTTGCCGCATTGGTCGCCGCCCTCATGACCGTGCCGCTGCCGCTGCACACCGAAACAGAGGGCGTGGTCTGGCTGCCCGAATCGACCGAAGTACGTGCCGAAACCGACGGCTTTCTCTATCAGACGAACGTGCGTGCCGGTGATTCCGTGAGCGAAGGCCAGTTGTTGTTCTCCCTTGCGGATCAGGAACTGGCCCTGCGTGTTGAATCGCTGCGCTGGAAGGTGCGTGAACTCGAGATCGAGTTGCGCCGGCAGTCTGTCGATGATCCATTGGAGACCAAGATCGCGCAGGTCAAGCTGGGCGAGGAACGCAAACGGCTGCAACGTGAATTGGACCGCTTTGGCGATCTGCAGGTTGTCAGCCGCTTTGAGGGTAAGTTTTCTCCCGCGATATCCGTCGATGATCTCGAGGGACGTTTCCTGCACAAGGGTGAACTGATCGGCTATGTGCTGCCGCAGGCCTCGCATCAGGTCCGACTCGCGGTCGCGCAGGAGAATATCGAACTGGTGCGTGACAACACCCGCAGCGTGGAGCTTTTGCTGGCCAGCGACACGCGTCAACGTGCCGCAACCCGGATCGTGCGCGAGGTGCCTGCCGGGCAATACCAGCTACCCAGCATGGCATTGGCGCAGACCGGTGGTGGTCCTTTCGCCACGGATCCTACCGACCCTGAAGGCGATACGACCTTGAACCGGGTGTTCCAGTTTGACGCCGCACTGCCCGAGCCACTGCGCGGCGCGCCTTTTGGCGGTCGGGTTTTCGTGCGTTTTGAGCATCCCCCGGAGCCGTTGGGTTTCCAGATCTACCGCCGTGTACGGCAACTTTTCCTGTCGCAGTTCTATGCGTGAGCAGCGACTGAAATTCTGGTCCGATCTCGAGGGCCTCGCGGTTGCGCCTTATACCGAGCGTGCCGACGTAAAGAACAATTGGTTCGATCGTACCTTGTCAGATATGCAGGGCCGGGTGACCCCGTACCTGCCACTGCGTCGGTACCGTGCGGCGCAATTTGCCCGACGAGTCGACGACTGGGCCGGCACCTTCGATCATCTTTCGGACTTCAGCGTGCGTCAGCGTGCCGGGCTGTTGCGCCCGCGGCTGTTGAAAGCCGGTTTCGAGGATAAGCTGGTCGCCGAGGTCTTCGCACTGGTCCGGGAGGCCTGCCGTCGCCGTCTCGGCCTGTGGCATCATCCGGTGCAGATACAGGGCGGTTATGCGCTGTTGCACGGCGCCCTGACCGAGATGGCGACAGGTGAGGGGAAGACGATCACTGCTGCATTGCCATCGATAACGGCGGCACTGGCCGGTGTGCCGGTCCACGTGGTGACGGTGAACGATTACCTCGCAGAACGTGACGAGGAGAAGCTGCGTCCGCTGTTTCAGTCATTCGGCCTGACCTCGGCGGTCGTGCGTCACGACATGTCACCGGCCGAGCGGCGCGGCGTCTATGCCTCCGACATCGTCTATGTCACCAACAAAGAGGTCGCCTTCGATTACCTGAAGGATCGTATTGCGCTGCACGGCAGCCGCAGCTCGGCGCGGCGCGCGGCCAGTGGCTATTTTGGCGATGATCCGCGTGCCCGTGCACCGTTGATTTTGCGTGGCCTGCACTATGCGATTGTCGACGAGGCCGATAGTGTGTTGATCGATGAGGCTCGCACCCCGCTGATCATCTCGGCGGATTCAGATATGACCGGTGAGGCGGAGATCTACCAGGCGGCGTTGCGCATTGTAGCGACCTTTGAGGAAGGGCCGGATTTCAAGATCAATCGCAAGGACCGTCAGGTAACGCTGACCGACGCAGGGAAACAGAAGCTGGAGCTTGATGCCGAAGGGCTTGACGGGCTGTGGCGCATTCGGCGGGCGCGAGAGGAACTGGCGCAGCAGGCGTTGTCGGCCCTGCACCTGTTTGAGCTGGATACGCATTACATCGTGCTTGACGGCAAGGTGCAGATCGTCGACGAATTTACCGGTCGGATCATGGAGGATCGTTCGTGGGAGGGCGGCCTGCATCAGATGATCGAAACCAAGGAGGAGGTTGAGCTCACCGCCAAGCGCGAGACGCTGGCGCGCATCACCTACCAACGTTTCTTTCGTCGTTACCGGCGCATGGCCGGCATGTCGGGCACGGTGCGCGAGATCGCTGGCGAAATGAAGTCGGTTTTTGATCTGCACACGGTGGTGGTGCCAACCAACCGGCCGGTAGTCCGCCGGTATCTCGGTGTCAGTCTCTACCTGAAAGCCGAGCAGAAGTGGCAGGCCGTGGTCGAACGTGTTCGCGAACTGGCGCTGATGCAGTCGCGACCGGTGCTGGTCGGGATGACGAGTGTTGAGTCGTCTGAGTCGTTGTCGCGACAGCTGGAAGAGGCCGGCATAGCGCACGTCGTATTGAACGCACGGCAAGACAGTGAAGAGGCGGACATCGTGGCGAGCGCTGGTCAGCAGGGGCGGGTGACCGTGGCAACCAATATGGCCGGGCGTGGCACCGATATCGCGCTCGGTGAGGGGGTGGCGGCGCTGGGTGGTCTGCACGTGATACTGACCGAGTTCCATGAGTCATCACGTATCGACCGGCAGTTGTTCGGGCGTGCCGGTCGGCAGGGGGATCCGGGAAGCTGTGAATCGATCGTGTCGCTCGATGATCAGTTGTTCCTGCGTTATGCCGCCGGTTACGTGAAACAGGTTCAGCGGCTGGGTTCGACCGCCCCGAAGGGGCGGCTATCATCGCGCTTCGGACAGATGTTGCGTCTCAAGGCGCAGCAAAGGGCCGAGACGGAGCATTTGACGACGCGCCGGATGCAGGTCAAGCAGGACAAGGAACTCGATAAACAGCTGGCATTCTCGGGGTTGCCGGAATGACTGCGTTGGTAGCAACAACAGGGGTTGGATGATGACGAAAACATGCTGGGCAGCTGCAGGCATCGCGACGTTGAGCCTGCTCGCCCATGCGGCGTCGGCAGAACGCATCAGCTGTGTGATCGAGCCCAGGCAGACGGTCAATCTGAGTACCTCGGTCGAGGGTGTGATTGCCGAGATCAATGTCGAACGTGGTCAGACGGTAACGAAAGGGCAGGTAATCGCACGGCTCGAATCCGACGTTGAAGAGAGTTCTATTGCACTGGCACGTGAGCGGGCCGGCAACACATCGACCATTCTGTCGGCCAGGGCGCAGATCGATCTGTTAACCAGCAAACTGAATCGCGCGAAGAAAATGAACACCAAGAAGCACACCTCGGATGCCGATCTCGAGGAGATCAGCACCGAGTTGCGCGTATCTCGCCACCAGCTCAATGAGGCCCAGCACCAGAAGCGCGTATCTGAACTTGAATTGGCCTATGCCGAGAAGGTGCTGGCGCAACGCGTGATTTACAGTCCTATCGATGGTGTCGTGGTGGAGAAACTGATGTCGCCGGGCGAGTATCGCAACGAGCAGTCACATATCGTTACCCTGGCCGAGATCGATCCTCTGAGCGTGGAAATGTTTGTGCCCATCGAACTCTACGGAAAAGTCTCTGTGGGAGACATGATCGATGTGGTGCCCGAACAGCCGTTCGATGGAAGCTACCAGGCGAAGGTCAGGATCGTTGACAAAGTCTTCGATGCCGCCAGTGCGACCTTTGGTGTGCGCCTGACCCTGGCCAACCCGGATCATCGCCTGCCTGCCGGGATCAAGTGCGAGGCGGCAATCGGCGAGTAGCCTTCGGCAAGGCTTGGATCAATGCGCACACATGCGTGCCTGCTGGCGTGTTGATGTGTTCGGGTGGCGGTGCCCCGGCCATCCAGCATGGCGTTCGTTCAAACGCCTGTAAGTCGTCAGTAACCGGAGAACCACATTGGCGGCAGGTCTACGGCGAGACCACTTCGTTCACCTGTGTCTTGGTGGTACGTTCCGGAATCAGTTTTTGCAGTCGACGCCTGAACGTCTCGGTCACCTGCAGCGCAGCTGTGCTGTTGGCCACCGCCCTGGGCGTAATCAACACGATCAGTTCGGTCCTGTCCTGATTGTCGGCCTTCGCACCGAACAGCGCGCCGATGACAGGCAGCTTGTGGAACAGCGGAACACCTGATTCCGAGAGATCCCGGTTTTCAGTAATCAAACCGCCGAGAATTATTGTGTCACCACTGTTGACCGCGACCGTGCTTGAAATCTTGCGTTGTCGAATACGGGGAGTGAGTGGGTCGGTATTGTTGGTGGAAGGCACCTGGCTGGCTTCCTGCTCGACCTCCATGATCACGAGCCCACCAGCGTTGATGCGCGGTTTGACGGTCAGCAGCACCCCGGTGTCGCGGTACTCGATGCTGTTGATGATGTTGGCATCCACCGCCGTGGATTGTTGCTGCTGCACTGACACGGGCACCTCGTCACCAACCTGGATCGACGCCTCTTCGTTGTTCAATACGAGCAGCGACGGGGAAGAGATGATACTGAGGTTGCTTTCCGTGGCCAGGGCGTTCAACACGGCCTTGACCGTACCGCCGGCGCTTTGCACCGCATAAGAAAAACCGGGATTCAGCGCACTGATTCCGCTGAGCCCGAGGTCGAGCGTGCCGACGCCGGATTTTGAGTCGAGTTTGTTGCGGAAGAACCATTCCACGCCGAACTGCAGGTTGTCTGTCAGCGTGACTTCGGCAATCGTGACCTCCACCAGAACCTGCAGGGGACTGACGTCCAGTTGCTTCAGTGCGGCCAGTATCTGCCGGTACTCGGTGCCCTTGGCGAGTATCAGCAGGGCGTTGTTGGATTCATCCGCAATGATCTGCACTCGGCTGTTGCGGTCAATTTTCAGCCCCTGGCTGGGATCGTCCGCCGCGTTGCTGCGTGCCAGGCGTTGACGGTTCGTCGGCCTGCTCGAAGCATTCTCTTGTTCCCCCTGTCCCTCGTCGGCGGCCTGTGGCGCCTGTCCGATCGTGGCGGGCTCAAGGCCGGGCGCGAGTTGCGGGGCGTCGGATGCCTTGTTGCGATCCTGGTCAAACAGCGCATTGAGCGTTTCGGCGAGTTCGACGGCTTTACCGTTCTGTACGCGATAGACGAACAGGCGCTCGCTGGCATCGCCGGTATTCTGATCGAGTCGGCGCACCCACTTGCGGACGCGTGCAAGGTGTTCGGCCTGCGGTGTCACCACGATCAAACCATTCAGACGCTCGACCACGACAAAGCGCACCAGTCCCGCCATGAGCCCCTGTTCGGGATCGGCCAGGAGTGTTTCCAGGTCCTCCGCCAGTGTGCTGGCGTCAACGAAGTCCGGGGTGAACAGCGCAACCGACATGCCCGCCATGCGGTCGACATCGAATACCTCCACGGTGTCCAGCAATTGCTCCATCTGTTCGCCGGCGCTTGCCAGGATAAGCAGATTGCGTGCGCTATCGACGCGCAGCAGCTGGTTGCTGTCCTTCACGAAGGGGTCGAGGATCTGCGCCATCTCCTCGGCCGCAATATAGCGCAGCGGGACGACCTTGACGGAGAAGCCTGGCGGGAGGGCACGCGTCGAGTCGCCGAGCTGCGGGGCACGTGCCTCAGCGAGTGCGCGGGCGAGTGGCAGCACGCGGTAAAGTCCGTCATTGACGATCAGTGCCGCGTCATTCATACGCAGCAGCAGTTCGAGCGTCGGCATCAGGTCATCTCGCGTAAGGGCCCGGGTTGTCTGCATCGACACGGAGCCCTTCACCGCAGGATCAATCGTGTAGCTGACCGCCAGCATGTCGCCCAGGATGACCTTTACCACCTCAAGCAGATTGGCCTCCTGAAAATTGAGCTTGATGTCCCCATCCGTCTGCGTACGGGCTTCAGCAATTCCGGAGGTCGTGCGCACAAGCACACCGTTGCCCGGTTCATAAAAGGCCGGATCCTGGTCGCTGCCCTGCAGCTCGTCATCTGCGGTTGGCAGCGGTGCCGGCGTTTCTACCGCCTGCCCGGCGGAATCGCCGACATCGCTTTGCAGCGTATCGGCCCACGAGGGCGGGCGCTTTTCGAATCGGTTGTTGGCGCAACCACTGAGGATTGCGGCCAGAAACAGCGCTGCCAGCACGGGCCCGATGGGGTGTCGAGGAACTGGAAATCCGCGTGCACAGACGTGATCAGCTGTAGTCATCGGGTCGGGTCCTTGCGCGAGTTTACAAGCTCGGTCGGTGGTAGCTGGGCTCCATCGGGCTGGGTTCGCTCGGTGGGTCGTATTCTTCGCGAGGGAGGGCGCCGCTTAGGCATTTCCCTCGATGTTTTGGCACTGGCTTGCGGGGTGATCCTGGCGAATTCGTGCACCTTGAGTGTCTGCCGCTCACCCCGTCGCCCCAATGTCAGCCGGTCATCAAGGATCTCGATGACCTCCCAGCCACCCAGTTGATCGCCGCGGTATACCGAACGGGACACACCCTTGGATAACTCGACCAGTGCGGTCAGCGTGTCCGAACTCTTGAATACGGCCGACAGGCGAATGCCATCGATGCTGGCCGTATCGTCGGTTCGGGTCGTGGCCGGCTGGGGTGTGGATTCTACCGCTGCGGCCTGTTTCGGTCGACGACTGGCGACGAACAGGGGCCGCTCGACAATGGCGTCGTAGACGTCGATGGATGTGGTAATTGGCAGCGGCGCCTGGATCTCGGGTATCTCGGCAGCAGCGGCACCGATTTCCTCAGCGGGCAACGACGATGGGCGTTGCGCCTCCAGCGCGATCCAGCCGAGACCACCGGCATACAGCAAGGCAAGCAGGATGGATCTGGCGTTCAGCATCCGCTCAGCGCCCCATTGCCACGTTTGCGACAGCACGCATGCTGTACACCACCATTCGGGCCTCGAGGTCGGCCTTGCTGGTATTGCGGCGGCGCTGGGGGCGGGACCGTACCGTCAGGGTTTGCAGAAATACGTAAGGTTTCCCGGTCTCGAGTTCGAACAAGAGGTTCCTGAGACCGGTCGTTTCGGTCTGCATCCTGGCCTCGACCGAAACCCGCTCGAGCGAACCCTCGGCCTCGGGTGGTCGAATTCGCAGACTCAAGACGCGAACGCCGTTTTTCTTCGCCAGGTCCTGTAGCTGCTGTTGCAGTTCTGCGGCGGCCAGCGCGTGGTTATCACCCTTCAGGACGAGTGGCGCCAACGGCCGGGCGCGCGCGATCCTCTCCTCAAGTGCCCTCAATTCCGGTGCTTCGTTGATCAACTGGCGGTAACGGGTGACGTTTCGCCGAAGATCCTCGATCTCTTCGTCTGATTCAACATAGCTTCGGAGCAGCGGCGATACCGCAAAATTGCCGACCAGAATCACTGTGATCAGCAACAGGGCCGCCGCCACCAATGTGCCGCGTGTACCATCGGGGAGGGTCGCGTTCATCCTTCACTCCCCGCCGCAGGGCGTCGTACCTTGGCGCTGATGCTGAAGCGACTGCCGGTGCTTCTGGCATCCTGGGTGATCGCGGATTCGAATCGCACCTCATGCAGCAACGCGGCATCTTGCAGTTTCTCGATCAGTGAAGCGGGCGTCGGAGAGACGCCTTGCAGCGAAAGCTTGTCTCCCTGCAGTTCGAGACTGCTGATCCAGGTGTCGTCTTCCAGCTGATTGGTGAGCAGATCGAGCAGCTCCAGCGAGGAGACCATGTCTTGCTTCTTCTCATTCAGCCAATCGAGTTGCGTCTTGGTACGCACCAGGTTTTCGCGCAGCATCCCAACCTGCAGCGCCTGTTCGCGCAGTCCGGCGACCGTGGTTGTGAGTTCATCGCGGGCCGCCTGCTTGTTGTACCAGTGTGCGCCACACGCGACCGCCCACACGCCGAGCACCCCCAGCCACAACAGGCGTTGGCGGCGCGTCGCGGAGGAAGACCTGTTGGCCACCCGCCAGGAAAACACCAGGGGTTCACCCAGGGCGGGAGGCGATTTCAGCGAAATGGGATCCTCAGGCGCTTCCTGCTCGATCAGCGCCAGCGCCTGGTTGACCTTGCGGCGAGGCACGGCCACCAGCCAAACCGATAATGGACCCGCCGGCGGTGAGTCTTCGGTCAGGCCGCAGGTGAAGAACACCTGTTCGGTCGAAAAAGGAATCAGCTTCGGAAGCTGGTAGCCGACCGCCTCGCGCAGGCTGTTGCGAGCTGCAATCGGCAGGGTAAGTCGTCTGACCAGGAACTCTGTGGGCGCCAGCTTCAGCCGAACACCCTGGGGGGCGGCCGCCAGCTCGGCTGCAGCGCCGCTTGCGCCCGCCGAGAGATCGAAGATTGCCGGTGTTGTGCCGGTTCCCGCCCCGATGCTGACGGTATCGCCGTCGATCGCCAGCGTGGTCTGCGTGTCGCCGGGCCCCCAGTTGAAGCCCAGCCATTCCGGTAAAAGACCGCCGAGATGACGGCCCCACCATAAAAAGAAATCACCGACCGTCAAAACGAGTCCGCACCCTGGTCGATGGATATAGCCTGAATGTTGCGCGCCAGCATTGTGTAAGTCCGATCTCTGCCCAATTGGAGCACGATGTTTTCCCTTCTCGGCGAAGTATCTTTCAACCTGACCTCGATATCCATACTGACCACTTTGTGCTCGACATGCATCTCAAGGTAGCGCTTGCCCTCTTTGAGCAGGGCGAGAGGG
>CAVRBK010000118.1:0-9708 GCA_963719025.1 uncultured Gammaproteobacteria bacterium | reverse complement strand
TGTCCATAGCCTCCGGCATCGGCGGTGCGACCATTGGCATGATAAGCGCACCCAACGGACCCGTGGTGATACTGCTTACCACCAGCCTTGCTAGCGTGGCGGCCGCCGGTATCGGCGGCGATGGCTTGCTGCTTGCCCTGGTCGCTCTCCTGGTGCTCACGGGATTGTTCCAGATTCTTCTGGGCGTCTCCGGAGGCGGTAAACTGATCAAGTTCATCCCCTATCCGGCCGTCGCAGGGGTAGTCACCAGTATCGGTCTGTTGATGGCTTGGTCGCAGATCAAACCGCTTTCGGGCGACAGCGCTGAAACGCTGGGGCCCGGCTGGGTTGCCTTCCCCGGCGTTATCGCGCTCGCCACCTTCGCAGCTATCAAACTGATACCGCGAGTGCTGCCCACGGTCCCCGGAATCGTCAGCGGTCTGCTGTTGGGCATCGGTCTGTTCCACCTGGGCCTGCTGTTTGCCCCCGGCAGCGTACCGGAATCGTGGCTGGTAGGACGTATCCCGGTTATTGAGGTCGATACCTTTCATATCGACTTCTCAGCTTTCGCCGGTCTGCCTTGGCGAACCATCCTGATCTCAGCTGCCACTCTGGCGGTCATTGCCTCGGTAGACTGTCTGTTGACCGCGGTGGTGGCCGACGAGGCGACCGGAGAGAGACACGACGCCCGCAAGGAACTGATGGCCCAGGGCATCGGCCAACTGTTCGCCGGTCTGCTGGGCGGTGTGGGTGGTGGCGGCACCAAGGGTTCCACCCTGGTAACCATCAAGACTGGGGGGCGCCGTTGGGCGACTCTGGTCTCCGGCCTTACCTTTACAATGCTACTGCTGTTCCTCGGACCCGTAGGCTCGATCCTCCCGATTAGCGTGCTGGCCGGTGTATTGATCTACGTCGGTGTAGGCTTGGTGGAATGGCATATCCTGCACTGGCTTCGCCGGCCCCAAACAAGGCTCGATGGAGTCATTGCCCTGCTGGTGGTCGCGACGACGTTCGCTTACGGGCTGATGGACGCTGTGGCCATAGGCGTGCTCGGCTCCACCGTGCTGTTCCTGCGAGGATTGGTCGGCGCCCGGGTGATCCACGACCGGGCGACCGGTAGGGAGCGACGCTCCCTGCAATTGCGCACCCAAGAAGAATCGCAGCTGCTGGATACGCATGGTGAACGTATCGTCTACGTGGAGTTGCGTGGCAACCTCTTTTTCGGTACTGCCGACCGCCTGTTCAACGAATTGCTGCCTGACCTCGACCGGCCGGTGTGGATGATCCTGAATCTGCGGCGCGTACAGTACCTGGACATATCCGGACTGCATCTGTTTCAGCAGATGATCAAACGGCTGCACGCCCACGGCGGCCAGATTTGCTACAGCAACGTGCGCAAGAGCGCTGTAACCAAGCGCAAGATGCATAAGCTGCTTGAGTGGCTGGGACCAGAGCCGGATTTGCCGAAGGTCAAGACCTTCCGTAGCACCGACGCGGCCTTGGAGTATGCGGAAAACGCTCTGCTCACCAGCGTGGGACACCCTCCTGTCTCCACGCTCCGGCGGGTGGAAGCGAACGACAACGAATTATTCCGGCGCATGAAACCCAAGACCCGCAAGGCCGTGATAGAGGTCATGCGCCCTCTGGCACTGAAGCACAAGGAAAGAGTCTTCAATTATGGCGAGGCGGGCGACGCCCTCTATCTGATCCTCGAGGGTGAGGTTGAGATGCGCCTCCCGACCCGGGTCTACCACTACAAGCGCCTCGGGAAACGCGGCCCGGGTACCTATTTCGGCGGCGCCGGGTTCCTCGACCCAGGCCCGCGTGCCGCAACCGCATTCGTTAAACGTGATGTCGAACTGCTGGTATTCGACCGCTCAGCCATGGAGTCCCTGGCCCGGAAGCAGCAGCGCGATGCAGGTCAGGCGGTGCTCTATGAGCTGGGCGCGAGCCAGGCGCACAGCCTGCGCCTTGCCGTTGCGGAGCTGAGGCGATTGGAACGCTGGTGAGGCCAAAAGCAGGCGCAGCCTGGATGACCAGACAAGAAACCCGCGGCAGATAAGAATGGCAATTGCTTAGTGGGCATATCGCTGTGAGTGCGGTGCCTCAGTGTTCTTCCGCAACAGCCAATGCCTCAACTGCCATGCGCCACTTGGCCCACTAGCTGGCGTCCGGTGGGCGACGGCATCGGGCAGGACTATCGGCGCTGCGCGAACTTCGCATCGGCGGCGGGATGTAACTGGCTGGTACCCGTCGAGGATCATGATGAACTGTGCCTGTCTTGCCGTCTCAACCGGACGATTCCCGATCTCAGGCACGCAGACAATCGCCGCTACTGGCGCCTCATCGAGGCGGGGAAGCGGCGTTTGCTCTCGCAGCTGTTGGCGCTGGAGCTTCCGGTCGTGTCCAGGAAAGAGGATCCGGCCCAGGGGCTGGCCTTCGATCTGCTGCGATCGTCGCGCGCCAAAACCAAGGTGCTGACCGGTCACGCCAATGGCCTCATCACCCTCAACATCGAAGAGGCAAACGATGCGATCCGCGAGAAGACCCGCACCGAGTTACACGAACCCTACCGCACATTGCTGGGCCATCTCCGTCATGAGATCGGCCACTACTATTGGGATCGACTGATCAGGAACTCCGGTTGGTTGCAGCCCTTTCGCGATCTGTTCGGAGACGAGCGGGCGGATTATGCGCAGGCGCTCAAGGCAAATTACCAGCAGGGGCCGCCTGCCGACTGGCGGGAGCGACACATCAGTGCCTACGCCAGTTCCCACCCGTGGGAGGACTGGGCCGAGACCTGGGCGCATTACCTCCATATCGTCGACAGCCTCGACACCGCTGTGGCGCATGGGCTGGATGCCGAAGACCTGGAAATCAATATCGAACCATTCACGCGTACCGACCTGTACGACCCGGACGATCCCAATGCCGACCGGGTCCTGCTGTTTCTGAATTCGTGGATCGAGATGGTCACCGTATTGAACGAACTCGCGCGGAGCCTTGGTCACCGCGACTTCTATCCCTTCGTCATGCCCAGGCAGGTGGTCAGGAAGATCCACTTCATCAATCTCGTCATCCGGGATACGCGGGGCCAGCGATGACCGCGACACGGCAGTCGATCAAAAAACTCGGTTTCGATTGACCCGTTCTGCCTTGCGATAGTTTGCCGACTTTCGGTTGCCTCCGCTGACCAGTCTCAGTACCCGGCGCGCCAACATCACGTCGACCCTTTGCATGAACCCTGCGTCCCAATGGCCTCCCCTTGTGCACTGCATCCCCGTTCTCTTCGAGGGAATTTCGGCGGGCGGCTCAAACATGCTTTTTGGCCACGGACAATCCCTTGAGCCACCGCCCCAGGAAAAGGTGCGGTCAAGGTTGTTGCCCGGTGATATTTTTCTGCAATTTCTGCGGGGGTATGGGGCTGTGGCAGGGAACTGTCGACGATTTCGTCGACAACCAAAATTCAGGCTTCCTGGAGACCTAAAAAAACGTATTTCACAGGCCGCCGAAAACGCCGGTACAAGCTCCCACGCCTTTATTCTCGGAGCAATTGCGCAGAGCGTTGAGGCCGCAGAGCGTCGCAGCAATCTCCACGAAACTGCAGAACACCGCTACGCCATGATTGCTGAAACCGGCAAGACGATGCCATGGACCGAAATGCGCACCTACTTATCAAATCGCGTCAGCGGCAAAAAGGCTTCCCGACCAAGGCCCAAGAAACTGGCCCGCTGACCGATACTCGGCATGTCCTCAATTGAGCTTGCGCCTGAGACTCGCGAAGGCTTCGATCGAATTCTGGAGCATCGGAACAACTTCGATGCTGCCGAACCTTCTGCTCGCATCCAAGAGAGCGTACATGGCATATCGATTCTCGAACAGATCGGCTGATCGGCCGACCGATACATGATGGTCTGAGTGAACTGGTCATCGGACGCGGAGCGCAGGGCTACATCGGGCTATACCGCTACGTTCCCGAAATCGACACCGTGTTCCTATTGGCGATACGAAGCCAACGCAAACCCGATGTTCGCTTCCGTAATCTCTAGGAGTCTGTCGGATTAAGGCCCCGGGTGCTGATTAGTGCGGGCCCGAGATGTAATAAAGAGCCGCCGAGGCCGTAAAGTGGGCGTACCGAACGTTCTCGAAGCACTTCAGCAGGGCATGTTGGACGTATGTAAGCCCTGTTTCCGTTGTGATCCAGACCCTGGCGGTTGTTTTCACCCTCTCAGCACATGCAGTCGTTTGATGTTCCATCCAATGCACACAAGGCTCCACTCACCACTCACCGACTCCAGTCCCCGGAGCAGGAACTGGCGGAATCCCAGGACGTGTTTGATGATGCCGAACACCGTCTCCACCGTGGATTTTCGCCGGGCATAGATGGCCTTGCCTTCGCGGGTCTTCAACCGATGAGCCATGGCCTCGACGGGGCTCGGTTGCTGCGGGCACGGCGGATCGTCGGCAAAGCGCTCGTGCAGCGGCACGTTATGGCCCTGTCGGCCTTGCGCAATGTAGGGCGTGATCTGATTGGACTCACAGGTGTCGACGTTGGCTTCGCTGAAGTAGCCGGTGTCGGCCAGTAGCTTGTCGACCTTCCCGAGTTCATCGGGCAGCTGTTGCAGCCGCTCCAAGGTGGGGGCGACTTCCTGCTTGTCATTGGGCTGCTGGCTGATGTGTTGCTCGACGATGAGATGGGTGTCTTGGCGTCGACGCCCGCCTGGGCGTTGTAGGACTGCTCGAAGCCTCCCTTGGTTGGCATGATGCGCGAGTCTTCATCGGTCAGGCTGACCTGGTCTTTTGCTCGTCGGCTCAGGCGAGGGCGCCTTGGGAGGGCTGACCGCCCGGTTTCTTGCCGGTGCGCTCTTCCTTGTCCTTGCGCCGGGCCAGCTTCTCCTCATACTCCGCCTGCTCGCGCTCGAAGCGCTCCTGCGCGCGAGCCTCAATCTCGGCTTTGGCCTCCGCGATCTTCGCCAGGCGTGCTTCGCGCCGTTTCAACTCCTCCGGGATGTCCATCTGCTTCGGGCAGCACTGTCTTGTCGGCTTCCTCCGGCCAAGCGCATCAGCTCTTCGACTTCCGCCTGCAGCTGCGCCTCCAGCTTGTTGGCGTACTCCCAGCTCAACGCCTTGTGCTTGCTCGCGTTGGCCTTGATCTTGGTGCCATCCAGGCTCACCGTGCCCAGCTTCACCAGCCCCATGGCCTGGCCGAGCAGCAGGATCTCACGAAGAAACCTTCCAACTCCTTCAGGAAACGCTTGCGGAAAGCTCGCGATGGTGTCGTGGTCGGGGTGGGTGTTGGCACAGAGATACCGAAAGGCGATCGAATCATAGCTCGCCTTCTCCAACTTGCGGCTGGAGAAGGTGCCCGTCGCATAGCCGTAGAACAGCAACGCCACCAGCATCGCCGGATGATAGGGCTTCTTGCCCTTGCCGGCATACACGCCCAGCAGGCCCTGCATATCCAACTGATCGACCATCTCCACCACAAAGCGCGCCAGGTGATCGTCCGGCAGATAGTCCTGGACGCTCGGGGGTAGCAGATACGGCGTGTCGCGATCTATCGTGACAAATTCAACGGCCATCGATTCTGCCCTCTCCTCACACTCCGGCTTGGCGCCCAGTTTACAGCGAGACGCCCTTAATCCGACAGACTCCTAGCTGGCGTCCGGTGGGCGACGGCATCGGGCAGGACTATCGGCGCTGCGCGAACTTCGCATCGGCGGCGGGATGTAACTGGCTGGTACCCGTCGAGGATCATGATGAACTGTGCCTGTCTTGCCGTCTCAACCGGACGATTCCCGATCTCAGGCACGCAGACAATCGCCGCTACTGGCGCCTCATCGAGGCGGGGAAGCGGCGTTTGCTCTCGCAGCTGTTGGCGCTGGAGCTTCCGGTCGTGTCCAGGAAAGAGGATCCGGCCCAGGGGCTGGCCTTCGATCTGCTGCGATCGTCGCGCGCCAAAACCAAGGTGCTGACCGGTCACGCCAATGGCCTCATCACCCTCAACATCGAAGAGGCAAACGATGCGATCCGCGAGAAGACCCGCACCGAGTTACACGAACCCTACCGCACATTGCTGGGCCATCTCCGTCATGAGATCGGCCACTACTATTGGGATCGACTGATCAGGAACTCCGGTTGGTTGCAGCCCTTTCGCGATCTGTTCGGAGACGAGCGGGCGGATTATGCGCAGGCGCTCAAGGCAAATTACCAGCAGGGGCCGCCTGCCGACTGGCGGGAGCGACACATCAGTGCCTACGCCAGTTCCCACCCGTGGGAGGACTGGGCCGAGACCTGGGCGCATTACCTCCATATCGTCGACAGCCTCGACACCGCTGTGGCGCATGGGCTGGATGCCGAAGACCTGGAAATGAATATCGAACCATTCACGCGTACCGACCTGTACGACCCGGACGATCCCAATGCCGACCGGGTCCTGCTGTTTCTGAATTCGTGGATCGAGATGGTCACCGTATTGAACGAACTCGCGCGGAGCCTTGGTCACCGCGACTTCTATCCCTTCGTCATGCCCAGGCAGGTGGTCAGGAAGATCCACTTCATCAATCTCGTCATCCGGGATACGCGGGGCCAGCGATGACCGCGACACGGCAGTCGATCAAAAAACTCGGTTTCGATTGACCCGTTCTGCCTTGCGATAGTTTGCCGACTTTCGGTTGCCTCCGCTGACCAGTCTCAGTACCCGGCGCGCCAACATCACGTCGACCCTTTGCATGAACCCTGCGTCCCAATGGCCTCCCGTTGTGCACTGCATCCCCGTTCTCTTCGAGGGAATTTCGGCAGGCGGCTAAAACATGCTTTTTGGCCACGGACAATCCCTTGAGCCACCGCCCCAGGAAAAGGTGCGGTCAAGGTTGTTACCCGGTGATATTTTTCTGCAATTTCTGCGGGGGTATGGGGCTGTGGCAGGGAACTGTCGACGATTTCGTCGACAACCAAAATTCAGGCTTCCTGGAGACCTAAAAAAACGTATTTCACAGGCCGCCGAAAACGCCGGTACAAGCTCCCACGCCTTTATTCTCGGAGCAATTGCGCAGAGCGTTGAGGCCGCAGAGCGTCGCAGCAATCTCCACGAAACTGCAGAACACCGCTACGCCATGATTGCTGAAACCGGCAAGACGATGCCATGGACCGAAATGCGCACCTACTTATCAAATCGCGTCAGCGGCAAAAAGGCTTCCCGACCAAGGCCCAAGAAACTGGCCCGCTGACCGATACTCGGCATGTCCTCAATTGAGCTTGCGCCTGAGACTCGCGAAGGCTTCGATCGAATTCTGGAGCATCGGAACAACTTCGATGCTGCCGAACCTTCTGCTCGCATCCAAGAGAGCGTACATGGCATATCGATTCTGGAACAGAATCGGCTGATCGGCCGACCGATACATGATGGTCTGAGTGAACTGGTCATCGGACGCGGAGCGCAGGGCTACATCGGGCTATACCGCTACGTTCCCGAAATCGACACCGTGTTCCTATTGGCGATACGAAGCCAACGCGAAACCCGATGTTCGCTTCTGTAATCTCTAGACATGATGTTTTTACCGGCGCCGGCTCAGCGTTATCGCCTACTGTTTCGAGGCGATTGCTCC
The DNA here is from genome assembly GCA_963719025.1 of uncultured Gammaproteobacteria bacterium. Classification (GTDB taxonomy): domain Bacteria; phylum Pseudomonadota; class Gammaproteobacteria; order Chromatiales; family Chromatiaceae; genus Thiosocius. The sequence continues at coordinate 2,122 of CAVRBK010000118.1, read as the reverse complement.
GGAACGGTCAGTCGTCGTTGTAATTAGGGGACTTCTGCGACCCGGACGACGTGCCAATCGGTATATGCACGCCCACGCTGGGGGCATTGATACGTGGCTGCAGCAGGCGTTGAATCGCCGAATCGGCCCAGCGCGTCTGCGCAAACGCATCGACCCGCCGCACCGTGGGCCTCGTGCGCCAGCCGTGTACGTCGAATTGCTCATCCGGACGCAACAGAAGCGGCTGCCAGGTGGACTGCTGTACCGGGTCGCAAAGTACGTTGCCGCGTCGGACGACGACGCTCGATGCCCCGCGACCGGCGGCGTCGTTTGGCGCGCTCCGAATCACGGCAAATTCCGTACCTTCGACCGAGGCGGTCAACTCGTTGGTTTCGACCCGGCCACCACCGCGCTGCGACAGCCTCTCAATGCGGGCGAACAGTTCGCCGAAGAAGAGCCTGATGGAGCCAAGCTGGATCTGGGTATTCGATTGCAACGCGACGATATGGCCATCGTCAAAGTCGATCACCGCCTGGCCACCTTGCGTGCTGATGGTGTCTCCCCGCAACAACACCATACCGGGTTGATAGTCGACGCGATTGCCGTCGGCGCGCAGGATGCGCACACCCCGGTCGGCATACAGCAGCGGCAAGTCGCTGTTTTGTGACGGACCGATCGTCAAGGGCCCTAGACCCACCGTCAGGCATCCGCTCAATGACAGGCCCAGCAGCAGCATCAAAATCCTTTTACCGGCTCGCACCGCGCCACCTCCGCTCCAGTTTCAGCAGCAACCCCCATGTCACGAGCAGGGCGGCCAGATGGTAGAGACTGTCAATCAGCCAGCCAAAGCCCGCATACAGCACTACGGCAACTGCAATGAGTGTGGCACACAATGCGGTAAGGACAACCATGTCGGCACGGGCGGACCTGCCGAAGCGGGCATGCCGCCACGCCACGGCGATTCCGATCGTCGCCGCCGCAAACAGCCATTGTGCCGTGAAGCTGACCGGGCGCACGACCTGGTCGGTCACCAGGGCATTGATGACGTCGGCATGAAACTCGAACCCGAAGCGTGTCGGCGTGCCGTCCAGGCGCGTCTGCAGCAGATCGGCAGGATGTTCGGCGCCGACCAGGATCACCTTCCCCTGCAAATCCGTTGATGGCGTTGGGGTATCGCCCAGCAGTGCATCGATCGATACCCGCCGCACCGGATCTCGCCAGCGCTCCTTGTGCGATATCGGCACGATCAGGCGGGCAAAGGTCGAGCCCGGCGTCCTCACCGGGCACTCGGCGTCAGCCACCGAGACCGTTTCGCGCAGCGAAAAGCGCACATCCGCCGTTGCGCCAGACGCGATTCGATAGCGCTGGAGGGTGCCGACGGCGGGCAACGCGTCGATTTCAGCCGGACCAAATGCCGCATAGAATGGCAGCGAACCGAATACGCCCCGATCCGACTGCAACAGCAGGTTGCCATAGGTGACATTGCCGAGGCGCTCGCCGACGCAGGTCAGTCCCGGCGTCAATCCACTGCCTTGCAAACTCGGTGGCATCACGGGGGTTTCATTGGCGAGGGCATTGAAGCCGAACACGACCGCAATGCCCTGCTCCGCCGCGCGACCGATCGCCTGCCGCAAGGCCTCGTCGTGACTGCTGATGCTGACCAGCGTGATGTCGAACACGATCCGCTGCGCCCGCTGGGAAACGGCTTTATCGATCAAAGCCACATATTGCTGGCGACGATTCGGGTCGAGCCGTTGCGCCTCGGCATCGGTCGGGTGAATCGCGACCAGCAGCAAGTCGTCCGATATTGCCGGTTCGTAGAGTACATCGCCGAGCAGCATCGTGAAGTTGGCGGTGCGGGTGTCGAGGCCCAGCAGATCGAACAGGTTGCTCCAGGCCAGGCCGGCGACCAGTGTGATCACGAGGGCCGCGATGAGCGCACCAGCCCGGCCCAGCCGCAGCCGTTGGCGGAGCAACTGCACCAGGTCACTGGCGCTCCGGTTGCCCTCCAGTCGCGCGATCAATGTCTGCACATCGTCTTCGAATCGCAGATGCGACAATATCTGGCCCTGGTAGCCGGGCAGGCGGGCGATGTCGGCCGGCAGTTCGGCAGCGCCCGGCATTGCCGCGCCATCGACTTGCA
>CAVRBK010000117.1:0-14437 GCA_963719025.1 uncultured Gammaproteobacteria bacterium | reverse complement strand
ATCCTCGGCCTGGCCGAGCATCGATCTTCGATTACGAGCGCGTCATCCGCGACACCATCAACGACATCGGCTACACCAGTTCGGAGATGGGCTTCGACGGCGAAACCTGCGCGGTACTCTCGGCGATCGGCGTGCAGTCACCCGATATCAACCAGGGTGTCGACCGCGCGAGACCTGAAGACCAGGGTGCGGGTGACCAGGGCCTGATGTTCGGTTACGCGACCAACGAAACCGACGTACTGATGCCGGCGCCGATCCAGTTTGCCCACCGCCTGGTGGAGCGCCAGTCGCAACTGCGCAAGGACGGCACCCTGCCACTGCTGCGGCCGGATGCCAAATCACAGGTCAGCCTGCACTACGCCGACGGCAAGCCGGTATCGATCGATGCGGTCGTCCTGTCGACCCAGCACGCCGCCGAGTTCAGCGGCAAGACACTCGCAAGAGGCCGTGATGGAAGAGATCGTCAAGCCGATCCTCGAGCCGACCGGGCTGCTGACGGCCGACACCCGTTACCACATCAACCCGACCGGCAGCTTCGTGATCGGCGGCCCGATGGGCGACGCCGGCGTGACCGGGCGCAAGATCATCGTCGACACCTACGGCGGTGCGGCGCGCCACGGCGGTGGCGCCTTCTCCGGCAAGGACCCGTCAAAGGTCGACCGCTCCGCCGCCTATGCCGGCCGCTACGTGGCGAAAAACATCGTCGCCGCCGGACTGGCCGACAAGTGCGAAATCCAGGTCTCTTATGCGATCGGCGTGGCCGAGCCGACATCGATCATGATCGACACCTTCGGCACCGGCAACGTGACCGACGAACGCATCACCGAACTGGTGCGCGAACACTTCGACCTGCGCCCCTACGGCATCCTGCGCATGCTCGACCTGCTCAATGCAGAGAAGATCAAGTATCTCAAGACCGCGGCCTACGGCCACTTCGGGCGCGAGGACGAGGGTTTCACCTGGGAGGCAACCGACAAGGCTGCAGAGTTGCGCGACGCCGCGGGGCTCTGATCCCCTCCGCCGGGTCAACGAAAAAAGCCAACCCCGCGAGGTTGGCTTTTTTCATTCCGCCTTGACCGGGCCTCGTGCTGATCAGGTCGGGTCAATGGCCGCCACTGTCTCACGGTACGCATGCCAGCTGGCATGCCCGATCAGCGGCAGGACAACGGCCAGGCCGATAAAGGCGGTTGCGAAGCCGAGCAGCACCAGCCCGACGATCAGCAGCGCCCACACCACCATCACCCCCTTGTTGTGCACCACCGCGTTGACACTGGTCAGCGCGCTGGTGATCGCGTCGGTTCCCCGGTCGAGCATCATCGGCAGCGACACGACGCTTGCCGAAAACACGATAGCCGCAAAGATCGACCCCACGGCGCTGCCTACCGCCAGAAACTGCAGCCAGCCGACCAGCCCGAGATCCTCTCCGACCGGGAAAAACACGTGCACCATCGAGGCCGCACGTGCCCAGACCAGCAACACCACCAGCATGACCAGGGCGAACAAGCAGTTCGTTGCGCAGGTGATTCCGGCTCTCCATCCAGCACACGCCGAGCTGCGGCTCGCGCCCGTTTTCCAGCTGCCGGCTGATGGAATACAGACCGAACGCCAATACAGGCCCGGCCAGGATAAAGGCGACCGCCAGGGTAAACAGGGCCACGGTGTTACCGTCCCCCCAGGCCAGACCCGTTACCAGGTAACCCAATAACACCAGCCCACACCGTAGGTAAGGCTCTGCGGCCAGGCACGCTTCAGATCTCCCCAGCCCAGGCGCAACCAGCGAAAAGGGGCATCGAAGCCCAGCGTGTTCGACGGGTAAAACAGGGGTTCGATGTCAGCCTCGGTTCCTCCGGGGCCGACCACATGTGGTTCTGCCATTGCATCCTCCTTAAAGATGTCTGTCGCGTCCCGTTTGCCGGGATCTGCTTTTTTTGCCAGTCATTCTCTGCTGACGACCTGAAAATAGCGCAAAACCGCACGCCAGGTGCGCTCTTTTTCAATAGTGGCGCGAATTATGCCGGATAAAACCCAGACAAAACACGACGGCAAACCGGCGAAATTCTCTGTAAACCGTGTAAAATTCTGGACTTCCTTGGCCTCAATGCGCAGTTCTCGCTGCATTTCGACGCCGCAGGGGACCACAATTTCTTGCCGAGGGGCGCTGCAACCTGATCTTTCAGGCCAGGCTCGGCGTTGGATACAGCGATGAAAACGGCGCTCACTCACGATTTTTGAACAGGAATCAACAACCATGAGTGAGTTCAACGACTACAAGGTCGCCGATATGTCGCTGGCCGACTGGGGCCGCAAGGAAATGCAGCATCGCCGAGACCGAGATGCCCGGTCTGATGGCGCTGCGCGAAAAGTACGGCACAGCGAAGCCACTGACCGGGGCACGCATCACCGGCTCCCTGCACATGACCATCCAGACGGCGGTGCTGATCGAGACACTGATCGAACTCGGCGCCCAGGTGCGCTGGTGCTCGTGCAACATCTTCTCCACCCAGGATCACGCCGCTGCGGCGATCGCCGCCGCCGGAATTCCCGTGTATGCGTGGAAGGGCGAGACCCTCGAGGAGTACTGGTGGTGCACCGAACAGGTGCTGAACTGGCCGAACGGCGAAGCTGCCGAACATGATCCTGGATGACGGCGGCGACGCCACGCTGCTGGTGCACAAGGGCGTCGAATACGGCGATGCCGCAGGCGTGCCGGCCCCGAAGGCCGATGACCCGGAAGAGTGGCAGGTGATCCTCGGCGTGCTCAAGCGCAGCCTCGAAGAAGACCCCGAGCGCTACAAAAAGATGGCCGCGTCGATCAAGGGTGTCACCGAAGAAACCACCACCGGTGTGCATCGCCTGTACGAGATGTTCGGGGACGGCAAGCTGCTGTTCCCGGGCATGAACGTCAACGACTCGGTCACCAAGTCCAAGTTCGACAACCTCTACGGCTGCCGCGAATCGCTGGTCGACGGCATCAAGCGTGCCACCGACGTGATGATTGCCGGCAAGATCGGCGTGGTCTGCGGCTACGGCGACGTCGGCAAGGGCTCGGCGCAGTCGCTGCGCGGCCTCGGCGCGACCGTGTGGATCACCGAGATCGACCCGATCTGCGCCCTGCAGGCGGCCATGGAGGGTTTCCGCGTGGTAACGATGGAAGACGCCGCCCCGCTGGGCGACATCTTCGTCACCACCACCGGCAACAAGGACATCATCACCCACGACCACATGGTCGCAATGAAGGATCAGGCGATCGTGTGCAACATCGGCCATTTCGACAACGAGATCGATATCGCCGGCGTTCAGAAGTACCAGTGGGAAAACATCAAGCCACAGGTCGACCACATCATCTTCCCCGAAGACGGCAAGCGCATCATCATGCTGGCCGAAGGTCGCCTGGTGAACCTCGGTTGCGCCACCGGACACCCGAGCTTCGTCATGTCCGCCTCGTTCACCAACCAGGTGCTGGCACAGATCGAATTGTTCACCAAGACCGACGAGTACCCGATCGGGGTCTACATCCTGCCGAAGCACCTGGACGAAGAGGTGGCCCGTCTGCACCTGGACAAGATCGGCGTCAAGCTGACGGTACTCAGCCAGGAGCAGGCCGACTATATCGGCGTACCGGTGGATGGTCCCTACAAATCGGACCACTATCGCTACTAAACAGCCAGGTGGGGAAAACCGGGATAGAAAGCCCGCAAGTGCCGTAACCTTGGGCGTCGTCGCATTGACGGCGCCCAGGCCGAAGAGGCTGACCTGCGGCCTTTTGGCCCTGTCGCGGCACAACCCGATCGTCAACGCGAGATTGCCCAGATGACTTCCAATGCCATGCCGACTTCAAGCATCAGCTTCGAACTCTTCCCACCCAAGACCGAGAAGGGTATCGCCAGGCTGCACGAGACTGTCACCAGCCTCAACGAACGCAGACCCGAGTATTTCTCCGTCACCTATGGCGCCGGCGGCTCGACCCAGAGCAACACCTTCGCCACGGTCGACTGGGTCAGCGCGCAGGGTATCGAGATTGCGCCCCATCTGTCGTGTATCGGCAGCTCACGGGAAGAGATCGTTGAGATCCTGCAGCGCTATGCCGACCAGGGTATCCAGCGGATCGTCGCATTGCGCGGCGACCTGCCGTCGGGTTCGGGTGCCGGTTCGATGGGTGATCTCAACCACGCCGACGAACTGGTGCGCCTGATCAGGGAACGCTTTGGTGACCGCTTCCGGATAGAGGTCGCGGCCTACCCCGAGATGCACCCGCAGGCACCCAACTTCGACCAGGACCTGGACAACTTCAAACGCAAGATCGAGGCCGGCGCCAATTCGGCAATCACCCAGTATTTCTACAACGTGGAGGCCTATACCCGGTTCGTCGAGGCCTGCGGACAACGCGGCATCGACGCCCCGATCACCCCCGGGATCATGCCGATCACCAATTTCACCAACCTGGTCCGTTTCTCCGATGCCTGTGGTGCCGAGATCCCCCGCTGGTTGCGCAAACGCCTCGAGGCCTATGGCGACGACACCGACAGCATTCGCAGGCTCGGCACCGAGGTGGTCACCGACCTGTGCGCCCGACTGATCGATCTCGGCGCACCCGGGCTGCATTTCTACACCATGAACCAGGACGCACCGACACTCGCGATCCTGGATAACCTCGGATTGGGCCGGCCTGCCTGAGCGGGCGCACTGCGCCCGGTCACGGCAGCTGACGACATGCGCGTTTCCCGGATCTACACCGACCAGGCACTGCAAACGGGTGCCAGCGTCGAACTGGATCCTCGCGCCGCGCGCTATGTCAGCCAGGTGCTGCGTCTGCGCAGCGGCCAGACGCTGACCCTGTTCAACGGCGACGGCACCGATTACGGGGCAATACTGACGCGCTGCGACCGCCGCAGCTGTGTCGCGCAGATCGATTCACGGCTTGCTGTCGAGGCCGAACCCACGCTGCAACTGCACCTGGGGATCGGCATCTCGCGCGCCGAACGCATGGACCTTGCCATTCAAAAATCGGTCGAGCTTGGCGTTACCACGATCAGCCCGCTACAGACCGAACGCAGCGTCGTGCAGCTCAAGGCCGATCGGCTGGCCAAACGCCTGGCACATTGGCGCGGCATCGCGATCAGTGCCTGCGAACAGTGTGGCCGAAATCGCATACCCGGCATCGCCGCACCGACCGCGCTGGCGAATTGGCTGACCGACCAGGCCAGCGGCATACTGCTGTTCCATAAGGCGGACGACACCCTGGCCACCCTGGGTGCGCCGCAAGGACCCTTCAGTCTTCTGATAGGCCCGGAGGGCGGACTCAGCGAGGCAGAACGACGGCAGGCTGTTGACAGCGGCCTGGCAGCCATCCGTATGGGCCCGCGAATAATGCGTACAGAGACGGCGCCGCTGGCCGCGCTGGCCGCCATACAGGTTCTTTGGGGCGACTTTCGCTGATCAGGCCGCGAGCAGGCTCGCCTGCAAAAAAGACAGATCGGGCACCATCAATCGCTCACCGGCAACGGTGATTCGCATCTTGATCGCCGACTCACCCGCCGGGCCGAGAGTGGCCGATTCGACGATATCGCGATTGATCCGCAGCAGGCGTGGGATGCCCTGCGAAACCACGCCGATCAATGGCCACTGCTGATCGGTTTGCGGCGCATAGCACACGGCGATGCGCTGCCGAATGCCGGGGGCGTGCGGGGCATCGCCGAGCAGGCGCTCGAAATCTACCACCGGCACCTCGCGCTGACGCCAGCTGACCTTCCCCTGCAACCAGGGGGCATCCACCGACGTGGCGTCCGGCTCGCGATAGCCGATGATCTCGGCGACCGCCGCATTGGGCAGCACCAGGCGCCCATCGTGCAATGGGATCAGCATGCAGCGAATCTCTTTGCCCGGCTCGCTCACAGTGCGGTATCCGCCAGCACCGTATAGATATTTTCAAGCAGGTCCGCCTCCTGGTATGGCTTGCCCAGGTAGCGCTTCACCCCGAGTTCGAGTGCCCGATTGCGATGCTTGTCGCCGGACCGCGAGGTAATCATGATGATCGGGATATCACTGAGTTCCGGTGTACTGCGCATGTGGCGTGCCAGTTCGTAGCCGTCCATGCGTGGCATCTCGATATCCAGCAACATCACGTCCGGACGGTATTCCTGCAGCTGGGTTACCGCGTCCACGCCGTCTTTGGCCGTTACCACCTGCATGTTGTGGCGCTCCAGCAGGCGACTGGTGACCTTGCGGACGGTGATCGAATCATCTACCACCATCACCGACACACCCTTGGTCTCGGCCCCGCCCGACTCTCTGAGCAATGCCGGCTGTTGCGCGCTGTCCATGCGAACCAGGCTGTTAACATCAAGGATCAGTGCAATCTGGCCATCGGCCAGGATAGTGCCGCCGGTAAACCAGCGCACGCTGCTGAGCTGTGCGCCGACCGACTTGACGACGATCTGGCGGTTACCCAACAGGCCGTCCACCTGGATGGCCACGCGATGTTCGCCGGATCGCACCAGTAACATGGGCAACCAGCGCACTCCCTCGACGATGTGCGGCGCCTGGATACCCAGCATCGCACCGAGGTAACGGACCGTGTAATCGCGGTCCGCCGCACGGAATGTTTCCTGTTCACCGGCGTAGATCGCGCGCAGCTCGTCGACCGGCACCCGGACCACCCCATCCATGCTGCTGTGCGGTACGGCGTAGATCTCGTCGCCGAGCGTGACCAGCAGCGAGTCGGTAATCGCCAGGGTGAACGGCAGGCGAATGGTGAAACTGGTGCCATGCCCTGGCTGCGAATCGATTTCCAGCGTACCTCCGAGCTGCTTCACCTCGGTGAGCACCACATCCATCCCAACGCCGCGCCCGGAAACCTGCGACAGCTCCTGGGCAGTGGAAAATCCGGGCTGCAGGATCATCTGGTAGAGATCATCGTCGTCGATCGCGGCATCCTGCTCGATCAGGCCACGCTCGACCGCCTTTTCGCGAATTCTCGCCCGATCGAGGCCGGCACCATCATCCGACAGGGTCAGCACCACGTCCGACCCTTCACGAACCAGGTGCAGCGTGATGATCCCGTGTGCGGCCTTGTCATTGGCCAGCCGGGTATTGCTGTCCTCGATGCCGTGTGAAACCGCGTTTCGCAACAGATGCTCCAACGGGCTCATCATGCGCTCGAGAATCGCGCGATCCATATCCTCTTCGCCGCCGAGCACCTCGAGGTTGGCCTGCTTGCCGACACTGTGACTGGTCTGACGCACAACCCGCTCGAGTCGCGGCACGCGGCTGGAAAACCGGACCATCCGGGTACGCAGCAGACTGTCTTGCAGATCCGTGGTCACGCGTGCCTGTTGCAGCAACAGGGTGTCGGTATCACGGCTCAGGTCATTCAGCGAGACACCAAGGTTGGAGAGATCCTCCACGGTCTCGGAAAGCGCGCGAGACAACTGCTGCATGGTGGAATAGCGATCCAGCTCGAGCGGATCGAAATCGGCCCGCCCCTCACCCTCACGCTCATGCCGCGAAAGGATCTGCGCCTCGGTTTCCAGTTCAAGATCGCGCAGCTGCGCACGCAGCCGGTCGATGGTCTGCTGCAGTTCGCCGAGGTTGAATGCGAATGTACTGTTTTGTTGTTCGATGCGGGCGCGATAGATACTCACCTCGCCGGCATTGTTGACCATCTGGTCGAGTGACTCCGACGGAACACGCACCCGCTCTCCGGCAGCGGACGATGCCGGCTGCTGTTCCGGCATCGGCGGCCGTGGCACGAAACCCTCTTCCTCGACGAGCTGATCACCGATCGGGAAGTGCACGGTCTTGGAGTCGTCATGCACCAGGTCGCTTATCGCGCTGTCGTCGGAAGCCCCCTCCGCCAACAGGAAGCTCGAGTCACCCAACAGCTCCGAATCGGTGAGCAGCTGCGATTCGGCCAACATCTCGGAGTCGCCGGCGGCATCGAAAAGCGTGTCCGCCAGATCGTCTGACTCCGCGACCTCGACAAACGTCGAGGTGGATTTGAACGCCGGCTCGACATCCTCCACCGGCAGCACTTCCGCTGACTTCGGCTCGGGCGTCAGTGCCGCCTCCGAGGCGCCAATGTCGTCCCACTCGCGACCATGGGCCGCCGCTTCCAGACGATCGACCATGACCGTCCGCGGCTGCGGCATGCGCCCACCGCTCAGCTGCTCAACATCCTGCGCCAGCACGTCGATGGCATGGCGTACCAGGCCCTTCAGGCGGTCACTGTCCTCGATCCGGCGTTCCGTGACACTTTCGAACACCGACTCGAGTGCATGACTGAGATCCCCGAGCGCCGCTATCCCGGACAGCCGGGCACCACCCTTCATCGTGTGCAGCGTGCGCTGCAGCTGCGCAACCGGCCGGAGATCTCCAGCAGCGGACTCCCAACCGGCCAGTTCGCCCTCGAGCGCCTCGAGCAATTCCTTTGCCTCTTCGAGGAAGATCTCGAGCAGCTCCGGATCCACAGGCTCTTCGTCAGCGAGCGACCCGGCAGGCTGCTCCAGATCCGGGGCCGCCTGATCCAGGTTTTCGACAAAGGCCCGAATCTCGTCGCGCAACGGTGCCCATTCAGGCTGATCCTGATCTGGACTCTCGATCGTCGCCGCCAGCGCGGTGAGTGCCTGATGACTGCGATCGAGCAAATCGACCATGCGATCGTCAGTCCGCTGGCCCAGGCTCGCCATGACATTGCTGCAGTCTTCCAAAGCGGCCGCCAGCTCCGCCATGGCGCTCATGCCGGCGGTCCGGGAACTTCCCCGCAAGGTGTGCATCGCGCGACGAATCCCGTCATCGAATGCGCATCCTGCAGACTGATCACGGCATCGCCGGATGAAATCGGCCAACACCCCAAGATGCCCCTCGGTCTCGCTGAGGAACACCGCGTTCAGACTGGTATCGCCACTGCTGACCGCCGCAGTGTCCAACTCCGAGAAGGCCGAATCCTCCGCCTCTGCGAGGGTCAGAATCGACTCGTCACCCGGCTCGAAGACGGTCGTAACATCGGCCTCGCCAGCCCCCGGCTCGAGAGGTCGTTCTGTCCCCGGTTCTGGCGACTCGAGTCCAGGCAGGTTGAGCGACGGTTGCGCCAGATCGCTGTCGGAAACGGCATCTGAATCGAATGCCCCGAGTGCCGCCAGGGAATCGGCGTTGAGAACCTCTGATTCGGAGAAACCCACGTCCGCCAGCTCACCCGGCAATTCCAGCGGCACATGCGGTTCCAACCCATCCGGTGGTGACGCAGCCGGCTCGAGCTCATCCGTCCGATGGAACGCCGGCGAGGGCTCCGACAGTGGTTCGAGATCCAGGCCTTCGGGCAGCCCCGCATCGCGCGATTCCAGGGGCGCCTCGGAGGCCGGCTCTTCAACAGCATCAGCAACCGCTGCCGTACCCGCTGGCACCTCACCTGCAGCAAGGGCGAACGCACGGGCCGAGATAGCGCTGACATCGCTATCCGCCACGGCCGGATCACAGGCCTCTTCGACCAGTTGCGGGACAACGGCAACCGCGTCGTCCAGAAGCTGGATGACGTCGACCGATGCGCTCACCGTGCCCTCAATCACCCGGTTCAACAGATTCTCGATCGACCAGGCGAACTCACCGATGTTGGTCGCACCGACCATGCGTCCACTGCCTTTCAGGGTGTGGAACGAGCGCCGGATAGTCGCAAGCGATTCGCGGTCATCGAGGTCATCACGCCACCTTGGATAGGTATCCTGGATAACCTGGCGTTCTTCATCGGCCTCTTCGCCGAAGATCTCGATGATCTCCGAATCGATCGTATCGCTGTCCTCGACGTCCGTTTCGGCAGACGGCGCGGTGACCTCTGGCTCGACGGGCGGCACAAGATCGCTTTTCGCCTCGGGAACCATCACCCCGCCCACAGCGCCCTCGCCACCGGCTTCCAGGTCTTCTGCGACAGACCCCGTCGTCGCCGACATGGCCGGCTGGGCTGCTTCAGCCGGTTCGAATGTCACGACCGCGGCCATATCGCCCTGCGTACCGGTGACCGAATCAAGCGCCGCGCTATCCGCCTCGATCTCCGACAGCTCGGCCAGGCCGAGCGTGGCCAATGCCCTGTCGGCATAGGCCAGGATACGTTCACGATCCTCGCCCGGCTCGACCGCCGTCTGCATGTAGCATTCCGCGCCGATCACCACGTCGGCCAGCGCATCACGCATCGCCTCTTCGGGCATGGCCTGCTCAGCATTCGCCAGCCCCGCGATATACGGCGTCAGGCGCGTCAGCAGGCGGCCGGGCTCGGGCAGTTCCAGTACCCGCAATACGCCCGCCACGGCGTGCAGGCGGGCCGGCACCTCGGCCAGCTGGGCCGTGTTCTGCGGGTCATCGAGAAACTGCAGGATCGCGTCCTTGGTCTTGGCCATGTCGACCATGGCCTCGTCGACGGCAGCGCGAAAATGCTGGTGCATTTCGCCCTCGGACAGTGACTGTGAATAGCCCCCCTCCATCGGCTCGTCGGACTCATCCTGGAGCTCGCTGCTGGCAGACAGGCTCGACAGGGATGACTCGACGAACAGCAGATCGCCGGCCAGCGTCATCAGGCGGTCGTCCGGCAGCGCCTCTGCCGAGGCCTCGGCCGCGCGCAGTTCGTCACAGCGATGCTTGAGCCGGGTGCGCAGATCGCCGCGCCCCACCATTCCCAGGGTATCGCCGATTCGCTGTATCGCCTGAGCCAGGCCGGTGACGCGCTCCGGTGCGCTGCGATCGCTGCGCATGTACAGATCGAGATGATCTTTGACATCACGCAGATCCTGCGCGAGGGCATCGCCGACCGCCGCGAACAGCTCGCGATCGGGACCACCGAGGGAACCCACCGCCGCACCGGCAGCGGGATCTTCCGGGAAACTGTTGACCAGGTCGGCCGCCTGGCGCACCGCAACCACAGACGGGTTGGTCGAATGTGAGCGGGCAATGTAATACAGCAGGTTCTTCAGCAACTCCAGCGGGAAATCGAGCATCGCTGCCTCTTCCCCCTGGTCGATAACCTGCTTGAAGACGCGGTCGAGTTTGCCGAACAGGGGCTTCACCGCCAGCGCAGGCGCCTCGTCATCCTCGATCAGCACAACCGCCAGGGCCTGGCCCGCATCCAGCAGGCGTCGGAAGCGCGCCGTGCCGGCCGCGCTATTCAGCAGATCGAGCACATCACGGATCTGCCCCAGTGAGCCCGGCACATCGTGATTGCGGATCCAGTTCAACAGGCCGCGATGATAGTGACTGCGCTGCTGGTGCAGCAGATGCGGCATGTCGCGATTGCCCGACCCGGGGCGCACCGTTTCAGCCGCAATCACGGCATTGAGTTTCGGCGCGAACAGCGAGGTCTCGGAGACCAGCGGCGCATCATGCGCGGCGCGCAGGTCATTCAGCAGGGGAAGCAGCGCCAGTGGCACATCGGCACCACCGGATTCGATTCTTTCCAGATAGGCCGGCAGCTGCACCATGCCCAGCATCAGGGCCTCGGCCGCGCTCTCGTTGCGCTTGACCTGCCCCTGCGATATCGCCACGGCCAGCTGTTCCATCTCGTCGGCGAGCATCGCGCCGCCGTATACCTGCACCATCTCAAGCGCGCCATGCACGTGGTGCAGGGCCGCGATCGACGCATCGAGCCGGGTGGCCTGCCCCTCGACAAAATCTTCGAGCGCATTGCGCGCCTCGCGCAGTGTCTGGTCCAGTTCACTGCGAATCCAGCGCAGTGCGCTTCGGTCCTGTCGCAATTCGGGCATCATCATCTATCGCCCCCGGGTCAGCCGACCATCGTCTCGTCATCGTCCGGCAGCTTGAAGCGTGCCACGGTCTGGCGCAGTTGCTCCGCCATCTGGGCCAGCGTCTCGATCGACTGGGTCGTCTGTTCCGTACCCTCCGACGGTCTGGCTGGTGATCTGCTGGATCACGTTCATGGTGTCGTCGATCGAACCGACCTCGCGCGAATGCTGCTGCAACTGGCCGGCGATCGCCTGGGTCGCACTCGCGATCTCCTGCGAGACCTGCTCGATCCGCTGCAGCGCCTCACCGGCATCCTCGGCCAGCTTGGCGCCACTTACGACACCGGTGGTACTGGCCTCCATCGAGCTCACCGCCTCGTTGGTATCGGCCTGGATGGTCTTGACCAGCGCATCGATCTGCTTGGTGGCGTTGGCCGAGCGCTCGGCGAGGCGCTGCACCTCGTCGGCCACCACGGCGAATCCGCGCCCGGCCTCACCGGCCATGGCCGCCTGCATGGCGGCGTTGAGCGCCAGGATATTGGTCTGGTCAGCGATATCCTCGATCAGCTCAACGATGTTGCCGATCTCCTGCGAGCTCTCACCGAGACGCTTGATCCGCTTCGAGGTCTCCTGGATCTGCTCGCGGATACTGTCCATGCCGTTGATCGTCTTGCGTACCGTGTCGCCACCGGTCGCCGCGATGTCGACCGACTGCTGCGCGATCTCGGCGGACTTGCTCGCCTCGTCTGCCATCTGGCTCATCGCCTGCGACATCGCCTTGACGGTTCCCGAGGCATTTTCGATCTGGTTGCGCTGATGGTCCGAGGCCTCTTCCAGACGCAGGGCCGTTCCCCGTGTCTCCTGCGCCGATGCCGACACCCGCACCGAAGTTTCGTTGATCGTGGTTACCAGGCTGCGCATCTCCTCGACGGCCTGGTTGACCGAATCGGCAATCGCGCCGGTGATGTCCTCGGTCACCGTGGCCTCGATCGTCAGATCACCGTCGGACAGATCGACCATCTCGTCGAGCAGACGGCGGATGGCGGCCTGGTTACGCAGGTTCTGCTGGTCCGCCTGTTGGGCCCGCTGGCGCGCATCGCGCAACAGCGCGAAACCGAGCATCAGCAGGAGCACCGCGGCAATCACGCCCAGCACGGTGACCAGCGCCGGACCGAGGCGAACCGGCCCGAGCATGCTGACATACTGGTCGCTGTTGTAGGCGGCGGCCAGCACACCGGCCGCCTCGTCGAGGGCGTCCGACACCGACGTCACCTCGTCCGTGGCCTCCAGCGCCGGCAGCACGTTGGGAGTGGCCTCGATAATCTCGGCGACGTGATCATTGATCGAACGGAATATCTTGGCGGCCTGGGCCAGCTTCAGTTCGCCCTCGGCATCCGTGACGCGCGCCACGTTCAACTGGTCGTCACCGGTCAACATACCGCTGAGCACGCGTTCGAAACGTTCGGCATCCTGGCTGAACTGGTCGATCGCCGCGGCGGTCTGCGTGCCACCATCGAGCACCCGGCTCACGTTGTCGCTCAGGCGCTGGGCCAACATCAGTTGCCGGGTCGCCACATAGACCTGCTGCTGCGAGGCCTTACCGCGAATCAGGGTCCGCACCACGTCTTCCGACACGGTCTGCAGACGCGGTATGGCGCTATTGATCACATCGACAAATTCACGAATGGATAGGATTGCATCCTGGTTGACCAGGATCTCGTCGACGTAGGCGCGCAGGGCCAGCCAGCGGTTCTCGACCTCGCGCAACGGCACGGAAATCGATTCAGGCGAGGCGGGCAGACCGACCTCTGGCGCCCCCAGCTTGAGCTCGTCCATCAAGGTGATGAAGCGATCCCGACTGACCCGCAGTTTCTCGAACGACGGCTGGCCACCCGCCGAGGCCTCGAGCGCGTACTTCGCAACTTTCTGACTCAGTACCCGCTGCTCCGCCACCCTCAACAGGTACTGTTCACCATGCTGCTCAACGCGCGAAACCGCCGTGAACGCAATGATTGCGGCAACCACTGCAATCAGCACCAGCACGGTCAGTAACGGAATCGAACGATTGCCGCCAGCTTGGGTTGTTGCGGTACTTTTCATGTCTGCTTACCTGCGCCTGATAGCGCGATCTGTTGCATTCGGGGGGGTGACTGCTGATCGGCAAGGATTCACCTTCTTCACAAGCCCATTCTCCTTATGCCGCCGCCGAGCGAAAAGCCGGATCAGCGGCAAGCGCCGACATGCTGATGACCGGCCAGACAGCCTCGTCGAGACTGAAGGCCTCGTAGACGTAGGCGCCCAGGGCCCCCTTCATGCGCGCGTCCGGCAAGCGGTCGGAGAGATAGAAATGACGCATGCCCTGAACCGACGGAACGAGCAATCCGACCGTGAGTTCGCGCAGACGCAATACGAGAATCCGTGATGACTTCGACGGCACGACCGCCTTCCCTCCGAGATAAACCTGCATATCAATGACCGGCAGCAGGCTGCCACGGACATTCGCCAGGCCGAGCATCCAGGGTTTGGAACCGGGCACCCGCGTGATTCGCTCTTGGTAGGGCAGCATCTCGCTCACTTCGCTCATCGCCGAGACGACCCTTACCCCGGCGACGCTGAATACCAGACCGTCCCAGAGGTTTTCAAGCCCCTCGGTAGCGGGAAGACGGTCGGCGGCGAGTTGGCTGCGCTGTTCCATATCAGCCAGTCTTTCCATCACCTGG
>CAVRBK010000116.1:0-36049 GCA_963719025.1 uncultured Gammaproteobacteria bacterium | reverse complement strand
GACCGGCGAGCAGGTCACGATTGCGCTGTTGGCCTGGCCCTGCAGGACATCGGTTGCGAGGCGCGCTCGTACACGGGCGCGCAGGTGCACATCCTGACCGACAGCGCGCACTGCAAGGCGCGCATCATGGACATCGATCACGACCGTGTCTGTGCCGACCTGCAAGGCGGGGCGGATCGTGGTGGTCGCCGGGTTTCCAGGGCGTCGACGAGCACGGCAATATCACGACCCTCGGCCGCGGCGGTTCGGACACCACGGCCGTGGCCATGGCCGCGGCGCTGAAAGCCGACGAATGCCAGATCTTCACCGACGTGGATGGCGTCTACACCACCGATCCGCGCGTCGAGCCCAAGGCCCGCAAACTCGATCGCATCACCTTCGAGGAAATGCTGGAGATGGCCAGCCTCGGCTCGAAGGTGCTGCAGATTCGCGCCGTCGAATTTGCCGGCAAGTACAATGTGCCGCTGCGCGTGCTGTCCAGTTTCGAGGAAGGCGGCGAGGGCACCCTGATCACGCCTGGAGGAAGACGACGTGGAAGAGGCCAAGATTTCCGGTATCGCGTTCAATCGCGACGAGGCCAAACTGACCATCCTCGGCGTGCCCGATCAGCCCGGGAGTCGCGCTACCAGAATCCTCGGACCGATCGGCGGATGCCAACATCGAAGTCGACATGATCGTGCAGAATATCGCGAAGACGGCACGACACGATTTCACCTTCACCGTGCATCGCAACGACTACGACAAGGCGCTCGGACATCCTCAGACGGACTGTCAGCGGAGCTTGGGCGCGCGGGAGGTCGTCGGCGACAACAAGATCGTCAAGATCTCGCTGGTCGGCGTCGGTATGCGCTCCCATGCCGGCATCGCGAGCAAGATGTTCGAGGCGCTTGCCAACGAGGGCATCAATATCCAGATGATTTCCACCTCCGAGATCAAGATTTCGGTCGTCGTGGACGAGAAATACCTCGAGCTTGGTGTGCGATCTCTGCACGAGGCGTTTGATCTGGCAGAGGAATCTGCCGCCTGAACGCAAGCATTTGCCTTCTTTCATTGCGGTGATGTTGCTAGAATTGGCGCACCCCTGATCCGAACAGTATTGAAGGGGCTTGGTTGGCAAATGGACACGGCGAAAAGAACCCTACGGATCTAAAGAGGTCCTTGCGTCGTGTTGGAAAGGAGCGAATCCATGTTGATTCTGACACGTAGGGTAGGGAAACCCTGATGATTGGCGACGAGGTGACGGTTACGGTGCTTGGGGTAAAGGGAAACCAGGTACGCATTGGTGTTAACGCACCGCGTGACGTATCGGTCCACCGCGAAGAGATCTACGACCGCATCAAGCGCGAGAATGGTGGGCGACGCTGGGGACACCGAAGCTTGAGTCCGTGTAGTCCGTCGTTGAACGAATGACGACGGCGCTACTTCGATCGTCATCGGTGAGGGACGGAGTCCCGAATAATCGCGCTCCCCGACATGGTCCGCAGGACCATTGGAGCGCCGAGCACAGTTTCGGAGAGTTGGCCGAGCGGCTGACAAGACAGCGTTAGCTGTCGCAGAACGTCGTCACGCAGTGACGGCGGCCCCGAAGGGGTGAGGGACGGAGTCCCGAATAATCGCGCTCCCCGACATGGTCCGCAGGACCATCGGAGCGCCGAGCACAGTTTTGGAGAGTTGGCCGAGCGGCTGAAGGCGCTCCCCTGCTAAGGGAGTATGGGGTTTATAGCTCCATCGAGGGTTCGAATCCCTCACTCTCCGCCATATTAAGAGCGCGGATTGTGGTTTCGGCTGGATTGACAGATCTGGCAAAAACCACCACAATCTCGCGGCTCATAATTTAGCGCCCGTAGCTCAGCTGGATAGAGTACCTGGCTACGAACCAGGCGGTCGCACGTTCGAATCGTGCCGGGCGCGCCATACAAGAAAAGGTCTCCGGAATCACGGGACCTTTTTTATTGCGCAATGTTTCGACAACGATTCGAACGTGCGACGTTTCAATTGGGTCGTTCGACAAGCGGCGCAGCCGCGCAGCACGAGCCCATGGCGAGTCATCTGCCGGGCGCGCCATACAAACGAAAAGGGCTCACCGAAAGGTGGGCCCTTTTTGTTTGTTCGGGATGTTTTCCCGGTTCGTTTCGAAGGTGCGACGTATCTGTGGTGGCATAGTGAATTTGGCCACCCAATAGAAGACACTTTTGATGAGTCAACAGCAATTCGGTGGGTGATTGACGAAGCGAACACGTCCACGTTTTTCGCCGGAATTCCGGTTGGAAGCAGCGCAATTGGTTGTCGGTCAGGCGCATTCGCTGTCGAACTGAGTTGCTGCGTGCGCCGAGTGACAATCGCCCAAGAGAACGCGGAATTTGCTTGTGTCAGGTTTGAAAAGATGCCTAGAATCGTAGTGTGACTACGATAAGTAAAAATAAATTAAATAGTCTTCTGGCCCAACTCCCGTCAGGTCGGCCTGTACTGTCTGAGGACCTGGCAGACATGGGCATATCCGCCGACTTGGCGGTTCATTACGTCCGCGCCGGATGGCTGTTGCGTCTTGCCCGCGGAGTTTTCCTGCGACCAGGTGAGCCGTTGGCATTGTATCCGGCGCTGAAGCTGCTTGAGCGCAAGTTCACGGGGTTTCATGTCGGAGGGAAGACGGCGCTGGACTGGTATGGGATACGCCAGTACGTCTCGCAGGAAGAGCGGCTGACCAGTTTCGGATGGCAAGCCGCCGAGTTGCCCGAATGGTTCACCAGCGTATTCCCTGCGGAATATCACCGTAAGCGCCTCTTCGACGAGCAGCCCCAAGCTCTGTTGCACTGCACTCCTTTCGAAAACGCTGCGAGTGCACCGCAGACTTCCGAGCCTGAGCGTGCGCTTTTGGAGCTACTTAGCGAGGTTGGTGTAAGGCAGCCACTGACAGAGGTCAGGGAGTTGATGGAGGGTGCTTACAACCTGCGCGCCAATGTGCTCAAAACACTGCTTCGGCAGTGCTCCAGTGTGAAGACCGTCCGCCTTTGTCTGCAACTTGGTAAAGAGTTGTCTTTGCCTTGGGTAGGCCAACTGGATCCAGAAGAACTCCCCACCGGCAGTGATCGGGCATGGGTGGCGCGCTACCGTGACGGGGCGTTGGTGCTCAAGCCATGAACCCACAGTATCTGCGAATGGTGCGGCTGCTCACGCAGGTGGCGCCCATCATTTTTCAGGATGGGCAATTCGCGTTGAAGTGTGGCACGGCGATCAATCTCTTTTGGCGTGATATGCCATGATTGTCGGTGGATCTGGATTTGGTGTTTCTCGACCATGCCCTGTCCCGTGAAAGGGCGCTGCTCGCCATCAATGAAGCAGTTCGAGCGATGGCCTCACGGCTTGAGCGGCGTGGTTTCCAAACCCATACGGTATCGCCTCAAGGTATCGGTGAGATCAAGTTACTGGTGCGCAGGGACAGGATCGAGGTCAAGGTTGAAATCAACCCTGTGATG
Organism: uncultured Gammaproteobacteria bacterium; assembly: GCA_963719025.1. GTDB lineage: Bacteria > Pseudomonadota > Gammaproteobacteria > Chromatiales > Chromatiaceae > Thiosocius. The sequence goes on along the minus strand of CAVRBK010000116.1, from coordinate 32,576 downwards.
CGCGGAGCCCTGTGGCCTGCGGTGAATCGATCACTTTCTGTTTCGGCCCGTGATGCGCTGATGGCCGACCTGACCGTGCCGCTGTTGTCGTTCGAGGATGTCTACGGTGGCAAGTTAGTTGCCGCCATGGATCGCCAGCACCCCAGGGATATTTTCGATGTGAAGGGCTTGCTGGATGCTGAGGGCATTACCCCAGCGGTGCGGCAGGCATTCGTGGCGTACCTCGCAAGCCATAACCGACCGATACACGAAGTGCTCGCCCCAGTAGAGAAGGATATTCGCCAGGACTACGAACGCACATTTCGGGGTATGACGTCAGAACCGGTCGAACTGGAAACTCTGCTCGCGGTCAGACGCGATTTGTTTCAAACCCTACCGAACAGCCTCGAAACAGCTGAGCGCCGGTTCCTGGTTTCGTTGGCCCAGGGGGAACCGGACTGGGCATTGCTCAACATTCCTCATCTTCCTGATCTCCCGGCGATCCGCTGGAAGTTAGAAAACCTGCAACGCCTGCAAACAGAAAATGCGGCCAAGTTTGAAGAGCAAGCCATGCAGGTGAGGCGTTTGCTGGATGCGTGAACCAAGGTAAAGATGATGAATGACCTGACTGAGCCACTGAGTGAAGAAGAGATGGACTGGCTTGAAGCCTTCCTACTTGATCGTGTTGATGAGGACGCCGACTACCAGGACAAGGATGAGGGAATACTGTGTATCTCTGATCTGGATGGTCTGCTTACGGCGGTGGTGAGTGGTCCGGTGATGGTTCCTCCGTCCGTTTGGATTCCGGCAATCTGGGGCGATGTCGAGCCAGAGTGGCAGGGCGAGCAGCAGCTCCAGCAGGTCATGAGTCTGTTGATGCGTCACATGAACGGTATTGCGGGAATGTTGGTGGCGCAGCCCGAGGATTTTGAGCCAATTTTCGAGGAGCGGCTATTCGACGATAAGACCGTCACTGTTGCGGACGAATGGTGCGAGGGCTACATACGCGGCGTTGGCTTGACAGGCGATGATTGGGAACTCGATAGCGATGAGATCATGCGGTTGCTACAGCCGATCGCCGCGTTTACAGAAGGCACCGAGTGGGCAGGGCACAACCTTGAGCGCCAAGCGATGGAAGCTCTCCAGCAACAGATTGCTCCGAGTGTGCGTGTACTCCACGCCTACTGGTTGGACAGGCGAGCCGAGGGTAAACAGAATGCCCCTGTCAGGCATGACATGCCAAAGGTCGGTCGGAACGATCCGTGTCCTTGCGGCAGCGGCAAAAAGTACAAGAAATGCTGCCTGCATTGAGGAAAATAGAGAGCGAATTAGAGACGTAATCGTGTGGGCATTTTGTGGACACCCAGGCGGATTCAAAAGGCTTTCAGCGGCATTAATCGTGCGGATACGGCTTGTCCTCGCCTGTGATCTATCCGAGCCCTCGCTTGGTCAGGCACGCTTGCACTTCCCTGTGCATCGCCCTGCGGGACAGGTGAAACCATAGCTATGGCTATGGTTTTTGCTCCAGCGCGGCGTCCAATCGCACCTGACCGGCGCGATCATCCCGAATACTGCTGCAATTTGCAGACTAGCCGACGAACCGGCCTTCTCTCAGGCGCTGCGCTTCCATCAGTTCCAGCTCTCTGGACCCGGAAACGACAAACTTGGGATCGGGCACGAAATCGAGCTCCGGGTTAAGGCGTTGGTACGGCACCGCGTTCAGGATCACCTTGATCGCATTCAATCGCGCATTGTGTTTGTCGTTCGAACGGATGATGGTCCAGGGCGCATGCGTAGTATTGGTGCGCTTGAACATTTCATATTTCTGCTTGGTGAACTCATCCCAGCGGTCCTGCGCCTGCACGTCGATCTCAGACAGTTTCCACTGTCGCAGGTAATCCGTTTTTCGACGTTCAAAGCGTCGGGCCTGTTCTTCTTTGGTGACCGAGAAATACAGTTTCACAAGGATCGTGCCCTGGCGCACGATGTCCTTTTCGAATCCCGGGCACCCGATCATGAAGTTCTCATATTCCTCGTCGTTGCAGAAACCGAACACGCGTTCGACAACCGCGCGGTTGTACCAGCTGCGATCGAACAGCACGATCTCACCGCCGCGTGGAAAACTGCTCACATACTTCTGGAAGAACCATTGGGACTTCTGTTCTTCGGTCGGTTTGCCAAGTGCAACCACACGGTAGTGTTTTTCGTTCATATACCGACTGACACGACGTATCGTGCCGCCCTTGCCGGCCGCGTCGCGCCCTTCGAACAGGATGATCATGCGCGAGCGCGTCTTTTCCAGGTACTGCTGCAACCTGATCAGCTCGGCCTGATAGGGCTTCAGGTCTTCCTCGCGCTTGCAGCGGCGTATTGCCTTGTTGCGCTTCTTCTGCAGCGTATTGATTTCGGTGCGCTGATGGTCCAGTTTCTGGACGATCTCCTCGACGGTCATTTCCTTGCCTTTGTACAAGATCGTCTCGGTATTCTTCACCCCATCGTCCATTGGTCCTGTTCCCCGCGAAAGCATGCTGATAATCTTTTTATGATAGCGCTGTTGCGAGGGAGGGTTTAGGCAGTCAGGTCAACAACTTGTTCGGAAGTGCCCACACCTTGCATCGAAAACCTTCGAGATGCCGTATCGCTTCAGGTCTTTATGGCGGACGATCGAACGGCCCCAGCGCCCGGCGCGCCCGATCCGGCCGCAGCGTAATTCGGGACAATCCCGTGCCTTGGGCGATCCCGCGAGTCGAAAAAACCTTTCGCTGATGCCGGCGTCGGATCTCGCCCGATCATGCCCCGTGTCTCAAGCCCTCATCGCGGGGAAAGAATCACACGGTCTGTCGAAACCCGATGCCGACGCTCAGGCGGGGCGAATCAGTCGGTAGGTGGCAGAAACAAGGCAGTCCATCTGCCGATCGCCGACTCAGGCAGCTTGCCGAGTGTAGCGAATGTGTATACATTGTAATCAAATATTCTGGGTCGGAATCCTGCGGATCCACTCGGGTTTCGATTAAGCCACGAGCATAGTCACGAGCACAGTAATGATGAAAAGAATTCTCCTGCCCACGATACTTGCAGTGCTGGCCTATGGTTTCTGGATCAGCCCGGATTTCAAAGAGATTGCGGCAGGTGTGGCGATCTTCCTGTTCGGCATGCTGGCGCTCGAAGAGGGCTTCAAGGCCTTCACCGGCGGCCTGCTGGAGCGCCTGCTGCGGAAGACGACCGACGGCGCTGTGGAAGTCCCTGAGCTTCGGCGTCGTCAGCACGACGCTGATGCAGTCGAGCTCGCTGGTGTCGGTTATCACCATTTCCTTTCTCAGCGCCGGCCTGATCGGCCTGGCTTCGGGTATCGGCATCATTTTCGGTGCCAACCTGGGCACGACGACCGGCGCCTGGCTGATCGCCGGCTTCGGCCTGAAGGTCAAGATCTCGGCCTATGCGATGCCGATGCTGGTGTTCGGCGTGATACTGGTCTTTCAGAAGTCGAGAAGCCTCAAAGGGTGTCGGTTACATCCTGGCCGGACTGGGTTTCCTGTTCCTCGGCATCCACCACATGAAGGAGGGATTCGAGGCGTTCCGCGACACCATCGATCTGACCGCCTTCGCGGTGGGTGGCTACCCGGGGCTCTTCCTGTTCGCCTTCCTCGGTGTGGCCGCGACGGTGATCATGCAGTCCAGTCACGCCACCCTGGTGATCATCATCACCGCGCTGGCCGCGCAACAGGTCACCTACGAGAATGCCCTGGCGCTGGCCATCGGTGCCAACATCGGCACCACGATCACCGCGATCCTGGGTTCCATGAGTTCCAACGTGCAGGGCAAACGCCTGGCTGGCAGCACACCTGATCTTCAACGTCGCGACGGCGGTAATCGCGATCGCGTTCATCTATCAGATCGGCGATGTGGTCAACGTGGTCAGCTCGTGGGTGGGCATCGCCCAGGATGACTACACGCTGAAGCTCGCGGTGTTCCACACCATCTTCAATACGATCGGCATCGTGGTGATGATGCCGTTCATCAATCAGCTGGTTAATTTTCTGCACCAAGATCATGCCGGAGAAGGCGGTCGCCGCGGCGGTGCCGAAGTACCTCAACGACTCGGCATTGGAACTGCCCGATACGGCGATCGAGGCGGTCAGGAAAGAAACGCTGCGCCTGTACGACATGCGTTCGCCATCATTTCGCACGGTCTGAGTCTGCATCGCCACGACATTCTTTCCGATCGGGATCTCGAAGAAGTGGTCCAGCAGAGCCGCAAACCCATGCCGATCGATCTCGATGAGGAATACAACGCCAGCGTCAAGGGCCTGTACGGCGAGATTGTCCACTTCATCAGCCGGGCCCAGGCGACGATGAACGAAGAGCAGGCGGACGAACTCTTCCGCTTGCGCGCCGCTGGCCGTGACATCGTCGAGGCGATCAAAGACACCAAACACATGCACAAGAACCTGGTGCGTTATATCGCCACGGACAATGCCGATATTCGCAACGAGTACAACAGGATCCGGGTACAGCTCGGTGAGGTGTTGCGCCGCATTGGGCGAGGCGCAGCAGGGTGAAGACGATGTCGTCCGTGCTGTCCTTCGATACCCTGAAGGTCGAGATGGAAGAGGAAGACTCCACCCGCAACGGTACCCTGGAGTCGCTTATCCGGCGATAAGAAGATCACCGCCGCGATGGCCACCTCGTTGATGAACGATGCGACCTATGCCTATGATGTGGCCAAGAACCTGGTGCAGCTCGGCAGAGTACTGTTTGCGACCGGGGACCTTGCGATGAGGCAGGCAGAGGAAGACGTAGCCCTCACGGAAGAAGAAATCGAAGAAGTGCGCTCTTCCCTCGAAGAGGCCAAGTAACACCCTTAAGGGACGCCGTTTAGAATGAAGACGATAAAGCTTTTGAAGAAGGTCGAGGAAATCCTCAATGCGAAGAAATCGAAGCAGCTCGACCAGAAGAAGAACCTCAAAGAGGTGCTCGGCAAGCTGAAGAAACGCAAGCATAAGCTTGAAGAAAAACTCGATAACGCAGGGAAATCGTCGGAAAAAGAGCGGATTCGCAAGGATCTGGCGATTATCCGGGCACAGCGGAAAAAAGGCCTGAAGACGTTGAAGGGTCTCAAATAGTCGGCTTTGGCCGCGAGCCGGTGAGCACCTGCGGCTGTATCTAACCGCTGCGGTTGTTTATTTGGCCCTGCCGCGACGTCTGGCGAGCGGTTGAGACCGCAGTGCTCCCCTCGTCGTTGCTCAATTTCTGAGCGACGGCGCCCCCCCCTAATTATTTTTCCCGCGTAATCGCTTACCGGCATTGCGCTTGCCCTGTCAGAGGGCGTGCCTGTCGGGTGCCATGGCCGTGCCGGCGCGGCCGATTTCTGCTGCCAAACCACGATCCAATGGCCGTAAACGGATTTTTTGTTGCGTTTTTGTTAAAAAGGCGGGCAAGGATCCCTGCGCCAGGTGTTCGATCTCACCCGAGACGTTTCCCTGTCGTGGATTTTGCGTTCTGGATCGAACGGGCTGCTGGGCTTGGCTTGGCGCTTCCGGCGGGGGCATATTCAGCATTGGCGGGCTTGATTCTGAAGGAGACCGGCAGCATTCCGCCGCGGGAGATTGGTATCGACAAGGGACGATATGCACTGACCGTACATCGCCCCGCAGTGACCGGGCGGTACAGAAAGTGCGCATCCCGTGGACCGACGAGGCAGATCAATCGAATGACAGATGCATCAAAAGAACAACTCACCTGTGCACGCTGTGGCAAGGCGTATGCGGCGAGCGCCGGGGCTTGCCCGGAATGCGAGACGGGCGGGAAAGGGGACGATACGGTCGCGGCTGATGTCTCTGAGTGGAAAAGGGTCAGGGACAGCCTGAAGCTGAAGTGGGTCGCCGCAGTGCTCGCATTCTGGGTCAGTGCAGCTGTTCTCGTAACAGTGCTGCTGATCGACGACAGAATCGATCTGACGCTGACCTCGATCTCTCTCGGCATGCTGGTCATCGGTGTCTGGCTGAAGACGCGATATCGTCTCGCACATGCGCAAGGATCCGAATAACCAGTGAAACCGGTCCACATTGTTGATCTGGGATGCCAGGTTGCCGATGTTCATCACCGGTACCAGGAAGTCCACGGTGCCCTGTTCGGTGCCGCCTCGTTCCGCCTGATTATCGATGCCCTGCGCGGCAGGCGGCAGCGCGCGCAAAAGGAATGTGCGCAAAACCTCAACGACCTGGGCGAGTGAACTGGCCGTCCTCGAGGCCCAGATCGCGGCTGTCGAGTTGGCGGATGGCAGTCGCGTTGTTGATCGTCAGTTGCGGGAAGTGCTGCTCGCTTACACGCAAGTCTTGCACAGCACAGTATCCGGGCTTGAGACCATCTTCGAAGGCCTGGGGCACGATGAATCAGCATATCGCGAGGCCGGGCCAGATGGCCGTTCAGGCTTCACCCGGGACAAGCTTCACTACGACCATCTGCTGCTGGAAATGGACCGTCTGGGAACCCGCCTCAATCGGCTGTTCGCCAACTACTGAGCTTGCCTTATGCGCCGAAAGTGTGGCGCAGATAGGCGTTGTTGGCATTGTATAGCTGTTGTGTATACAACCTGCCTTTTGTCGCTTTGAGCGAACCCGGGCGCCCGGAAAGCCCGGTTTGCCGAAAGTCAAAGAAATGCAATAAAAACGTCATATTCGCCTGAAATCGCCCCCTTTGCGATTGCGCAAACCTCGGATTGAGACCATCTTTCATCCAGACACGTTGCATTCTCAATGTCACCGGATAAGAACAAGGTGCTGGTGCCCAAAGAGAGCTCGTGCGCCCCGCATATTTTTTTTTAAGGAGGGAGTATGAAATCGACCAATCCCCTGGCCGCGCTATTTGGTGCGTCGCCGTTCAAACCGATTCAAGTACACATGCGCGTTGTACTTGAGTGCGTCGCCGAGGTGCCCGCGTTGTTTCAGGCGGTAGTGGATGGTGACCAGGAAAAACTGGTGATTCAGAAGGACCTGATTTTCGAGAAAGAGCACGCCGCCGATGAACTCAAGAACGAACTACGCGGGCATCTTCCGAAGAGCATCATGATGCCGGTCGATCGGCGGGATCTGCTGGACGTGCTGTCCACTCAGGACGCCATTGCGGATACCGCGCAGGACATCGCTGGGCTGCTGGTCGAGCGGAGGATGGACGTGCCGGAAGGCATGGCTGAGCCCCTCATGGCCTTCGTCAACCGATGCGTCGATACCTGCAACGCCGCGGGCAAGATCATCGAGGAACTGGACGAGCTGGTTGAAATGGGGTTCCGCGGTCGTGAGGCCCACCAGGTAGAGGATATGGTGGCGGCCCTCAACAAGATCGAAGACGAGACGGACCAGATGGGCATACAACTGACACGCAGCCTGTTCGCCCAGGAAGACAGCATGTCACCGGTCTCGGTGATGTTCTGGTATCAGCTTATCCACTGGATCGGCGATCTGGCGGACTACGCGGAAACGGTTGGTGATCGGCTCAGGCTGCTGATCGCACGCTGATTACCCTGGGCTTTTCAAAACTGGCGAAGACTTTCCGGCTTTTGCGCCGGCGGTCATCCGCTCAACAGAACAATAGGTAAAAGTTATGGAAATTATTTCCGAATATGGGACGGTCTTCTTCTGGATGGCGATCGTCTTCGGGCTCTACATGACCTGGGGCATCGGCGCCAACGATGTGGCCAACGCAATGGGTACCTCGGTGGGATCGGGTGCCATCACGGTAAAACAGGCCATTTTGATTGCGGCCATCTTTGAGTTTGCCGGCGCATTTATTGCCGGTGGCACAGTGACCAAGACGATTCGCAAGGGAATCATCGATCCGTCGGCGATCGAAGGTTCTCCCGAACTGCTTGTGTACGGCATGCTGGCCGCACTCCTGGCGGCCGCGATCTGGTTGATGGTTGCGTCCTATCGCGGCTGGCCGGTGTCCACCACGCATTCGATCGTTGGTGCGATCGTCGGTTTTGCGGTGGCCGGTATCGGAATGGATGCCGTCAACTGGGGCAAGATCGGCCAGATCGTCGCCAGCTGGTTGGTCTCTCCGCTGCTGGGCGGCGTGATTGCACTGCTGTTGATGCTGAGTATCCGCAAGTTGATTCTCAACGCCGAGAACCCCTTTGCGCGAGCGAAGACGTACGGTCCCTTCTACGTCTTTCTGGTCGGTTTCGTCGTCAGTCTCGTGACGATGTTCAAGGGCTTGAAGCACCTGAACCTCGAATTCACCATGACACGAAAGCTTCATAGCGGCATTTGTGTTCGGCCTCATCGTTGCTTTCATTGGCAAACTGATGATCAATCGTGTCAAGGTCGATAAGGACGCGGATCGGGATTTTCACTACGCGAGTGTCGAAAAGGCTTTCGTGCCGATGATGATCTTTACCGCCTGTGCCATGGCCTTCGCGCATGGATCGAATGACGTAGCCAATGGTATCGGCCCGCTGGCCGCCGTGGTCGCCATCGTAGAAAGCGGTGGCGAGGTGGCACAGAAGGCTTCCTTGCCGATCTGGATCCTCGTGCTCGGCGGTGTCGGTATCGTGGTCGGTCTGGCCACCATGGGCTGGAAGGTAATGGCAACCATCGGTACCAAGATTACCGAGCTGACCCCGACGCGTGGTTATTGTGCCACGCTGGCGGCGGCCACAACCGTGGTCCTGGCGTCCAAGACCGGCCTGCCGGTATCCACGACGCATATCGCCGTAGGTGCGGTGATGGGGGTTGGCCTGGCGCGCGGCCTCGGTGCCCTGGACCTGAGGGTGATAGGTAATATCGTGCTTTCCTGGATTGTCACGCTACCGGCCGGTGGTATCCTTGCCGCGATATTTTTCTTCATCTTCAAAGGCATATTTGGCTGATTCGACAACCAGCGGGGCCCGCGGCAGTGGGCCCCGCTGGTTGCAGGCTTAATGGCTCCTTTCAACCCGGCTACTCCCAGGGTTCATCCGCGAAATGTTTGAATGCCCGACAAGACCGTGTCCGGATCTGTGCTACATGAAAGGGCTGGCCTTTCCGAAAGGTGTGAAATTTCGCCATATACTGCTGACCGGTCCCCCGGGAGCGGGTAAAAGTACGCTGATACGACAACTCGGCGGCTGGTCGGAAGAGGGTTACCTCGACCTCAGTCGGGAACGCTGGTGGACCGATGAGGCACTGGCCATTCGCCCGCGGGAGATGCATCTGGGTTTCCCGTTCATCGGTTTCAAGAAGGCACAGGCGGTATTCGATCCCATATGGGTTCAGCCCGCCAAATTGCATCCGCGACTGGATATGCGGCGCATTCGGGTTCCACCGCCCAAGCGTCATCTGCTGTCGGTGGATTGGCGCAGTCGCTACGTTTTCGAATTTCTATTGCCTCCGGTGGATGTGCTGTTTGCGCAGCGTAGCCGTCGTGCCCTGCGTGGTACGCACCCGGTGGATGGTCAACTCAGCCGGGAATTGGTGGCGGCACAACTGGACGTGTTCCGTCGCACGGCTTTCCACCTGGCGAGTAACGGGGTGCGAGTCTACATACGGGAGGGGACGAAGAGTCCTCCCGTCTGTATCGTCAATACGGAGCACGCTGATGGGTAAGAATGAGCCAAAAATTCTCAAGCGTCTGCGTCAGGCGTTTTCAGACCTCAGTCGCTGCCCCAAGTTGAAACTGCGGGACGCTTACCGGCTGGTGGATGACAGCGTTCGAGTACCCTACGAGGGTTTTCCGATCGCAATGCTGTTGGGTGTCAAAGGCAAGGTGCTTCACCTGTATCCGGAATATCCATTGGATGCCAAAGCGGACAAGGGTGGTTCTCCGAGTTTTCTGATCGAAGACCCCGATCATGCCTCTGGCGCCGCTATCAGCGGGTTTGTCCGTCTCGAGCCTGGGAAAAAGCTCACTCTGGGGACGAGAGATCGACAACAACAGCTCATGTTTGACTACCCGAAGGATGTTGAACCGGCTCATCTCAAACTGATTCACGATGGCGATGCCCTGGTATTCCAGGATCAGACCGACGTAGGTACCTGTATCTCGCCGATGTTGAACGCGGAAAAAACGGAAAGGATGTCGTGCCTTCAGCGTATTCGGGATATCTATGGCGGTCCGATAAAGCCGTTGCCAGAGGCCGAGGCGCTTGCCCAGATCGAGAAGGTCAACAAGATCATGGAGAAGGAAACGCTGCGCGCTCGCGACAGTCGCGGTCTGCCCGGTGGTCTGTTGCAGTTGCCAAAGCAGTTGACGCCCATAGTGGTGGCCGACCTGCATGCAAAGGTGGATAACCTGTTGGTGATACTTAGTCACAACGGTTTTCTGGGTGCCTTGGAAAGGGGTGAAGCGTGCCTGGTGATGCTCGGTGACGTCGTCCATTCTGAACAGAATGATTCGCTGGAGGATATGGATGATTCCATCCTGCTGATGGATCTTTTCTTCAGTCTCAAGCTTCGTTTTCCAGAGCATGTCTTCCTGATTCGCGGTAACCATGAGAGCTTTTCCGAAGACATCTCCAAGGGTGGTGTTCCCCAGGGCATGCTTTGGAAGCGTGCGTTGAAGAAGGCGCGGGGCAGAGGCTATCGTCGAGCCATGCAGCGCTACTACGATCTGCTGCCGTATGCGGTCAAGTCACCTTTTTTCTGTGCGACGCATGCGGCACCTGCGAGCAGCAAGATCACCATCGACACGCTGATCGATATCCATCAGCACCCTGAACTGAGAGCCGAACTGGTAACGAATCGTATGCGGCGGCCCGGGCGGCCCGGCGGTTACACGAAAGGCGATGTCAAGCGTTTTCGTTCCGTCCTGGGGCTTTCGCCGGATGTGCCGTTCATCGTCGGTCACACGCCGATGAACCAGGAAGATACCTATTGGCTGGACGTCGGCGGCGCGAAGAATCATCACGTTCTATACAGTGCCCGGGACACCTGGGTCGGTGTGTTCACCGCAATTGCGGGAGAGATGGTGCCTTTGCGATACCCTGCCGAACCACTGCTTCGCCTGGTCAATAAAATGGCGAGTGGAAAAGACAAGGCAGGCAAGGACCGTGTGGCTTGAATCTGACAACCGGCGCGCCAGATCTCGATCGGAGCTGAGCCGGACGTAGTGAAGCAGGCTATCTTTAGTTGTGTGTCCGGGTTGGATTGCGGAGAAATGGGTTGCGCATGACTGAAACAGCGAATCAGTTTGGTATGTAATGATGGGTGCCTGTATGGCTGGCCGACGAACCGAAAGCAATAAATTAAAGCGTTATCGACAGGGAACATTCAAATAAGAATATGGGTGAACTGGAAAACATTTTCGAAGCGCTCGCTTTTGATTTCAGCGATTGGGAGCTGTACGCACGAATTGCTTTTCAGGTGTTCCTGCTGTTTTCTTCAGCGATATTTTCCGGTTCTGAAACCGCGTTGTTTTCCCTCAGTCGGATCGATCTGCAGAAACTGAGACAGTCGCGCCATCGCGATTCGGACAGCATTCACGCCATGCTCGATGAGCCGCGCCGCCTGATCATTTCCATCCTGTGCGGCAACGAGTTGGTCAATATCGCCTCGGCGGTCAACATGACCGCGATCCTGCTGCTGCTTTTCGGCGAGCAGGATATTGGCTGGATCAACATTCTTGATCATGGTGCCGCTGCTGCTGCTGATCGGCGAGGTAACCCCGAAGACCATCGCGGTCAGTTTTCCGATCAAGTTCAGCACAGCGATCAGTGCGCGGATCCTGCCGCGCTGGATGGTCCTGATCACGCCATTGCGCATCGCCGTGCGGGCCGTGGCCGACCGCATCACCACCATGGTGGTCGGCGACGCAGGTCGATCGCGAGAACATCCTGCAGCCGGATGAGCTGCGAACCTTGCTGGAAGAGGGTGAGGAGACCGGCATCATCGATGCCACCGAAAGGGTGCTGATCGACAATCTGCTGGAGGCGTCGGAGACGGATATCTCCCGCATCATGACGCCGGGGCCGCGGATACTTTTCCTCGATGCCGACTCTCCCGGTGCCGGAACTGATCGAGCAGTTCCGCAGCTATCGTCATCCCCGCGTGCCCGTCTATCAGGGGCACTGGGACAATGTGATCGGCTTCCTGCATTCCGAGGATGTTCTGAAGCTGGTCCGGGGCGGTGGTGACCTGTCATCGGTTACCCTCGACATGATCCTCAAGCCTGCGCATTTTGTACCGCCCACCAAGAAGGTCGACGAGATGTTCGACTATTTCCAGAAGCACAATACCCGGGTCGCGATTATTCTCGGCGAATACGGCGAGGTGTTCGGGATCGTCACGATGAAGGATGTTCTGACGTTCATCTTCGGTGAGATCTCGGGAAAGATGGTGGGGCAGGAGTACTACAAGGAGCACGACGAGAACAGCTATATCGTGCCCGGTGACATGCGCCTGACCGATTTCTACAATCTGACCAACTTCGATATCGAAGACCCGGTAATGGCGACGATCGGCGGGGTCGCATTCCGATTGTTCGATCGCCTGCCGGAACCCGGTGATCAGTTGACCCGTGATGGCTACCGTTTCGTGGTCAAGGAGCGCAGTGGACTGAGAATCAGCCAGCTGCAGGTGCAGAAGATATCTTCATCGGAGCAGTCGCGCGAACGAGGACGCGAGGGACGACGGTTCGGACGACAACCGACAGGCGAGGCGAGGCAGCGACTGGCGAAGCGACAGCAGGCGCGACTCGGCATGACCGGAGGCGGCAGGGACGCCGCACGGACGGTGGCACGAAGATTCCGAAGACGGCAGGAGAGGATGATGGACTGGTATCCTCGAAGTCTTACTGATCGTCTTTTTCCTCGTGTTGAAGGCATTCTTTTCCGGGTCCGAGATCGCGATGGTCAACTCGGACAAGGTCAAGCTGCGGCACCTGGCCAAGACCGGTGACCGCGGTGCCGGCCTGGTGCTGAAGCTGTTCCGCACCCCCGACGTGATCCTGGGTACCACGCTGGTCGGTACCAACCTGGCCACGGTCACCATATCGACCCTTGGGGCCTTGATATTCATCGAACATTTCGGTGCCGCCGGCGACCTGATCTCGGTCATCGTCCTGACGCCGGTGCTGCTGATCTTCGGGGAGGTCGTCCCGAAGAGTATCTTTCAGCAGAAGGCGGATACGATTTCCAGCCGCCTGATCTATGGCCTGCGTTTTTTCTCCTACCTTTTCTACCCGGTGATTTTCATCTTCAGTCGGATCGCGCGCTTCATCACGCGTATCGTGGGCGGCGGGACGATTCCGCAGAACATGTTCATCACGCGCGAGGAATTGCGCGTGATGCTGGACGTGTCCGAATCGGCCAGTAATCCGTCGACGATTGATCGCAAACGTATTCGCCGGATCATCCGTTTCGGCGACACCACGGTCGGTGAGGCGATGATTCCGCTGGCCGATGTGTTCGGACTGAACGAGACGCGTCCGATGAAAGAGGCGGTGCGCCTGGTCATGAAGCACGGCTTCAATCGCCTGCCGGTCTACCGCGGCAACATTACCAATATCAAAAGCGTGCTGACGCTGAGTTCCTGGGACCTGATGGATCCCGATATCCTGAAGAAGCCCATATCCGACTATGTCAGCAAGGTGCTGTTTCTTTCGCCCAAGCAGACGATCGACCTGGCCCTGCCACAACTGCAGGCACGCGAGGATCACCTGGCGGTGGTGGTGGATGAGTTTGGCTCCGCGGTCGGCATTCTCACCATGGAGGATGTATTCGAGGAGGTCGTGGGTGAGATCGATGTGGGGTACGACTTCGACGAGTACCATCCCAAGCAGCGCGTCTACATCGAGCACGAGAGCGAAGACAGTCACCTGATGAGTGGTCGGACGCCGATCTCTGAAGTCAACGATCATCCTGTACGCGACATTTCCGGTTGAGGAGGCGCACACGATCGGCGGGCTGATTATCAGTCGCCTGCTGCACATCCCGTCGGCGGGCGATAGCGTGGTCGAGCAGGGCCATCGCCTGAGCGTGCTGGAGGCCGACGAGCGTTCCGTGATCAAGGTGAGGGTGGAGCGCCTGTAAGCGGGACAGGTGCCCGCAGCAGTCGCGGGATTTCTGTCGCTGTTGCTGGAAGCGTCCCGGGCCCGGCTTGCTCGCTATGCGAGCAGTCATGCCAAGGCGATGGCTGGTCGCATCAAGCGACAGTGCCACAGTAGGCTGACCTGTCCGCGGTTGCCAGGTCAGCCTGCATGTTGCGAATCGCTTCACTCGGGTGGCGCAATTGCCTCCGGTGTCTGCAGTACCCGATCGAGTTCGGCATAGGCCTTGTTCAACCAGACCCTGACTCGCTGACGTTCCAGGAGGCCCAGGGTTGGTCCAACTGTTGAGTCCTTGTTGTTCGCCGCGGACCACAAACTGGCGCCTACCCGGTCTATCTTGCGCATGGTGCCCGGGTGCAGGCCGGGCAGAGTCATGGTTTTCGCCCCCATCGCCCGCGCATGTGTTTTCTCTTCGGACTCATCGAACAGCGAGAAGTCGCTGCCGCGTCCCAGGTTGCGCACCAGTATGTAGTCCGGACCGGCACCATGGGCGGCCAGGGCCCGCCCCAACAGCTGAACCGAATCCGTACCGTCGTCCATCACGTGCCACAGGGTGATCGTCAGGCCGATATCCTTGCTGAGTTCGACCAGGCCGGTTTCCGCCATCCAGCGGTCCAGGGGGCGGGAGGCCTGTGCGGCCAGGTCGACGATCACATCGCGGTCGGATTCCGCCGGCACTCTCGGCAATATGGTCGGCACTCTCGAATTGACTGATGTCGACGGCCTGCGTGTATTCGCCGTAGTAGCGCATCAGCGCCCCATGCGACAGATCGCCATCAAACGCGGCAAAGGGCTTGTGCCGATCGATGTGGTACTGGGCCAGTATGCGCGCCAGCACGGATTTACCGACACCGCCTTTCTCACCGCCGACAAAATGAATACGAGTCATCTCAGTCCTTCCTGATTTCTATTGTTGGGTTCGCTCCGAACCGGATAGCAATTCCCGGACCAGATCGATCGCCGGGAGAAACCCAGGTTTTTCGCTGTAGATACTGGTCGAGCAGTCGATCGCAGCACCAGATCAGTGCGCATGCCTGGGATTCGTCTCTGCGAAGGGGCAGCAGTTTAGACAAGTACGAGGTCAGTGGCTTGTTGTTTTTCGCGTAGGGCCGGCCGTTCATCGGGCATCCTGCAGTTCAGATTCGGCTGGCGTCGATCAAACCGTACAATGGTGCCCGGTATCAGGCGCCGGCTGCTGTTATGTCGGCGAGGCGCTGTTTGTCTGCAGAGGGGAACCATCGAGAAATGTCATCAGCCGACGCCGCCACTTGGCAACATGAGGGCTATCACATCGCATCCGGTATCCTGAGTGCCGATGAAACGGCCAGACTCGCCGGTCTGGACATCACCACCGAATCGCGTTGTCTGGATAACGAAAAAAAGCAGCTATGGCTGAGTGACGCGTTGATTCGTCAGATCGCGACAAGTCCATCCATACATAGACACCTGGAGGGGTTCTTCGAAGGTGCGGGATTCTACCTATGGGGTGCGCAGTTGATCGACCGGCTGCCCGGAGAGGCGCACCCCTGGCACTCTGACCTGGAGACCTTCGATAACGCCAGTCGGTTTGTTTCCTTGTGGATTCCGGTTGCCGGAGCAAGCGTCCGCAATGGCTTGCGCGTGATCGGCGGCAGTCATCGCTTCGGCGAACCGCTGCAGGCACATTTTGATTGGAACGACCCGGCTCGCAGCGACCCCGATGCCAGGCTGATACTCGAAAAGGCATCGGCGCACGATCGCGATGCCGTGGTGACCCGCACGAGGTGCAGCGACGGCGATGGCGTGTTTTTCGATGGACGCACCTGGCATGGCACCTTCAACCAGGATGATAATCCGCGTCGCTCCATATTGCTGCAGTATGGCAGGCATGGCTCGCCGGTGAGGCGGGTTGTCGACCGCGAGGTCTTTCCGCCGGTGATGGACCGGCAGGCCCTGCCTCCGGTCTTGCCATTGAGCGGCGATGCTGACGCGCTGAGCAACGAGAATATCTTTCAGCAGGATGGTGAACTGGTCTATCCGCGCGCGACCCTGGCCAGGCGTCCGCAACTGGCCAACCAACAGCGGCGCTCGTGGGTCCGGTTTCCCTATTTCGAAACCGCCTCACCCGTTGTCGAGCAGCAGATCTGTCATGCATCGGAGTTGTTGCCCGGGTGCATGCCGCACCTGCCGCATCAACACGATCTGGAAGAGGTTTTGATCGTTCTCGATGGCGAGGCGACCATTTTCTCAGCCGATGGCGATAGCGGTGTGCTGCGTTCGATTCCGGCCGTTGCGGGTGATTTTTTCTACTATCCAGCGCAGCATCCGCATACCCTCTTCAACGCGAGTCAGCAGCCGATCCACTACCTGATGTTTCGCTGGAAAGCCCGCATACCGGCCGATGTCGCTGCGCCGTCCTATCACTTCAGGCATGCGGAATATGCGGGTGGCAACGAGCGATTTGCCGTAGACCGCCCATCATCGGGGCTGGGCCATCTGCATACCCACTTTTCCCGGTTGCAGCCTGGTCAGGCATTCCCCACGCATATCGACCAATACGATACGGCGATTGTGGTTCTGGAAGGCGTACTCAGCATGCTGGATGAGGAACTCGGCCCCGGCGGCGTCTTCTACGTTCGTGCCGGTGAACTGCACAATACGCGAAACGAGGGCAGGGAGGTCTGCGAATACCTTGTCTTCGAATTGCATGCGCGGACAGGGCCGGCGGACGCATCGTTTCGGTAACGAATGCTTGGGGGATTCGCAACGACCCACTTGCGATCTGTTCAGCCTGCGGCTGACGTGGTGCAGGGTGCGAGAGATGCCTCTCCAATCTGAAAATGCGGGTAAAAACCGGTGATATGGCAAAGCTCCATATCGATACCGCCGATGTCGGTGAAATCACAGCGCGTTGCGCTGGTTTTGCGGATGAAGCGCTGCGTCCGGTCGGGATCCTTGCTCACGTTCAAGAGCTTCTCAAGCAACTGATGACGGTTCGGACTTTTGCGCTCCTGCAGACCCAGGAACCAGGGGATCAATTCGCTGAGCGCGGTATCCGCCTCGTCTGAAGAGATAGGGTGCGGCAGATCGATGCGGATCTGTTCGATAAAGGCCTTCTGGCTGGCGGTAAGAGAGCCGGGTGAATCATGGCCAGGGAGCGAATCGACGGTGTTCGTCAGTTCGTGAAAGAACCTTGATGCGTGGGTCTCGTACTCGGCATGACATGCTGGCAAGGCGAGCGTTTCAGCCGTGAGCACACGTGCCATGTCGGTGATATCGATCCGTCCCAGCGCATGGTCGGCGTGCGTATAGAAGCGTTTTCTCGCGGTGTAATCGACTTTGCACAGTACGCTTGCGGGCATCAGCTCCGATGTGGCCGCATGCTCACCACATACGACCGGTACGCCGGCATAACTGGCCTCGATCAATACCCTTCCCAGGGTTTCGAGGTTCGAGGTGCTGGGGAACAGCATCGCATCGAAGCGACTGTAGAGCTCCCATACCTCGTCGTTGGGGCGTGCGGGAAGGTATTCGAAACAACTGTCGTCACCCAGTGCATTCCTGATCCTGTGTTTGACCCTCTCGGGATGACAACTGGACGAATGCAGGTCACCACAGGCGATCAGTCGGTACTGCTTCTCGTATCGCCGGTTCAGATGAATCAGCAGGTCGACAATATCCGGAAAGTTCTTGTCTTCCGAAAGCCGGCCTATGTATCCCAGGGTGAAGGTTTCACCTGCTAAAGCCGCGTCGACGGTGCGCTTTGGCAGGTCATCAGGAAAGGCCACGGTGAGCGGATAACAGATAATGATTCGGGAATGCCGCAGGTGCGGGAACATGGCTTCGTAGATGCCGCGGGTGAACTGGCTGGCGACCATCAGCACGTCGTGAGTTCGCAGATAAGGCTGAACCAGGTGTTCCTGGTGCAGGTAGCTGCTCCACAGTGCCGTTCGGACATCACGGATGATGCGGAAATCGAGGTTGTAACGCTGGCGCAGATAGAAGTAGTAGTGGGCGTGTGGGCCGACATTGCTGACGACGCATTCGGTGTCCGACAAAACCTGTCGCGCATAGTCGTCGTCGGTCAGCAGTCGATTGAAATCGTGAAAGCTCGCCTCGACCCCCTGTCGCGCCGCCGATCGCATCAGGGTGGCGATGTTTTCATGTGCCAGGTTGGCGCCGTCTTTCTGCGTCAGGGTTGGGTCAGAGACATAGTCGTGCAGCGTGACGCGCATAGTCGGGCAGGCTCCAGTTTCGGGGAAACGCTCTACAGGGGAGACTGTTACATGAATTCCTCCGATTTGGGAGCTGTGCGGGTGCCCGGCGGCTTCGGCTTTTGGTTGGGGGGAGTGGATCCCCGCCTTCGCGGTGATGACGAGGAGGGTGGGTATGACGAGGAGGGTGGGTATGACGAGGGGGGGATGGGGATGAAGAGGGGGGGATGACGGGGGGCCTGGATGGCGAGGAGGCCTGGAATGGCAAGAGGGTGTGTCAATCGCCGGGGTACGCGGAGCACTGTCGGGTCGGGTTCCAATGGCGGTTGTTCGCGTTAAACTGCTGCAATGCAGGCAGCTGGTATGCTTCACCAGGTTGCACTATTCGATTTGGCGGAACCCGTCGGATCGAGATGCCGTGCACTATCTGTTCGGTGGCCTGAGGGGTGATCTTTTGACGTTCGCAGTGCCCTACACCACGGTGCCCGGGATGTTGTTTCCGGCGCTCCCGCCTCCGGGGGCGGCAGAGCTGCTGGCCCTGCAGTTCCAGCTGTCGCAAAGTCAGTGGTGGCCGCCGGGGATTCTTGCCGACGCACACAAGATCCAGCTATCGTCGATACTCACGCATGCCGCGCAGCAGATCCCCTTCTATCGTGAGCGTCTGGCGCAGACTGGGTGGCGGCCGAATGCGTTGATCGAAACTGCGCAGTTCCGGCGTATTCCCATACTGCAGCGCGCCGAGGCGATGGCCCTTGGTGAGGACCTGCGGGCACTGGTGATCCCGCCGGAACACGGCGAGGTGAAGAGTGGATCGACCTCGGGCTCTACCGGTCGGGCCCTGCGCTTCTGGAACACTGAGCCATACCGCCGCCTTCAGTACGCCTTCCACCTGCGCCTTTATCTTTGGCACCGCTGGGATTTTCAGGCCGCGAATGCAGGGATCCGGGTCGACCGCCAACGCACGGCCGAGGCGCCTGAGGGTAAGACCTTTCCCAGCTGGGGCGACTGGTTGGGGGAGATCTATCCGACGGGTCCGTATTACATGCTGAGCGCGCGGACCGACGTTGAAAAGCAGCTCGACTGGTTGCAGTTGCGCCGACCATCGTACCTGCAGAGTTACCCGAGCATCCTATCCGAGTTGTTGGCGCGCGCCGAGGAACAGAGCCGGGATCTGTCGTTTCTGCGCGGAATCAGCTCCCTGGGCGAATTGGTTACGCCGACCTTGCGCCAAAAGGTGCGCACGATCACCGGGCGTAGTCTCGTCGACGTGTACAGCGCACAGGAAATGGGCTCACTGGCGCTTCAATGCCCGAACCACGAGCACTATCACGTGCAGGCGGAAAACGTAGTGCTCGAAGTGCTGGATGAGTCTGGCAGACCCTGTAGGCCCGGCGAGATCGGCCGGGTGGTGGTCACCTCGCTCCACAATTTTGCCGCCCCGCTTATCCGCTACGAAATCGGCGACTATGCCGAGGTAGGTGAACCCTGCGACTGTGGGCGCCATACGCCTGTCCTCAAGCGCATCCTGGGACGTGCGCGCAACATGCTTAAGATCCCGGATGGACGGACCGTCTGGCCACACTTTGGAACCGCCGCTTTGCATCGTTGTGCACCTATCCGCCAGTTCCAGGTTGCGCAACGCAGTCTGCATGAGATCGAGTTGAAGATCGTGATGGAGGGTGAACTCTCTCAGGCAGCAGAGGCAGAACTGAAATCGATATTGTGCCAGTCGCTTGATTATCCATTCCAAGTGACGGTCAAGCGGGTCGAGGGTATAGAGCGAAGTAGCGGGGGGAAATACGAGGACTTCATGTCATACATCTGAGTCGCCAACCGTGTGACGACTCAGATGCAGACCAGATGGGGTATTCCCGGGTCAGCCCTCTTCAGCAGGCGGCGGGTTGTTTTTCTTCTTCGGATCGTCGTCTTCGCAGATCACGTTTTCGGTTGCGCACAGCACACCACCGATCACCAGGCCGCCGACGACGACAGCCGTCACGGTGCTGATCTCCTTGCCGCCGATCGTCAGTTCATTGGTCTCCCGGTCGCGCACGGCCAGGGTGATACCGTTGAGCTTCATGTCCTGCAGCTGGTTCTTCTGGAAGCGGAAATCGACCAGGCTGCGGCGTAGTGGATTCACGTTGCCGAAGGTTCCCGCGGACACGTCGTAGTCAACCGCGAAACCGACGCTCGGGATCGTCTCATGGCTGTTGCCGCCGAATGGCAGGTGGTAGTAGAGGGTTGCGTTGGCGTTGTCGAATCCACCGCCGTAGCTCATGCCCGACAGCGCAGAGGTTACCCCGGCCGCCAAAGTCGCGATTTTCTTCATGAATTGATCTCCCCAGATCCCATTATTGGTATAGTGATTTTACTTTGCTGCAGCATGGTTATAGCACAGCGGTTTCGGGGTCGCGACTGTTCCGCCGGTGAGTCCGTGTGCGTGTTTCGCCTTCCAGGCGGCGGTGGCGACGGCACTTGGCCGTCATGGCCCGCGGTTCGATCGCCCGGGATCAGCGTGCTGGCGGCCCCGGCAAGAGTCGCTCGCCCTGCTCGATCACGGGTGCGACAGACGGGAGGGCGTTCTTGGTTCCCTGTCTCCTTTCCAGACTTGTTCCCAGTGTCGTTACCAGGTTGCGCCAGTCGCTGTCACTGAGTCGGGCGAGCATCGGCAACTCCCAGTTGAGGTAGTCACCGCGCTCGTTGAGGACCAGTGCCGCTGCACCGCCGACAAGGCGCGGGGGTTGTTTTGCCAATGCCGGCCAGTCAATCGACACGGCCTGCCGCCCAAGCTGCATCAGGGCTGACGCCAGTTCGGTAACTTCCTGCGCCGCGCGCACACAGGCAGCGGCTTTTTCCTGCCGCCTGTCTATTGCAGCGAAGGTGCAGCGCAGTTTCCCGTTGATCTCGAAGGCCGGAGGCCGGCCCTGGCGGATCCGCCAGTGGCCTGCTGTCACCCCCGGTGGCGAGTCGGTGGCATCGGTGGCCGGTTGTACGGCGCTGCAGTCGCTGAAGGCGCAGAAGCGCTGCAGGATCGTCGATTCGATCAGCCGGTCGTCGCCGCTACGCAGGCCGGTCAGTGCAATCGGCTGCCCCTCGACGAGAACTAAAATCTGCTTTCGGGCGTCGGTATAGATATCGAACCCTGTGCCGGCGAGCAGTGCCAGCCGCGCCGACTCGATACGTCGTACCAGGCCTTGCGTGCCGACCTGCCAGCGCGCCAGCTTGGCGCGGCGCGACCCTGTGCTGGGCCTTTCCGCGGCCGAGTCATTCAGCGTGGCGTGATAGACATCGAGCAGTACGTCGAGCGCGGTGATCGCAAGCTCCCAGCGCAGGCTGTAATCGTCCCGGTCGATGCTGTCGACCAGGGTGGCGAGTCCTGCCTGCTCTGGGGCAACGCGGTGAACGGCCTGCGGGGCGGGTGTTTCAACGTTGGCGGAGCAACATGCAGTTGTCCATCCGATCATGAGCGGACAGACCATAAGAATGATCAGAAGTCGTAATGTCCGTCTACGCATGCCACCCCGTTCCCGTGCTTCTCTACTGTGAATGGTAACGCGCGATGCGTTTTGTCGCCGCCTTTCAAGGGGAGGCCAGCCACGGTGCGCCGATGCTATGCTCGGTGAACAAACTGACTGCCGCTTGCCGCGAAACCTTAGGGGACGAACCCACCTTGAGTATCAAGCCACATGCCTTTGTCGCGATGCCGTTCGGCACGCAAGCCGGGCCCCGGCGGAGAACCGGTCGACTTCAATCGCGTCTACCTCGAATTGATCAAGCCGGCGCTCGAGGAGGCCGGGCTGTTCGCCTTTCGTGCCGACGAAGAGATCCAGCCCGGCGATATCCGGGTCGACATGTTTCAGGAATTGCTGATCGCCGACCTGGTCGTCGTCGATCTGACCATCGACAACCCCAATGTCTGGTACGAACTCGGCGTGCGTCATGCCTTGCGCGCACGCGGCGTGGTGCTGATCTCCGGCGGACAGGCGACCAAGGCCTTCGATGTCTACACCGATCGCAAGCTGCGCTACGGCATGCGTGATGGTGGTCCTGATCCGGATACCCTGGAAGCCGATGTTCAGCGCCTGTCGGAGATGATCTCGGCGACCATGGAATCCTGGCACGGCCGCAAGATGAGCCCGGTCTACCAGTTGATGCCCAACCTGCAGGAGCCGGACTGGCGATCCCTGCGCATCGGTAACCTGCGCGAGTTCTGGGAGGCCTACGATGCCTGGGAGGAGCGGATCACCCGGGCGCGCCGCCGGGGCAAAGTGGGTGACATGCTGGTGCTCGCCGATGAGGCGCCGGTGTCGGCCTTTCGTGCCAGCGCCTGGATTCGCGCCGGCAAGGCGCTGCGACGGATCGGTCATTACGGTTTCGCCCTCGAGCAACTGGAAAAGGGACTGGCGATCGAGCCGCTGAACTGCGATGGGCTGCGTGAAAAGGGCATCTGCCTGCAGCGCCTGGCACAACAGGACGGCCGGGCTTTCTCGATGGAAGCGGTGCGCAGCCACTACCGGGCCATGCTCCGACGGGATGCCGATGATGCCGAGACCTGGGCGTTGCTGGGCCGGGTCGAAAAAGATGCATGGACCTCGAGCTGGCGGCTGCACGGGGCGTCGGCGGCGCAGATGCTCGACGATGCCCGCTACGAGGATGCCCTGCTGCGTGCAGCCATCGCTGCCTACGAAACCGCGTTCCGTGCCGATCCGAAGCACTATTACTCGGGGATCAACGCCCTGGCGCTGATGCACCTGTATCGTTTCCTTACCGCCGACGACAGCTATGTGCCCCTGTGCGAGGTGATGGCCGGTGCGGTGCGGTTCGCCGCGGAGTGCGAGCGCGATCCGGAAAACCAGTACTGGGCGAAGGTTTCACTGGGTGATCTCGAGGTGTTGCTTGGTGATCGTCGCAGCGTTGAGTCGGCCTACAAGGATGCGGTGGCCACCAACCGGGCAAATCGGTTTGCGCTCGAATCCAGTCGTGATCAGCTGCTGCTGGTGCGCGATCTTGGATTCGCTCCCGACAATGTCGATGCCGGCATTGCCGTGTTCGAGAGGGCTCTGCGTCGCCTGCCTGCACCCGGTCGCGAATGGGAGCCGAGGCGGGTGTTCCTGTTCAGCGGGCACATGGTGGATGCCCCGGACCGCGATCCACCGCGGTTCCCCGATCACTTGGTACCCGCCGCGGGTGAGCGTATTGCCGAGATGTTGAGGGCGGTGGATGCGGGACCGGACGATCTCGCCCTGACCCAGGGCGCCTGCGGTGGCGACCTGTTGTTTACCGAGGTCGCACAAGATCTCGGTGTTCGCGTGCGCTGGCTGCAGCCGTACCGGGAACCTGATTTTATTCAACGCTCTGTGGTGTCTTGCGGGGAACACTGGCGCCAGCGTTACCTCGATGCACGACAGCGTCTGGATGATGACATACTGTCTGCGCCACAGGAGCTGGGTGAGCCGCCAGCCTATGCCGAGGGCGGCTATCCTTACGAAAGGTGCAACCGCTGGCTGCTGCACACTGCCTTGTCCTGGGGAGTGGAGCGGGTGCATTTCATCTGCCTGTGGAACGGCGAGAAAGGCGATGGCCCAGGTGGTACGGCAGATATGTACGATGCCGTTGCCGAACGCACGGGGCAGGTTCATTGGGTGGATACGCGAACCCTTTGACATGGGATGTTCACAACAGACGGGCATGATGCCGCTGCAGGCTGAAGGTCGATAGGTGGGGGAGGAAGGTATGCAGGAAAGACTACGCGAACGCTTAGCGGCGCCAGGACAGAAAAAGATCCTGGCCTGCGATGGTGGCGGCATTCTGGGTTTGATGTCGGTCGAGATCCTTGCCCGCATGGAACGTGATCTGCGTGCCCGGACCGGGCGGGCCGATCTTGTGCTTGGCGACTGGTTTGATTTCACCTGTGGTACCAGTACCGGCGCGATCATCGCCGCCTGTATCTCCTGCGGCATGTCGGTCGATCAGATCCGCAGTTTCTATCTCGACAGCGGCAAGGACATGTTCGACAAGGCGTCGTTACTCAAGCGCCTGCGATACAGCTATAACGACGAGCCGCTGGCCCGAAAGCTTCAGCTCGAGCTCGATCGCGCGCTCGGCTATCCGCCGGTCGAGGGCCAGCCGCAGGCAACCCTGGGTGACGAACGCCTGCGTACCCTGCTGATGATGGTGTTGCGCAATCATTCAACGGATTCACCCTGGCCGGTGAGCAACAATCCAGGGGGCAAATACAATCAGCGCACCCGCGATGACGGCACACCGCGCCAGGACTGCAATCTCGATCTGCCGTTGTGGCAACTGGTGCGTGCGAGTACGGCGGCGCCGACCTTCTTTCCGCCCGAGGTCGTGACCTTCGGCGAGGGCAGTGATCGGGAATACCAGTTCGTGTTCGTCGATGGCGGCGTTACCACCTACAACAATCCGGCATTTCTGGCCTATCAGATGGCGACAGCCAGTGCCTACAACATCAACTGGCAAACCGGCGAGGATAAGATGCTGATCGTATCGGTCGGTACCGGCAGAAAGCCGAATGCGCGACCGGACCTCAGCGAGGATGATCTTTGGCTGCTCGATCACGCCAAGAATATTCCCTCGGCCCTGATGAATGCGGCGGCGGATGGATGGGACATGGCCTGTCGTACCGTCGGAGCCTGCCGCTACGGTGCACCGATCGATCGCGAGTTCGGCAACATGCTGGCGGACGCAGGCGGTTCTGCCGCGGGCAAACTTTTCGCCTATGTACGCTATAACCCGGACGTGACGACAGAAGGACTGCAGGCACTCGGTCTGGCCGACATCAGTGCCGAGAATGTCAGCCTGATGGACAGTACCGAGCATATCCCGGCGATACAGCGGGTGGGTTCAATCTACGCCGACCTGCATGTTGACCTGGAAGCGCACTTCAAGGGTTTCTGAACGGGGGCGCCGGCTCGACCGGGGCCACATCCTGTGTGGCCACGGCCAGTGGTTCACCCTTGGGGTTTCTCGCCCAGGTGTTCGCCAACCAGTTCCACCAGGCTCTCGACCGGCGTGGTCCACTCGGTGCGTTGCGCACCGGCCATCAGGTTCACCCGGCAGCTGCCGCAGGCGGTAACCACCGACTCGGCATTGGTCGCATCGACCTGCTCACGCTTGAGGTCGAACGCCACGTTGCGCATTTTCTCGGCACCCTCCATGACGAACAGACCGGCACCGCCGCCGCAGCAGAAATTGGCCACCCGGTTGTTCGGCATCTCGGTGAGGTCTGCGCCGAGCGCCTCCAGCACGGCGCGTGGTTCGTCGAATACCCCGCCGTGTCGACCGACCTTGCAGGGATCGTGGTAGGTCACGCGCTTGCCCGCTTCGATGGGCTCGACATGCAGCCGTCCCGCCATGACCTCACGGCCGAGGAACTCGGACATCGCCATGACCTCGAATGGCAACGCCGAACCATGTTCATTCGCGCCTTCCCAGCGCAGCGCCGGGTAGGCGTGACCGCATTCCGGCACGATGACGATCTTCGCATCCAGCGCGATGGCCTGGCTGACGATGCGTTCGGAGGCCGATTTCTGCACCGCTTCATAACCCGACAGCAGACCGAAGTTGGCGCCCTCGAAGGCGCAGCGATGAATGGTCCAGTCGACGCCGAGGTGGTTCATAACCTTCACCGTGGCCTCGAGCGCATCCTTGAACAGCAGGATGTCGATGGTTGAGCTGAGCACCAGTACGTCGGCCTTTTTCTTGTCCATCGGCACGCTGTGCCCACGCGATTCCATTTCGCGGACTACCTGGTCGAGTTGCTCGGGGCCAACACCGAACACCGTGCCGTGATCACCCTGTTCCTGTTCCACGGCCCGCAGACCGGCCGGTATCAGTCCGGCCTCGGCGAGGCCCTGGCGGGTGACGTTGACCATCGATGCGATATCGATGCCCATCGGGCAGACCAGTCCGCAGCGTCCGCACTCGGTACAGCTTTCGTACACGAGATACTGGGTTGCGCGAAGATCGTCTTCACTGATGTCGGGCTCGAACAGGCGATTGAAGAAGCGCATCGGAGCCTTCTCGCGACGATAGTAACGTTGCAACAGATCCAGCTTGTGGATTGGCGTCAGTTCAGGGTCTTCGGTCTGCAGGTAGAACTGGCAGGCCTCGGCACACAGGCCGCAATGTATGCAGGACTCGAGATGGGTGGCCTTGCTGGCATCGAGCTTGGCGGAAAATACGGCCTTGGCGTGATTGACCCGTTCGTTTTCCGGACAATCTGTCGGCCTGGCCATCTGCGGCAGCATCTTGATCTGCTCGGCGAACCCACGAAAGACATTCATGTCGATGGCCATGCGAAATCCCCTCTAACGCCGGTGCGTCTGCTGATTCGTTATTTTCGGTTGCGGGAGTCAAACGCGAACGCCGCGTCTTCCGTAGTGCGCGCCACTGAAGCCGCGGCTGAACGGAAAGGTGAAGGTGTGTATCAAGGTGCTGAACGGGAAGTAGATCAGCAGCAACTCCGCCAGGAAGAAGTGGGTGAGCCGCAGCACCTCGTAAGAACGTGCCAGTGCCAGGCAGCCGGTAAGCATCACCAGAAAGATCAGGATCGATCCGATATAGTCGCCGCGCTTGGAGATCAGGCGGGTCACCGGGTTCATCAGGCGATGCAGGATCAACAACAGCAGGCCGAGAAAGGCGAGTCTCAGAGGTCAGGATGAAGGCCCACTCCGGCATTGCAGGCCCAGGCGAACCCGGTGACATATTCCTGGTAGAACTCGACGTGTGGTGCGGCAAAGAATAACAGCGCGAACAGGCCGACATGAAACAGATAACCCGCCACCGTCTGCAGTTTGATCCGCGAGAAGAAGTCGGCGCCGGGGAAAAAACGCGTGATGTTGGTGCGGATTGCGCCGGCCGTGGCCGATGCCCTGGGTACGCTGTAATCGGTGCGCGAGCCCATGGTCAGCATGCCGATCAGTCGCCAGGCGACACCGATGACAAACACGGTTGCCGAGAAGTACCAGAACGGTCCATCGATAAACTCACTGACGCTCACTTTTATTTCCCCTTGTTCTCGCTGAACTACCGCAAGGCAGGTCAGGCCTTGTCTGGCGAGGCCCGCAGTGTCGGATCGGTCGCGGCATCCGGCTCTGCTTCATCAGCTGGCGTCGTTACGCCGTTTTTTACATCCTGATACCAGAGGTCATGGTGCGCCTTGGCCCAATTCTCGTCGACATAACCCGTGGTCATGCTCTCGATGCTGCCTTCGGTGCCGAGCGTTCCGATATAGATGTGGCCAAACGACCCGGCGATGAAAATCGCCGAGGTAATGCCATGCACGATCAGCGCGAGCTGCATCAGTTCGCGACCCAGACCGAGTATCGGGAAGACCAGGATCAGGCCGCTTACCGACATCACCAGTCCGAGCGTTACGGCGAGCCAGAACCAGATCTTTTCGCCGGCGTTGAAGTAGCCGGCGCTGACGTGCCCCTTGCCGATAATGCCGCCACCCCTGACCAGCCACGTGATGTCACCCCGATTGGGCATGTTCTTGACCGCGAATCGGACAAACAGCAGCACAACGGCAACCAGAAACAGCGGGCCGAACAGGTTGTGCCCCTCCTTGCTGAGGCTGGCGACAACGGAAAATGCCTCGGGCCCGAGGACAGGGAGTATGACGAAGCGGCCGAACAGCAGGGTCAGACCCGTCAGGCCGAGGAAAATGAACAGTGTTGCGGTCAGCCAGTGCACGACCCGGTCGAACTCTGCGAAGCGTTTGATACGCTTTCCCGAACGTCCACCATCGATCCGTATACTACCGCGGACGAGGTAGAACAGCAGTATCAGGCCGGCCGAGGCTGCGATGAAAATCCCGCTGTAGACGATCAGTTGCTGGCGGCGGAAGTTGCTGAATTCCTCTCCACTGATCTCGATCAGGACGCCGCTCTCGACGCCACGTACCTGGGTGCTGCCGGCGCCCGGCATCTCACGTTGACGCACCGCACGCCACAGGTCGATTGCCGGGTTCGGCACCATGATGGGTGAGTGCTGGTCTGTCGCTTCCGCGAAGGCCGGACTGGATGCGAGCAGCATCAGGCCGAGGTAGCAAACCAGTAAGGCGGTCAGTCGGAGCCCGTCGATGCGGTGTGGAGACTGCATGTTCCTCATCCTCTCGGCCCCTGAGGGGCCGCGGTTTTTTTATCCTGTATGCAAAGCATCGCCGGTATATTGCGCCGGCGATGCTATCGACGGTCAGCCGTCGGTACTGGCCTTGCCTTTCATGTTGCGACTGGAGCGCAGGCTGGCCTTGTCATAGTTGACTCCCCAGTTCATCACCGAGGCACCACGGTACATCACGCGTTTGCGATAGATATCGGCCACGATGTCGGCATCGCCCGCTATCAGCGCCTTGGTGGAACACATCTCGGCGCACAATGGCAGCTTGCCTTCGGCCAGACGGTTCTTGCCGTACTTCCTGTGCTCATCCGCACTACCGGTCTCTTCCGGGCCGCCGGCACAGAAGGTGCACTTGTCCATTTTGCCGCGCGAGGCGAAGGCCCCTGCCTTCGGGAACTGCGGTGCGCCGAACGGGCAGGCATAGAAGCAGTAACCGCAGCCGATGCAGATGTCCTTGTCATGCAGCACCAGGCCATCGTCGGTGGTGTAAAAGCAGTCAACCGGGCAGACCGCCGCACAGGGTGCATCGGCACAGTGCATACACGCGACCGACAGCGAACGCTCACCGGGCTCGCCATCCTTGATGGTGACGACCCGGCGGCGATTGACGCCCCAGGGCACTTCGTTTTCGTTCTTGCAGGCGGTGACACAGGCATTGCATTCGATGCAGCGTTCCGCGTCGCAGTAAAACTTCATATTGGCCATGTCTGAGTCCTCCTCAAGCCTTGACGATGCGACAAAGGGTGCATTTGGTTTCCTGCATCTGCGTCACCGAGTCGTAGCCGTAGGTAAACGCGGTGTTGCAGGCCTCACCGAAGCACATAGGGATCGGACCCAGCCGGATACTTGTCCCGCAGATCCTTGCCCTGGAAGTGTCCGCCGAAGTGGAACGGTGTGAAGGCGACACCGGCTGGCGACGCGTCGGGTGACCAGGGCCTTGACCTTGATCTTTGCCCCCTCGGTGCTCTCTATCCAGACATCCTGTCGCCATCCTTCACGCCGGCATTGTTGGCGTCGCGTGGGTGCATCTCGACGAACATGTCCTGCTGCAGCTCGGCCAGCCATGGATTCGAGCGTGTCTCGTCGCCGCCGCCCTCGTACTCGACCAGTCGACCGGAGGTGAGAATGATCGGATACTCCTTCGAGTAGTCCTTGGCCTGGATGGAACCGTAGCGTGTCGGCAGGCGCCAGAACGACTTGCGGTCTTCGTAGGTCGGATACTTCTCGACCAGGTCGCGCCGGTTGGTGTACAGCGGCTCGCGATGGATCGGTACCGGGTCGGGGAAGGTCCAGACCACGGCGCGTGCCTTGGCGTTGCCGAAGGGTGCGCAGCCGTGCTTGATGGCGACGCGCTGGATGCCGCCGGACAGGTCGGTCTTCCAGTTCTTGCCCTCGGCCACCTTCTTCTCGTCGTCGGTGAGGTCGTCCCACCAGCCGAGTTTCTTCAGCAGGTCGGCGGTGAACTCCGGGTAGCCGTCCTTCAACTCCGAACCGGCCGAATAGCTGCCATCGGCCAGCAGGCTGACGCCGTTGCGTTCGACGCCGAAGCGGGCGCGGAAAGTCAGGCCGCCCTCGGCGACCGAGGTGCTCGTGTCGTACAGGTTGGGGGTGCCCGGGATGTTTCATCTCCGGTGTTCCCCAACTTGGCCACGGCATGCCGTAGAAATCGCCGTCGGCGGGACCGCCTTCGGCCTTCAGACTGGTGTAATCGAAGGTGCCCCAGTTCTGCTGGTGCAGTTTCAGCCGTTCCGGGCTCTGGCCGGTGTAGCCGATGGTCCACATGCCGCGGTTGAATTCGCGGGTGATGTCCTCGATCAGCGGTTCCTCGCCGTTCACCTTGATGTTCTTGAACAACTCGCCCGTCGAAGCCGAGTTTCTTGGCCAGCTTGTACATGATGGTGTGGTCGGGCAGGGACTCGAACAGGGGTTCGATGACCTTGTCGCGCCATTGCAGCGAGCGATTGGAGGCCGTCACCGAGCCGTAGGTCTCGAACTGGGTGCAGGCCGGCAGCAGATAGACGCCGTCGGTGCGATCGTGCATGACCGCCGAGACAGTCGGGTAGGGATCGACGATCACCAGCAGGTCGAGCTTCTCCATGGCCTTTTTCATCTCGGGGCCACGGGTCTGCGAATTGGGCGCATGTCCCCACATGAACATGGCGCGAACAGTTGTCCCGCTGGGCGATGTTGTCCTTGTCTTCGAGTACGCCGTCGATCCAGCGCGATACCGGGATGCCCTTGGTGTTCATTACCGGCTCGGCATTGTCCTTCTCGTCGTACTCGCCGATGTACTCTTTGCCGTCCTTATCGTAGGCGACATTGTCGAAGCGTCCCTTGATCCAGTCGAGATCGAGATCCCAGACGCGCGCCCAGTGTGCCCAGGAGCCCGGCGCCAGGCCGTAGTAGCCGGGCAGGGTGTCGGCCAGTACGCCGAGGTCGGTCGCACCCTGCACGTTGTCGTGGCCGCGGAAGATGTTGGCGCCGCCGCCGGATACGCCGATGTTGCCGAGTGCCAGCTGGAAGGCGCAGTAGGCGCGGGTGTTGTTGTTGCCGATGGTGTGCTGGGTGCCACCCATGCACCAGATGAAGGTGCCGGGACGGTTGTCGGCCATCGCCTTGGCGGCGGCATAGACCTGGTTCTCCGGCACGCCGGTGACGCGCTCGACCTCGTCCGGCGTCCACTTGGCGACCTCGGCCTTGACCTCGTCCATGCCGTAGACGCGCTGGCGGATGTACTCCTTGTCTTCCCAGCCGTTCTTGAAGATGTGGTACATCATGCCCCAGATGATCGGCACGTCGGTGCCGGGCCGGATACGCAGGAAGTGATTGGCGTGCGCTGCGGTGCGGGTGAAGCGCGGATCGATGACGATCATCGGCGCGTTGTTCTCTTCCTTGGCCTTGAAGATGTGCTGCAGCGCGACCGGGTGTGCCTCGGCCGGGTTGGAGCCGATCAGCAGGATCGCCTTGGACTTGTGGATGTCGTTGTAACTGTTGGTCATCGCACCGTAGCCCCAGGTGTTGGCTACCCCGGCGACCGTGGTCGAGTGGCAGATACGGGCCTGGTGGTCGACGTTGTTGGTGCCCCACATGGCGGCAAACTTGCGGAACAGGTAGGCCTGTTCGTTGTTGAACTTGGCCGA
Source organism: uncultured Gammaproteobacteria bacterium (assembly GCA_963719025.1). Lineage (GTDB taxonomy): Bacteria > Pseudomonadota > Gammaproteobacteria > Chromatiales > Chromatiaceae > Thiosocius. The sequence continues at coordinate 1,099 of CAVRBK010000116.1, read as the reverse complement.
ACCCAGCCAGTACACCGAGTCCGGGCTCGATTCCTGGCGTATCTTCATCAGCTGGTCGCCGATGTCGTTGATCGCCTCGTCCCACGAGACCTTCTGCCACTTGCCGTCGACCAGCTTGGTCGGGTACTTCAGGCGACGCTCGCCATGACCGTGCTCGCGCACCGCTGCGCCTTTCGCACAGTGCGCGCCGCGGTTGAACGGGTGATCGAAGGCCGGTTCCTGGCCGATCCACACGCCGTTCTTGACCTCGGCGATGACGCCGCAGCCGACCGAGCAGTGGGTGCAGATGGTGCGCACCTCTTTTGCCGTCGATGCCATCGGTGGCGTCCGCGGCGGTGGCCTTGCGCATCATGCCCGGTGCAAGCCCCGTGGTCAGTGCGGCACCGCCAGCGAGCAGGCCGGACTGGCGCAGAAACTCGCGACGGTTCACCTTGCGCCCGGTACTCCCATCCCTGGCATCGTGTTCGATCTGCTTGCCTGCGACCCGACCTCGTTGGAAATCTTTTTAAGTTTCATTTCTGCGTTCCTCGTCGGTGGTCGCTCAGCTGGCAGCACTTTTGTAGTAGTCGAGAATGTGTTGCGTCAGCCGGTAGCCCTCTTTGGGCTTGGCCTCGGTGTCTTCTGCAGTGGGCTCGGCAAGCGCGACACCGGGCGCTGTCGCGGCTACGGCAGCGACGCCTCCGCTGATACCCGCGTCGCGCATAAATTTGCGACGGGATTGGATACCGGCTGCTTGGACTTTTTCATTGCGATGGCTCCTGTTGTGCACTGCGTCGAGCGTAAAAGACCGTTCCGTCGGCGAGGTGCCGTTGGAACTGGTTATTTAGGTACGCAATGCCGGGGCCACTTTCGGCGGCAATTGATCGAACAAAATTCAAGGGTCGGTTTCTTCTAGGGTTCTGAGTGCGAATCGGATCAAGGACTTCATGGGTATCGTGGTAGGTTGCTGTGGTTACGAGATCGCGCTTCCATGTCCCCCACTGTTTGTCCTGTAGGAATTCCGAGTAATCGCTCACATTTCTTTTCGTGGATTTCTGAAATTGTTGTGCACGTGACAACGATGTGAAACCGCTAGAATGAGTCATTTGACTCATGTTCC
>CAVRBK010000115.1:0-22534 GCA_963719025.1 uncultured Gammaproteobacteria bacterium | reverse complement strand
GATGAATTCACCACCAGAGAGCCCTTGCGCATGGCCACCCGGGTCAGACCGCCGGTGGTCACCGATATGTTCTTGCCGCTGAGAATGAACGGCCGCAGGTCGACATGGCGCGGTTCCAGGCAATGACCGACGACCGTCGGTACCGTGGACATCCCGAGGGTCGGCTGGGCGATGTAGTTGCGCGGATTGCGCTTGATCAGCTGCGCGAACGTGGTTCGTTCGGCCTTGGTCGAACGTGGTCCGATCAGCATCCCGTAACCACCGGACTCGTTGGCCGGCTTGACCACCAGTTCGTCCAGGTTGGCCAGCACGTACTTGCGCTCCTCCGGGTACATGCAACGATAGGTCGGCACGTTGGGAATCCCCGGTTCCTCGTCGAGGTAGTAGCGGATGATATCGGGCACGAAGGCATACACGACCTTGTCGTCGGCCACCCCCGCCCCGGGCGCGTTGGCCAAGCCGACGTTGCCCGCCTTCCAGGCACGCATCAGGCCGGGCACACCGAGCACCGAATCCTTGTTGAACACCTCCGGGTCGATGAACTCGTCGTCGACACGACGGTAGATCACATCGACCCGGCGCGGGCCGGACACGGTGCGCATCTACACGCAGTCATCGTCGTCGACAAACAGATCGCGGCCCTCGACCAGTTCGGCGCCCATCTCCATCGCCAGGTAGGCATGTTCGAAATACGCCGAGTTGTAAATCCCGGGGGTCAGGACAGCCACCGTCGGGTCGGCGCACGCTGCGCGGCGACAGTGCCGCCAGCATCTCGTACAGCTGGGTCGGGTAGTCGCCAACCGGCAGCGGCGCATAGGTCTCGAACAGCTCGGGGAACACCCGCTTGGTGACCAGGCGGTTTTCCAGCATGTAGGACACGCCGGACGGTACCCGCAGGTTGTCTTCCAGCACGATACATGGTGCCATCGGCATCACGCACCAGGTCGGACCCGCAGATATGCGCCCAGATGCCGAGCGGCGGATTGACGCCGACGCATTGCGGGCGGAAGTTCTTCGACTCGGCCAGCACCTCGGCCGGGAACACCCCGTCTTTCACGATCTTCTGCTCGTGATACAGGTCGTCGATAAACAGGTTCAGCGCCTTGACCCGCTGTTTGAGCCCGGCCTCGATGCCGTCCCACTCCGATTTCTCGATGATCCGCGGCACGATATCGAACGGCCAGTTGCGATCGATCATGCCCTCGTTTTCACTGTAGACCGTGAAGGTGACACCCATCTCCTTGATCGCCAGCTCGGCGGCCGCCTGGCGTGCCGCCAACTCGCCGCTGTTCATTTTGCGGAACAGGCCGATCAGTTCCTTGGACAAGCCCCGCGCACGGTTCTTGCCGGCCATCATCTCGTCGAAGAAAGGGCCCGGGTCGTATTCTTTGAGTTCTATTGGCATAGCGTCATCCTGATTGGCGACCAGCGTCAATCGTGTCCTTTGGGAGTGGGAAACCTCAGATCCAGGGTGTAAGGATGTTCGCATTGGCGGGCCTCATCGGACATTTTGGCAACTCCAGTGGAGTGTCCAATAGGCCAGAATCGTGCCAAACGCCGCGCTTCAGCCTCGTACGCATTGACCGGCAGGGTGTCGTAATGTCGTCCACCGGGGTGGCTCACGTGGTAATTGCAGCCACCGAGCGAGCGATCCGACCAGGTATCGATCAGATCGATCACCAGCGGGGCGTGGATCGGGATCGTCGGATGCATGCCGGAAGGTGGATTCCACGCCTTGTAACGCACCCCGGCAACAAACTCGCCACGCTCACCCGTGCACCGTAATGGCACACGACGGCCGTTGCATGCCACAACATGGCGCGCGTCGGTCATGCCACGCACCTTGATCTGCAGGCGTTCGACCGACGAATCGACGAAGCGCGCCGTGCCCTGGGCCGTCACCTCCTCGCCCAGCACGTTCCATGGCTCGATCGCGAATCGCAGCTCGATCTCGACATCGTCGACATTGATGGTGCCGTAGCGCGGGAAGCGAAATTCGACGAACGGGTCGAACCAGCTGCCGTCGACCGGGTATCCCCAGCGCTGCAGATCCGCCACCACGTCGGCCATGTCACGCTCGACGTAGTGCGGCAGCATGAAGCGGTCGTGCAGTTCGGTACCCCAGCTGACCGGGTCCTGCTCGTACGGCGTTTCCCAGAAACGCGCCACCAGCGAGCGCAGCAGCAGGCTCTGCACCATCGCCATCCGCGCGTGCGGCGGCATCTCGAAGCCGCGGAACTCGACCAGGCCGAGACGACCGGTCGACGAGTCCGGCGAGTACAGCTTGTCGATACAGAACTCCGCACGGTGGGTGTTCCCGGTCATGTCCGCGAGCAGGTTGCGCAGGGCGCGATCGACCAGCCAGGGCGCCGGCGTCTCGCCGCTTGGCAGCTGGTCGAGTGCAATCTTCAGCTCGTAGAGGCTGTCATCGCGCGCCTCATCGACCCGCGGGGCCTGCGAGGTCGGGCCGATGAACATGCCCGAGAACAGGTACGACAGCGCCGGATGGTTCTGCCAGTAACGCAGCAGGCTGCTCAGCACCTGCGGCTTGCGCAGCATCGGGCTGTCCGCCGGACTCGGCCCACCAAGGGTCACATGGTTACCGCCACCGGTACCCGTATGGCGGCCATCCATCATGAACTTTTCTGTGCCGAGGCGCGCCAGGCGGGCCTCTTCGTAGAGCACCTCGGTATTCCCGACCATCTCCTGCCAGCTGGCTGAGGGGTGGATGTTGACCTCGATGACGCCCGGATCCGGGGTCACCGAGAAGCGCTTGAGTCGCGGATCGTGCGGCGCCGGGTAGCCCTCGAGCACCACCGCCTGGCCGAGCTCGCGCGCGGTGTCCTCGATGCTGCTGACCAGTTCCAGCCAGTGCGCCACATCGACCAGCGGCGGCATGAACACATGCAGGTTGCCGTCACGTGCCTCGAAGGCCATGGCGGTGCGCACGAACCCACCGGCGGGCCTGCTCGGCATCGGCCGGGCCCTGCTCATGCAGGAGATTGGCGCGCAGGTCGTCGACGACCTGGCCTTCCTGCCAGCTGGTATAGCGCTCCGCAACCTCGCCCGGGCCGCGGTCCGGACCCGCGCCCGGCAGGGCCTCGCGCTGGCGCAAAGGGGTCGGCCGGGTGCAGTTGCTGACGGTGCTCCGGTTTCTCCCAGATCAGCGCATCGAGTGGCAGGCGCAGGCCCATCGGCGAGTCGCCCGGCAGCAGGAACATGTGGCCGCGGCGGAACGTCCAGGCCGAACTGGTCCAACCTTCCGAGGCGTGGTCCCAGCCCAGCGGCAGGGCGCAACCGACCATCTGGTCAAGGCCGCGCTCGAACAGGCGACGCAGGCGGGCACGCTCGAGCTTGTCCTCCAGGCGGCTTTCCAGCACGTCGACATTTTCCGGCAGGGTGCCCTCTTTCCAAAGGTAATAGAGGACATCCTCGTAACCCGGCTCGACATTTTTCGGCGACACGCCGAGACGGCTGGCCAGGCGCCGGGCGAAGGCACTGCTGATCTCGGCGTCGGCGCTGCCCGAAACCGTCGGATCGGCCACCAGTGCATCGTCGCGCCACACCGGCTGGCCATCGGCCCGCCACAGGCAGGTCAGCGCCCAGCGCGGCAAGGGCTCACCCGGGTACCACTTTCCCTGACCATGATGCAGCGCCCCGCCCGGTGAGAAACGCTTCCACAGGCGGCGCAGCAGCACCTCGGCGCGCTCACGCTTGTGCTCGCCGAGCGCGGCCGTGTTCCATTCGTCACCATCCATGTCGTCGATCGACACGAAGGTCGGCTCGCCACCCATGGTCAGACGCACGTCGTTGGCCTTGAGTTCGGCATCCAGGCGCTCGCCCAGCGCCATAACCGCCTGCCACTGCTCATCGCTGTACGGCAGGGTCACCCGCGGGTCCTCGTGGATGCGCGTGACCTCGTTGACGAACTCGAACTTCGACCTCGCACTTGTCGACCGCGCCGATAACCGGCGCCGCACTGAGATAGTCGGGTGTGCAGGCCAGCGGGATATGGCCCTCGCCGGCCAGCAGGCCGGAGGTCGGATCGAGCCCCACCCAACCCGCACCGGGCAGGTAGACCTCGGTCCAGGCATGCAGATCGGTGAAATCTTCAGCGGGACCGGAGGGCCCGTCCAGCGACTCCTGATCGGGCGCCAGCTGCACCAGGTAACCGGAAACGAAGCGAGCCGCCAGACCGAGATGACGCAGGATCTGCACCAGCAGCCAGGCACTGTCGCGGCAGGAACCCTTGCCCAGGTCCAGCGTTTCCTCGCAGGTCTGTACCCCCGGTTCCATGCGCACGACATAGCCGATGTCCTTCTCCAGGCGCTGGTTCAGCAAGACCAGGAAGTCGTTGATCTTCACCTCCCCGCGCGGCACCTGTTCCAGCCATTCGGTCAGGCGTGGCCCGGACTCGGTACACTCGAAATACGGCTTCAGCTCTTTGCGCAGCTGCTTCGGGTAGGTAAACGGGTAGTTTTCCGCGTACTCCTCGACGAAGAAATCGAAGGGATTGATGGTCACCATCTCGACCACCAGGCCGACGTCGATCACCAGCTTGCGGGTCTTCTCGTTGAACTGGTAACGCGCCACGAAGTTGCCGAACGGATCCTGCTGCCAGTTCAGCCAGTGATCTTCGGGCTCCACCTTCAGCGAATATTCATGAACCGGCGCACGCGTGTGCGGGGCCGGGCGCAGACGGATCTCGTGCGGCGCCACAGAGACGCTGCGATCGAAGTGATATTCGGTTTTGTGGCGGATGGCCACTCGGATAGACATGACATTACCTCAGTGGGGCTGTGCTGCGATTTTTTGGATCAAATAGCTTAGGCAACAAATATGCCAGAAGAATGCCGATCACAGGGGCTCGTAAAAACCCCTTTCAAAGTGGCGTGGTTTCAGCCGATACTTTAGACGCCTTTTGCCGGATGGATTTGAAAAAATGACGTACTGCGTCGGACTCAGCCTGGATGACGGGCTTGTCTTTGCCTCGGACTCTCGCACCAATGCGGGAGTGGACTATGTGACCACGTACAGCAAGATGCACGTGTTCACCCCATCGCCGGACCGGCTGTTCGTAATCCTGTCCGCTGGCAACCTGGCAACCACTCAGGAAGTCGTCAACCATATCCAGCGCGATCTGGACTATCCGGGTGGCGGACCCAACCTCGCCAATGTGCGTTATCTGTTCGAGGCGGCCGAGTATGTCGGCAGCGTCAGCCTCGCGGTCCAGAAGGAACACAGCACGGCGCTCACCCAGTCGGGTGTCAGCGGCGAGACCACCCTGCTGATCGGTGGACAGATCAGCGGTCAGCCACACGGGCTTATGCTGATCTATCCCCAGGGCAACTACATCACGGCATCGCCCGAGACACCCTATCTGCAGATCGGCGAAAGCAAGTACGGCAAACCGGCGCTCGATCGGATCGTCCACCCGGGCCTGTCGCTGGCCGAAGGCGCGAGACTGTGCCTGGTCTCGCTCGACGCCACGGCGCGATCGAATATCACCGTCGGTCCGCCGTTCGAGGTCGCCACGTACGTGAAAGGCAGCCTCAATATCGGCTGCAGCTGTCGATTCGATGCCGACGATACCTACCTCAATGTTCTGCGCGAAGGCTGGAACAACGGTATCAAGGAGGCATTCCATAGCCTGCCGCCATTCGAATGGGAGAAAGAGGGGACCGCGCAGATGCCTTTGCAACCGCTCAGGGTACCGACCGCCTGACCCGCTGCCACTGCGTCACACCACGGCAGTGCCTCAGCTGATCGGTCTGAGGTAAAATGCGGGAATTCAGCCCTATTGCCGTGAGCCCCCGATGAGCCAAGCCGCCAACCTGCAGATCGACGATATCGCCAGTTACATGGCCGACCTCGGGCAACGTGCCCGCCATGCCTCGCGCGCGCTGGCCGCCGCAGACACCGGGGCGAAAAACGCCGCACTGCTGGCGATCGCCGATGACCTCGATGGCGCTCGCGACACGCTGATCGAAGAAAACCGCAAGGACCTCCAGGCCGGTGCCGCCAAGGGCCTGGACGCCGCGCTGCTCGACCGCCTGGAACTCACCGCGGCACGCATCGACGGCATGATCGAGGGCCTGCGCCAGATCGCCGCCCTGCCCGATCCGATCGGCGAGATCATCGACATGAACTACCGCCCGAGCGGCATCCAGGTCGGTCGCATGCGCGTGCCGCTGGGCGTGGTCGGCATCATCTACGAATCGCGCCCCAACGTGACCGCCGATGCCGCCGCCCTGTGCCTGAAGTCCGGCAACGCCACGCGTACTGCGCGGCGGCTCCGAGGCGTTTCACTCCAACCAGGCGATTGCCGCCTGCATCCAGCGCGGGCTTGCAGGCGGCCGGGCTGCCGGCCGATGCGGTGCAGGTGGTGGCCACCACCGACCGGGCCGCGGTCGGCAGCATGATCACCATGCCGGAGTTCGTCGACGTGATCATTCCGCGCGGCGGCAAGGGCCTGATCGAGCGCATCAGCAGCGAGGCCCGGGTGCCGGTCATCAAGCACCTGGACGGCATCTGCCACGTCTACGTCGACGACGAGGCCGACCCGGAAAAGGCCTTCGACGTCGCCGTCAACGCCAAGACCCAGCGCTACGGCACCTGCAACACCATGGAGACCCTGCTGGTCGCACGAGACCGTCGCCGCCGATTTCCTGCCGGGCCTGGCGGCCGCCTACGCGGAACAAGGCGTCGAGCTGCGCGGCTGCGAGCAGACCTGCGCCATCCTGGCGACGACTGCAAGGCCGCCACCGACGCAGGACTGGGACACCGAATACCTGGCGCCGATCCTGTCGATCCGGGTGGTCGACGGACCTGGACGCAGGCCATCGAGCACATCAACCGCCACAGCTCGCAGCACACCGACAGCATCGTCACCGAGAACTATCACCAAGGCGCGGCGCTTCCTGCGCGAGGTCGACTCCAGCTCGGTGATGGTCAATGCCTCGACCCGCTTCGCCGACGGCTTCGAGTACGGCCTGGGCGCCGAGATCGGCATCTCGCACCGACAAGTTCCACGCCCGCGGCCCGGTCGGGCTGGAGGGGCTGACCTCGGTGAAGTTCATCGTGCTGGGCGATGGTCATATCCGCACCTGAGCCCCGCCAGGCATCCGGCGGCCACCGCGGCGATGCGATGATCGGCATCTTTGGCGGCACCTTCGACCCGGTCCACAACGGTCACCTGCGGATCGCGCTGGATGCGCTTGAGATGCTGCGACTGGCGCATCTCCGGCTGATTCCGCTGGCCCATGCGGTCCACCGCGACCAGCCCGAAACCCCTGCAGAGCTGCGTCTGGCAATGTTGAGCGCCGCCGTCGGCGAGCGCCCGCAGCTGGTGGTCGACGACCGCGAAATACGGCGCCATGGCCCCTCGTACACAATCGATACCCTGCGCGAACTGCACACCGACTTTCCGCAGCACACCCTCTGTCTGCTGCTCGGCACTGATGCGTTCAACGGTTTCGCCAGTTGGCGAAACCCCGAGGGCATCCTTGACCTGGCCAATATTGCGGTGCTGCAACGCCCGGGACACCCGGACACCTTCGCCCCCGCAGTGCGCGATATCCTCGAACACCACCACTGCGACGCCCTCGCCCCCGGGCGCCATGGCCAGATCGTCGATTGCCCGGTCACCCAGCTGGATATCGCCTCGAGTGACATCCGCCAACGCCTGGCCGCCGGTCGCAGCGTGGATTTTCTGCTCCCCGATGCGGTGCTGCAGCTGATCCGCGGGCACCGGCTCTACGGCTCACCTGCGGACAACGGGGGAAGGCACGGCAGTCCCGATGGTTTATCATGAGCATCACGCAGCAAATTCCGGATCCCCGCATGCAGGTAGAATCGTTACGCGACCTCGTCGTCAGCACCCTCGAAGACATGAAGGCCTTCGACATTAAAATCCTCGATGTGCGCGGCAAGACCAGCATCACCGACTTCTTCGTCATCGCCTCCGGCAACTCCGACCGGCACGTCAAATCGTCGGCCGAATCCGTGGCCTTCCAGGCCAAGCAGGCCGGCCAGGCACCGATCGGCGCCGAGGGACTGCAGGAGGGCGAGTGGGCCCTGATCGACCTCAACGGCGTGGTGGTGCACATCATGCAACAGAAGGTGCGCGACTTTTACCAGCTCGAACGCCTGTGGGACATCGATCCGCCGGCCGCCGAAAAACTCAGCAAGGAACGCGGTTCCACCTGAGACCTGCCGGCGTGCCGCATTGCCACGGCAAAGGCCGTTAGACAACCGCGCGCCCGGCACAGGGGATCACGGCCTGTCGCCGGCCCTTTGCAGGAACAAGCGGGACGCGGCGATGTTTCTGTCCGCGACCTTTGTAGCGAATTCCCCACGAAACAGACCGACCCACCAGACCTATGCAGATCCACCTGATCGCCGTCGGCGACAAGATGCCACGCTGGGTGCAGGAGGGTTTCGACGAGTACGCCAAGCGTCTGCCCGCCGAATGCAGTCTCAGGCTGATCGAGGTCGCCGCGGCCAGGCGCGGCAAGAACGCCGATATCAAACGCATCATGCGCGATGAATCGCAGCGCCTGCTGGCGGCCATTCCGAAAGGCACCCATGTCGTGGCGCTGGAGGTGGGCGGCCGGTCCTGGTCGACCGCGGACCTCTCGCAACAGCTGGACGGCTGGATGAACGGCGGGCAGGACCTTGCCCTGCTGGTCGGCGGACCGGACGGCCTCAGCGACGAGGCCCGAGCGGCGGCAGACCAGCTGTGGTCGTTGTCGCCTCTGACCCTGCCGCACCCGCTGGTGCGCGTGGTACTCGCCGAGCAGCTGTATCGCGCCTGGAGCATCCTGCGCAACCACCCCTACCATCGTGCCTGAGCATGGCCTGGGGACAGACGTCCACATGATCATCCTCGCCTCGCAATCGCCACGACGCGCCGAACTGCTGGAGCAGATCGGCATCGCCTTTAAAGTGGCGCCGGCCGACGTCGACGAGACGATCCGCCCCGGCGAAGAAGCGGCCACCTACGTGCGCCGGGTTGCGACCGCCAAGGCCAGCGACGTGCAGCACGCCTACCCAGACCTGCCGGTACTCGGTTCGGACACCGCCGTGGTGCTCGACCGGCGCATTCTCGGCAAGCCGGTCGACCGCAACGAGGGCATCGAGATGCTGCTGGCGCTGTCCGGGCGAACCCACGAGGTGATGACCGGCGTGGCCGTGGCCGCCACACAGATGCACTACCGCTCAAGTGTCAGCCGGGTGAGCTTCCGCGAACTCAGCGAGCGCGAAGCCGCGGCCTACTGGGACACCGGCGAGCCCGCCGACAAGGCCGGCGCCTACGCGGTGCAGGGCCTCGCTGCGGCCTTTATCGAACGGATCGAAGGCAGCTATTCGGGGATCATGGGGCTACCGCTGTTCGAAACCCTGCAGATCCTGCGCACCATCGGCGTGCGCGGTCCCTTTGGTGTGTAAACTGATCCCATGAGTGAAGAAATCCTGATCAACGTCACCCCACCCGAGACCCGCGTGGCAGTGATCGAAAACGGCGTGGTACAGGAGATCATCGTCGAGCGTACCGCCAAGCGCGGCCTGGTCGGCAACATCTATAAAGGCAAGGTGTGTCGGGTACTGCCGGGCATGCAGGCCGCCTTCGTCGACGCCGGCCTGGAACGCGCCGCCTTTCTGCATGCCTCCGACATCCACGCCGACGACGGCCAGCACTCAGACCAGATCACCGACCTGGTGCGCGAGGGTGGCGACGTGATCGTGCAGGTGGTCAAGGATCCCGCTCGGCACCAAGGGCGCCCGCCTGACCACCAACATCTCGATCCCGTCGCGCTACATGGTGTTCATGCCCAACGTGCACAACGTCGGGGTATCGCAGAAGATCGAGGACGAGGGCGAACGCAGTCGGCTGCGCGATATCCTTACCGGCTATGCCGAGGCCAGCAACATCAATGCCGGCTTTATCGCCCGCACCGCGGCCGAGGGGGTCTCGGAGGAGGCGCTGCAGACGGACATGCGCTTTCTGCTGCGGCTGTGGGCCTCGATCCAGGAACGCGCCGCTGCCGCGCCCGCGCGTGAACTGATCCACGAAGACCTGCAGCTGTCGCTGCGCGCCCTGCGCGACCTGATCAACCCGGAGGTCGAGAAGATCCGTGTCGACTCGCGCTCGACCTGGGAAAAGGCGCAGCACTTTGCCCTGAAGTACATTCCCGATCAGCGCTCATCGATCGAGTACTACCCCGGTGAGCGGCCGATCTTCGACCTGTACGGGGTCGAGGACGAGATCCACAAGGCACTGGAACGCAAGGTCGATCTCAAGTCCGGCGGCCACCTGGTGATCGACCAGACCGAGGCGATGACCACGATCGACGTCAACACCGGTGCCTTCGTCGGCCATCGCAACCTCGAGGAGACGATCTTCAAGACCAACCTCGAGGCGGCGCAGGCGATCTGCCGGCAACTGCGCCTGCGCAATCTCGGCGGCATCATCATCATCGATTTCATCGACATGACTGAAGACGATCACAAGCGCCAGGTGATGCGCGCGCTGGAGCGCTGCCTGGCACGCGACCATGCCAAGACGCATATCTCCGAGGTATCGTCGCTCGGCCTGGTCGAGATGACACGCAAGCGCACCCGCGAATCGCTGGAACATGTGCTGTGCGAGAGCTGTCCTACCTGTGGTGGACGCGGCACGCTGAAGACGGCGGAAACGACCTGCTTCGACATCTTTCGCGACATTCTGCGCGAATGGCGCCAGTTCGATGTCGAACAACTGCTGGTGCTGGCGTCACAGGAAGTGGTCGATCGCCTGCTCGACGAGGAGTCGCAGAACCTGGCCGAGCTGGAGCAGTTCATCGGACGCCCGATCAAGCTGCAGGCCGAGACCCTGTACAACCAGGAACAGTACGACGTGGTGCTGATCTAAGACTGCAGCATCTCAGGATTTCGCATTGCGTATCGTCAAGCAACTGCTGGCAGCGGTAGTGATCCTGTGGGGCCTCATGGCCCTGCTGGTGCGTTCGGCCACGCCGTTCATTGCCGATTACCGTGACGAGGTCGCCGCAGCACTCAGCGCCCGCCTCGGCGCACCGGTCGAGGTCGGTGCCATCAAGGCCCGCTGGTACGGCCTGCGTCCGCTGATCGAACTGCATGGCCTGAGGATCGGCGACGGCGTGGAGGCCCTGTCGCTGGACGCAGCGGCACTCGATATCGTGCCCGCCGGCCTGTTCGGCAGTTCGCTGCTGGATGCGGTCAGGATCACCCTCGACGGACTCCAGCTCACCGTGGTGCGCGAACCCAGCGGGCAGATCCACCTCGAGGGGCTCGGCGAGTATCAGCCCGACGAATCCGCTGGCGACCCGACCGCGCTGCCCAGCCATGTCCGACTGATCAATACCCAGCTGATCTGGATCGATCGTAAGGCCGGCAAGGCGCCACTGGCGATCGATGACCTGGCTATCCTGATGGATCATGATGGCGAAGAGCTGAGCGTACGCGCCCACCTCCAGACCGCCTCGGGCACGGCCGATGTCGCCGCCCGCCTGCGCGGCCTGCTGACCACCACCAGCTGGCGCGGCGAGACCTATCTCAAGGTCGAGAACCTCGATGTCGCCCGCCTGTTCTCGCCCTACCTGCCGGAAAACTACGGCCTGCGCAGCCTGCAGCTCGATCTCGAGTCCTGGGGACGCTGGGAACAGGCCTTACCGGTGCGCAGCCAGGGGTCGTTCAGCCTGAGCGATCTGCAGCTGCATCCGCTCGCACAGGATTCACGCCCACTCGAACTTGCCCATGCGAGCGCCCGTTACAGCCTGGTACGCGAGGCCGGGGGTCTGCAGCTCGGCCTGCAGGGCTTCCAGCTGCAGCTCGACCAGCGGCGCTGGCCGGCCGGCGATCTCGCCCTGGCGATCGTTGAATCGGAACAGGGCGGCAGGCAGCTGTCACTGGCCGCCGACTACCTGCACATCGACGACGTGGCGAAGATCCTGCAGCTGCGCCTGCCCGACCCCGCCCTGGGCGAACCGTTGGTTCAGCTGCAGCCGCGCGGTGAATTTCGCGACCTGCGCCTGGAACTCGACCTGCAGCAGCCGCTGCAGAACTGGCGGGCCAGTGCGCGCTTCGACGGCTTGGGCCTGAAGGCCTGGAACACGATCCCCGGGGTGCTCGGACTCAGCGGCACGCTGCACGGGCAGCAGGATCACCTGGTGCTCGATCTCGCCAGCCGCGCGGCCACCCTGGATATGCCGAAGCTGTTTCGCAACACGCTCGACCTGACCCGCCTTGACGGGCGCATCGACCTGTTGCTCGACCAGGGCAACTGGGAGATGCGCAGCGACGAACTGGTCGCCGACGTGCCGCACCTGCAAACCCGGACCCGCCTGCACGTCAGAGACGGCCCCGAACAGCCGCTGTTCGTGGATCTCCAGACCGACTTCGCCGATGGAGACGCCGCGTCGGCACTGCTGTACTACCCGGCCGGGATCATGGGCGAGGCACTGGTGCGCTGGCTCGACCGCTCGATCAAATCCGGCCGGGTCAGCGGCGGCAGCGCCTTGTTTCATGGACCGGTCGACGACTTCGCCTTCGAGCAGACCCGTACCGGCTCATTTCAGGTGGTATTCGACACCGATGATGTCCTGATCGATTACCGGACCGGCTGGCCGGCACTCCAACAACTGGATGCGCACGTCAGGTTCCATGGCAACCAACTCGATATCAAGGTCGACTCGGGCATGATCTACGACAGCCAGGTCACCACCATCACCGGGCACATCGATTCGCTCAAACCGCTCAAACCGCTCAATATCAGCGGTCGCCTGGTCGGGCCGTTACAGAACAACCTGCGCGCCCTGCAGGAAGACGCCCTGCGCGATCGCTTCGGCAAATTCGCCGCCGGTCTGCGCGGCAGCGGCAACTCGACCCTCGATCTCGATTTCAGTATCCCGCTGGGCGAACACGGCAACCCTGCCTTGAGCGGCGAGCTGTTGTTCGAAAAGTCCCGCCTGGCACTGCCTGAGTGGCAATTCGAACTCGATCAGATCGAAGGGCGGCTAGGCTTCAACCTCGATGGCCTGTCGGCCCAGTCCATCAGGGCACGGGCACTGGGCGCGCCGCTGCTGATCAATGTGCGGCCGCTGCAAGACGGGGCGACCCGCGTGCAGGCGAAAGGCCGGCTCGCCACCGCGGCGATCCGGCAGCAGATGCCCTCGCTGCCCCTGTCTGCGGCAAGCGGCGCGGCCGACTTCATTATCGATGTCGATATTCCGCCGGACCTCGCGGCCAAAGGCACAGCAACCTTCCTGTCGATTGCCAGCCCGCTGGAGGGTATCGCCATCGATCTGCCGGCGCCCTTCGGCAAATCGGCGAACACGCGCAAGTCGCTGAGCATGCACCTGCCGCTGAGCGGCCGGCCAACGCCCGGCAGCTTTTCGCTGGGCAAGCAGGTCGCGGCCCGCTTCAGCAGCGACGGTCAACGGGTCGACCTGGTGCTCGGCGGCGGGGCCAGCAAGCTGCAGGCCGACAGGGGCGTGCGCATTCGCGGCCGCCTCGACGAGGTCGACATCGCCGCATGGCAGGCCGCGCTCGATCACCTGCCGCTCGACGATTCGCCGGCCAAGCTGCCGGTCGATATCGACCTGACCGTCGGCCGTCTGCAGGCAGATCTGGCCACGGTGCGCGACCTCAGGCTGAAGGCCGCCATGCGCCAGGGCGCCTGGCGGGGCACGCTGAAATCGCCGCGTCTCGACGGGCGTTTCGAACTGCCGGCCAACCTGGCGGCCGCACCCATCCGGGTCGAGCTGGATACCCTGCGGCTCAGCCTGCCGGTCGGCGGCGAGGACTACGAGGCGCTGCCGCCAGACGATCCTGAGTCCGGACCGGACCCTGCCGCATTGCCCGGTCTGCGCCTCGAGATCGCCGATCTGCGGATCAACGAGGCACGCCTCGGCAAGCTGCGGATGACCGCGCAAAAAGCGCCCGGGGGTGTCCGCCTGGCCGAACTGAGCCTGCGTGATGGCGAACTGACCCTGGATGCCAGCGGCCACTGGCTACGCCGCAATGCGCGTACCGAAACACAGATCAGCGGCAGTGTCGCGGCCGCCGACCTCGGCGATCTGCTGGTCCACCTGGGCTATTCGCGCCAGCTCGAAAAGGCCGACAGCAAGCTCGGGCTGCAGTTGCAGTGGCCGGGTGCACCGGCACAGTTCCACCGCGCCACCCTCAACGGCAAGGTCAATCTCGATATCGGTGGCGGCCGCCTGGTTGAACTCGACCCCGGGGTGACGCGGGTGGTCGGCCTGCTCAATCTGAACGCCCTGACCCGGCGCCTGCGCCTGGATTTCAGCGACTTTTATAAGAAGGGTTACAGCTTCGACGGCATCGACGGCGATTTCCAGTTCGCGCAGGGCGAGGCCGTCACCGACAACCTGGTGGTCAACGGCCCGACCGGCCGCATCGATCTGAACGGCGCCGCACACCTGGTCGAACGCTCACTCGACCAGCATGTGCGGGTGACGCCCAATCTGGATGCAACCCTGCCGATCGCCAGCACCCTGGCCGGGGGGCCGGTGGCGGGGATCGCCGTGCTGGTTGCGCAGACCGTCATGACCAAGCAGGTCGACAGGATCAACCGCTTTGAATACGCCCTGACCGGCCCGTGGGACAACCCGGAGGTCAAGCAACTGGATTCCGGCGGTACCCTGTCGAAACTCCTGCGGCCGTTTAGCGGCGGAGATCACAAAGCGGCCACGCAGGTACCCGGCAAGGCCGCCGGCGACCTGCCGCCCACAGCAGTCGGGGCACCCGCAGCGGCTGACAGCGCGCCGGCCCTGGCAGAAAAGCCGGGGCAGACCCAAGCATCGGCGGTCGAGCCGTCGAGCGCACCGTCAGATGCACCAAGCGCCCCCGAAACGGGGAAAGAGAGCGTGTTGTCGAAGGTGGGCAAACCGCTGCGCGGGCTGCTGAAACTCTTCAAGAAGGGGGAGTCGCATGGCTCGGACTTCCCCGGCACCGGCAATTGAGCCGGTGTTGTGTGCGTCCTCCCGATCCTGCCGCGGCGTGTCGGGCACAGCTGCGCAATAGGGCTTTGCCCTGCGCGCCGCACACAGTAGAGTTCAGTATCTGTAGCCGGCCGCCTGGCGCTGCGACACTGCAGATCACGGTGCAGATCGCCTTTACCGCGCGATTTGTGGCTTGAATCACGTAGTCCACAGCGCCAATCTGGGACAACGGGGTTTGTCAGACGGGCTGCCAAGAGAAACCGATTCGAGACATCCATGAGCAATACGAAGAAAAAAGTCGCCGCGATTCAACTCGCCTCCGGCAGCAATGTCAGTGCCAACCTGCTCGAGACCGAACGACTGACCGAGGCCGCCGCCCAAGCAGGGCGCCGACCTGATCGTACTGCCGGAAAACTTCGCCTTCATCGGGCGCAGCTGCAGCGATGCCAACTGCGCTTGCGCGAAGCACCCGGCGACGGCCCGCTGCAGGCCTTTCTGTCGCAGCTCGCCAAGCGGCTGGGCGTCTGGCTGGTCGGCGGCACCATCCCGCTCGAGGCCGACGATGCCGCCAAGTGGCGCGCCGCCTGCACCGTGTACGACGACACGCGGTCGCCAGGTCGCGCGCTACGACAAGCAGCACCTGTTCGACGTCAACCTGGTCGAAAGCGACGAACAGTTCATCGAATCCGAAAGCATCGAACCGGGCGACCGGGTCGCTCGTGATCGACAGCCCGGTCGGCCGCCTCGGGCATCTCGGTGTGCTACGACCTGCGCTTCCCCGAGCTGTACCGCGCGATGGTCGACCGCGGGGTCGAGGTGATCGCGCTGCCCGCGGCCTTCACCGCGATCACCGGGCGCGCGCACTGGGAGACCCTGGTGCGCGCACGCGCCATCGAGAACCTGTCCTACGTGATCGCCGCCGCGCAGGGCGGCTTTCATATCGCCAGCCGGCAGACCTACGGGCACAGCATGATCGTCGACCCCTGGGGCACCAAGCTGGCCGAAAGCGAGCGTGGCAACGGCTGCGTCGTCGCCGAGATCGATCCCGAGTTCCAGCACAACACGCGGCGCAACTTTCCCGTGCCTCGACCACCGGCGGCTGCATTGCCGCTGAACGCACGCCACGGCAGCGCAAGCCAGGAGTAATCAAGATATGTCGCAGAGCATTGCCATTGCGCGCGAGACGCTGCTCGACCGCCCCGGGCTGAGCGAGAACCAGCTGGAACAGGTCATGGACCGCCTGCTGAGCCGCCAGGTCGATGCCGCGGACATCTACTTTCAATACGGCCGCCTGGAATCCTGGGTGCTGGAAGACGGCATCATCAAGGAAGGCAGCCACAGCATCGAGCAGGGCGCCGGGCTGCGCGCGATCAGCGGCGAGAAGACCGGCTTCGCCTACACCGACAGCCTCGATCTTGCCGCGCCTGCTCGACGCCGCCGGCGCGGCGCGCGCGATCGCCCAGGCCGGCCAGCACGGCGCGCAGGCAATCGCCGGCGGCGCACGCAGCCGACGGCCCTGTACGCGCCGATCAACCCGCTGGATTCGCTCAGCGAGGATCAGAAACTCGACCTGATGCGCCGCGCCGATGCCGAGGCGCGCGCCGCAGACCCGCGGGTGCAGCAGGTCATCGTCAGCCTGGTCGCGGCGCACGACATCGTGCTGGTGATGGACAACAGCGGCCATGATCAGCGGCGACGTGCGCCCGCTGGTGCGCATGAACGTGCAGGTCATCGTCGAACAGGACGGCCAGCGCGAACAGGGCAGCTCCGGCGGTGGCGCGCGCCAGGCGCTCGACTTCTTCCTGGAGGAAGACCGCGCGCTCGGCTATGCCCGCGAGGCGGTGCGCCAGGCGCTGGTCAACCTCGACGCGGTCGCCGCGCCGGCCGGCACGCTGCCGGTGGTGCTCGGCCCCGGCTGGCCGGGCGTGCTGCTGCACGAGGCGATCGGCCACGGCCTGGAGGGCGACTTCAACCGCAAGGGCACCTCGGCCTTCTCCGGGCGGATCGGCGAGCGGGTCGCGTCGCCAGCCTGTGCACCGTGGTCGACGACGGCACCCTGCCCGGCCGGCGCGGCTCGCTGACCGTCGACGACGAGGGCACGCCCTCGGCCAACAACGTGCTGATCGAGAACGGCATCCTCAAGGGCTACATGCAGGACCGGCTGAACGCCCGCCTGATGGGCGTGGCGCCGACCGGCAACGGCCGGCGCGAGTCCTATGCCCACCTGCCGATGCCGCGCATGACCAACACCTACATGCTGCCCGGCGAGCACGAGCCCGGAGGAGATCATCGCGTCGGTCGAACGCGGCCTGTACGCGGTCAACTTCGGCGGCGGCCAGGTGGACATCACCTCCGGCAAATTCGTGTTCTCGGCCAGCGAGGCCTACCTGATCGAGAACGGCAAGGTCACGCGCCGGTCAAGGGCGCGACCCTGATCGGCAACGGCCCGGAGGTGCTGACCCGGGTCAGCATGGTCGGCAACGACCTGGCACTGGACACCGGCGTCGGCACCTGCGGCAAGGAGGGCCAGAGCGTCCCGGTCGGGGTCGGCCAGCCGACCCTCAAGATCGATCAACTGACCGTCGGCGGCACCGCCGCCTGACCCGCAACAGAGCCATGACTGACCAAAACCAGATAAACATGCTGAAGCAGATGGTCGAAGACCTGTTGCAGAGGCCCGGCACAGGGCGCCGACGCGGCCGAGGCCGGCGTATCGCGCGCAGACCGGACTGTCGGTGACCGTGCGCCTCGGCGAAACCGAGACCATCGAGCACACCAGCGACAACGGACTGGGCGTCACGCGTGTATTTCGGCCAGCGCAAGGGCTCCGCCAGCACCACCGACCTGCGCCCCGAGGCGATTCGCGAGACCGTCGCCGCCGCCTGCCGGATCGCCCGCTACACCTCGGAAGACCCGGCCGCCGGGCTGGCCGATGCCGAGCTGATGGCGCGCGACATCCCCGATCTCGACCTGTATCATCCCTGGGAGATGAGCGCCGACGAGGCCGCCGGCATCGCGCGCGAGTGCGAAGACGCGGCACGTAGCAGCGATCCGCGGATCAGCAACTCCGAAGGCGCGACCGTCTACACCCAACGTTCCAGCTTCATCTACGGCAACAGCCATGGCTTTGTCGGCGGCTACCCGAGCACGCGCCACAGCCTGAGCTGCGCGGTGATCGCGCAGGACGGCGACGACATGCAGCGCGACTACTGGTACGACAGCGGCCGGCTGCCCGGCGAACTCGCCGTCCCGCAGAGTATCGGCGAGCGTGCCGCCGAGCGCACGCTGGCCCGCCTGGACGGGCGCAAGCTCGGCACCCGCGAATGCCCGGTGCTGTTCCGCGCCGATATCGCGCCCGAGCCTGCTGCGCAGCCTGTTCGGCGCGATCCGCGGGCACGCCGTGTACCGCAAATCGACCTTTCTGCTCGACCAGGTCGGCGAGCCGATCTTTCCCGACTGGGTCAGCATCAGCGAAGACCCGCTGCGCCCGCAGGGCCAGGCCAGCGCACCGTTCGACAACGAAGGCGTCGCCACCCGCTACCGCGACCTGGTCAGCGACGGCGTACTGCAGGGCTACCTGCTCGACAGCTACTCGGCACGCAAGCTGGGCCTGCAGAGCACCGCCAACGCCGGCGGTGTGCGCAACGCCGCGATCGCAAGCAGCGGCCAGTCGTTCGAGCGAGCTGCTGCGCGAGATGGATCACGGGCTGCTCGTCACCGAGCTGATGGGCCAGGGCACCAACCTGGTCACCGGCGACTACTCGCGCGGTGCCGCCGGTTTCTGGGTCGAGAACGGCGAGATCCAGTACCCGGTCGAGGAGATCACCGTCGCCGGCAATCTGCGCGACATGTTCCGCCAGCTGGTCGCGGTCGGCACCGACAACGACGTGCCCGGCAGCATCAAGACCGGCTCCTGGCTGATCGACCACATGACGGTCGGCGGCGACTGAGCCACAGAAGGAGCGAAACACCATGCGTATCCTGCACACCATGCTGCGAACCGGCGACCTGGACCGCTCGATCGAGTTCTACACCGAGGTGCTGGGCATGCGCCTGCTGCGGCAGAAAGACTACCCGGACGGCAAGTTCACCCTGGCCTTTCTCGGCTATGGCGACGAGTCCGACAACACCGTGATCGAACTGACCTACAACTGGGGCGTCGACAGCTACGATATCGGCAATGCCTATGGCCACATCGCGATCGAGGTCGACGACGTGTACAAGGCCGCCGACGCGATCGCGGCCCGCGGCGGCAAGATCCTGCGCGCGGCCGGACCGATGAACGCCGGCACCACGATCATCGCCTTCGTCGAAGACCCCGACGGCTACCCGATCGAACTGATCGGACGCAAGCCCAGCGCCTGACTGATCGCCCAGCCCGCAACGGCCACCAAAGGAAACACCCCATGCAGGACCTGATGATTCTCCCCGCCTCCGACAAGACCAAGATCCGCCTGGTCCGCATTCCACCCGACTATCCGGCCAAGGAAGCCTATCGGCACGTCACCGGCCTGATTGCCGAGGTCGAAGAGGAAAGCCCCGGCTGTTGCTGGGAAGAAGTCCTCGCAGCCCTCGAGGATCAGGGATTCGAGCCTGTGGAATTCCAACTCGGGCCATCGCTGGACTAGAGAATCGGGGACCGACCAGGGTTTCCGCGGCTTCCGCCCGAACCCACCGCTCTCTGGATAAAGGTGCCCTGTCCCCTGTTTTCGGCAGCAGGCACTTCAGCCCCTGCGCCGCGCCCCACGGCCGAGGAAGAGTGCCGCAAAAGACAGCAGCATTGCCACTGGCGGCACGGGCACGCTCGTGGAAGCAGTCGCGCCCTGGCTATATGTCATGACCATGGGCGACAGGTTGTCGAGCCGGATCGTGATCGTATTCGCAGCGGTATCGATCGCGAAAAAATCACTGTACTGATTGACGCTGTTGTATAGGCGCCACTCGCGCGCACCGTCGATGCCGTAGCTTCCATAGTGCCAGAGACCGAGCAGCCCTTCGTCCTGGCTCGGATCTAGCAGGGATTCGTCGTATTCGAGGGTTATTGCCAGCAGTCCATCCCACAGCCCGGCGATGTCAACGTCCCACTGTTGCAGGGTCGTGGTCGCGCCGTTCAGCCGCAGGCTTGTTTCGACGTCCTCCCACCCCTCGGTGGCGTCGAATTCGCCGGCCAGCGTCGTGATTTCGGGTGTTCCGTAGGTTGCGCTGACTTCGGTTGAGGTTGAGGTACCGGAGAATGTCACATCCTCCAACGCCAGGCTGACCCGCCCCGCGCCCGTGGCGGTGTCGTCGAGCAGCATCACGCTCTCTGTCTCCGCATCAATTTGCGCCATGTCGGTTTCATCGTAGAAGCTCGAGACTTTGATGATCGCGCTGTATTCATCGCTAAAGCCGACCTTCACCGCCAATTCGCCGCGGTCATTGAAACCCTCATCGAGAAACGCGAACCCGGCGACGTTCTTTGTGTTGCCGCCGCCTACGTCGATTGCCTGCCCTTCGCGCAGGATCTGCTCGAGCTGATGGCCCTGTTTGTTCAGCATCCAGACACCACTGTCGGAACCCGGGCCTGAATTCGCGATGCTGCCCTTGAACGCCACCTGGTTGCTGTTATTGAACACGACAGAGTTTGTATCGATGGCCGCAATCGGTTGTCCCTCGGTGATTTCCGACAGCGTTTCTCCTTCGAGGGCAATCAGGCTGAGTTCCTGACCGTCATCGAGCCAAAGGCCCTTTGCCAGTCCGCCATAGGGCGAGCTGACGTCGCTCAGGCTGGCGGAAAAAACGATCGCATCCGAGTCGTTTATATCGACCCCGATGAAACTGCCCGCAAGACCATTCTGACCACCCCCGGTCGGCAATAAATCGCCTGTAATCACGGGGGACTCAAGCGTACCGGCGCGGTCGGTGACCAGCCAACTGGCCGATGTGCCTTCAACTGCATCGCTGACATATCCCGTGGCTGCAAAATCGCCGCCGGCGTTGGATGTGATATCCGTTGCAGTCCCGATATCAGCCCAGGCGACGGCAAGCGAGTCGCCATCAAACTTCGCGACAACAGACGAGCGGTCGCCGCCCGGTGTCTCGGTGAACAGCGCCATGGTCGCCGTATCGGCGCTACTGGTGGCAATGTGGGAGTTGCTCGTCAGGTAATAGGGCCGGTTCTGCGGGCTGACTATCACCGAGCCGTCGCTTGAGCCCGGCACCGGATCCCCCTTTCGGGCAACCAGCGTGTAGCTTCCGTCCGCATCAACCTTGTAGAACGCGATATCGTTCGTTCCATCGATGCCGGTGCCGGCGAGGCCCGTGTGGATGAACGCCGTGCCATCACTTGAGAACGACTTCCACGAGGTGTTGATCAGCGTGGCGCCGGCAATACCCGGGGCACTGACGCCCCCGATTCGGCTGACCTCGCGTGTGACATCACCATCGCTGGCCCAGAGGCCGCTGAGGCTGGTCGGCGCACCGAAGATCTGCGCCGCAAAGCCCACTTCGCCGCTGCTGCTTATCCCCAGCAGGTCGCCGAACAGGCGGAATTTTTCGCCACTTGAGGAGCCGGGTACCGGGTCTTGCGAAGCGGCCACGAGCTCGACGCTGCCACTTGCGTGGGCCAGCACCGCCCAGTTACCCGTCGACCCGGTGAACGTGGGCCCGGATACGTTGGCACGGAACGCCACGGTGCCCGCGTCGTTCAGGACCGGCGTGGAGAAAGCGTAACCGTAGAGATCGATGGCATCGATGCCGGGTACCGCGTCGCCGGAGAGGGCAATGTTCTCGTACGTGACCCCGGCCGTTGCAGTGCCGACCGAGAGTGCGAACAGCGCAAGGATCCCCCATCGCTTGTTTCGCCCTGCGCCGTCACATTTGTTTTCGTTGTTTAACACGCTATCCCCCTGACAAGTTTCGCGCTCGTCGCGCAGATTTCCCGCATGCCGTCAGTACGGCGTCTCTCAACTCTGGTTTCGACTGGTCAGCAACTAGCCTGGGAATTCGCCCCGCCGCCCGTCGCTGATCGAGCGATGGTCAGAGCTGAACATGCAATGCCGATTAGTCGGCAATGCCTAAGCCGGTCGCGGTCGATGGGATGCCATGCCCATTCCGGCTTGCCCAGACACATCAGAAGCGACCCAGTGCCTGCGGAGAAATCGGCAACAGACCACGCATTCACACGTCGATCTACAAAAGTCGAGGCGCCGATCCACGCGGACAACACAGCCTCGGCCATGAACGGCAGCAAATTTCGGGCCAGAAAAAGCCAAAGCACCCGTCGGGCAACTCGCTGGCACGGACAGGGTCAGACCCACCCCCTCGGCAGGCACACTTTTTGCTCACAGTGAGAAAAAGGAACCCATGGAGGGCCCGAATATGGATTTTTCGCTCTATCGCCGGGCAATCACGCTTTTCTTGGCACTTTGGCTGGGCGCCAATGCGCAGGCCAATGCTGACCCAACGGCACCCGAGCCTGTTTCTGACTGGCAGCTGAAACGGCTGATGGCGCCAACCGCCGGCCAGCGCGCTGCCGAGGCTCGTGGACGGGTGCACATCTACGACTCACTCACGAT
>CAVRBK010000114.1:0-8292 GCA_963719025.1 uncultured Gammaproteobacteria bacterium | reverse complement strand
GTCTTGATCCAATGCCCGCGCTGGGTGGCGTAGCGGTCACCGAGCAACCCCTTCCCCGGCTCACAGGTACATTGATCGATGCGGCGCATGGGTTCCCCAGCGGCATCAGCGACGAAGATATCGACCAGCGAACCCTGCAGTTCATCCTTGCGCCAGGTGTTGAGCCAGGAAAACAGACGACTGGTCGTTTCAGGCATGTAGCGTCACAACGCTCAGCACCAGCTTGGGAGCCCCTGCGCCGGTTCCGCCGTCAGCAACTCCCGCATATTTGACTCGATAATGCGATAACCGACGTTGCCATAGAGCAACTGTCGACCCTCGTTGAATACATAGGTCGGACTGCCCAACACCCCATACTGCTTGGCCAGTTCGTGGTCGCGATGCAGTGCTGCATAGGCCTCGCCGTCATCTATCCTCTTCGCTACCTGCTGCGCCGTCGGATCACCATCCCCAAGCAGTCCCAGCAGTACATCGCGTCGCGCAATATCCTGGCCATGAGCAAAAAAAGCCGCGCGCACAGTCCCAACCAGGCGGTCAAAACGTACCCGTGTGGCCGTATCCACGGTCCCGTCATCCTGCTCCAGCCCGAGGCACAGCGCCACGGCCTTGAGAAAAACATGCGCGGTGGTGCAACTCACAGGTCGGCATCCCCTCCAGACATCCGGCGACGGCTGCACGTGATCCCATTGCTCACAAACCTCCTGCATGTGGGCAGCGAACCCCTCGAAGCCCCCCTCGTCTTTCCAGCCCTCGGCAATGCGACCCTGCGTATCGGCGAACAGGCCCATAAAGTGATGACGCACCAACACGTCGCCGGCGAATTCGCGTTGCAGTTCATCGAGGCGCACCTGGCCGCCATAGGCCCAGATACACAGCACATCGGAAAAATAGTCGATCGTAATCACAACGCTCACTCAGCCAGATATCAGTGCCACCAACAGGCAGCAAAGATGTGTGGAAAAAACGCCGCCTATCGGGTCATCGAGATCCGTTCTTCCGACAGCTCGACATAGGCCCTGTAGCGTTGCCTTATGTTGCGGACATAACTGACCGGCTCGATTCCCCGCACGTAACCGTAGCGCGCCTTGCCGGCATACTTCTTCTTGGAGAGCAGCAGCATGGCTTTCTCGGTGTTATCGAACCAGCGGTCGCCGTCCCAACCCTTTTGCCTGGCGAGTCGCCGCGCATCCTGAACGTGACCATGCCCGGCATTGTAGGCCGCCAGGGTAAACCACATGCGATCACCGAATGGCAGGGTGTCTTCAAAACGGTTGCGTACCCAGTCGAGATACTTGACCCCGGCATGGATCCCTTCTTCGGGCTTTTTCAGCTTGTCGAATCCCATGGACTTCGCAGTTCGCGGCATGACCTGCAGCAAGCCCTGTGCGCCGGCGAATGACTTGGCCTTCGGATCGAAGCGGCTTTCCTGGAACATCTGTGCGGTGATCAGGCGCCAGTCGAAACCATAGCGCTCGGCAAACAGGCGTATCGCTTCGTCATAGGGCGACAGGCCCTTGCCCGACTCAGCCCCCACCCGCCCGGCGGCCAGATCCCGGATCTGGCGCTGACTGGTGAAGTACTTCTTGTACAGAATGTTGTAAACCAGCCCCTTGTACTGCTTCTTTATGAAGCGATTGAGCGCCGCCAACAGCTTCTTGCTGCCGGCCCGCACCGCTACCGAATGTTCCCGGTTTTCACTCAGCTGAAAGCCTGACTTGACCGCCAGGCCGCGCGCCAGCTCGATATCCAGAAGGTGCCCGTCTGCGACGGTGGCATCGATCTCGCGGTCCGCCACGCGCGCGATAAGCTCCTCGGTTTCCGCGTCTTCATCAGCAGCAATGATGTCGACATCCACGCCGCTCGCTCTCAGCTCGTGCAGATCTTTCCAATAGGGACTGGAGCGGCGTACCACTACCGAGCGTCCATCCAGATCGGCGGCAGTCCCGATACTGTCGCTGTCGGCGTGTACCACGAGGTGTCGCGGCGCATTGTGATACGGCCGCGAATAGGCTATTCCGCCCCTGGCAGTGTCATCATCCGGTTCGAGGAAGCCAGCCGCCACATCGGCACGCCCTTCGCGCAGCCATTCCAGCAATTCGGCATGGGTATCCGGCACGATCACCTCGAGCCGCAAACCGTTCGCCTTGGCGAAGGCCTTGGACAGTTCGTACTCGAATCCCTGCAACTCGCCTTTATAGAGAAAATACGATGCGGCGTTGTTGCGCAAAAGCACACGCAACACGCGACGCTTCTTGATCCCGTCGAGGTCGTCGGTATGGCGCGCCTGACCCTGCTGTGAGGCGAATTCGAGGTGCATGAACTTGTTCAATGCCGCACGCAGCTGCTCTGCTCCGGGCCTGATCCCCCAGGCAATATCGTCGGTACCCGGAAGCTCGAAGGCCACCTTGAGGTCATCGCGATAGGTCAGGTACATGCGCGCAACATTGCTGTCGCGCACGCTCGCATCGATCCGCCCGGAAACGATGGCATCCAACTCCTCCTCGTCGGAAAGCCCCGCAGGACGGGGCACCAGCTCGATACCCGGATACTTGCCCTGCAACGATGCCAGGCGTTCCCAGAACGATGAGCTGCGCTCCAGCATCACCCGCTTGCCGACCAGGTCTCCCAGTTTTGCAATACCGTCGACCGACTGGGCAACCAGGACCTGCTGCTTGACGGTCGTGAGTGGCACGGAGAATGACATCTTTTTGCGCCGTCCCTCGGTGATAGAGAGATTGGCCACAATCAGGTCCCCTCGCCCCTCGAGCAGGGCCGGGATCATTTGCGAAAAAGCGGCCACCGGTACCAGCTCCGGTTCAAGACCCTGGCTGCGCGCGAAGGCCGTCGCGGCATCGTGCTGAGACTCCACCGGCCACCCCTCACGCGGCAGGTAAAACACACCACCGATGTTCGCAGGAATCAGGATCCGCAAACGGCCGCGCCGTTTCATCTCATCCAGATCACCGACGTAGCGCTCCTCTTCGACCTCTGTGGTCTTCTCCGGCACGCCCTGTGCCGTCTCTGTTGGCAGTGCTGTCGCGGGGATTGCATGCTCGGAAACCACCTGCTCGACGGGATCGTCTGAACAGCCGGCCAACAGGCTTGCAAGACCCAGCACGGCCACCGGCATGGCCCTGGCGAACATACCGGTGAGCGCGCGTACAGACATTCGGGGAGTCGGTGTCATCCGCGCAGTATAGCCAGATTAGCGGCGCCACCGACAGCCAACGCCAACCGTACAAGCCGATGAATACATTAGGGTTTTATGATTTACCAACTTACCCTGCATTGTGCAGTTGGAACTTCACATCATGCGCCGGCAGCAAAGCGCCGGTTCCGACCCAACGTTACCTCGGCATCCGCAATCCGAACATACAACGGACCAGATTGTCCGGATGCGGGCGCAACCGCCGGGCGAGCGATGCCCGCGACTCCCGGCAGGTCAGATCTCGTTGCAAGGCCGCGTCAGGGCACGAGCCAAAGTGCCCCATCGATGCAGTTGGCAGCGACTCGCGAAACCGGCAGAATCGGTCCCCGGATCACCTTCAGGGCAGGCGTAACGGGCTGTCGGCAGTTTCTGGTGGTCTGGATGCAATATTCCGCCTGTTCGCTGTGTGCCCGGCTGCCTGCACACAGCAAACTCGGGCAACGGCGCTGTTGCGTGCCCGAAGCAAACAAATCCGGAAGACGATATTGGAACGGCAGCGATCGACATGGAGCAACGGTAGCCTGGCCGCCGCCTACCTGGTGTTTCTCGTCCTGCTGGTTGTGCTGCCACTCGCCTTGCTGCTGCTCTCTTCCCAGGCAGGGCCGGATGAGGGCGCGCAACCATGGCGAGAACTGCTGCTCGACACCTCCGTCCAGCAAGCGGCACTGCGCACGCTTGCGGTTGCCCTCCTGGCGACCGGCCTGGCCAGCCTGATCGCCATACCCGCTGCCTTCGCTGCGGTGCGGGCGGCACAACCGCTGCGCCAGCTGATCCTGGCATCCGGCGTGATCCCCCTGACCATGCCGCCGTTCGTAACCGCGAGCCTGTTACGACAGTGGAGCGGCGATCGCCTGCACGGGATAGCCCTGCTGGAACGGCTCCCGCTGGATTCCCCGACAATCCTGTTGACCCTGAGCTACGCCGTACACTTCATACCCTTCGTGATGCTCAGCATGGTTGCCGGGCTCAACCGGATCGACAGGTCACTGGCCGAGAGCGCACGCAACCTTGGGGCCGGGAGTCTGCAGGTCTGGCGGCAAATCACCTTGCCCCTGCTGACGGCACCGTTCCTGCTCGGTGCCGCGATCGTTTTATTGCGCATCTTCGAAGATATCGCCAGCCCGCTGGTTCTGCAGATCGATGGCATGCTCGCCCCGCAGATCTACCGGCAACTCGCCAACCAAGAGACATCTCAGGCGGCCCTGCGGCTCGGCGTGCTGCTGTTCGCCTTGTCCGCCATCCTGGTAGCGGTGGCCTGGTCGTCGTTGTTGCCGCGCGCGGCAATCACGCCACGACGAACACCCGCAAAGCCGCTGCGCTGGTCGCGTGGTGTCGGCAACTGGCTGTATTCAAGCGTATTGCTGGTGCTCGTCGCGAGCGTTGCCCTGGCCCCGCATGCGTGGATGCTCAGCCGTCTGGGCTGGCCTCCGTCCATCGCGCAGTGGTTACCCGGCATCCAGCCTGCGCTGACGCATACCTTCGTGGTCGCTGCAGCCAGTGGATTGGTGCTGCTGACGCTTGGCCTGACGGTCGACCGCCTTTCCCGACAGCGCACGA
Source organism: uncultured Gammaproteobacteria bacterium (assembly GCA_963719025.1). Taxonomy (GTDB): domain Bacteria; phylum Pseudomonadota; class Gammaproteobacteria; order Chromatiales; family Chromatiaceae; genus Thiosocius. The sequence continues at coordinate 3,527 of CAVRBK010000114.1, read as the reverse complement.
TTGGCGGGGCACTGGTGCGTGGTGCGACCGCAACCCTGTTCGCCGTGCCCGGGCTCGTCCTTGCGTTGGCCTGGCAACAAGGCGCCGAGCAGTTCACATGGCCGGCCGAAGCCATCACAGCCTGGCCAGGTCTAGTCCTCGCGTTGCTGGTCAGTATCAAACTGCTGCCCTACCTGGCCCATGTGATCCCTGCAACACGCATCAGCCTGGCTCCCGATCAGATAGACCTGGCACGCTGTTTCGGTGCTTCACGGTTTGCCGTGATGATGCACCTGGTGTTCCCGGTGCTCGCCACGCTGATCGCCGGCCTGATGCTGCTCGGTGTCGCTGCCGGTGTGGCTGAACTCTCGGCCGCGCTGATCATGGTCAACGCAACGGAACCGACCCTGGCCATGGCCGCGTTCGAACACGCCGTGTCGCTCCCGCAGGTTCTTGCCCCGCATTCGATCATCCTGACCGGCCTGATCGCGCTGGTCCTGGTACCGGCATTGCTGTTACTGCAGACCCGCACAAAACGCCCATATCGAAATCGCCGGAACCGGATGGCAACGGCAGAGGAACCCTCATGAGCACCAGTTCCCCATCGAGCCTCGAACTGCGCGGCGTAAGCGTGACCATCGATCAACAGGAAATCCTGAGGCACCTTGACCTCAGCATCATGCCGGGCGAAATGTTCGTCGTACTGGGTTGTGCGGGTTCCGGTAAGACCACGCTGCTGCGCGCGATAGCCGGGCTCGATCCACTGCTTGGCGGCGAGATATGGATCGACGAGCACGACATCACCCGTTGTGCCGAACGCAAGCGCGGTATCGCCATGATGATGGCCGATTTCCCGCTGTGGCCGAACCTCAATGTATCGCGCAATGTCGGGTTTCCACTGAAGCGCCAGGGACTGCGCCGACCCGAGGTGCAGCAGCGCACGGCGGAGATTCTCTCGGCGGTGGGCCTGAATGATTTCCACAGGCACATGCCAGCGCAATTGGGCAACGGTCAGCAACAGCGAGTTGCACTGGCCCGCACGCTGGTAGCAAATGCGCGCATCACCCTGCTCGATGAACCGTTCAGCGCGCAGCACCTGCGGACGCGTGATCAACTGCTGATTTTACTCAAGCGGCGCCAGGAACAGAGTGCGTTGACCACACTGTTTGCCACGGAAGATCCGAAGCAGGCCCTCCGGCTGGCCGATCGCATCGCGATTCTCCACCACGGTGAACTCCAGCAGATTGGCACGCCGCGTGAACTCTACGATGCCCCAGACAGCCGGCTGGTCGCCGAGTTTCTCGGCCGGGCCAACCTGATCGAAGGCGAGATCGAGTACGCCGGCGATCAGCCACTGTTCCATGCGAACAACGGCATCGTCATCCCGGTGTTCGAACGCCAGCTGAAACGCGCACGCACCGGTTGGGCGATGTTCCGGCCGCATGACCTGCACGTGGTGGCACCGGATTCCGAACCCTTCGGCGACGACATCCGCCTGAGCGGACGGATCGAGCAGAAAGAGTTCCGCGGCGGCACCATGCGCAGGTCATGCGGCCGGAACATCGCCCAACCGGTGCGTGCGCGTTTCAGCTGGCGTTCGAACACCGGGATGACGATGCCGTTGTTCGCATGGAACAGCGGCTGATCGCCGGCGTACTCGATCTCGCCTTCGATCAGGTTGGCCCGGCCGAGGACTCGGCGACCAGCCGGCTGTCTGGGGCATCGTCGATGTTCACGCGGCCGTGCCCAATCTGCTGGAGTTCACCGTGGTGGAGAATCGCGATGCGATCGGCCAGCCGGAGGGCCTGCTTCGGATCTTCCAGTTGGCGAACGGTGTGGTCAACGCACCTCTACCTGGCGCCGCTGGGCGCAATCGCAGTTGATCACGCGTCCGCAGGTGCTGCGCGCTGAACGGTTCATCGAGCAGGGTGATGCGCGCCCATTCCTACCCACGTGCGGGCAGGTGCAACTCGCTGTTGCTGACCGTTGCCCATAAACCGGGCATGCTCAGGCCCCTGGAATGGTTGAGGCCCACCGCCGAGAGATCTCCGCCAGGTGCCCTGCTGCACCTCGGGTCGGCGCGGTCCCTGGGCGTTTCAGTGGAAACCCGACCCTGCGCGATACATTGAGGTTCGGCCACAGCGGGAAATCGGCCGTGGTCATTCAGGCGATACCGCGCTTGCGTTCGGCACAACAGGCGATGTCGTGACGCCCAACCATATCTCGCCGCCAAGCAGTGGACCGAGCCCCAGCTATCGCGCGCGGCCGCGTGGTCTTACACGGAACCCGCACAAGACCGTCAGACGAACATTTCGCCCCATGATGCTGAGGTCAAGGTGCCTCAGGATTTCCTGTTGATCGATGAGTGCACGCTTACGCCGCGCAGTTCGAGGCTCAATGGGAGTCGTGCTCGTGAGGGTTCCTCTGCGGTTGGATCCGGTTCCGGCGATTTGGAGTATGGGCGTTTTGTGCAGTTGTAGGCCACGTGACAGCGCGATGCCGGTACCAGGACCAGCGCGATCAGGCCGGTCAGGATGCCCCTGGAAGAGCGGGCCAGTCACTTCAACTCGCGTGCTGCCGTCGTGAGCACCCGCCGTAGCGCCCAGGCGCCACGTCGACGTGTTCGAAGAGGCTCCATCACGATCTCCGTCTCTCCGCCCTCGCGGGTAAGGACATGCGTCACCTGTTGATGGCCGGTCCACCCCCGCACGTTCAAGCGGATCCGCGCGACCGTAGGTGAAGCTGACTCGGCCGTCTCTCCCCGGTTGCACCATCACCCGCTCGTCCAGCTCGGGGTGGCCCGGCAACACCGCCCGGTCCATCATGGCGTGCACTCGGTAGTCGCCGCTCGGCCCCTCGAGGGTCTCGGCCCGCCGTTCCCTCCGCCACAGTACGGCCGCTAAGCGAGCGCACACTCACCGTGCCGCTCTGTTCTCCCCCCGCAGTTGGATTACGGCGTGAACGAGTCCCGGCCCGGTCGGTTCGGGTTCCACGATCTCGTCCTCGTACGGTTCTGAATCCGTGTCGATCGCGAGGTCGTTGCCAGTTGGTGTTCTCAGGCGCGGGCTCGGGAGCCGGCTGGTCGGCGCCGCCACAAGCCACGGTGAGCCCCAAGAGTAGGATCAGTGTACGCATGTTCGATTCCTTCTGGGAGTCCGCGCGTGCGCCCCCGAGCCACGATGCCATTCTTCTCCCCGAAGGTCACCTCAGGGCCAGCGGGCAATTGGCGTGCAGACGGAGAAAGGCCGGCGCCCCATCGGAACGCCCGCCATCTCACCTATCTATCGCGTCGCTTACTTAGCGTTCAAGCACTCGCCCGAGACTCTGAAGGCCCTCAGGACTCCCCATGACGAGACGGAACCTCACCCACTTGGGTCGCCATCTCCTTGAGCGCCTCGAGCTCCTTCAGACGCATCGCGCCCGGCGACTCTTCGAGTACCTTCGCGCTCTGCGCGAGCGAACGCATGCCCGCGACTTCCTCGCGACGAAGGATGACCTTGGCCGCCGCTTCCTTCTCCGCCTCGATGACGCGGAGCAATAACTATTCG
>CAVRBK010000113.1:0-19210 GCA_963719025.1 uncultured Gammaproteobacteria bacterium | reverse complement strand
ACCAGCAAGCCGAACGTGATGACGGCCGCGGTCGCCGCGGGTGCCGGACTGATCAACGATGTCAACGCGCTCAAGTCGCCCGGTGCGGTCCGTGCGGCTGCGGACTGCGATGTTCCGGTGTGCCTGATGCACATGCAGGGCGAGCCGCGCACGATGCAGTCCGCACCTCAATATGACGACGTGGTTGCCGATATCATGGAGTATCTGGCTGAGCGTATCGCTGCCTGCGAGGCGGGCGGTCTGACGCGTTCACGTCTGTTGGTCGATCCGGGCTTCGGTTTCGGCAAGACCCTGCAGCACAATCTGCAGTTGTTGCGTGGCCTGTCGCAGTTTCAGCGCCTGGGCCAGCCGGTACTAGTGGGGATATCGCGAAAGTCGATGCTGGGTGCGGTGACCGGTCGCGAGGTCGGGGGTCGCATGGTGGCCAGCGTGGCCGCTGCGTTGCTTGCGGTTGAACGTGGTGCACGGATTATTCGGGTCCACGATGTCGCCGAGACTATCGATGCCGTCAGGGTCTGGCAGGCCATGGTCGACGGCGACTTGATCGAGAATTAGGGAAGAACGAGGCATGGCACGAAAGTATTTTGGTACCGATGGCATCCGCGGACGGGTTGGAGCAGGGTCACATCAATCCGGAGTTTGTGCTCAAACTCGGATGGGCCGTGGGCCGGGTGCTGGGTGGCGAAGACGGCGGCAAGGTGCTGATCGGCAAGGACACCCGGATCTCCGGATACATGTTCGAGGCCGCGCTTGAGGCCGGGCTGGCCGCGGCGGGCGTGGACATCCGCATGCTTGGCCCGATGCCGACGCCAGGCATTGCCTACCTGACCCGTACCCTGCACGCGAGTGCCGGGATCGTGATCAGTGCGTCGCACAATCCGCACGAAGACAACGGCATCAAGTTCTTTTCCGCCGACGGCAATAAGCTGCCGGATGCGGTCGAGGAAGCGATCGAGCGCGAGCTCGAGCGACCAATGACGACGGTCAGTTCGGGGCGTCTGGGCAAGGCGATACGCCTGGAGGATGCGCGCGGTCGATACATCGAGTTCTGCAAGAGCACGATTCCGTCACGCCTGGACTTTCGTGGTCTGAAGGTTGTGGTGGATTGCGCACACGGTGCGACCTACCATATCGCGCCGGCGGTGTTCGAGGAGATCGGCGCCGAAGTCATCACGATCGGCGCCGAGCCTAACGGACTGAATATCAATGACGGTTTCGGCGCGACCAAGCCGAGGGCCCTGGCCAGCTCGGTGCGGGTGAATGGCGCCGACCTCGGGATCGCGCTGGATGGCGACGGTGATCGTCTGATCATGGTCGACGACAAGGGTGAGATCGTCGATGGCGACGAGATTCTGTACGTGATTGCCCGTTCGCGCCTGGCCAATGGCGGGCTGTCCGGCAGCGTCGTCGGCACCCTGATGAGCAACCTCGGACTGGAGGTTGCGCTGCGTGATATCGGCGTCGGTTTCGAGCGCGTTGCGGTCGGTGATCGTTACATCCTGGAGCGCCTGAACGAGATGGACTGGAGCCTTGGGGGCGAGCCGTCCGGCCACATCATATGCCGCGACCGTACGACGACTGGCGACGGCATCGTGTCGGCCCTGCAGGTGCTGGCAGAGATCAACAAATCGGGCAAGACGCTCAGCGAGTTGCGCGAGGGTATGCGCAAGTTTCCGCAGGAGCTGATCAACGTACCGCTGGGTACCATGCGGGCGTCTGACGTCATGGTCAACGAGACGGTAACGGCCGCGGTCAAGGCGGTCGAGTCGGATATGGGGGCGGATGGACGCGTGCTGTTGCGCCCCTCCGGTACCGAACCGCTGATCCGGGTGATGGTGGAAGGGCGCGAGGCCGGTGCTGTCGCGGCCAACGCCAACAGCATCGCCGAAGCTGTGCGCACCACGCTGACCGGCTGAGGGTGGTTTTTGTTGTGCTTCACTCCGCATTGGCATTGATTTGACGGCGCTGCGCCGTTAAGCTACGCCGCCTGTTTTATAAGGGAGTGAGAGATGCGTCAGCCGTTGGTCGCGGGTAACTGGAAAATGAATGGCTCACGGGCCAGTGTCGCTGCTTTGCTGGACGGCCTGAAGGCCGGTATCGCCCAGGTGGCGACGGCAGAAGTCGCGGTTTGTGCCCCGTCTATCTACATCCCTGATACGCAGGCGCAGCTTGAGGGTTCAGCCATCAAGTGGGGCGGCCAGGACATCTCGGTACACGAATCCGGCGCCTACACCGGTGAAACGGCCGGTTCGATGCTGAGCGATTTCGGTTGTCATTTCGTCATCATCGGCCACTCGGAGCGGCGCGCCTACCATGGCGAGAGCGACGAGCTTGTGGCGCAGAAATTTGCCGCTGCTCAGGCCGCGGGCATTGTGCCGATCCTGTGTGTCGGCGAGACCCTGGAAGAGCGCGAGCAGGACATCACCGAGCAGGTGGTTGCCCGGCAACTGGACGCCGTTATCGCACATTGCGGTATCGATGCGGTCGCCAAGGGTGTGGTTGCCTATGAGCCGGTATGGGCAATCGGGACCGGTAAAACGGCATCGCCGGAGCAGGCGCAGGATGTCCACGCATTCATCCGCGGACGTCTGGCGGCCAATAGCCAGGAAGCGGCAGACGCGGTTCGCGTGCTGTACGGTGGCAGCATGAATCCGAAGAATGCGGCCGAGTTGATGGCGCAGACGGATATTGATGGCGGCCTGATTGGTGGGGCATCCCTCAAGCCGGAAGATTTTCTGGCGGTCTGCAGTGCTGCAAACCGCTGATAAATAGAGGTTAAATAATGGAATCGATTTTGGTTGTCGTGCATCTCTTCCTGGCCATTGGTCTGGTTGGCCTGATTCTGATGCAGCACGGCAAGGGTGCCGATATGGGGGCCGCGTTCGGCTCCGGTTCGTCGGCATCTGTGTTTGGTTCGCGGGGCGCGTCCAACTTCCTGAGTCGTACCACCGGTGTTCTGGCGGCGCTGTTTTTTGTCACCAGTCTGACGATGGCCTATTTCGCCATGCAGGCAACCGAGCCGGAAACCCTGATGGACGCTGTCGCACCGGCAGCGGTCGAGTCTGCGGCCCCTGATGAGGTGCCCGCTGTCGTCGATCTGCCGACCATCCCCGAGGTCATGGCCCCCGCGCAGGGTGACGTGCCGAAGGTGCCGGAATAGGTTGCCGTCATCGAATTGAGTTTTAGCCGAAGTGGTGAAATTGGTAGACACGCTATCTTGAGGGGGTAGTGGCGAAAGCCGTGCCGGTTCGAGTCCGGCCTTCGGCACCATACAGACGGTATCGCAGCGAGTGTTGCGATACCGTTTTTTTATGCCCGGTCAAGGCAATAATTAACTTTTAAAAACAAACAGATAGTTGGTGCGTTTGATTTGACACTGATGGTGTGGGATCGCTATGCTTTCGGCCCACCCTAAAACCGGTCCAGAAGAAGGCTGCAGTGCGGGCTTCCTTTCCGGAGTAAGCGTCGAAATGCTGGAAAATTACCTGCCTGTCCTGATCTTTATCGTCGTCGGTACCGTTGTAGGTGCTGCGATGATTGGGCTTGGATTTGTGCTGTCGCCGCATCGGCCGGACAGCGAAAAGAACTCACCCTACGAGTGTGGCTTTGAGGCGTTCGAAGACTCGCGCATGAAGTTCGACGTGCGCTATTACCTCGTCGCCATCCTGTTCATCATCTTCGATCTCGAGATCGCCTTCCTGTTTCCGTGGGCAGTGGTTCTCGACCAGATTGGCATGGTTGGCTTCTGGGCGATGATGATCTTCCTGGGCATTCTCGTGGTCGGCTTCATCTACGAGTGGAAGAAAGGTGCGTTGGAATGGGAATAGAGGGCGTTCTCGAAAAAGGATTCTTCACCACGTCTCTCGACGGGGTGATCAACTGGGCCCGCACCGGTTCGATGTGGCCGATGACCTTTGGCCTCGCATGCTGCGCGGTCGAGATGATGCATGCGGCGGCGGCGCGCTACGATATCGACCGCTTCGGCATGGTGTTTCGCCCCAGTCCGCGCCAGTCCGATGTGATGATTGTTGCCGGCACGCTGGTCAACAAGATGGCTCCGGCGCTGCGCAAGGTCTATGACCAGATGGCCGAACCGCGTTGGGTCATCTCTATGGGTTCCTGCGCCAACGGCGGCGGCTATTACCACTACTCCTACGCCGTGGTGCGAGGTTGCGACCGCATTGTGCCGGTCGACGTCTATGTGCCGGGTTGCCCGCCAACGGCCGAGGCCTTGCTGTGGGGCATCCTGCAGTTGCAAAACAAGATACGTCAGACCAACACCATCGCCCGTTAACCTCTCTGGAATAGCCTGATGACCCCGGACGACCGCCTGGACGAACTTGAGGAAGCGCTCGAAGAGCACCTTGAGGACTTCGAAGACTGCAAATCGGTGCGCGCCTTTGGCGAATTGACGCTGACGGTGCCGCGCGAACAGCTGATCGCGGTGATGACCGTGCTGCGCGAGAAACGCGCGCTGGCTTTCGAGGAGTGCATCGATGTCTGCGGTGTCGACTACGCGGCCTATGGTGACTCCGAGTGGGTCACCAGCAATGCCGCCAACTCGGGCTTCGGGCGCGGTGCCAGCCGCAATGCGGCGGAGATGGATCCGCATAACCGCTTTGCTGCCGTTTACCACCTGCTGTCGGTCACCCACAACGTGCGCCTGCGGGTAAAAACCCTGCTGGATGCCAACCAGCCGATTGTGGATTCGGTGGTTGGGATCTGGGCGAGCGCCAACTGGTTCGAGCGTGAGGCCTTTGATCTATACGGCATCATGTTCGCCGGTCATCCCGATCTTCGCCGCATTCTCACCGACTACGGTTTCATTGGGCATCCGTTCCGCAAGGACTTCCCGCTGATCGGCCATGTCGAGATGCGTTACGACCCGGAGCAGCGCCGCGTGATCTATGAGCCGGTAAGCATCGAGCCGCGCACCCTGGTGCCGCGTGTTATCCGCGAAGACAGTCGTTATGAGGCCGGCTGGAAGCCAGAGGAGCCTTCAGCCGAGGAGGCGGAGTAAGCCAATGGCGGAGATCAGAAACTACACCCTGAATTTCGGGCCCCAGCACCCGGCTGCGCACGGCGTGTTGCGCCTGGTCCTGGAGATGGATGGTGAGGTGATCGAGCGTGCCGACCCGCATATCGGCCTTTTGCATCGCGGGACCGAGAAACTGGCCGAGAGCAAACCTTACAACCAGTCGATCGGTTACATGGATCGTCTCGACTACGTGTCGATGATGTGCAGCGAGCATGGCTACGTGCTGGCGATCGAGAAACTGCTGGGCGTCGAGGCGCCGATTCGTGCGCAGTACATTCGCACCATGTTTGACGAGATCACGCGCATCCTCAATCACCTGATGTGGTTGGGCACGCACGCTCTCGACGTCGGCGCGATGACCATGTTCCTGTATTGCTTCCGCGAACGTGAAGACCTGATGGACTGCTACGAGGCGGTCTCGGGCACGCGCATGCACGCAACCTATTACCGTCCCGGTGGGGTGTATCGGGATCTGCCGGAGCAGATGCCGCGTTACGATACGGCGCAGTTCGGCAATGCAGCGGAAGGCAAATGCGCGCAATGCGGCACGTGAAGGTTCGCTGCTGGATTTCATCGAAGACTTTATCGATCGTTTTCCCGGGCTGGTGGATGAGTACGAGACCCTGCTGACCGATAACCGGATCTGGAAGCAGCGCACGGTCGGGATTGGCGTGGTCACGCCGGAGCGTGCCATGCAGCTTGGTTTTACCGGGCCGATGTTACGTGGCTCCGGTATCGCCTGGGACCTGCGCAAGAAGCAGCCCTACGCCATGTACGACAAGGTGGATTTCGATATCCCGATCGGCACCAATGGCGATTGCTACGATCGCTACCTGGTCAGGGTTGAAGAGTTCCGCCAGTCCGCGCGCATCATCAAGCAATGTGTGCAGTGGCTGCGCGAGAATCCGGGCCCGGTGATGATTGGCGACCACAAGGTCTCGCCGCCCCGGCGCGCGGACATGAAAGACGACATGGAAGCGCTGATCCATCACTTCAAGCTGTTCACCGAGGGCTATTGTCCGCCTCCGGGCGAGGTATACGCCGCCGTTGAGGCCCCCAAGGGTGAGTTCGGTTGCTACATCGTTTCCGACGGCGCCAACAAGCCCTATCGACTGAAGATCCGTGCGCCGGGCTTCCCGCATCTTGCCGCCATGGACGAAATGGCGCGTGGCCACATGCTGGCCGACGTGGTTGCAATCATCGGCACCATGGACGTTGTATTCGGAGAGATTGACCGATGAGTATGCGTAGTGAACCCATGGTCCGCGTGCAGAAGAGCGACGATAAGGACGCGCTGTTTACGCCCGAGGTGCGGGCCGAGATTGATACCTGGGTCGCAAAGTATCCCGAGGGTTGGCAGCAATCGGCCTGCATGGGCGCATTGATGATCGTTCAGGATACGAACGGCGGTCACCTGACGAATGAACTCATGGATCAGGTTGCCGATTATCTCGATATGCCGTCGATTGCGGTCTACGAGGTCGCCACCTTTTATTCGATGTACGAGCACAAGCCGGTCGGACGTCACAAGATCTGCCTGTGCACCAACGTGTCCTGCCTGATCAACGGTTCCGACAATATCCTCGATCATCTCAGCAATCGTCTCGGGATCGGTTTCGGCCAGGTCACCGAGGACGGTCGCTTCAGTCTCAAAGAGGTCGAGTGTCTTGGCGCCTGCGGTGGCGCGCCGATGATGCAGATCGGACATACCTATTACGAAAACCTGACCCCGGAACTGGTTGACCAGATCCTGGACGGTCTGGAGTAAAGTCATGGCGAACGAAGTCTGCTTTCGGACGTTACACAAGGATCGCCCCTGGCGGCTGGAGACCTACCAGTCGGAGGGTGGTTACGAGGCGTTGAAGAAGATCCTGAGCGAAAAAACCGCGCAGGAAGAAATCATCGACCGGGTCAAGCAGTCCGGGCTGCGCGGCCGTGGTGGTGCCGGCTTTCCGACCGGTCTGAAATGGAGCTTCATCAATCGTACCGCTCCCGGCGACAAGTACGTGGTGTGCAATTCGGACGAGGGTGAGCCCGGCACGTTCAAGGATCGCGATATTCTGCGCTATAACCCGCATGCGCTCATCGAGGGCATGATCATCTGCGGTTATGCGATCGATGGTGTCGCTGGTTACAACTATATCCGCGGCGAATTCTGGGAGCCCTACGAGCGCTTCGAAGCGGCACTGGCCGAGGCCCGCGAGGCCGGCTTGCTCGGCGAGAACATTCTCGGCTCCGGGTTCGATTTCGACATCCATACCCATCTGGGTGCCGGCGCCTATATCTGTGGTGAAGAGACCGCGCTGCTCGAGTCGATCGAGGGCAAGAAGGGGCAGCCGCGCTACAAGCCGCCGTTCCCGGCGATGTTTGGCCTGTACGGTCGGCCGACGGTGATCAACAACACCGAGACGCTGGCGTCGGTACCGGACATCATGCGTCTGGGTTCTGAATGGTTCCGCGATATCGGTGTCGCCAACAGCGGTGGTCCCAAGCTGTTTTCGATCTCCGGCAATGTTGCCCGGCCGGGCAACTACGAGATTCCGATGGGCACGCCGTTTGCCGAACTGCTCGAGATGGCCGGCGGCATGCGAGACGGGCGGGCCTGCAAGGCGGTGATCCCGGGTGGTTCGTCGGCGCCGGTGTTGCCGGGCGACGTGATGATGGATCTGACGATGGATTACGACAGCATCGCGCGGGCCGGGTCCATGCTGGGATCCGGCGCGGTGATCGTGATGGATGACACCAACTGCATGGTCAAGGTGCTCGATCGCATCTCGTACTTCTACTACGAGGAGTCATGTGGTCAATGTACGCCATGCCGCGAGGGCACGGGTTGGATGCATCGTGTGGTCAACCGTATCGAACACGGCAAGGGGCGTCAGGAAGATCTCGACCTGCTCGATGATGTAGCCAAGAAAATCATGGGCCGTACGATTTGCGCCCTGGGTGATGCAGCTGCCATGCCCGTCGCAGGATTCATCAAACACTTCCGCGATGAATTCCAATACCACATCGATCACAAGAAGTGCATGGTGTAAGCCGAATGTCCGACGATCAAACCATCACGATTGAAGTCGACGGTCAGCCGCTCGAGGCCCAGCCCGGGCAGATGCTGATTGAAGTGACTGATGCCGCGGGTATCAGCGTTCCGCGTTTCTGCTATCACAAGCACCTCTCGGTCGCGGCCAACTGCCGCATGTGCCTGGTCGAGGTGGAAAAGGCGCCGAAGCCGCTGCCGGCATGTGCAACCCCGGTTGCAGATGGCATGAAGGTGTTCACGCGCTCGCCCCTGGCGCGCGAGGCGCAGAAGGGAACCATGGAGTTCCTGCTGATCAATCATCCGCTGGATTGTCCGATCTGCGACCAGGGTGGCGAATGTGAGTTGCAGGACGTCGCCATGGGTTACGGCGGTGATGTCTCGCGCTTCAGCGAACGCAAGCGCGTGGTGCGTGACGAAGATATCGGCGCATTGATCGCCACTGATATGACACGTTGCATCCACTGCACCCGTTGTGTGCGGTTTGGCGGCGAGATCGCCGGGCTTCGCGAACTGGGTGCAACAGGCCGCGGCGAACATATGCGCATCGGTGTGTATATCGAAAAAAGTGTCGGGTCGGAGCTCTCGGGCAATGTCATCGACCTTTGTCCTGTTGGCGCACTCACCTCGAAGCCTGCGCGCTTCAATGCGCGTGCCTGGGAACTCACCGAGTATGATGGCGTAGCGCCGCACGACGGTGTTGGCAGCAACCTGCATGTGCACGTGCGCCGCAACGAACTGATGCGCGTGGTGCCGCGGGAGAACGACGCCCTGAACCAGACCTGGATTTCGGATCGCGATCGTTTCAGTTACCAGGGTTTGTATAGCCAGGATCGCCTGCGGCGTCCGATGATCCGTGAGAACGGAAAACTGCGTGAAGTGGATTGGCAACAGGCCTTGCAGGCCGCCGCCAAGGCTATGCAGGACGTATCACCCGAGCGCATGGGTGCGCTGGTGTCGCCGAGTGCAACCCTTGAAGAACACTATATGACGGCGCGCCTGGCACGTGGTCTGGGTTGCGCCAATATTGACCACCGCCTGCGCCAGAGTGATTTCCGCGGCGACGCCGCTGATCCGGCGCTGCCGTGGCTCGGACAGTCGGTCGATGCCCTGTCCGGCAATCAGGCGGTCCTGCTGGTCGGCTCCTGGCTACGCAAAGACCAGCCGATACTCAATCATCGCGTCCGTCAGGCACAGCTGGATGGCGCTGCCGTGATGGCGATCAACCCGGTTGCCTACGACTTCAACTACGAACTCGATGTCGATGTGGTCTGCACGCCGTCCTCGATGGTGAATGAACTGGCTGGTGTTGCCTCGGCACTGGGTGCCGATACTGCAGGCATCAAGGTGGAGCCTGACCAGGCCCATCGAGCAATCGCGGATGCGTTGAAGTCGGCAGAGCAGGGTACTGTCCTGCTGGGTACGGTGGCATTGATGCATCCTGATTTTTCCATTCTGCGCGCGCTTGGTGCATCGATCGCCGGCGCGGCCGGCGTGACAGTCGGTTTTGTCGGCAGTGGCAGCAACGACTGTGGTGCCTGGATGGCAGGTGCCTTGCCGCATCGTGGCGTGGCCGGCAAGTCACCTGACGTGGCAGGTATGAATGCCGGGGAGATGCTCGAGCAGTCGCGCGACCTTTATCTCACCGTCGGCTTTGAGCCCGAGATGGATGTGGCCGACCCGGCGGCGACCTTGGCTGCGCTGCAGTCGGCCCAGGTGGTCGCGCTGAGCAGCTACCTGTCGCCGTGGCTGGAACAGCACGCCGATATCCTGTTACCGATATCGGCCTACGCCGAGACCTCGGGGACCTACGTGAACCTGGCCGGGCAGGCGCAGAGCTTCAAGGGCGTCGCTGCGCCGTTGGGTGAGGCGCGTCCCGCATGGAAGGTACTGCGGGTTCTGGGCAATCTGCTCGATCTCGATGGTTTCGATTACGACGATTCGACCCAGGTACGCGACGAGGTGTTGGCCGCGTGTGCCGACATGCAGCCAAGCAACACCCTGGGTAACCATGATGGCGCTGAGCCGCTGTGCCGCGCGGGTGACTGGGAGCGCATCGGTGGCGTACCGATGTACAACATCGACGGCATCACCCGGCGTGCCCATGCCCTGCAGCTGACCCCGGATGCGTGGGGCAGCGGTCTGCGCATGAATGCCGCATCAGCAGAGCGTCTTGGCGTGGCTGGCGGGGCCGCAGTGCGAATAACGCAGGATGACACGAGTGCGGAACTCGCGGTGGGTATTGACGATACGGTGCCCGACGGTTGCGTCTGGCTGCCAACGGCGGTTTCCGGTAGCGAGGCCCTGGGTGCAGGCTTCGGCCCTGTCTCCGTGGAGAAGGTGTAACAGATGGAAACCGTGATTGAACTGTGGGCAGCGTTGCCGATCGTGATTCAGATCATGATCAAGATCGTTGCGATCATGTTGCCGCTGATGATCCTGGTTGCGTACTACACCTACGCCGAACGCAAGATCATCGGTTACATGCAGGTGCGCAACGGGCCAAACCGGGTTGGATTCTTCGGTTACCGCCTGTGGGGACTTGGTCAGCCGATCGCCGACGCGGTCAAGCTGATGTTCAAGGAAATCATTGTACCGAGCGGGGCCAACAAGCTGTTGTTCCTGATAGCGCCGATGCTGTCCATCGGACCGGCGCTGGCCGCATGGGCGGTGTTTCCCTTCGATGCCGGGATGGTCCTGGCCGACATCAACGCCGGTCTGCTGTACATCCTTGCCCTGACGTCGCTTGGCGTTTATGGCGTGATCATCGCGGGCTGGGCGTCAAACTCCAAGTATGCCTTTCTCGGTTCGATCCGTTCAGCGGCACAGATCGTGTCCTACGAGATTGCCATGGGTTTTGCCCTGGTCGGCGTGCTGGTCGCTGCAGGCAGCCTGAATCTGGGTGACATCGTCGCCGCGCAACAGGGCAGTGTGTTCCACTGGTTCTGGTTGCCACTGTTCCCGCTGTTCCTGATCTACTTCATCTCCGGTGTTGCCGAGACCAACCGCGCACCCTTCGACGTGGCCGAGGGTGAATCAGAGATCGTTGCTGGTTTTCATGTCGAGTATTCGGGCATGACCTTCGCGGTGTTCTTCCTCGCCGAATACGCCAACATGATCCTGATTTCGGCGCTGAGCGCGCTGATGTTTCTGGGCGGCTGGTTGTCGCCGCTGCCAGACAGCTGGTCCGAGGGCGTTTTCCTGCTCGACGACGGCTTCCAGTGGCTGCTGCTCAAGACCTTCTTCTTCATGTTCCTGTTCCTGTGGTTCCGCGCGACATTTCCGCGTTACCGCTACGACCAGATCATGCGCCTGGGATGGAAGGTGTTCATCCCGATCACGATCGTGTGGATCGTGGTGGTTGCCGCGATGAAGGTGACCGAAATGCCCTGGTGGTTTAACTGAGACCCGGTGCGATGAAAACGATTACGAATTACATCCGCAGCCTGTTCCTTTTCGAGCTTCTGAAAGGGTTGAGCGTTACCGGCCGCTACTTCTTCGCCCGCAAGTTCACCTTGCAGTATCCGGAGGAAAAGGCACCGGTCTCGCCCCGCTTTCGCGGTCTGCATGCCCTGCGTCGCTATCCCAACGGGGAAGAGCGGTGCATTGCCTGCAAGCTCTGCGAGGCGGTTTGCCCGGCGCTCGCGATCACCATCGAGGCCGAGCCACGTGAAGACGGATCACGCCGTACCACGCGCTACGACATCGATCTGTTCAAGTGCATCTATTGCGGATTCTGCGAGGAATCCTGCCCGGTCGACTCGATCGTCGAGACACGGGTTTACGAATACCATTTTGAGAACCGCGGAGAGCAGATCATGACCAAGCAGATGCTGCTCGACATCGGTGACAAGTATGAACAACAGCTGGCGGCCGACCGGGCTGTTCAGGCCGACGTGCGCTGACCCCGGGGACACACAGACATGAGTTTCGAAAAGTTCCTTTTTTACGTGTTCGCGACCTTCCTTGTGATGGCCGCAGTGATGGTGATCACCCGTCGCAACCCGGTGCATTCAGCCCTGTTCCTGGTACTCGCGTTTTTCAATAGCGCCGGTCTGTGGATGCTGGCCGAAGCGGAGTTCCTGGCGATCGTGCTGGTGCTGGTGTATGTCGGCGCGGTCATGGTGCTGTTCCTGTTCGTGGTGATGATGCTCGATATCAATATCGCCGAACTGCGCGCCGGCTTCGTACGCAATGCGCCGGTGGCTATTCTTGTTGCCATTGCCATGGTGGTGGAATTGGTCGTCGTGGTTGGGCCACAACGCTTCGGCCTCGACATGATCGCCGCGCCGGCGGCCAAATCGGCCGAGTACAACAATACGGAAGAACTGGGCCTTGCCCTGTTTACCGAGCACCTGTATGCCTTCGAGATTGCCGCGGTGATTCTGCTGGTGGGCATCGTCGCTGCGATCGGCCTGACCATGCGTAAACGTCCCGAAACCAAATCGCAGAACCCGAGCGTACAGGTCACGGTGAAGGCGAAAGATCGCCTGCGCGTGATCAAGATGGATGCGGAGGAGCGAGCCTGATGATTGCCTTGTCTGATTACCTGGTGGTCGGCGCCATCCTTTTCTCGCTGAGCGTCGCCGGCATCTTTCTCAACCGCAAGAACGTGATCCTGTTGTTGATGTGTATAGAACTGATGCTTTTGGCGGTGAATATCAACTTCATCGCGTTTTCCCACTTTCTCGGTGACACCGCCGGGCAGGTCTTCGTGTTCTTTATTCTGACCGTCGCGGCTGCCGAAGCGGCGATCGGCCTGGCGATCCTGGTCGTGCTGTTCCGCAGTCGAAACACGATCAACGTTGCCGACCTGGATACCTTGAAGGGCTAGAGATGGAAGCAATCCTCCTCACCATCGTACTGGCGCCTCTGGTGGGCGCGATCATCGCCGGTCTGTTCCGCAACCAGGTCGGGCGCGTTGGCGCGCACTCGGTTACGATTCTGGGCGTCGGGCTGTCCTGCGCGCTCTCACTTTACGTATTCTGGCAGCATGCGTTCAACGACGCGGCGGTCTACAACGAAAGCCTGTACATCTGGATGGTCAGCGACGGCCTGAAGATGGAGATCGGCTTCCTGATCGACAGTCTCACCGCGATGATGATGGCGGTAGTCACCTTTGTCTCGCTGATGGTCCACATCTACACCATCGGCTACATGGCGCACGAAGACGGCTACGAGCGTTTCTTCAGTTATATCGCGCTGTTCACCTTCTCGATGCTGATGCTGGTGATGTCGAATAACTTCCTCCAGTTGTTCTTCGGCTGGGAGGCGGTCGGCCTGGTCTCGTACCTGCTGATCGGTTTCTATTTCAAGAAGGAAACCGCGATCTTCGCCAACATGAAGGCCTTCCTGGTCAACCGTATCGGTGACTTCGGCTTTCTGCTCGGTATCGCCGCGGTCGCCATGTACTTTGGCAGCCTCGATTACAAAGAGGTGTTCGACAAGGCGCCGCAGTTTGCCGACACCACCATCACGATCTGGGGCGATTCGGCCTGGTCGCTGATGACCGTGACCTGCATCCTGCTGTTCATCGGCGCCATGGGTAAGTCGGCGCAGGTGCCACTGCATGTCTGGCTCCCGGACTCAATGGAAGGCCCGACACCGATCTCGGCGCTGATTCACGCCGCCACCATGGTCACCGCCGGCATCTTCATGGTCGCGCGCATGTCGCCGCTGTTCGAGCTTTCCGAGACAGCGCTGACCTTTGTCCTGGTGATCGGTGCGACCACGGCATTCTTCATGGGCCTGATCGGTATCGTGCAGAACGACATCAAGCGCGTGGTGGCCTACTCGACGCTGTCGCAGCTCGGCTACATGGTTGCCGCGTTGGGCGCCTCGGCCTATGCGGCCGGCCTGTTCCACCTGATGACCCACGCCTTCTTCAAGGCGCTGCTGTTCCTCGGGGCGGGTTCGGTGATCATCGGCATGCACCACGCTCAGGACATCCGCAACATGGGCGGCCTTCGCAAGTACATGCCAATCACCCACTGGACGGCCTTGCTCGGCTCGCTGGCACTGATCGGTTTTCCCGGGTTCTCCGGCTTCTTCTCCAAGGATGCGATCATCGAGGCGGTGCACCATTCGCAGATCGCCGGGGCAGGGTACGCCCACGTGCTGCTGGTGGCCGGCGTGTTCGTGACCGCCCTGTACAGCTTCCGCATGTACTTCCTGGTATTCCATGGAGAGGGGCCGCGTCACTTCGAGCCGCATCATGAGGTGCATGACGATAACGGCGATGCGGAATCTCAGGAACATCACGAGGTACATGACGAACCCAGGCCACACGAATCGCCCTGGGTCGTCACTCTGCCGCTGATACTGCTGGCCATTCCATCGGTGTTCATCGGTTACTTCACCGTCGGTCCGATGCTGTTCGGTGATTATTTCGACGGCGTGCTGACGGTCGCGGCGGTGCACGACACCCTCGGCCAGATCGAATACCACGGTGCCTTCGGATTCATGCTGCACGGCATGATGGCCCTGCCGTTCTGGCTGGCCATGGCCGGACTGGCGACCGCCTGGTTCGTCTATACCCGCAAGCCGGAGATCGCACGCAACCTGGCGATCCGTTTCGACTGGGTGCATTTCATCCTCGATCGAAAGTACGGCTTCGACGAATTCAACCAGGCCCTGTTTGCCGGCGGCAGCAAGATGCTGGGCAAGTTCCTCTGGCTGGTGGGTGATCGCGCGATTATCGACGGCATGGCCGTCAATGGCTCGGCCCATTCGGTGGGCTGGTTGGCCTCGGTGGTGCGCAATGTGCAGACCGGCATGCTCTACCACTATGCGATGGC
Organism: uncultured Gammaproteobacteria bacterium; assembly: GCA_963719025.1. Lineage (GTDB taxonomy): Bacteria > Pseudomonadota > Gammaproteobacteria > Chromatiales > Chromatiaceae > Thiosocius. Next base: position 4,338 of record CAVRBK010000113.1, on the reverse strand, counting down.
CATCATCATCGGCCTGTTGGGCCTGCTGGGCTGGTTCGTGTTGCGCGGCTAGACAGCGCATCGGGAAAGAACGGGATTTTTTTGGTGCCGGGCCCCCCGGGGCAGGCGCCAACAAGAGAGACGACACAGAAATGATTGCAGATTGGCCGATTATCAGTGCGACGATATGGCTCCCGATTCTGGGTGGCGCCGTCGTGCTCGGAAGTGGCGACAGAGCGCCAAATGTATCGCGCTGGTTGGCATTGATCTTTGCCGTGCTGACTTTCCTCGTCAGCATTCCGCTGTACACCGGCTTCGATGCCGGTACGGCGCAGATGCAGTTCGTCGAGAAGACGCCGTGGATTCCGCTGTTCGAGGTGTACTACTACCTCGGCGTCGACGGTATCTCGATGCCGTTGATCCTGTTGACGACCTTCATCTCGATCCTGGTCATCATCGCCGGCTGGGAAGTGATCCAGTACAAGCCGTCACAGTACATGGCCGCCTTTCTGATCATGGAAGGGGTGATGGTCGGAGTATTTTCCGCGCTCGACGCAATGCTGTTTTACGTGTTCTGGGAAGCGATGCTGATCCCGATGTTCATCATCATCGGCGTGTGGGGTGGGCCGAACCGGGTCTATGCCACGATCAAGTTCTTTCTGTACACCTTCTTTGGCTCGGTCTTCATGCTGGTCGCCCTGATCTACATGTACTTTCAATCGGGCTCGATGGAGATCCTGGCATTCCATGATCTGAAGCTGAATCTCACCGAGCAGGTGTTGATCTTTGTGGCCTTCCTGCTGGCCTTTGCGGTGAAGGTGCCGATGTGGCCGGTACATACCTGGCTGCCGGATGCACACGTCGAGGCGCCGACCGGCGGATCCGTGATCCTGGCGGCAATCATGTTGAAGATCGGTGGATACGGCTTCCTGCGCTTCAGCCTGCCGATCACGCCGGACGCCAGTAACGAACTGGACTGGATGATTATCGGCATGTCCCTGATTGCCGTGGTCTACATCGGTTTCGTCGCCCTGGTGCAGCAGGACATGAAGAAGCTGATTGCCTACTCTTCGATTGCGCACATGGGCTTCGTGACACTTGGCTTCTTTATCGCCTTCATGATCATGGCGCGTGGCGATGTCGATGCCGGTGCGGTGCTCGGTATGGAGGGCGGCATGGTGCAGATGGTCTCGCACGGCTTCATCTCTGCCGCGATGTTCCTCTGTGTGGGCGTGTTGTACGACCGCATGCATAGCCGCGAGATCAACGACTACGGTGGTGTTGTGAACGTGATGCCATGGTTCGCTGCATTCATGGTGTTCTTCGCCATGGCCAATGCCGGTCTGCCGGGAACCTCGGGCTTCGTTGGTGAGTTCATGGTGATTCTCGCCAGTTTCCGGGCTGATTTCTGGTTCGCGTTTCTGGCCGCCACGACGTTGATCGTCGGCGCCGCCTATACCCTGTGGATGGTCAAACGCGTAGTGTTTGGCGAGGTCGGGTCGGACAAGGTCGCCGCGCTGGAAGACATCAACAGGCGCGAGGCGCTGGTGCTGACATCGTTGGCCATTGCCGTGCTGGTGCTGGGAATCTGGCCAGCACCGCTGATCGAGGTGATGGACGTGTCGATCGAAAATCTCGTCAAACACATCGCCGTTACGAAACTATGAGTCCAGCCCAAGAAATCTTGGCGGAGAATCGGTAAGTCTGTATGGAATACAACCTCGTCTCGCTGCAACCTGCGCTGCCGGAGATCTTTCTCCTCGCGGCGACCTGTCTGATTCTGGTTGTCGACCTGTTTCTGACCGATCGTACGCGCCTGCTGACCTACGGCCTGTCACTCGCCGCCCTCGTGGGTGCGATTGCGCTGACCCAATACGCCGCCGGGCCGGAGCAACAGGTGATCTTCGACGGCAGTTTTGTCCGCGATCCGATGGCGGATGTACTCAAGACCGGTCTGCTGCTGGTCTCGCTGTTTGCCTTTGTCTATGCCAAAGACTACCTGCGTTCGCAGGATATGCTGCGCGGCGAGTACTACGTGCTCGGCCTGTTTGCCGTGCTCGGCATGATGGTGATGATCTCGGCCAACAGCTTCCTTACCGTGTATCTCGGTCTCGAACTGCTGGCCCTGTGCCTGTATGCGCTGGTGGCGTTCCAGCGTGATTCCAAAAAGGGCGCAGAAGCGGCGATGAAGTACTTCGTGCTCGGCGCATTGGCGTCGGGCATGCTGTTGTACGGGATCTCCATGGTCTACGGTGCGACCGGCAAGCTGAACTTCCCCGAGGTTGCCTCGGTGATCTCGTCCGGCACGGCCGATTCAACCGTGCTGGTATTCGGCCTGGTCTTTGTCGTGATCGGCCTGGCGTTCAAATTCGGTGCGGTACCGTTCCACATGTGGGTGCCGGACGTTTACCATGGCGCGCCGACCGCGGTTACCCTGTTTATCGGCAGCGCGCCGAAGATCGCCGCCTTTGCACTGGCCATGCGCCTGCTGGTCGACGGCATGGGCGGATTGCTGGTGCAATGGCAGGACATGCTGATCATCCTCGCCGTGCTGTCCATGGCGCTCGGCAACCTGGTGGCGATAGCCCAGACCAACATCAAGCGCATGCTGGCCTACTCGACGATCTCGCACGTCGGTTTCATCTTCCTCGGCCTGCTGGCGGGAACCGACAAGGGCTACTCGGCCGCGATGTTCTACACGATTGTCTATGCACTGACCGCCGCGGGTGGGTTCGGTGTGATTACCATGCTCAGCCGCAAAGGCTTCGATGCCGAGAACATCCACGATCTCAAAGGGCTGAATGATCGCAACGGCTGGTTGGCCTTCATGATGATGCTGGTCTTGTTCTCGATGGCCGGGGTACCGCCGACGGTCGGCTTCTTTGCCAAGCTGTTTGTGCTGGATGCCGTGATCAGTATCGATATGGTCTGGCTGGCCGGTGTCGCGGTGTTCTTTTCGATCATCGGGGCCTTCTATTACATCCGTGCGGTGAAGGTGATGTACTTCGACAAACCGATCGACGACACGCCGCTGGTCTCGTCCATGGACACCCGGGTTGCCGTCTCAATCAACGGCCTGGCGATGCTCGGCTTCGGCCTTTTCCCGGCTGCACTGCTCGGCGCCTGCCGCGCGGCTTTCAGTGGCTGATTTATTTGCTCTGTATTGAACGAAAAGAGTCATAAAGGCTTGTTATGCAGCGAGTCTATATGTAAAATTCCTAATGTCAGTTGCGGGGTGGAGCAGTCTGGCAGCTCGTCGGGCTCATAACCCGAAGGTCGTAGGTTCAAATCCTGCCCCCGCTACCAATTTTGTGCTTTAGAAACAACGGCTTGGAGAGTGATCTCTAGGCCGTTTTTCTTTTCAGCAAAGTCAGTGCGGGAGTTTTGCGGGACTCGCCTCCACAGACTCTGTTTGCCGCGTCTAACAACTCCTCGATTTCGGGTGCCGAGTAGTGCGATGTGATGTCGCCGTTACGGTGCCCGAGTAGCACCTTCCGGGTCTCCAGCGGTACACCTGTGGGTCCCGAAAAAGGGAGCATATTGATTCTATTGCATATTCTCGGGTGATGGCCGATCCTGTGATGCATGATCCGGTTGATTCAATTCGTTCTGATTTTGGTGACGACATCTGCCCGATCGCGGTTGTCGTTGCAGGCGGAGAACGCGGCGCTGCGGCACCAGTTGTCCGTGTACCGGAAGTCGGGGCAAAGGCCACGTATCCGCCCGGCAGATCGCCTGCTCTGGTCCGTCATGTCGAGGCTGTGGTCGGGGTGGCGCGCCGTGCTGTTCTTTGTCCAGCCCAGGACCGTAACGACTTGGCAGAAAAAGCGATTCCGCGACTATTGGCGCGCGCTCAGTCAGTCGAATAAGCCAGGCCGGCCTCGGATTTCGCCAGAACTCAGAAAGCTCATTGGGCGGATGTGGGAAGCCAATCCGACGTGGGGTTCGCCAAAGATCGTCGCTGAACTCGCAATGCTTGGAATCAACGTTGCCAAGTCAACAGTAGAAAAGTATCAGCCCAAGCGAGCCGGGCCTTCGTCGCCTACGTGGAGAACATTCCTAGATCAGCATGTTCGAGATCTGGTATCGATCGACTTTTTCATCGTCCCGACTGCGACTTTTCGGGTGTTGTTCGTCTTCATCGTGCTTGCCCACGACCGACGGCGAATTGTTCACTTCAACGTGACGGAACATCCAACGGCGCAGTGGACCGCGCAACAGATTGTCGAAGCGTTCCCGTTTGATACTGCTCCGAGTTATCTGATTCGAGACGGCGATGGCATATACGGTGACCGCGTTACGCGGAGGCTTGAAAAGTCTGGGCATCGACGAGGTCGTCACGGCACCTGCGTCACCATG
>CAVRBK010000112.1:0-40635 GCA_963719025.1 uncultured Gammaproteobacteria bacterium | reverse complement strand
GGACGCGACCTTACTCACGATGAAAACGTCGGTCATGCAGCGACCATCGAGCCTTTAACCCAATCGTTCGAATCCCCCTCTTGCCCCCGGACCCATAGGACTCCGGGGCTTTTTTTTGGCACCCCGCGTGTGGTCTATAACCGCCCGTCGCCTGCCCACGATCGAATACCCGCATAACCCCGCGCCTCGTCCGGGCCAGGGACGATTACTTATCGAATAATTCGAACTGTTTTCCTTATTTATTCGATTTTTATTTGACTTCTGAAGCGTCCAGACTTGGCCCAAGCACTGCCCGCTAGCGCGGACAGCAACACCGGATAACAACTCAAGAGGCGTACGATCATGATATCCAGCGAATTACTGCTCCTGGCCGTTCCCGTTGCTCTCATCGCACTGAAGCTGGCCGTACTCGCCGTGGCGGCCGTATTAGCCAGTAAAACGATATTGCAGCCCAACGACCACCTGACGCCGGCCCCGATCGCTTCCAGGCGCAGGCCCTCGGGCACTCGCGGCGACCTGGCCTGAAGGCGTGCCAATGCCTCGGTTTCGAAACTTCGTAACGACCGCGCTCGCGCTGGCGGGGCTGTGGTGGTTACTCACAGACAACACCCCGGGCGCCTGGCTGATCGGCGTACCCGTGGTGATCGCCGCCGCTTGGTCAGCGCAGCGTATGGATTCGGGTGACCGCGACACGATCTCGTACATGGGTGTGCTGCGCTTTGTGCCGCTGTTTGTGTGGGAATCACTGCGCGGCGGTATCGACGTGGCGTGGCGTACTTTGGCACCGCGCATGCGCATCCAACCCGGATATACACGTTTCCGCACCCTGCTGCGCCAGACCGACGCGCGGGTGCTGTTTGCAAACTGCATCTGTCTGCTGCCCGGAACGCTGGCGGCGGATCTGCACGACGATCGGCTCCAGGTGCACTTGCTCGATCGAGGCATTGACCCCGGCGACGACCTGCGACGCCTGGAGACTGCGGTGGCGCGGATCTACCACCAGGAACACGCCCAACGCGCGAACCCCACATTATGACAGCCACTAGCTATGTGTTGCTTGCCAGCGCACTGGTACTGCTGCTGAGCACTGACGATGGGACTGGTGCGCGCGCTGCGCGGTCCGACCCTGCAGGACCGCATGCTGTCGGTGCAGCTGCTCGGCACCGGCGGCGTTGCCCTGCTGTTGTTGCTGGCGGCCCTGGTTGCAGTGCCGGCGCTGCTCGACGTCGCCCTGGTGTTGGCCTTGCTGGCGGCGGTCGCCGCTGCCGCCGTGACCCGCCGCGGAGGTGAGTCGTGATTGAGTGGATCGCCCTGTGTTCCTGGTCTTCGGGCATCGGCTTCTTCGCCGCCGGCAGTATCGGCCTGCTGCGCCTGCCGGACCTGCACTCGCGCCTGCACGCGCTGACCAAGGCCGACAACCTCGGCCTGGGCCTGCTGGCGGTCGGGCTGGCGCTGCTCGACGGCGGCCTGCTCACGGCGATCAAGCTGTTGCTGGTCTGGCTCCTGGTGATGGCCGCCAGCGCGGCCTCCGCCTACCTGATCGCGCAACAGGCCCTGAGGCGAGGGAGACGACTGATGGAAACCGTGCTCTGGAATCTGCTGGACCTGGCGCTGGCGGGCCTGCTGCTGGGGCTGGGGTGGGCGGCGGTCTCCAGCCCCGATCTGAAGCGGGGCGTGGTGCTCTTCATCGCCTTCGGGCTGCTGCTGGCGATCGTCTGGGCGCGGCTGCGGGCGCCGGATCTGGCCCTGGCGGAGGCGGCCATCGGCGCCGGCCTGTCCGGTGCCCTGCTGCTCTCGGCCCTGCGCGACGATCCCGAGCGCAGGAGCCGGCATGACGACTTCGCCGACGGGCCCCGTCGCCTGGCTGACGGGTCTGCTGACCCTGGTGCTGGCCGGTCTGTTCGGCTGGGCGCTGCTGACGGCGCTGTCCGACGGCAGATCCGGGACGACTGGCGGACCAGGTGGCGGCGAACCTGGCGGACAGCGGCGTGACGAACCCGGTCACCGCCGTCCTGCTCAACTTCCGTGCCTACGACACCCTGCTGGAGCTGGCGGTCCTGCTGGCGGCGGTGCTCGGCATCTTCGCCCTGGGTCCGGCGCGGCCCGGTTATCGGGCAGGGCGGCCCGGTGCTCGACGGCCTGATCCGCTGGCTGGTGCCCCTGCTCATCGTCACCGCCGGCTACCTGCTCTGGGTCGGGCGCGCATGCCCCGGGCGGCGCCTTTCAGGCCGGGCGCGCTGCTGGCCGCGGCGGCGGTGCTGCTGCGCCTGGGCGGCCACGCCGGCGCCGGCCTGCCGGGCCCGGTGCTGCAGCGCTGGCTGCTGGCCGGCGGCGTCGGCGTGTTCCTGACTGGTGGGCTGGCGGTCACGGTCGCGGGTCTCGCCTTCCTCGAGTACCCGCGAGCCTGGTCCGGCTGTGCTCATCCTGCTGATCGAGAGCGCCGCCACCCTGGCCATCGCCGCCACGCTGGCCCTGGCCTATATCGGCGGACGCCCGCCGGGCTGGGACGGCGCCACTCGAGTCCTCGCACGTCGAACGACAGGAGCCCGGCTGATGCCCGCTCACCGAAATCATCTACGGCCTCACCGGTGTCGGCCTGTTCGCGCTGGGCGTGCGCGGTGCCCTGCTGCACCGTTCGCTGCTGGGGCGGGTGCTTGTCCATCAATGTCTGCGGCGCCGGCGTATTCCTGGTCTTCGTGACCCTGGCCTACCGCGGCTCGGAGCTGCCGCCGGACCCGGTGCCCCACGCCCTGGTGCTGACCGGCATCGTCGTGGCCGTCAGCGCCACCGCCCTGGCCCTCGCGCTCGGCCGGCGGCTGCGGGAGGCCGAGGATGAATAGCCTGCTCGTCTGGCCCGTCGCCCTGCCTCTGGTGGCGGCCCTGCGCGCTCTGCTGTGGCCCCGACGGGCGCGTTGGATCGGCGTTGCAGCGAGTGTCGCCACCCTGGTCGCGGTGGTCCTTTTGACTTGGCGGGTCGCGGCGGAAGGGCCCTTGATCCATGCCCTGGGCGGCTGGGAGCCGGGGCTCGGGATCGCGCTGCGCGCCGATGCCGCTGGCCGCATCCTCTGCTGCTGATGAGCGCCCTGGTGGCGTTGGGGACGGGATCTACGCCTCCGGCTATTTCGCCGATGCCGCGCAACAGGCGCATTTCTGGCCCCTGTGGCTGCTGCTGCTGGCGGCCCTGAACGCCCTGTTCCTCTCGCGCGATCTGTTCAACCTCTACGTGACCCTGGAGCTGCTGGGCCTGTCGGCGGTGGCGCTTGGCGGCCCTGGGCGGCGGTCGCGAGGCCGTGCAGGCGGCACTGCGCTATCTGATGCTGGGTCTGCTCGGGTCCATGGCCTTCCTGGCCGGCGTCGTCCTGCTCTACGCCGCCTACGGCACCCTGGACCTGCTGGCGCTCGCCGCAGGCCGTCGAGTCCGAGCCGGCGGCCTGGGTGGCCCTGGCCCTGATGAGCGCCGGTCTGCTGATCAAGTCGGCCCTGTTCCCGCTGCACTTCTGGCTGCCGCCGGCCCACGCCAACGCGCCGGCACCGGTGAGCGCGGCCCTCTCCGCCCTGGTGGTGAAGGCGGCCTTCTACCTGATGCTGCGCCTGTGGCTGGATCTGTTTCAGCCGGCAGTCGACGCCCGGCGGCGTCCTGGCTGCTGGGGCTGCTCGGCGCCGGCGGCCGTGCTCTGGGGCTCCTGGAACGCCCTGCGGGCGCAGCGCCTGAAGCTGCTGGCGGCCTATTCCACCGTCGCCCAGCTCGGCTACCTGTTCCTGTTCTTTCCGCTGCTGGCGGCGCTGCCCGCCGGGACGCGCGGGAGACCGCCTTCGGCGCCCTGGTGCTGCTGGCCCTGACCCACGGCTTCGCCAAGAGCGCCCTGTTCCTGGCGGCCGGGGTGATTCAGCAACGCGCCGGCCACGACCGCATCGCGGAGCTGGGCGGTACCGCCCGGACCCTGCCGGTGACCACCTTCACCCTGGCCCTGGCCGGTGTCGCCCTGATCGGTCTGCCGCCCAGCGGGACCTTCCTCGCCAAGTGGCAGCTGCTCTCGTCCGCCTTCGCCGCCGGCCAGTGGCTGTGGGTGCCGGTGGTCGCCGCCGGCTCGCTGCTGGCGGCGGCCTACGTGTTCCGCGTCCTCGGCCACGCCTTCGGCCCGGGCGACGGGGCGGCACGGCGCTGGCCTGGCGGCGCGGAGGAGATCCCGGCCCTGCTGCTGGCCCTGGTCGCCACCGTGGTGCTCGGTCTTGGGGCCGCGGCCGTGTGGGGATTCGTCGCCCCGGTGCGCTTTGCGACGGAGGTGCTATCGTGAGTCTGAGACCTGGCTGCCCGCGCTGATCGTGCTGAGCTCCCTGGTGCCGGGGCTGGTCATCTTCCTGCTGCGCGAGGAAAGCCATGCGCCTGCGCACCGCTGCTCAACCTGTTCGGTGCGGTGGCCAAGCTGGTGCTGGTCGGCGTGATGATCTGGGGCGTGTTCCACGAGCAGATCTACGAGACGCGCTGGACCCTGGCCCCGGGCCTGGACCTGGTGCTGCACGCCGACGCCCTCTCGGTGCTGTTCGTCACCCTGTCCACGGTGCTCTGGCTGGTGACGACCGTCTACGCCATCGGCTACCTGGAGAACGCCCCGCACCGCAGCCGCTTCTTCGGCTTCTTCAGCCTGTGCGTCACCGCCACCGTGGGCCTGGCCCTGGCCGGCAACCTGTTCACCTTCGTGATCTTCTACGAGCTGCTGACCCTGGCCACCTATCCGCTGGTGGCGCACAAGGGCACGCCGGAGGCGGTGCGCGGGGCGCGCATCTATCTCACCTACACCCTGGCCGGCGGCGTGCTGCTGCTGGTCGGCGCGGTCTGGCTGCGCACCCTGGCCGGGCCGCTCGACTTCGCCCAGGGCGGCATCCTGGCCGACATCGCCGGCCTGGATCCGGCCACGCTGAGCTGGATCTTCCTGCTGCTGATCGCCGGTCTGGGCGTCAAGGCCGCCCTGGTGCCGCTGCACGGCTGGCTGCCCCAGGCGATGGTGGCGCCGGCGCCGGTGAGCGCGCTGCTGCACGCGGTGGCGGTGGTCAAGGCCGGCGCCTTCGGCATCGTGCGCGTCGTCTACGACGTCTACGGCGTCGAGTTTGCCGCCTCGCTGGGTCTGCTGCCGCCGCTGGGCGTCGGCGGCCGCCGTCACCATCATCTACGGCTCGGTCCAGGCCCTGTCCCAGGATCACCTGAAGAAGCGCCTGGCCTACTCCACCGTCAGCCAGGTGTCCTACATCGCGCTGGGTGCCGCCATCCTCGGTCCCGCTGGCGACCATCGGCGGCGTGGTGCACCTGGTGCACCAGGGCGTGATGAAGATCACCCTGTTCTTCGCCGCCGGCAACTACGCCGAGACCCTGGGCATTCACAAGGTCAGCGAGATGGACGGGGTGGGGCGGCGCATGCCGGGGACCACGCTGGCCTTCACCGTCGGCGCGCTGGGCATGATCGGCATACCGCCGGTGGCCGGCTTCGTCAGCAAGTGGTACCTCGGGCTGGGCGCGGTCGAGGCCGGGGCAGCGGCCTGGGTGCTGCCGGTGCTGGTGGCCAGCAGCCTGCTCAACGCCGCCTACTTCCTGCCCATTCTCTACCGCGCCTGGTTCAGCGATGCGCCCGGCGCATGGCCGGCGGAGCGCCGCGACAGCGGCCGGTCTGGAGACGCACGGGCTCCTGCTCTGGCCGCCGGTGGTCACCGCCGCACTGGCGCTGGCGGCCGGGCTGTTTGCCGCCGCCCCCTACAGTCCGCTGGAGTGGGCCGAACTGATCGCGGCGCGGGAGTATCGACAATGAATGGCACACTGCTGATACTCGCCTGGCTGACACCGCTGCTGGCGCTGGCGTTCGTCTTCACCCGCTTCGGCGGGCCTGGTGGACGCCGCTTGCGGCACTGCCGGCGCTGCTGCGGCCATCGTTGGTACCCGCCGGTACCAGCATCGACATCCCCTGGCTGCTGCTCGGAGCGCGCTTCGGACTGGACGCCAATGCCGCTGTATTCCTGCTGTTTTCGTCGCTGCTGTGGATGCTGGCCGCGGCCCATACTGCCGCACAGACACAAGTCGATGCCGATGCGGTCGCGTTTCCGCATCTTCTTTCTGCTGGCGATGAGCGGAAATTTTGCGCTCATCCTGGGTCAGGACCTGGTCAGCTTCTACCTGGGCTTTGCGTTGATGGGACTCGCGGCCTACGGGCTGGTGGTGCACGATGGCAACGACGGTCGTCCCGGCGTGCCGGCCGTATCTACCTGGTAATGACGCTGGTGGCCGAATTTGCACTGCTGTTCGCGTTCATCATGATCTACTGGCGCACCGGTACGCTGACCCCAAGTCCGGCGCAGCTGATCGGTGCCGGAACAGCGGAAATTGCGCTGCTGATGCTGGCCTTCGGTATCAAGGCGGGGGTTATCGGACTGCACGTCTGGTTACCGCTGGCGCACCCCGCCGCGCCGGTGCCGGCCAGCGCCGTGCTGAGCGGTGCGATGATCAAGACCGCGCTGATCGGCTGGATGCGCTTTCTGCCGTTTGGCCATGAAAGCCTGCCTGAGTGGGGCCTGCTACTGCTCGTCGCCGGTGCCGCCGGTGCATTGATCGCCGTGCCCCTGGGTCTGCCGCAACAGAACCCCAAGGTGGTGCTGGCTTATTCCAGTATCGGCAAAATGGGCACCCTGGTCTGCGCGCTTGGGTCTCGCCCTGATCGAGCCAGGCGCGGCAGCCGGGATTATCGCCGCGGTAACCTTGTTTGCCGCGCATCACGGACTGGCCAAGGGCGCGCTGTTTCTCGGCGTCGGGGTAGTCAAGTCGTCACACTCCCGCTGGATGTTCTTACTCCTGCTGTTTCCCGCGCTGGCGCTGGCCGGCCTGCCGTTCACTTCCGGTGCGCTGGCCAAAGCGTTGTTGAGCCTGGCCGTGCTCGAAGCGGCAGGGAAATGGTCCTGGATCTTTTTTTGGATGTTGCCGATCGCGGCGGTCGGTACCGCGCTGTTGATGGCACGCTTTCTTTATCTGATGCATCAACTGACAGAGAAACAGCACGCCTTCTCACTGTTGCCCGCGCTTCCCTGGCTGGCTCTGTTGAGCCTGATCCTGCTGGTGCCGCTGGCCTATGACGGCGTACCCGCGCTGGTCAAAAGCAGTTGGCCCATCGCCGTTGCCGCGGTGATCGCGATCCTGGTAATCCGGACACGCCCGGCCTGGCTCGCTGCGCTGGTCGGCCGAGTTCCTCCGGGCGATCTGATCGGGCTGCTGGCTGCGGTGCGCGCTCGCTGCGGCAATCTGACTGAGGCCCGGCTCAGCCGGGCGGGAGGAAATTGTGAAACGCTTCAATTTCTCCGGTGACGACCTCCGAAACAGGATAATCCATGACGAGCAATTTGAGTACGAGAAGTGCCAATCTGTTTCTGAGTTAAACAATCCCGGAACAATTAAATGCTCAAGCTCAATCTGAAACACCTGCGCTACTTCTGGTCGGTGGCCAGTCACGGCTCCATCACCAAGGCCGCTGAGATCCTCTACCTGACCCCGCAGACTATCAGCGGGCAGTTACGCGATCTTGAGCAGCAGGTGGGGGCGAAACTGTTCCAGCGGGATGGCCGAAACCTGGTACTGACAGAGACCGGTCGCCTGGTTTTCTCTTACGCGGACGAGATGTTTCGTCTGGGCGTCGAGTTGCAGGACGTGCTGGATGGCCACACCCCCGGGACGGGACTCACGCTGAAAGTGGGTATTGCCATGGTCGTCCCCAAGCTGCTGACCTACCGGGTGCTGGAACCCGTTCTTGCAGATGGCCGAACCGGTGCGGCTTATCTGCCACGAGGCGCCGCTGGTGGATCTTCTCGCCGATCTTGCGGTGCACAAACTCGACGTCGTGCTGGCGGACAGTCCGATCAGCCCCACGCTGAACATCCGCGCCTACAACCACATTCTCGGAGAGTCCGGGATAAGCTTCTTCGCCACACCGGCCCAGGCTGAGACGTTAAAGGAAGACTTTCCTGCCAACCTGGATGGCACGCAGCATGCTGATGCCGAGCAGCGGCAGCAACCTGCGGCGCAACCTGGAAGCCTGGTTCGAACGTCATGCGATCAGTCCGTCGTGGTGGCGGAGTTCAACGACCGCGCGCTGATGAAGGCCTTTGGCGAACACGGCATTGGTGTGTTCTCATCACCCAGCGCGGTCGAACAGGACGTGTTGGATAAGTATGGCGTGACGGTAATCGGACGCACGCAGGAGATCACCGAGCGCTACTATCTGATCTCCGCGGAGCGTCGCATCAAGCACCCGGCGGTATCCGCAATCACCGAGGCTGCGCGCAATGCCTTGTTTGTGTAGTGCCTTGCCTGGACGCAGCAACCCGAGCGTTTTCGGAACCGAATTGGGGCGTACCAGCGGGTCGTCTTCAGTTCGAATTTCTCGATGCAAAAGGTAGCAATATTCGACTATTAATCAGCAAATGTATTTGAAGACGACATCCCTGTAGTTTACCTACGGGCCAGCTGAAGCTGGCTAAATCCGCCCCCGGCGGATTTGTCCGACTGAGAAAAATCCGTCGGGATCGAATTTCGCGCAAGCCCCCATGAACCCCACAGCGGTGAAGCCCAGGAATGGACTGAACTAAAAACGGCTGTGGATTCAAAGGGCAAGCGAGAGCTCATCAAAGTTGATACGTGCGGGTTAACCACCGGGATCGACCCAGGCAGTGAGCTTGTTTGCACACTGCGCAGTGTACAACCGCGCAGTGTGCAAGCATCGCCTGTCAGGGGCTCTGGGCATTGCACCATTTATCGCATGGCCAGGGCGAAGGCCAGGTTCGCCCGCAGTCCTTGTGCGCCATCGACCTCCGACAGGCTGATCGCGACGTGGTGCAAACGGGCGATCTGATTGACGATCGACAAACCCAGCCCAGCGCCCGTTTCCTGTACGTCAACGCCACGCTGAAATCGCTGAAACATGGCTTCTCGCTGATCCACCGGGATACCCGGGCCGGTATCACAAACGCTCAGCGTCACCGTCTGTGCCTGTCGTCTGATCGACACCTCGACACGGCCATCGACGGGCGAATATCTTATCGCGTTATCCACCAGGTTGCGTAACAGCACCTGCAGCAGCGAGGCATCACCACATACCCGCGCGTCGTCGCTCTGATCATCCAGTTCCAGGCGTATCTCCCGTTCTATAGCCATGCCGGCCGCATCCCCTACCACCTGCCGCGCGGTATCGGCGAGGCAGACCGACTGCGTTTTGAATTCATCGCTGGATCGGGCCTCTGTGCGCGCCAACGTAAGCAACTGCCCCAGCAGATGTGTAGCGCGGTCGATGCCGACCAACATCTGATCGACGCTGGCACGCGTGTCGCCCAAGGCCTGCATCTGCAGTACCTGCGCGTGCGTCTTCAGCGCCGCCAGCGGCGTACGCAATTCATGGGCGGCATTGGCGGTGAAGCGCCGTCGTCGTCCAAGGCCTGACTGACACGCCCGAACAACTGATTGAGCGCCGCGACCAGCGGTTGCACTTCCTGCGGGGTATCGGTGTCGGCGATCACTTCCAACGAGGTCGGCGAGCGGCGCCTCAAGGTATCCGTAAGCACCTTTAGCGGGCGCAGGCCTTTGCTGACCACGCCCCAGATAAACAGCGCCATCACCGGGAACGCCGCCAGCATCGGCCACAGCCCGTTGGCCAGTATAGACGCCTCGATCTCTGAACGAACGTCGATGTTCTCGCCCACCATGACACGCAACCCCAGCACCGACTCGCTCAAACCGAAGACTCGCCAGCTACTGCCGTTTTGTCCAACCATGCGAAACCCGTCGGCGAACTCATCCAGCGGCGCCTTGGCCGATGAACGCAGCAATACCCGGCCATCCTGGGTCCTCACCAGAAAAGCGATCTTGGACTCATAGGGGTGTTCGCCAATTGACGTTGTCCAATCCAGTTTCAGATAGTCGTTGCCGCTACCGCGACCGTTATCGATGTATTCTCCGATCAACTTCATCAATAGGGGGGAAGCGGCAATGCGCTCGGGTCCGAGTTCTGCCACCACCTGGGCGATGTCGGCACTTACCAGGGCCTGTTCCCGCGCCTCGTGCACCATCAAAGTTGCCATCACCCGCGCGTACTGCGCCAGCGCCGCATCGTAGACTTCCTCGACTTCGTGAGTAGTCGCGAGATAGGCAAGCCACAGAACCGCCAGCCAAGTGATAAAGAGCGCGCTCAGCAGCCCCAGCAAAAGGCGTTTTCGGATCGAGAAGCTAGCGCCCATCGTTCGTCCTTTTCGGCACCAGGTAACCGACCCCGCGCACGGTACGGATCAACTCCTTGCCCAGCTTTTTGCGTAGATGATGAATATGGACTTCTACCGCGTTGCTCTCGACGCCTTCTTTCCAGCCGTACAGAGACGCTTCGATCTGTTGCCGGCTCAACGCCCGTCCGATGTCGCTCATCAGATTTTCGAGTATCGAAAGCTCATGCAGCGAGAGCGTGACCGCCCGCCCTGGGTCTCGGTACGTGCCGCGGGATCCAGTTCCAGATCCCCGTAGCGCAACTGCGGCGCGGCGCGGCCACCGCTCGATGGCTCGCAGGCGTGTCGCCAGTTCGTGCAGATCGAAGGACTTGACCAAGTAGTCGTCCGCCCCCTGGTCAAGCCCTTGAATACGGTTTTCCACGGTATCGCGCGCGGCCAATACCAGTACCGGAAGATCACTGCCCTTGGCGCGCAGCGTGCGCAGAACCTCCAACCCGTCTTGGCGTGGTAGACCCAGGTCGAGGATCATGATATCGATATCGTCCGCATCCGACACAGCCGACTCGGCAAGGATAGCGTCGCGCACCCAATCCACCGTGTAGCCCAGTTTCTGCAACCCGGTAGTCAGCCCTTGACCCAGAGACGAGTCATCCTCCGCAAGCAAAATGCGCATGGTTGATTAGGTCACCATATTGGTGGGATGCCAGCGGCAAACTGGCCATCATTATAGGCTTACTTGGTCAGAGTTTCGCGCGCGCCTTGACCAAGCCCGCCTCGGCTTCCTGGCGACGACCCTGGTCCGCCAGCGGTCGCTCGGCACGCGGCGGGGCCTGTATCGCCTTTTCGAAGGCCTTGGCGGCGGCCGCATAGTCGCCCTGATTCAGTAAAAAATCCCCGTAAAAATAGTTTGCGTCTATACCGTCCGGATTGATGGACAGCGCCTTTTCCAGATAAGCGCACGCCTTGTCGTCGCTACCGAACGCCAACGGCCACCCCGGTACCTGGCAGTACAGACTACCCATTGATGTATAGACGGAACCGTCCATTGCATCCGCGTTTATGGTTTCGGCTTCGAGTAACAACTCGCGAGCGTTTTCACCAGGGACAATGCGCCCAGACCACCGCTCTCCCCCGCCTTGCAGGCGAGAATCATGGCCTTCCAGATCAGGGGCTCGGCCGTGCCCGGCAAGGACGTGCTGATATCATTGGCACGTTGTGCCAGGGTTTCAAATGCCGCCTCACCTTGCTGCTTGGGAAGTTGTCACTTGATCCTGGCCCACTCGGCGCGCACCGCACCGACGTCCTGGGGTACGTCAGCAGAGCCCGCACCGCTTAAAATTATCCCAAGTGCGCAGACCGCAAACAGTGGCTTTTTCATGTTTCTCCTCGTTTTACAAATGCCATCATCTTTTGGTTTTGCTTGCGCAGGACAACATCCACCACGCGCGGCAGTAGCGCGTTGATGCGCACGAACAACGACTCGGGAAACCCCAGGTAGACTTCTTTACGATCTTTCAGAATCGAAGCTACAATTTGTTTCGCAACCCACTCCGGACTGTCCATATTCATCCCGGTCGCTTCGGCTATCTGATAGACCGCCGGCGTATTGAAGGCCGTCTTCACCGCGCGCGGCGCAATATAGCTGACACCGACACCGATGCCATCGAGCTCGCGACGTAGCGCCTCGGAGAACCCACGCAGCGCAAACTTGCTGGTGGAATAAGCGGCGAACCAGGCAAAGACGATCGAGCCGAAGGTAGAACCGACGTTCACCACTTTCCCCTCACCGCGCTCGATCATCGCCGGTAAAAGTTGGCGAGCCAACAGCATGGGTACCAGGGTGTGAAATTGCACAATGCGTTCGAGCAGCGCGGGATCTTTCTCCGCAAAGGGCCGGTAGCTGAGCAGACCGGCAGTGTTGATCAACACGTCCACCGGGCCGTGCGTGCGCAGCACCTCCTCTATGATCTGGCGACGGGCTTCGGCATCAGGCTGCTGGGTCGCGAAGCGGCGATCGCCCCGACCAGGATCGAGGCATCCAGACCCACGCAACCGTTCAGGCCGACGGCCTGCAAACCGGGCAGCACTGCCGATGCCCCCACCCACAAAGGAACGTACAAACCCGCTATATTTTCCAGCAACGCGGCCCGCCATCACGTGCGGTTTCTGATCGTAGTAGCTGCCCCAGGCGAGGCGCTCGGACGCCGACAAGCGTTCGGGCCTGGCCGGTCCCAGGTCGGTCAGCGGCAGGCCGAGGCGCAAAAAGGTGTTGACCACCAGGGGACCCACGGTGAAGACCACCCACTCGTACTTGGCCGCATACAGAAACGCGGTCAATACGCTGAACAACAGGCGCACCCCGCCGCGATCAACGACCGCCAGATTGCCAACCTCCACCCCTGAACGAACGACGGGCGGCGCAAACGCGAGCGCCAAGGCTTGTTCGATCGGCGTATCGAGGTAGGTTTCGAGAAACAGCAAACCGGCCTTCGCCGGTCGGCATCCCCAAGGCGGAGTGCGGTCGGTCACAAGGGTCTTTCAGACACAGCAATATCGGCATGAATTGGCTGATATCCGCACCGTATGCGTCGGCAAACACCTGATGGATGAACTGCTCGATCGCCACACGCTCGGGTTGAGCGGTTGCGACGGCCTCGCCACTGGCCAGCAGGATCAGATGTTCGATCGCCGGTTTTTCGGCCAACCCCATGACCACCCCCCTATTCAAGATGCAGTGAATGATCGGGGAACAAGCTTAACGCCGTCTTAACGAATAGCGACTATCTTTTGTGCTGCCCATGCAAAGTAGAACAACCCCAGACATCAAATCGTCGTGGCAAGATCAGCCTCGGTGAGAACGAATTAAATGCCGGTAACCTTGCCTGCGGTCTGCTTTACCAAGGCCACCTGACCCGCCATTTTCGGGCCGCAGCATGGAATAAGGGCGTTTGCACAACTTGGGCAGGGCGAACATGTTCGCAATTGTCAGCGGCATGCCGCTGATAGCGGCGTTGCTCGGCAACCGTGCGCTCATTGATGTCCTGGGCAACGGCAACAAAAAGCGCTGGCTCCTCGGTCGGCAGATACTGCAAGCGAACTTCTAGGTGATAGCGAGAATCATTCTCGCGACGATGTGTGGTTTCGAATACGATCTGGTCGACAGCGCCGTCGCGCAACGGATGCAGTTTTTCTTCGCTCAAGTCTTGCTAACCGGCATCGTCAATGGTGACGCCGTGCGCAAACGATCGGCAAATCGGTACGGGGCGCGACCACAGACCATCTCACACAATTTCCAGCAACGGGTAAATACGTAAACTTGTAGGGCTTGCACTGGAGCTGTCTTGTTTACGCTTACTTGACGGTGTGAAACACCGGGGAGTTCACCGACCGCATACTTACCTGTTCAACCGCAGGGAACCCACGCATGGAGCAGAAACCAACCGACCGCTATTGGCTGCATCACCCAATCGATCGTATCCGCGCTTGTCATCGGAACCGTAGACTGGACAGGACTCTGCCATCACGGCTCCGCGAGCGGCTGAACGGCAGCCCGCAAGCGAATCACCCCACCGCGGATCACCCGCGCTGTGATACCACCATGGCCGCGCACCGCGTTGTAACCGCCGCAACCGAGAATCTGCTCCATGCGGGAGCATGGGTGACAAAGCCCGGTGTACTCCAAAACCGCAGCACCCACGCTGAACCTTCGGCCCTTCAGCGCCAGCAGGTTAATACCCTGAACGACAAGATTTCTGCGCAACGATGCCGGCGAGACATCATCCTGGCTCACCATCGAGGCGATAACCTTCAGGTGCTCGTACTGCAATAAAGTCACCTGTCGCTTGCCGCTGAGACCCGCGTAGCGATCGCCCACCAACCCTTGTCGCTCATCGACAACGACGTTCCTGACCTCGGTCATGGGCATTTGTCTTTCTGGCCTGATCCCTATCCAGCGTACGCAACCCTGTTGCGCCCAGCGATCCATCAGTTCGGCGACGGTCAGCACGTCATCCTCGCGTTTGACACCTTGACAGCACGGCACGTCGTGGACAATGCAACACCTTTACCACGCAGGACCATTTCGCGAATACCCGCGGCAAAAGCGGTTTCGCAGATCGGCCGCAACTTCCGTTGAGTCGATCGCCATGACTGACACTTGCGGTAGAGCATCTGCCCCAAAATACTGCTTTCCGGGTAAGTGATGAGCGGTGCGTTATCGGGCACCGGACGGTTATCGGTGACGATGTTTCTCAGATGCCCGCCGGTTACCGGGATCATTCGGTCCCGCGTCCATACGGTTCTGGTAAAAGTTTGATCAAAGGGTAGCGGATCTGCGTCTCCTCGCACGATCATCGAGATGCACTCATCGCGGTTTACCGTGCGCAGCCTCTTAAGATATGTATATCGCGACATACGGGGGTGATTACGCTACCTAATGTTCCATGACAAGCCTTCGATTACCATATATTGCTAGATTTGACCCCTTCTCTTTGACCCCTTCTCTTTGCTCTCTTCGGAAACGGCAACGAGGCGGTCGCCTGCGCGATGCTGTGGCCCGGCCAGGCCTTACTCGCCAGAAGATGCCAGGGCCGTGCGTGCGGCAAAGTCGATACGCCGCCTGGACAGGAGAACCCGTCCGGGCGCCGATGTGCGGCCGGTCGTTATTCGGCCAAGCCACACGGCAACTCGGGGCCGAAATCCGGCCCCGGCGCCGTGCATTACGCTATCAGTGGCTGAGCGCCGGCGCGTTGCAACCGAACAGCGGCTGGCAGATCACGCTGCGCAGCATCTTCTTCAACGCCCCGTACCAGTTGGCTATGACCTCGGCCCGCATATCGCGTGCCTTGGCCAGCCAGGTAGTAGTCGACATCGGCGTTGCCGTACGCGTTCAAGCGGATGTCAAATTCGTCGTTCGTTTGCATCATTTTTCTCCAAAAAATAATCATCTATTAAAGTATCGATCAAGGCATTCACCTGAAGAATAATTCGGAAATAAAAAAGACTTTTTCCATGAATTAAAGTATCTTAGGTTGCATTGCGCTGAATATTAGGCTGTCAGGGCAATCACTACAAACGACATTTTTTGGCGATTTTGATGAAAAATTATCAACTAAAGAAACCCGATGAACAGACGCCTGCCGCCACTTAACGCGATACGGGCCTTCGAGGCAGCTGCACGCCGCGGAAGCTTCCATGAGGCGGCAGCGGAGCTGTTCGTTACGCCCTCGGCTGTCAGTCACCAGGTCAAGTCGCTGGAGTCCTTCCTCGGGGTGCAGCCTTTTCCGGCGTACCGCGCCGCAAGGTCGAGCTCACGATCGCAGGTGAACGCTATCTGCAACCGGTCGGTCATGCGCTCGACGAGATCGATGTCGCGACCCGCCGCCTGATCACATCGTTCACTACCGGGGCAGTGAACGTCAGCGTCGCACCGGCCTTCCTGACCCGCTGGCTGGTGCCCCGGGTGCGGGGAGTTCCAGCAACTTCACCCCGACATCGAGCTGCGCCTGAGTCCAAACAGCGGTCCGATCGATTTCACCCGGTCCGACACCGACATGGCGATCTACTACGGCGACGGTGATTGGCACGGCGTCGAGCGGCGCTTTCTGCGCGAGGTGGTCGCGGTGCCGGTGTGCAGCCCGGGTTTCCTGGAGGCCAAGCCGGACCTGAAACAGCCGGCCGACCTCGCCCGGCAGCCGCTGATCGACGTGTCGAATCGACCGGAGGAGTGGGACGATTTTCTTGCCGAGCTCGGCCTGACG
Organism: uncultured Gammaproteobacteria bacterium; assembly: GCA_963719025.1. Taxonomy (GTDB): domain Bacteria; phylum Pseudomonadota; class Gammaproteobacteria; order Chromatiales; family Chromatiaceae; genus Thiosocius. The sequence goes on along the minus strand of CAVRBK010000112.1, from coordinate 24,637 downwards.
CGGCCCAAGTCAGCGAAACGCCTGAGTTTCTCCAGTACCTCGTTGGCGCTTGGCGCCGCGATGGAGAACCTCGGGATCGTGTTGGCCGACCGCGATCTGGTGGCGCGGGAGATGCGCTACGGTCAGTTGGTCAATCCGTTGGGCATCGAATTGCCTGTGCCCGAGGGCTACTACCTGGTCTATCAGGAGAACCGGAAACTCACCGACGAGATGCGCGCCTTTCTCGACTGGATGATCGAGACCATCGCCGAGGAGAAGGCGGCGACGGCGTGATCGATTCCAGCTCCGTTCGTTCATGCGTTTTGGCCGCCACGCCAACAGGTAGACTGAACCCCACCACCTCGCCACCGAACGCGTCATCTCAAACCGCTGAGGTCGGCAGGGTAAAACACCGTCCAGCCCGATTGGGGGCCAACCATAATCCGGTAGGTAATTGAGGGTAAAGGCTGAAGACGGAAACAGGCTTGCTCGCCGCTTCACCCCGTTGTCACGCGGATTGAATCAGCGTAATCGCATCAACCGGAGTTCGGCCGCTGCCCACAGCGCCGACCTCGCGACGGCATTACAGATTCAGGGCGCCAGATTGTATTTGACTTGACACAACATCAAGCACCGACGCAGACAGACGGAATGAGACTACAGTTTGCCGCTATAATGCTTGAAAGACAGCCGTCACCCGGGAAATCGACACTTCACTCTACCCGCAAAGTAAACTTGAGCCGGCTAAATCCGGTGAGTCCCTAATCATGACGCAATCCATCCGCGAGAGCGCGTTGATCCGAGTGGTGACGCACCTCCTCCCTGTCATTCTGCTGACCCTGCTGTTAACGCTGGCGGTGCGCTTGGTACTCGACCACACGCTGGAACTTCGCCTCGACCAGCGTTTCTGGTATAGAGATTATGCGGGCAATCTGGTGGTCAGCCTGTTGTGCCTTGCACTGACGCGAAGCTGGCGGCGCACCATGGTACTCGCCGGCATCCTGATCGTCGGCTTCCAGGCCGGTAACGCGGGCAAGCTGGTAGTGCTCGGCACTCCGATCAGCCCAGATGACTTCATCCACATCAAGAACCTGTTCCTGCTTTGGAAAGGCTGGATGTTGTGGGCAGCCATCGTTGCGATTGCGTTGCCGTTGGTTGCTTTTGCCCTGCTGGTGCGTTGGCGGACCATCGCCACCTGGGCCACGCTCGGCTTGACCGGCGCCGTCATATCCTTGACCTTTTTTTACAGCGAAGACCTGCGCGCAGCGCTGGACCGCAACTTCGGCAACTCGGTGTGGAACCAGCCGGAAAACTTCAAGCGTCGCGGACTCGGCCTGCATATCCTGCAGGAATCGGTGCGCACCATAGCCAAGGTAGGACAGATACCGGTCAAATCCGAGGTAACCGCCGCCTTGCAATCCATGCCCGGCGCGCAGGCAAGGCCGCGGGACACCATCGACAAACGCAACGTGCACATGGTTGTGCTCGAGTTCCATTCTTCGATCCGAACACGCTCGGCACCGAACGAGTGCCGGAAAACCCGTTTCCCGAAGCGTTCAACGCCTTGTGGGACGAAACCGGCCGCAGTACCGCCATGGCGCCGGTGTTCGGCGGCTACACGGCGAATCGGCAGAGTTCGAAGCATTGTGCGGATTCCCGGTCACCGAAAATGCGGTGTTCTTTGAAGGCCGGCTGCGCCGCACCTCACCTTGCCTACCGGCTATGTTACGCGATGCCGGCTTCAGCACCGTGGCCTCTCACCCGAACGTGGCCGGCTTCTGGAATCGCACCCATGCCTATCAGCTGGTCGGATTCGACACTTACTGGAGCAAGCCGCAGTTCGACACCACCGATTCGGTCGGCAATTTTCTGCTTGATCACAGCTATTACGAGCAGGTGTTCGATCAATTGCAGACTATCGAACAGCGCCCCGTGTTCAACTACATGCTCACCATTCATGGGCACTTGCCCTACCCGACGAACGAGCGCTATCCAGATCGCGTGACTGTGGGCGGAGATTCGGATCTGCTTAAGGGGTACATCAATCATTTGTACTATAAGTCGCGGGACCTGATGGATATGCTGGAGCAACTCCGAAAGGACGATCCGGAAGCGTTGATCGTGGTGTTCGGCGACCACTTGCCGTTTCTCGGGCCGAACTACGGACTGTACAAAGAATATCGGCAAGCTCATGTCGGATCGCGAAGACTTCACCGGTGACATGTACGAATTTCTGGTCTCTACACCACTGATCGTAATCGATGGGAAGCGCGGCCCCCTTAAACTCGGGCGGTACCTTTATACCGGTTGCCGTCGCTCGTTATGTCGCTGTTGGGATCTAGCGCCGCCGGTATGGTTGACTGGTCAGAGAACCCTCCGGGAAAGATCATTCGGCCGAATTTACGGCATGCATTTTTACCTGCAGGATGGCGCGGCCGTCGTGTGCCGTTCTGACGAGGAGGTGAGCGAGGCATGCAACGAGTCAGATCGCTGGATGGAGCGGATGAAGACGCCCCCTACGGCGCGGATATCTTCACCAGCAAACAGTTCAGCCTTCGCAACCCGACCAACAAGGCCGCACTTTCGGCCCTGCGCACCGCACCGCAGCCGGGACAATAGGCGCGGCGCCTGTGACGTGAAGGGAATAATCAATGCCGCGGATGCGAGGATGCGCAGGAGCGGCCACCGGCTACTGCACGCTACGAGTCAGTTCGTCAGGACAGCTGTCACAAACGCAGCCGCAAAAAGCCGCGCCAGCCCCTCCAAGTCCGGCCCTCATTGGCACAACTTTGATTTTGATTAAAAAATAAGCTGCTCATCGAGCGTCATAATTCTGTAACATCGACGTAACTCATAAAAAGAGCACCTAGAGTCTGCCATTGGATATCACCCTCTGGATCGAACTGATCCTGTTTGTCGTCCTGATGGCGTTTTCCGGCTTTTTTTCCAGCTCCGAGACCAGCCTCTTCTCGCTGACCAGCTGCAGCTGGAGCAGATGCGCCGCGACGACAACCCGCGCATCGACTCTGATCGAGCGCCTGCTCAGCGAGCCGCGGCGGCTCATCGTCACCATCCTGATCGGCAACGAGTTCGTCAACGTCGCCGCCTCGGTGATCTCGGCGGCGGTCGTCATCCAGCTGCTGGGCGCCGAGAACAAGTGGGTCAACCTGCTGATCATGGTGCCGATCCTGCTGCTGGTCGGCGAGATCACGCCCAAGACCCTGGCGATCCGCAACAACGTCGCTTTCGCCACCTTTCAGAGCCGGCCGATCGACCTCTTCGCCCGGCTGATCACGCCGCTGCGCTGGATGGTGCGGCTGGTCGCCGACTGGTTTCATCACCCTGATCGTCGGCAAGGAGCGCTCGCCGGGCAACATCATCACCGAGGACATGGTGCGCACCTGGCGCACGAGGCGGTCGGCGAGGGCGTGCTCGACCACGAGGAGGCGCAGTACATCGACCAGATCTTCGACTTCGGCGACAAGACCGTGCGACGAGCTCATGACGCCGCGCTCGCAGATCTTTTTCCTGCCGCCGACATCGCCGGTGCGAGATGCGTGCGCCGAGCTACAGCCGCACCCGCCACACCAAGGTCCCGGTCTACGACGGACACCGGGACAACGTCGTCGGGCGTCCTCTACGCCCGGGACCTGCTGGGCGCCGGACCTGGGACAGAATCTGCAGGACGACCGCCGAGCGAGCTCCCGAGATCTGCTGCGCGAGCCGTATTTCGTGCCCGAGACGAAGTCGGTCGCCGACCTGTTCCACACCTTTCGCAAGCGCAAGCTGTCGCTGGCGCTCACGGTCGACGAGTACGGCGGCGTCACCGGGCTGGTCACCATGGAGGACCTGCTGGAGTGCATCTTCGGCGACATCCCCAGCCCCTCGGACACCCTGCAGGACGAGCACCGAAAGCGACCCTGGTCGACGGACGCACCCAGGTCGACGGCTGCCATGTCCATCGCCCAGTTCAGCCAGGAGCTGGACGTGCAATCTGGACGCCTCCGAGTTCGAGACCATCGGCGGGCTCCTGCTGCACGAGTTCGGCGAGTTGCCGGCCGAGGGCGCAAACGTCGAGCTGCACGGCGCTGGTCATTAGCGTGCGACGGTGGTCGCCAATCGCATCCACACCCTGTCTGTTGACACCAGCGCCAACGCCCGATGAGCAGAACCATGCTGCGCAGATCTGAGCGAAGCCGATCGGCGAAGCGATCAGTCACTGACGAGCCGAACGAAGGGCCGGCAACGCGATGTCTGACGTCACCATCAGCCGAGGCAAATCGAGGGCGCTATGGATATCGGACTGACCGATCCTGGTCATGGTGATCTGCCTGATCGCCGAGGGCTTCTTTTCCGGCTCGGAAATCGGCGTGGTCAGCGCCGACCGCATGAAGCTGCGCCACGAAGCGGCCAAGGGTTCGAAGGGCGCGCAGCTGGCGCTGGAGATGCTGCAGAAACCCGAGTGGCTGCTGTCCACCACCCTGGTCGGCACCAACATCGCGGTGGTCACCAATACGACCATGGCGACCGCGCTGATGATCCAGCTGTTCGGTCCGGCGTACAGCTGGCTGGCCGTTGTCCTGGTCGCGCCGCTGATCTGGGTATTCGGCGAGATCGTGCCCAAGAGCGTGTTTCAGCAGCGCGCCGACACGGCTAACGCCCCAGGCGATCTTCGTGCTGCGATTCTGCTCCCATGCTCTTCTATCCCATCCTGCTGGTCTTCAGCTTCCTGGCCCGCATGTTGTCCAGGCTGGTCGGCGGCGGTCGCCAGGACAGGAATCCGTTCACCCTGCGTGAAGAAATCACGATCCATGATGCAGATGTCCTCCGACGAGGGGCGATATCGAACCCATCGAGCAGGATATGATCCGCCGTACTGTTCAATTTCGGCGAGACCAGCGCGCGCGAGGTCATGATGCCGCTGATCGACGTGACGACGGTCGAACGCGGCACACTTGCGGCGAGGCGGTCAAGGCGGCCATCGAGCAATCGCACGTGCGCATCCCTGTCTACCAGGAGACGGGTAGACCGTATCGTCGGCGTGCTCGATACCCTGGAACTGCTCGGCGTCGACAAGGACGAACCCATACTGCCCTACGTCAAGCCGGTCGACTACGTCGCACCCGGCGAGAGCATCCAGGACTCTGCTGCTCGGACCTGCGCAAGGCCGGCGCGCAGATGATGGTGGTGGTCGACGAATTCGGCGGTGCCGAGGGGATCGTCAGTATCGAGGATATTCTTGAAGAAGTCGTCGAGGATCATGCAGGACGAATACGACGACCAGGAGCGGGTCACACAATGGATCAAGCGCCTGGGCGACAACACTACCTGGTGAGCGCCCGCATCGATCTGGACGATCTGCTGGCCCAAGAACTGGGCATTGCCCTACCCAAGGGTAGGTACGCCAGCCTGGCCGGCTTCCTGCTGGACAAGGCCCAGGACGTGCCCCGGTGGGTACCACGGTCGAATACCAGAACATCAGCTTCACCGTGCACCGCGGCACGCCGCAGGTCATTCAGGAAGTCAAGGTCTCCTGGTAAGTGCCGGGAAACCTGGGGCATAAATCCCACAAAAGCCCTTTTTCTGATTTCCCGTAGTATTTCTCAACCATACAGAACGCCCGCATTCCAACGCTTCGAAGCGCTGTCAACCGGAATCCCGTCTCGTTAAGTCAGAGTGGAGGCGGTGGGACGAGTCGCAGTAGTACGCGACATCGACCTTCCGCTTCAACAGCACTTGGAACGTAGCGAGCACTGTGTGGCTCACCAAGTCGAAGAACTTCGTCCGAATGCTTGGGAGGTGGACCAGTCGAATCCCGTTGTAGTCGCTCGATCGTTCGGCCTGCTCGTGCTCGATCGAGCGGCAGTACATCGTCACGTCTTGGCCCATCTGGCCCAGCCGCGGCGCTACTTCATCGGCGTACGTCTCGTACGGGTGAATCAAGAGCTGCCCCGACAATGTAACGAAGCGCGACATAGGTCGCGCGGGGCGCAATTCGCGAGAGGCGTGCCCTCCTGGCAGCCACAATCCGCTCCACCCTGACGCCATTGCGCAAATGCAACGACGAACATAGGCTCTTACACGGAATGGATGTTTTCGGGATACCCATGGTGGCGTACCAAGGTCAGCAAGCGGGCAATTCCCACCTTCTCTCACACTCTGTGTGCGATCGGTTGGTGCTCCCGTCACCCCCCTGTCGATACAGGGGATAACGAAGCAAGATCTTTTGAATGTTCCGTCAAAACGCTCGAATGAGGAAGTTGCCGATCGTCTCGATATCGCTATTTGTCAAACCCAGGCAATTCTCGTGTTGACGAATTGACGGCAAATTGGCGCAGAGCGTCAGCGCTCTTCCGGAAATGTCGATACCAAGCGAATCGAATGATGTGACATTGACCGTTACGGAAGCGGAGTCACTGGCCGTGTCATCCGTCGCGTTATAGGTGAAGGTGTCGGTGCCAGTGAATCCCGATATGCCGTGGCACGAAGAACACTGACTCCGATACACATTCAAACCGTCCGACTCGAAGGCCAATCCTGCCTGACGGTAGGTAATGGTGTTGTCGGCATTGACCGTCACCTGACCATCGGCGGGCTGCGTGACGCTTGCCACGGTTAGTCCGGCGGTCGGCGTGTCGTTGTCAAGTACCGGTAAGGTTACCGCCAGGTCCGAACGTGTGTTGCCAAGATCGTTGTTGGCCACCACGTCGACCAGCACGGTCGCCGAAATCGTGAGTGTATCCGGTGTGCTGTTCAGCGCGCCGTCGTTGACGATGAGCTGGACGTCGTAGTCGCCGGCCACATCGGGCGTGAGCAACGGCGTGGCGGTGGTCGCGCCGACCAGGCTGGCGGTGCTGCCGCTGGGTGCGGTCACCAGGGTCCAGCTATAGGTCAGGGGGTCGCCGTCGGGATCGCTCGAGCCGGCCGCGCTGAGGTTGGCGGTCTCACCCACCAGGACCGCTTGGTCGTCCCCGGCATCGGCGCTCGGGGCCGTATTGGCCGTCGACGCGGTGATCGTCACGGTATCCGGTGTGCTGTTCAGCGCGCCGTCGTTGACGATGAGCTGGACGTCGTAGTCGCCGGCCACATCGGGCGTGAGCAACGGCGTGGCGGTGGTCGCGCCGACCAGGCTGGCGGTGCTGCCGCTGGGTGCGGTCACCAGGGTCCAGCTATAGGTCAGGGGGTCGCCGTCGGGATCGCTCGAGCCGGCCGCGCTGAGGTTGGCGGTCTCACCCACCAGGACCGCTTGGTCGTCCCCGGCATCGGCGCTCGGGGCCGTATTGGCCGTCGACGCGGTGATTGCAACGTTGTCTGCGCCTCGTCGTTCCGTCATTGACGATAAGTTGTGCGACATAGGTGCCCGGAAGATCCCGCGGTAAAGGTCGGATTATCCCGCCGTGGGGTCAGAGATGATTGCGCTGCTGCTATCCGGGGCAGTGACGAGCGACCACGCGAAGGTCAGTGGATCACCATCGGCGTCACTCGACCTACTGCCGTCGAGCGTGACCACGCTTCCGGCCAAGACGGATTGATCGTCTCCCGCATCGGCGACTGGAATGGTGTTTTCGGTGGATACCGTCACGGTGTCCGGCTCGCTGTCTGAGGTGCCGTCGTTGACAATCAGTTGAGCAACGTAGTTACCCGACAAATCCAACCCAAAACTCGGCTCGATCACGTCGGATCGGAAAGCTCCGCCGAGCTTCCGACGGGAATAGTGACAAAAGACCAGAAATAGGACAGCTCGTCGCCGTCGTCGTCGAATGATCTACTGCCGTCCAGTAAGACCGTGTCGCCAACCAGCAAGGACTGGTCGGGACCTGCATCAGCGATCGGTGCCGTATTGGTCGTTGATATCGTTACGGTGTCGGGTGCGCTGTCCACCAGACCGTCACTTACGATCAGTTGGGCGACGTATGACCCCGGAAGGTCAATGGTAAAGGTCGGATTGACGAACGTCGCGCCCGTCAGTAGCGCGGTGCTGCCGCTGGGTACGCTGGTCAGAGCCCAACTGAAGGTCAGCTCGTCGCTATCCACATCACTCGACGCGCCGCCGTCGAGGATGATCGTATCTCCCACCGCAGCCAGTTGGTCCTCCCCGGCGTTTGCAACCGGCGGGTTGTTTCCGGTAGCGATGGTTACGCTATCCGGGGCACTGTCGACGTTCCCGTCGTTAACAACCAGTTGCACCTCATAGGCGCCCGGTAAGTCGATATTGATTGTTGGGTTGACGGCGAAGGGGTCCGAAAGCGCGGCGGTACTTCCATCCGGTACACGGATCAGTGTCCACTCGAAACTGAGCGGGTCGCCGTCTACGTCAGTCGAGTCGCCACCGTTGAGCGTGGCCGTCTCACCGACAAAGACCAGTTCGATCAGCCCCTGCATCGGCTACGGGCGCGCTGTTCTCCGTGCTGATAACAACGACGTCCGGAGCGCTATCTTCCGTGCCGTCATCGACGACCAGTTGCACTGTATAGTCACCCGGTAAATCAACGATAAATGACGGACTGACCGTGTCTTCGTCGGAAAGTACGGCTAGGCTGCGAGGGGGTGTCTCGATCAAGGACCAGGAGAACGACAGCGAATCACTGTCTGGGTCGCTGGAGTCGCTGCCATCCAAAGTGACAGTGTCTCCCACGAATGCCAACTGGTCCGATCCGGCGTCCGCGGTTGGCGGCGTATTGGCTGCAATGGTTTGTCCGAAAGAGCTGACGACAAGGTTGATATCGTCCATCGAGATTTCGCCGTCCTCGTCGAGGTCGGCCGGAGCGCATTGCGGCAAAGCAAGAGGGTCTCCACCGAAGCAACTCGATACCAGCGAAAGGTCGTAGATGTTGACCACGCCATCGGCGTTCACGTCAGGCGTTGAAATTGTTGCCGCTGTAACCGACGCAGCAAAAAAGAAGCCGGCGACAATAGTGAATCCGAATTGACGTTGTTTAGAAATATCCATACTCCCCCTCCCTCGGGCCGCCTTCTGTAGGTACGGTCCTATCGTTGCAATTCTATGTTTGACCTGGCATTGGCTTATTCACACAAGACTTGGATACGACTTAAGGCCGTAGAGTTTGTGCAGGCACGGTCTGCTCGCTTGTAGGGATTTATGTTTTTGGTATGGCTTTCCCGCGTCTGTTCGACATGCGGCTATTGCTACTTATCATGAGCCCGAGCGCGCCAAGGCCCAACAGCGCTGTAACTGAGGGCTCAGCAACGCTAACGTCAGAGACGACGTTGACCGTTGCTCCCGAGAATGCGGCGATATCGATGGCTACGCCAAACGGCCCTGAAAGCAGTACGTCGGATAGGTCGAGAGCCGTCGCACCCGTCGCTGTCGCCTGGAAGTCGATTTGGGCAAGCACGCCGTCGCCGAACGCACTGACGACACCGAGGGAGGCCTCTGCGAATTCAACGGTACCGGCGGCGTTGTCAATATCGAATAAAGTTACAAGTGGAGAGGGTAGAAACCCGCCATCCGCGACATCTAGTGCGTCCACCACAATGGCATCGAACAGGGCCGTCAGCTGAAACCCATTGAGTGGGTCGGTTTCTTCAACGCTGCTGATCAGGACATAAACCGAGAATACGTCACCGGTTGTCACGGTCGTCGTGCTTTGTGTACCGGGCGTTGTGGGATCGACGTCTAATTCTATGACCGGCACCGCGTGCGCCAGTCCTAAACAGAAACACCCCAACCCGGAAACTAAGAACCGTTTGATAGTCATCGTCACTACTCCCCTAATGCGGCAAACCATTTTTTTCACTACTAACGGCTACGCCAAAAAATAAAGCGCATTGCCGATTTCGTTATTTATTTTGTAGAAATCAAGCAATCCCAACGTATATCAACCAGGATCTGAGTCAATCGATGGCGGGCGATAATGATTCTGTCGTTCGTGCGCTGGCCTCAGATTGCACGGTTTTCGAATTGCGCAACCGGGGACAAACCCGCTGGCAATCAAAAACCGAGGGGGTCAAAACCGAGGGGGTCGAGTCTAACAATATATAGTAAAAAAAATTGTCTAGTCAGCTTCCTGTTCCGCGCATTGACAATTTCAGAGAGTTCGCAGGATCGGGAGACAGGCCAAGTCGTATTTCGATGTGCAGGGATTGAATACTATGCCCGATGTTCGGTGGTAAGCCTTCGGATTCGACCAGATTGCATGATCTGCTCCCCTGGCTAATTTGAATGTCGACAGCAAGAAAAGGCCTTTTTTAGCTGCATAGCTCACTAGCTCGCCCCTGCGCTCACACCTTATGCTGACGAATCACCTATTTGACAACAAGACTGTGCTGCGCGCTGTGTTGTTCGAATCTATCACGCAGCGCTACAAACTAAAAAGGCCCCACGCAGGGGCCTTTTCATGTTGGCGGAGAGGGAGGGATTCGAACCTTCGTTGTTTTCAATCTTTTCAATACCTTGCAAAGGCATCGTGTCCAGATCGTGTCTAACGACGCTCGCAGCAGTTCGCAGTTCCTGAGTCGAAGAACGCCCTCCTGCCCGTCTCTCCTGATTCTGAGGCCTTGACCTTCCCGGTTTCGGTCGACGTCTTGTTGCGCGATGCGCAACACGCTACACTTCGCTGATGATCAAGTCGTTCCTGCACAAGGGATTGAAACGGTTTTACGAAACCGGCTCGAAGTCCGGCATTCAAGCCGAACATGCAAGACGCTTGACGATGCAATTAACCGCCCTGGATACCGCGGCAACGATCGAGGACATGGATATCCCCGGCTTCAAGCTGCATGCGCTGAAAGGGAAAGACAAGAGGCCGCTGGTCAATCTGGGTAAACGGTAACTGGCGCATCACGTTCGAGTTCCGTGACGGCCATGCCCATGTTCTGGATTACGAGGACTACCACTGATGCCTATGCACAACCCACCGCACCCCGGCGAATTCATCCGCGAGGTCTACCTGGAGCCCAATGGCATCACAGGTAGGCAACTTGCAGCGAAGCTCGGTGTCTCCCCTTCCACGCTCAATCGGGTGCTCCAGGGCACGAGCGGCATCAGCCCTGAAATGGCATTGCGCCTCTCCAAGGCACTGGGGCGCTCACCTGAGAGTTGGCTGACCATGCAGGACAACCATGATCTTTCGCAGGCGCGTCAGACAGTGGATCTCGATGCAGTGGAGCGCATTGATTTCCGTGCCGCCTAATCGCTCGCGTTAAAGCTTAGAGGCGCTCGCGGCCAGAAAGAGACGAAGCGGCCACGCAAATCCAGAGGGAACGAGTGGCAGGTTACCGATCAGGAACCGGTCGCTCGGCTATGTTGCCTGTCGGTCCAGTCCTCGGCCGAAGCAGTCGTTGGCGATTTTAGTGAGCTACGGCTGCTGCGTATCGCTTACCGGATGTTGCCGGCGAAACTCGGCGACTGGATTTTGTTCGAGGGCACCCCTCACTCACAGGGGATCGCTAAGACAGTCAAGGACTGTGTAGAACAATGGCGAAGCGCAGTCGGCGCAGCATCTGTCGCTCTACAATTCGCCCCAGGATTCGGACTGTCCTGGGGTGTTACCTGCTATGACCAATTCGTAGCCGGCTATTCAGCATATTCTGACTCATGACAGCCTCCTGTTTGTTTTCATTGATTTATCAAACACTTTTGGTATCCGTCACCGATGGAGGTCCTCGCGTCAAGAGCGGGCGTCTATATATTTTCTATACGCGCATGGAGTAAATTAGCCGCATGCGGGCAGTGTCCAGGGGGGACGATGGAAACTATCCAGCACAAGCTGCAGCAATTCGATCCGGGTATGGTCTGGCTGGACAAGGACAACCGGATCATGGCGATGAACGCCGTGGCCAACGAGACCTTCGGCGCACGGCCCGGAGAACTGATTGGCGAGGAGGTTCTGCAGATACACCCGGAGTCCAGTCGCGACAAGGTGCGATGGCTGCTGGATCAGTCATCCTGTCCGGCCAAATCGCCGCCACCGATGACCATGATGATCAACATCCCGGAGCGGGTGTTGCTGATCAAGGTGTCGAAGATGTGCGGCAAGGACGGTGTGGCCGGTACCTGCATGATCTTTTACGACCTGACCGACGTCGCAACCCGGTCGGCTGAGCACGCCGATGCAGGCGCCAGGGCAGGAGCAAAGCGCAAGCTGTACAAACTGCCGGTCTACAAGGACAAGCAGGTATTGCTGGTGGACCTGAAGTCGGTCTGCTGTATCAAGGCCGATGGGCGCTACTCGACGCTGTACACCGAGAGCGAAGACTATTTCTGCAATCTGGCCATCTCGGAGCTCGAGAACCGGCTGGATGAGCGCTTCTTCTTCCGTGTCCACCGCAGCCATATGGTCAATCTGCGCTATGCCAAGGCGTTCGAGAAGATCGACGATCAGTGCTATCTGATCATCGATCATCACGACGGCATCAAGGTCCCGATCAGTCGCAACAAGGTCAACAAACTGAAACAGGTGCTTGGCCTGAGCTGAGTTGCCTCCCGCCGAACGCCGGTTTTGGCCGCTGTCTTCAGCCAATCGGTCATGCGATCCGCGTTGCCTCGAGGTTCTGAGACGAGACACTGCAAAGTGTTCCGGCCTCCGTCCGCGTCGCTTGCGCTGTCCGCCACATAACCCTACTGAATAGGTTGATTTGGGGTCCGGTACAAGGCGCCACTCGTGCGGGAAATTGTGCCGTTGATGTCGCAGATCGGCCGTTCATGACTTCTCCCTTGAGCCAGGTGTTCCTGCGGCCCACCTTCATCTGCACGTGGAGCGCCGGCTGCGCCTCCGCTCGCCCCTAATAAAAACAACCGGGAGGAGAAGATGATTCCAGGCGAATTCGAATATCACGCGGCGTCGAGCGTGGATGACGCGATCCAGCTGCTGTCCGCACATGAGGACGCAAAGATCCTCGCCGGTGGTCATAGTCTGTTGCCGATGATGAAGCTGCGCTTTGCCGAGCCGGCGCATCTGATCGATATCAATGGTCTCAGCGAGCTCAAGGGCATCCAGCTCGACGGCGACACGATCCGCATTGGCGCCATGACCACGGAGAACGAGCTGATCGCCTCGGAGATCCTGCAGCAACACTGCCCGCTGCTGGTCGATGTGGCGAAGCTGGTCGCCGACCCCCAGGTCCGCAACAAGGGCACCATCGGCGGCGATGTCGTGCATGGCGACCCGGGCAACGACCATCCGGCGGTGATGCTCGTGCTGGATGCGCAGTTCGTGATCAGGGGGGCGGATGGCGAGCGAGTGCAAGAGGCCAACGGTTTCTTCCTCGGTACCTACTGGAACGGCCTTGAAGAGGGTGAGTTGCTGACCGAGATCCGGGTTCCGCTGAGCAAGCCCGGCACCGGTTACGGCTACAACAAACTCAAACGTAAGACCGGTGACTTTGCCACCGCCGCCTCAGCCGGTGGTGCTGACCCTGGACGGCGATGTCTGCAGCGATATCCGCATCGGGCTGACCAACGTCGCCGCCATGGCTATTCGCGCCGAGGCCGCCGAAGACCTGCTGCGCGGCCAGGTGATCACCGAGGCCCTGATCGAACAGGCTGCCGAGCAGGTGATGGCGGCCTGCGAGCCGGCCGAGGACCTGCGTGGCGATGTCGAATACAAGACCCACATGGCGGCCGAGATGGCTCGCCGTTCGATCCGGGATGCCCTGGCACGGGCGAGGAGTTAACGGCTATGGCCAAGCAACATGTTTCTTTCAAGCTGAATGGTCAGCAGGTCGACGTGCTGGTCGAGCCGCGCGAGCTCCTGGTGCACACCATTCGTGAGCAACTCGGCCAGACCGGTACCCACATCGGCTGTGAGACCTCGCACTGCGGGGTCTGCACGGTGGATCTGAACGGTGATTCGGTAAAGGCCTGCACCATATTGGCGGTGCAGGCGAATGGCGGCGATGTTCTCACGGTGGAGGGGCTTGGCCGGCGCCGACGGTCTGCATGCGGTGCAGGAGGCCTTCATTCAGGAGCACGGCCTGCAGTGCGGATTCTGCACCCCGGGCATGCTGGTACGGGCCCATCGTTTTCTGCAGGAAAACCCTGACCCCACGGAAGAAGAGATCCGCTCGGGCATGTCCGGCAACCTGTGCCGCTGCACCGGTTACCAGAACATCATCAAGGCGGTGAAGTCAGCTGCCCAGAAACTGCAACAGGCGTGAGGGGAGGGTTGACGAAATGGCAACTGCAGCAGACGAGATGAACCGTCAGGACGCCTTACAGGGCATTGGTTGTTCGCGCAAACGCAAAGAGGACCCGCGCTTCGTACAGGGCAAGGGCAACTACGTGGACGACGTAAAGCTGCCCGGCATGCTGTTCGCCGACATGGTACGCAGTCCCTATGCGCATGCGCGGATCAAGAGCATCAACAAGGAAAAGGCACTGGCCTTGCCGGGGGTTCATGCGGTACTGACCGCGGACGATCTCAAACCGCTGAACCTGCACTGGATGCCGACCCTTGCCGGAGATGTCCAGGCCGTGTTGGCGGATGAGAAGGTGCATATGCAGTACCAGGAGGTGGCGGTGGTCGTTGCCGATGACCGCTACATCGCCGCGGATGCGGTGGAACTGGTCGAAGTGGAGTACGAACCCCTGCCGGTACTGGTGGATCCGCACAAGGCCCTGGAGCCGGACGCACCTATCCTGCGCGAGGACGTGCAGGACAAGGACACTGTCGGCCAGGGACCGCGAAAGCATCCCGAACCATATCTTTACCTGGGAGGTCGGCGATGAGGCGGCCACCGATCGTGCGTTCGAAGACGCCGAGGTGACGGTGACTCAGGAGATGTATTACCCGCGAGTGCATCCCAGCCCGCTGGAGACCTGCGGCTGTGTGGCCTCCTTCGACAAGATCGAGGGCAATCTGACCGTATACATCACCTCGCAGGCACCGCATGTGGTGCGCACCGTGGTGACCCTGATCTCGGGGATACCCGAGAGCAAGGTCCGCATCATCTCGCCGGATATCGGCGGCGGTTTCGGTAACAAGGTGGGCGTGTACCCGGGTTATGTCACCGCGATCGTCGCCTCGATCGTGCTGGGCCGGCCGGTGAAGTGGATCGAGGACCGCATGGAACACCTGTCCACCACCGCCTGGGCGCGCGACTACTGGATGACCGGTGAACTGGCGGCGGACAAGGACGGCCGCATCAAGGGCCTGCGGGTCAACGTGCTGGCCGACCATGGCGCCTTCAACTCGCACGCCCAGCCGACCAAGTGGCCGGCCGGATTTTTCAGCATCGTGACCGGCTCCTACGATATTCCAACCGCCTATGTGAAGGTGGACGGTGTCTACACCAACAAGTCGCCGGGCGGGGTGGCCTACCGCTGTTCCTTCCGTGTGACCGAGGCGGTGTACGTGATCGAGCGCACGCTGGATGCGCTGGCGCAGAAGCTCGGCATCGACAAGGCGGAGATCCGTCGGCGCAACTTCGTCAAGCCAGAGCAGTTCCCCTATCAGACCGCGTTGGGCTGGGAACTGGACAGCGGCGACTACCACACCGCGCTCGACAAGGTGCTGGCCGCCGTCGACTATGACGGTCTGCGCAAGGAGCAGGAAGAAAAGCGTGCCAGGGGCGAGCTGATGGGTATCGGCCTGGTGACCTTCACCGAGGTCGTCGGTGCCGGGCCCAGCAAGTCCTGCGACATCCTCGGCGTGGGCATGTTCGACAGTGCCGAGATCCGGGTGCATCCGACCGGCAGCGTGATCGCCCGCATGGGTACGATTACGCCAGGGGCAGGGGCACGAGACCACCTATGCGCAGATCGTTGCCAGTGAGCTGGGCCTCTCTTCAGAGGACATTCAGATAGAGGAGGGAGACACCGACACGGCACCCTATGGGCTGGGTACCTACGGCTCGCGTTCCACCCCGGTCGGGGCGGCGGCCACTGCCGTCGCTGCGCGCAAGATCCGCGCCAAGGCACAAAAGATTGCCGCGCACATGATGGAGGTGAGCGAGGCCGACATCGAATGGGAGGTCGACCGGTTCAAGGTCAAGGGTGTGCCGGGCCAGGAGAAGACCATGAAGGAGGTGGCCTGGGCCGCCTACAACAACGTGCCCGAGGGCATGGAGATGGGACTGGAGGCGGTGGACTATTACGACCCGCCGAACTTTACCTATCCCTTTGGTACCTATCTGTGCGTGGTGGACATCGACAAGTACACGGGCCAGGTCCAGGTGCGTCGCTTCTACGCCCTGGATGACTGCGGAACGCGCATCAATCCTATGATCATCGAGGGTCAGATTCACGGTGGCCTGAACGAGGGCTTCGCGGTGGCCATGGGCCAGGAACTGCCTTACGACGAGGAGGGCAACCTGCTGGGCAATACCTTCATGGATTACTTCATCCCGACCTTCGTCGAGACCCCCCACTGGGAGACGGACTACACCGTGACGCCTTCACCGCATCACCCGCTGGGTGCCAAGGGGGTGGCGGAGTCGCCGCATGTCGGCAGTATCCCCTGCTTCACGTCGGCGATCGTGGACGCCTTTGCCCACCTGGGGGTGACCCACATGGATATGCCGCACAGCTCGTACCGCGTATGGAAGCAGCTGCATGCGCTGGGTCTGGACAAACACGGCTGATGTAAAGCAGCGGCACTTCCGGGATTGAAGCCCGCGGGTGCCGCATTGGAGAAATCGAATGCAAGTGAATCTGGACAAGACCTTTCCGATCGCTGCCCCGGTGGGCAGTGGCTGGAAGTTTTTGCAGGATATCCCCGGTGTGGCCGGCTGCATGCCGGGCGCGCAGATCACCGAAACCATCGATGAGAGCCACTACAAGGGCGCGGTGAAAGCCAAGATCGGTCCCGCCACCATGGCCTTCAACGGTGACATCGAGATAAAGGGCGTAGATGCGGACAAACAGGAGCTGCGCCTTGCCGCGCGCGGCCAGGACACCAAAGGCACTTCATCGGCGACAATGGATCTCACCGCCTGGATTGTTGATACAGGCGATGACCAGTGTGAGCTCAAGGGTGAGGCTCAGGTCACCATGACCGGTAAGGCGGCCAGCCTGGGCGGTCGCATGATGACCCAGGTCGCCGACCAGATCCTCAACCAGTTCGGTAAGAATTTTGCCAACAACGTCATGGCAATGGGTGAGGGCGAGGACGCCGAGGAGGCACGCGAGGAACTGGCCGAGCAACCCAAGGAACTGAACGGCCTGGCCTTTGCCTGGTCGGTGTTCATTGGCTTTCTGCGCAGCCTGTTCGGCGGCGGTAAGTCGAGTGCCGGTTGACGCAGCTACATGGCGGGAAGAGGCAGAGCGGTATGAGTGGCGAGAACCGGGTCGCTGAACTGCAGGGCCGTCTGGCGGGCGCCGGCTACATAGCTGAAAGGAGTCTCAGTGCCACACTGCTGCTGTTCACCGACCTGCAGCGGCCGCTATTGCTGGAGGGTGACGCGGGCGTCGGCAAGACCGAGATCGCGCGGGTGCTGGCGCAGGTGTTCGACTGTCCGCTGATCCGTCTGCAGTGTTACGAGGGCCTGGACGTCAATGCCGCGGTCTACGAGTGGAACTACCAGCACCAGCTGCTGGCCATCAAGCTGCTGGAGCAGGGCAAGCTCGACCCAGGCGACGCCGAGCAGCAGATCTTCAGCGACAAATACCTGCTGGAGCGACCGTTGCTGCAGGCCATCACCCAGCCCAAGTCGCCGGTACTGCTGATCGACGAGGTCGACCGCGCCGACGAGGAGTTCGAGGCCTATCTGCTGGAACTGCTGTCGGACTTCCAGATCAGCGTGCCCGAGCTCGGCACCATCTCCGCAGTCACCCGCGCCCTTTGTGGTACTCACCTCCAACGGTACCCGTGAGCTCAGCGACGCGCTGCGCCGGCGCTGCCTGTACCACTATGTGGAGTACCCGGAATTCGACAAGGAACTGCGTATCGTCAACGCGCGGGTACCCGAGATAGGTCCGCTGCTGGCGCGCCAGGTGGTGGCCTTCGTGCAGGACCTGCGCAGGCTGGATCTGCGCAAGAAGCCCGGTATCGCCGAGACCCTGGATTGGGCCGCCGCGTTGCTGCGTCTCGAGGTGCCGAGCCTGGATGCCGATCCGCAGGTGGTGCTCGACTCTCTGGTATGTCTGCTCAAGACCCGCGAGGACAGTGCCGGTCTCGGGCAGGTCGAGGTCGAGCGGCTTGTGGCGAGGGCGGTATGAACGGGTTTGTCGCCCAGGACCTGGCCGCTGTCCTGCAGGGGCGGCTGGTGGAGTTCGTTCGCCTGGCACGCGCACATGATTTTCATGTCGGTGTGGCCGAAGAGATCGATGCCCAGCGTGTTGCACTGAGCTGCGGCCTGAGTGATGCCCAGTGCCTGCACTGGGGTTTGCGGGCGCTGTTGTGTTCCGAGCAGGACGAATGGGAGCGCTTCGATGAATTGTTCGATGCCTACTGGCGCCCGACCAATATGCGCAGCGGTTACCAAGCCACGCCGTCTGCACCTGTTGATCGCGGGCAGAGTCTGCCGGACGGACGATCGGGCCATCAGGGTGTCGCGGCCGAGGCGGATGCCGAGGGCGACGGCGCTGGTGCCGATGCTGCCGACGGCGGCACGCGCGAGGGTGCCAGCATCGGTGAGCACCTGGCCACGGCGGATTTTCAGCTGCTCGCCGACAGCGGCCAGATGCGGGCCATGGAACACCTGGTGGAACGTCTGGCGCGCAAGATGCGTCGTCGCCTGATACGCCGCCAGCGGGTGCAGCGGCAGGGGCGCCGTATCCACCTGCGCGGCACCATGCGTCAGTGCCTGCGCTTCGGCGGTATGCCCTTGCAGCTGGCCTATCGGCAACGCTGTCGACGTCAGCCCCGGCTGATCCTGATCGTCGACGTGAGTCGCTCCATGTCGCTCTACAGCACGGTGTTCCTGCGCTTCGCGCGCGGGATCGTCAACGCCTTCCGCGATGCCGCGGCATTCGCCTATCACACCCGTCTGGTGCCGATCACCGATGCGCTGCGCCAGTCCGACCTGTCGCGGATGCGCGACAGCCTGGCCCTGATCTCACAAGGCTGGTCCGGCGGCACCCGCATCGGTGAATGCCTGGGCAATTTCAACGACGAATATGCCCGATTGCTCAACAGTCGCAGCCTGGTGGTCATCGTCAGCGACGGCCTGGACACCGGCGAGCCGGAGCGCCTGGCGCAGGAACTGGCGCGTATCAAGGGGCGATGCCGCAAACTCATCTGGCTGAACCCATTGTTAGGGCGCAGCGGTTACGAACCCAGGACCCAGGGCATGCAGGCGGCGCTGCCACAGCTCGATCTGTTTGCCCCGGCGCACAACCTGCAAAGTCTGCAGGCCCTGGAGCCGGTGCTGACCGAGCTTTGACGAAAACGAGAGGACGAGGGATGTTGCACAGCGATGCGGTGCTGGACAAGGCGCAGGAACTCAAGGCCAGCGGTACGCCCTTTGTGCTGGCGACCGTGGTGCGTTGTGAATCGCCCACCTCCGCCAAGCCGGGGGCCAAGGCCCTGGTCACCGCCGACGGCGAACTGATCGGCTGGATCGGCGGCGGTTGCGCGCAGCCAGCGGTGCTCGATACTGCCAAAAAGGCCCTCAAGGACGGCCAGGCGCGCCTGATCCGTGTCAGCCCCGGCAAGGACGGGGAGGTGGAGGCCGGCATCATCGATTTCGGCATGACCTGTCACAGTGGAGGCACCTTGGATATCTTCATCGACCCCGTGATCGCCGCGTCCGGCATTGCTGATCATCGGCGCCTCGCCGGCGGCACAGACGCTGGGTGTGCTGGCCCATCATGCCGGCTTCGCCGTGCATGCCGCCTTTCCCGGCGCCGATGCCGAGATGTTCCCGCAGGCGGTGCAGATCATCGATGGCCTCGAGCTGCAGACCTTGCGCTGCGGTGTGCCGCCATTCGTGGTGGTGGCCACGCAGGGCAAGCGTGATGAGCCCGGCCTGGAGGCTGCACTGAAGACCGCTTCACCGCATATCGCCTTTATCGCCAGTGAGCGCAAGGCGGACAAGCTGCGCGCCTATCTCAAGGAGCGCGGTCAGGACCCTGCGCGGGTGGATGCGATCGTCTCGCCGGCCGGTATCGAGATCGGCGCGGTCACACCGGAAGAGATTGCGGTATCGGTGCTCGCCGGCCTGATTCAGACCCGGCGTGACGAGGCCGCCGCCGAGCCGCTCGCCGGCGGCGACGCAACAGGAAGCCGCAGCTGTGCTCCGGTAGCGCCGAATCTGCCCCGCAGGCGGCGGCGCAGGCGAGCGGCTGCTGCTGCGGCGGCTCGGAGCCGACCGTGCAACAGATCCGGTGTGCGGCATGAGCGTGCAGATCGCCGGCGCCGAATTTGTCAGCCGGCATCAGGGTCGCAGCTACTATTTCTGCTGCGCCGGATGTCAACATGCCTTCGACAAGGACCCGCAGGGCTACCCGGCGGCACAGGGGGTGGGATGAGCAGCTTCTCGGCCATCCTGCTCGCCGCGGGGGAATCGCGCCGCATGGGTGCAGTCAACAAGCTGACCCTGTCGGTCGCCGGCCAGCCGCTGTTGCGCCGCACCGCCGAGACGCTGTTGCGGGTCGGACTGCAGGAGCTGGTGGTGGTGGTCGGCCACGAGCAGCAGACCGCGCGCGAGCTGTTGCGCGGCCTGCCGTTGCGCATCGTCTGCAACGAAAACTACGCGGAAGGGCAGATGACCTCGGTGCACTGCGGCATGGCCGCGCTGCAGCAGGCCTGTGACGCCGTGCTGGTCTGTCTGGCCGACCAGCCGCTGCTCGACGTCGACGATCTGCAGCAGCTGATCGATGCCTTCGCGCATTGCCCGACCTCGGTGCTGGTGCCGACCTATCGGGGCGAGCGCGGTAACCCGATCGTGCTGGCGTACGAACATCGCCAGCAGATCCTGGCCGGCGACCGCAACCTCGGCTGCAAGCGGCTGATCAGAAAACACCCGGAACTGGTCACGGCCGTGGAGATGGACAACGATCACCTGGTGTTCGACCTGGACACCCCCGAGGCCTACCGCGGCTGCAGCGGCGCCTGGCTGCAGGCCGACCGATCCGAACTCACTGATTTCTGCGTAAAGAGGCACGTCATGGCGAAAGAGATCTTCGAGGTCATTCAGGAGCTGCAGCAGAGCGGCCAGCCGTTCGCCGTGGCCACGGTGGTGGAGACCATGGGTTCGGTATCGGCCAAGACCTCTTCCAAGGCGGTGATCGACCATCAGGGCCGGGTGGTCGCCGGCTGGGTGGGCGGCGGTTGCGCCGAATCGGGCACCTGCGAGAAGGCGCTGGAATGTATCGAAAAAGGGGAAACCGCGGTGCTGGACATCGATCTGGACGACGAGATGCTGGGCGCCGGCATGCCCTGTGGCGGCAGCATGCGGGTCTACGTGGAGCCGGTGTTGCCGAGGCCCGGCCTGTGGATCATGGGACACGGCCGGGTGGCCGAGTCGCTGTGCATCTTCGGTGACCTGCTGGGACTCGAGGTGGTCGTGAACGACCCCGGCGTGGACAGGGACAAGTATCCCGACGCCGACCGCCTGATCACGGACGACCTGGACTACGAACAATTGCAGCCGACGGTCGGCGACTATGTGGTGATCGCCACTCAGCACAAGGGCGATCATGAATCCATGAAACGCGCGCTGAATTCGGAGGCCGGTTACATCGCGCTGATCGCCAGTCGCAAGCGCTCCCGCCTGGTGCTGGACTACCTGCGTGAAGAGGGCTTCAGCGAGGACGACATCGCGCGGGTGATGGCGCCCTGCGGTCTGGACCTGGGCGCACGTACGCCGGAGGAGATCGCGTTGTGCGTGATCAGCGAGGTCGTACTGTTGCGCCGTGGCGGCAGCGGCATGCGTATGCGTGAAAAACTGATGCAGGAACGGCGTCTGCGGGCTGCCGAGAGTTGAGGGATGGCCGTGGCGGCACACGATCTCAAGACTGAGGACGGGCTGGACGCACAGCGTATCCGGCGGGACTTTCCGCTGCTTGCGTGACGCCCCGCTGGCGCAGGGCCTGCACTATCTGGACAACGCGGCGACCACCCACAAGCCCAGGGCCGTCATCGATGCGATCAGTGACTGCTACGCCGGCTGTTAACGGCCCCATCCATCGCGGTCTGTATCCACTGGCAGAGGAGGCTACCCGGACGCTACGAACGCGCGCGTCAGGCGTCTGGCGCATTTTCTGGGTGCGGCATCGGCCGACGAACTGGTGTTCACCCGCTGCTCCACCGAGGCGATCAACATGGTGGCCTGGGGCTGGGCCAGGGAGCGCCTGCAGCCCGGTGACCGGATCTGGGTCAGTCGCATGGAGCACCATGCCAACTATCTGCCCTGGCAGCGCATCTGCCGCGATCGCGGCGCCGAGCTGCGGATCATCGAGCTGCACCAGGACGGCAGCCTGGATCTGGCCGGCTCGCCCGAGCTGTTTGCGCCGCAGACCCGGCTGATCGCTCTGTGCCAGGTATCCAATGTGCTGGGCGTGGAGAAGCCGCTGCGTGAACTGTGTGCGACCGCCCGTGCCCACGATATCCCGGTGCTGGTCGATGCGGCGCAGGGCGTCTCGCATCTGCCGCTGGACGTCTCCGAACTGGGTTGTGACTTTCTCGCCTGCTCGGCGCACAAGATGTATGGCCCTTCCGGCATCGGCCTGCTGTACGGCCGCGCCGAACGGCTGGAAGAGATGGCGCCGATGCTGCTGGGCGGTGGCATGGTGGACGAGGTCGGCGAGGGCACGGCAGACAGCAGCTGGACCGGGACGCCCGCGCGCTTCGAGGCCGGTTCACCGAATCTGGCCGGCGCGGTGGGCTTTGCTGCTGCGGCCGACTACCTGCGGGGTCTGGATCGTAATCGCGTGCAGGCGCATCTGACAATGCTGACTGCGGCCGCCGCCGCGGCCTTGGCCGAGTTGCCGGGGCTGCGCCTGTTGCCGCCAGCAGGTGTGCCGCGTTCGGCGATCCTGTCGTTCACCCTGGACGCTGTGCATCCGCATGACCTGGCGCAGGTCGCGGGTGAGCAGGGCGTCGCCATTCGCGCCGGGCACCATTGCGCGCAGCCGCTGATGCGCAGTCTCGGCCTGGTGGCCACTGCCCGCGCCAGCTTCGGTGTCTACAACGACATGGACGATGTGGAGGCCCTGGTGCGCGCCGTCGACAGTGCGCGCCGCCTGTTCGTTTAGGAGATCCCGATGCCAGACCACAGCCTGTACAAAGAGACGCTGCTGAGGCACTACCGCCATCCGCACAACAGGTGCGACGGGGAGCTGCAGGGGGCGGACATCGTGCGCCGCGGCGACAATCCTCGCTGCGGTGACGAGATCGAGGTCGGTCTGTATCTGCACGACGGCCGTCTGGCGCAGGTGAAGTTTCGCGGCCGCGGTTGTTCGGTCTGCATCGCGTCGTCGTCGATGATGACGGAGGTGGTGCAGGGTCGCAGCACCGAGGAGGCGCGGCAGCTCTGCATCGACATGCAGGCGTGGTTCCAAAAGGGGGATGGCGGTGAGTTGACGGAGCCGCCCGAGGACCTGCAGGCATTGTCTGCGGTGCGCGAATATCCGGCGCGTCGTCGTTGCGTGCTGCTGTCCTGGGAGGCGCTCGAAGATGCCCTCGGTTCGATCTGAATCAAGGCCGGTTGGAGAAGATGGGGTCTGGGGCCTAGCGCTGCTTGTCACGGCGACCCTATTTCTGACATCACAGGCGCTTGCGATCGGGTTCTCCGAACGTCTGCTGCTGGCTCTTTTGATCACCCTCGCGCTGTCGGTCTGGGTATTGCAGCTGCTCGCTGGTTGGCGCGGGATCCGCTATCTGAAGGCCCTATTGATCATGCTGCTCCTGGGTCTGCTTGGCATGTTGTCGGGTGCGCTACTGGATTTTGGTGCGGCTGGCCTGGTAATGCTGACCGCCTGGTGCAGCACCCTCGGCGGCTCGGGCCTTGGTAGCCTGTGGAGTAAGCTCGGCATTGCACCCTGGAGCTATGCCGGCATGTGGATAGGCTGCAACCTGGGGATGCTGTTGAGCGCTTGCCATGGCAGGCCGGCAACGCAGTGGGGGATGTCACCCTGGCAGTTCCGGTCCCTGTCCAACCTGGGCATGCTGTTGGGCCTGCTGGCAATGGAGGCATGGCAGCCCGTTGTGTCTGGTAGCCTGCAGAATCTCGCGGCACTCATGCTGGTGCAGATGTTGCTGTCAATGGTTGCCGGCATGGCTTTGGTCTGGTGGTTGGCTGCGCAGCTGGACCAGCGCCGCCTTTCCGGTATGCCGTCCATGCCCCGAAGCAGTGATTGATGGATGCCAAGGGGCGGATCGCGCGCATCATGATTGTTTGATGGCACCATTCTTCTTGGCGTCGGCTCGAGCGGCGCCGCGTTCACAGCGTCTCGAAAAAGTTCTTAATTTTTTGCGCATTGCCTGCCGAACCCGGTGCCCATGTTGTCAACACCTAGAAAGAGTGGGGCAAAAGCAATTATGCGGTAAGCGACCCGCAGCGGAAGCAGTCAGATCAGACTTCCAGCGGCCTCTTCGGCCGAGTTGTGTGCATTGACCTTCCGGCAGTTTCCGGAGTGGAGCGGCCCCTCGAATGTCCGGTCAGGAGAATAGGTGACCGTCTGGTCATGGCCGACTCCGGCGGTCCCAAGCTTCTCCCGAAAGCTGCCGATCGAAGAAAACGGCGGTGCGCCGAGGTTCCGGTGCAATAGAGATCGCGCCGAGCGGCGGCTTTGTGATCTCCGGACCGGCAGTAC
>CAVRBK010000111.1:0-25638 GCA_963719025.1 uncultured Gammaproteobacteria bacterium | reverse complement strand
CCGCACGGCAGAAGAATACCGGATGATCAAGCGTCCGCTGTTGACCCGGGCGTTCGGTCAGAATGCTATCGGCGAGGCTCATCGCAACCTGATCATGGTAACGAGTTCGGTGGAGGGTGAGGGCAAGACCTTCAGTTCCCTGAACCTGGCAATCTCGATCGCGATGGAAATGGATCGTACGGTCTTGCTGGTCGATTCCGATCTGGCCAAGCCTGGATTATCCCGACTGCTCAAGATCAACAACCTGCCTGGTCTAACCGATCGCTTGATCGACGAAAGCCTGGATCTGCGTGACCTGTTGGTCAAGACTGATATACCGAAGATTTCCATACTGCCAGCCGGTCGCCGTCACCGGCGATCGACCGAGTTGCTGGCGAGCAATACCATGCGGCATCTGCTCGATGAACTTGCGTTACGCTATTCTGATCGTATCGTTCTGTTCGATTCGCCGCCGCTGCTTGCGACCAGCGAGGCCAGCGTTCTGGCCGAGCAGATGGGTCAGATCTGCCTGGTGGTCGAGTCGGCTGTTACCCCGCAGTTTTTGGTTCAGGATGCGGTTGCACGCCTGACTTCCTCCGACAACGTCTCGCTCGTCCTGAACAAGTGCAAGCCGGATCTTTTCATTGGCAAGTACGGCTACGGTTATGGCTACGGCTATGGGTATGGATACGGGTATGGCTACGGCAACGATGAGCGATAGAACTTCGCCGTTGCGCTACGTTTTCGGGTTGCTGCTCGCGTGCAACACAGCGATGGCGGGTGATTGGAAACTGTCGGACTCTGTCACGGGGCGCTTGTCCTTCGTTGACCGGAGTGGCGACGGAGCATCGTCAGGTATCGTGATGCAGGTCTCGCCCCGACTGAGTTTATCGGGCCGCGGGGCAAGGGCTACGGCGAACGTCAACTACGGGCTGACAGCTTCAACGGGCAGTAGCGACACCAATCCTCGACGTCTTTCGCATGACCTGGTGGCACGTGGCAAACTCGAGGCAATAGAGGATCTGCTGTACATCGATGCGTCGGCGAGTGCGCGTTTGGTCGGAAACGCAGCGACGTCGGGCAGCGTCGATTCGATCAATGCCGACAATGACGGCAACCAGAGTTACTCGATAAAGATCAGCCCCTCCTTCAGACCGCGTACGAGTAACCGATACGTGAGCTTCGTCAGCAATAACTCGCTTGATCTGGTCGATTACACCAGCACCAATGGTGGGTCCGGAGATGGTTCCACTGCCAATACGGTCAATATCGGATTGCAGAGTGGCCCGTTTTTTACGACCTACAATTGGGATGTCGGCGTTACGCAGAGGACGACCAGCTACGAGGATCGCGACGATACCCGCACCGACTACTCCGCTGGCGTGGGCTATCGGGTGGATTCCAGATGGCGGTTGAACGCGCGTGCCGGCTGGGAAGAGAATGACGTGCAAACGGATCGGAAAAATACCAACGGCGTAACCTGGAATCTTGGCGGGGTTTGGACGCCTAATCCACGCACATCGGCAACCTTTGACTACGGCTCGCAGATACTTTGGCGAGACGTTTGCCCTCGGCGCCAAACATCGAACCAGGCGGACCACATTGACCCTGGATGCTTCGCGCGATATCTCCAATCGGCGTGCGTCCAGGCTCGTGGATTCGTTGTTCTTCCTGGCTGATGAAGACGGCAATCCTATCGTCGATCCGGATTCAGGCGCGCCGATTATCTTTGAACTGCCGCAGTTGCAGGAAACTGACGAAGACTTTGTCAACACACAGTTGCGTGGCGCGATCAGCGTGACCGGCCGGCGGACGAACCTTACGGTGAGCGGCAACGTAGCGAACCGGAAGTACGAAGTAAGCGGTGGTGACGAGGATTCCTTCGGACTGGCGTTGCGTATGTCCAGGAAACTGGGTAAGGGCGTGAGTGCCTCGCTGAACACCAGTTACGATCACGCAGAAGGCACAAGCGGTGGCGACAGCGATACCTACGATGTCGGTTTTGGTCTCAGCCGATCGTTCACTGCGCGCACGTCTGTATCGCTTGATGTGCTGCACCGGCAGCGTGATGCTTCCTCGGCATCTGGAGATTATACGGAGAATCGGATAGGGGTCTCCATAAGGTCGAGTTTCCTTTAGCAATGTACGAAAGCTACTACAGCCTCTCCGGCAAACCATTCCAGCTCAGCCCGGATGCGCGTTTCTTCTTCAACAGCTCCGGCCACAACCGTGCCATGGCGTATCTGCGATACGGCTTGCGCCAGGGCGAAGGCTTTATCGTCATCACCGGCGGCATCGGTACCGGCAAGACCATGCTGGTCAGCAACCTGTTCAATGAACTGACCGATGAAAATGTCGTAGCGGCACAGCTTGTTTCAACCCAGATCGACGAAAACGAAGTCCTGCGCATGATCAGCGCGTCGTTTGGGCTGGCCCATGAAAATCTCTCCAAGGCTGCATTGCTGCGCAACCTGGAGGCCTTCTTTCGAGCACGCCGTGCCGAAGGGCGGCGCGTTCTGCTGGTGGTCGACGAGGCACAGAACCTGCCGCGCCGCTCGATAGAAGAGCTGCGCATGCTGTCGAACTACCAGGAGGATGGCCAGGCGTTGTTGCAGAGTTTCCTGCTTGGGCAGTTGGAGTTGAAACAGACGTTGCAGGGCAGCGGTATGGAACAGGTGCGGCAACGGATCATCGCTGGTTACCATCTGCGACCGCTCGACCGGCAGGAACTGCAAGCCTATATCGAACATCGTCTCGCACTGGTTGGTTGGCGCAATGACCCGGTTATCACCGACGCAGCGTTTGACGCCATTTTTTCAGCGACCGGCGGTGTACCGCGAAGAGTCAACAACCTCTGCGATCGCCTGCTGCTGTTCGGATCACTCGAAGAACTTCACCAGATAGAAGATTCGCACGTTCAGACGGTGGTTGAGGAAATGACCCAGGAAGTCGGCTTCAGCGAATCCGAGAGCGAAGCTGACCTAACGGCAACAGCGAGTTCACCACGTACGACCGGCACACGTCCGACGAACATGGAGGATCGCGTTGCTCTGCTCGAGCAGGAAGTGACCCAACTGCGTGGCGCCCTGAGTAAAACCCGGCGCTTGGTCAAACAGGCGATTTTGTTGCAGATGGATGATGACGACAATGATCTCTGACCAACCGCTTAAGCTGATGTGTATCGTGGGAGCGCGTCCCAATTTTATGAAAATTGCTCCCCTGATGCGCGTGTTCCGTGCGTCGCCGGAGAGATTTGATGCGCGCTTGGTACATACCGGGCAGCACTACGACGAGGCGATGAAAGATGCTTTCTTTCGTCAGTTACAGATCCCCGAGCCGGATATCGACCTGGGAGTAGGCTCTGGAACACATGCGGTTCAGACTGCCGAGATCATGCGGCGCTTTGAACCCGTCGTCGATGAGGTCGCACCGGATGTCGTGTTGGTTGTCGGTGACGTCAATTCAACGATTGCCTGTGCGCTGGTGGCGACAAAGAAAGACATCGCCGTGGTCCATGTTGAGGCGGGGCTACGCAGTGGCGACCGACGCATGCCGGAAGAAATCAATCGGGTGCTTACCGATCAGATCTCGGACCTGTTGTTCACCACCGAGCCCGACGGTGCAACCAACCTGGAAAGGGAGGGCGTCTCGGCCGAAAGGGTCCATTTTGTCGGCAACGTCATGATCGACACCTTGCTACACAATCGCGAGCGGGCAATACCTGTGGCGCAGACGCTGGCCTCGATTCCCGAATTCGGGGATCAACCCAACGGGTTTGGCGTGCTCACCCTGCATCGGCCGTCCAACGTGGACGACCCCGTTGTCCTGAGAGCGTTGTTGGAGACGCTGTCCGATCTAAGCCAGCGCCTGCCCCTGATTTTCCCGATCCATCCCCGAACGCGAGCACGTATCAGCGACGCGGGATTGATGCCGTTGCTGGATCAGAGTCGTATTGCCCTGACCGCCCCGCTGGGGTATCTCAACCTGTTGGGCCTGATGGCAGAGGCAAAGGTTGTGCTGACCGATTCCGGCGGCTTGCAGGAAGAGACGACGGCGTTGGGTGTGCCCTGTATCACCTTGAGGGAAAATACCGAAAGGCCGATCACGGTCGAGCAGGGCACCAACACCATTGTCGGGACGGATAGGGGAAAAATCCGGGCCTGTTTCGATGATGTCATGGCCACGGGTGGAAAAGGTGGGCGTGTGCCGGACCTTTGGGATGGACGCGCGGCAGAACGAATCGCCGACGTTTTGTTCGCGCACTACAATCGCTCCAGCCGTGCGGCATAAGGGACGGCAAGGGAATGACTGAGCCGCGCAATGCCATGACGGTCGATGTCGAGGACTATTTCCAGGTCTCTGCTTTTGAACGCTATATCGACCGCGACGCCTGGGACAGGCAGGAATGCCGGGTCGAACGGAATGTCGAACGGATTCTTGAATTGTTCGCCAGTCACGGTGTGAAGGCGACTTTTTTTACCCTGGGCTGGGTCGCCGAGCGCTATCCCGAGTTGGTGCGCCGGATGGTGGCAGAAGGGCACGAACTGGCCAGCCATGGCTGGTCGCATGTGCGTGTGACTCAGCAGGACGAGCCGGCATTTCGCCAGGACGTGTTGCGCACCAAGGCATTGCTTGAGGATGTGTCCGGGCAGGAAATCATTGGCTATCGTGCGGCCAGTTACTCGATCGGGGCATCAAACCTTTGGGCACTGGATGTGCTGCAGGAAACCGGTCATCGCTACAGTTCCAGTATCTACCCGATCAAGCATGATCTATACGGCATGCCCGAGGCCCCGCGTTTTGCGTTCAAGCCAGGCGAAGGAGACTTTTTTGAGTTCCCTGTGACCACGGTGAATATTGCCGGCAAAAATCTGCCTTGCGGCGGTGGCGGCTGGTTCCGCCTGGTGCCCTACGCGGGGATGCGTTGGGCAATGCGGCAGGTGAACCGCGCCGACGGCGAGTCAGCGATTTTTTATTTCCATCCCTGGGAAATCGACCCGGATCAACCGAGACAACACGGCCTCGACGCCAAGACGCGATTCCGGCACTACCTGAATCTTGAAGCGGATGGCAGGTCGGCTCGATCGACTGCTCGGCGATTTCACCTGGGGTCGAATGGATGAAACGCTCTATTGGCCACGTATTCAACAGCCCGAACTACGATCTGCGCGCACCGCGTGAGCGGCGACATAACTGTTCCCAAGTAATTTTTCAACAAGGCCTCCATGACTGTGAGTGAAAGCGTTCTCGATCCAACGGCACGTTGGCGATTTGTTATAGCCGCCTGTGTGTTGGTCTTTCTGGCGCTGCTTGCACTGTTCTGGCCCACTGCCGAGGGCATGGTCTACATCTGGTACAACTTCGAGACCTATACACACGGCTTCATAATTCTGCCGATCTCGCTCTGGCTGATTTGGCAGAAGCGCCAGCACCTCGCGGCTTACACGCCGCAACCAGCTTCTGTGTTTCTTTTGTTTGTGGCGGGCGGACTTTTTGTCTGGGCACTGGCGCGTTTGACCGGCGTGCTGGTGGTGGAGCAGGCCGCCTTTGTCGGCGTGCTGATAGCAGCTCTGGTAAGCCTGCTGGGCTGGCAGGTATCGAAGTTTCTCGCCTTCCCCCTCCTGTTCCTGTTTTTCGCAGTGCCGATGGGCGAAGACCTCGTTCCGCCGATGATGGAGTTCACGGCGACGTTCACCGTTGAAGCCCTCAAGTTGACCGGAATACCGGTCTATCGCGATGGCCTGTGGTTCTCGCTGCCCAGCGGCGACTGGTCAGTGGTCGAAGCCTGTAGCGGTGTGCGCTATCTCATCGCCTCGGTCACCCTGGGGGTGATGTATGCCTACATCACCTATCACACGCTGTGGAAGAGGCTGCTGTTCATCGCGCTCTCGGCGATTGTTCCGATATTGGCGAATGGCCTTCGTGCATACATGATCGTGATGATCGGGCATTTGAGTGACATGGAATATGCGACGGGCGTCGACCACCTGATTTATGGCTGGGTGTTTTTTGGCGTCGTGATGTTTATCCTGTTCTGGGTAGGGTCTTTCTGGCACGAAGAGCAGGATGCGCCAGAGACCGTTGTACCAGCGAGGAACATTGCGCAATCTAAAGTCAATACCTCTGCCATCCTCATTGCAGGGACGGCCATCGCATTGTCTGCGGCTGCCATTTGGGCCACTGAGCGTGCCGAGACTATCGAGAGCGTCCTCGTGGCGGAACTGTCTTCCCCTGCAGCGGCAGGCGCGTGGACACGGACTTCCGAAACACCGCTCTGGCAAAACGCGCATCAGGCGACCCCGAATCGCATCGCAGTCCGTTACCGTCAGACCGCCGACTACGAAGTGCAGTTGTTCGTGGTGCTGTTTCCACATCAGCATCAGGGCGCCGAAGCGATTAGTCCGGATAACAAGGTGGCACAAGGCCTGGTCCGATCCATTGGATTGGGAGCAGAGGCAGTAGATCTTGGTGGCGCCACCCCGGTGGTCGTCAACCGCAGCCGGTCGATCGTCAGGGTCGGCGGCCGTGAACACAGTCATCTGGTTTGGCAATGGTACCGGGTGGCCGGGCGCAGCCTGACCAATCGTTACGAGGGCAAGGCCTGGGAGGCCGTTTCGAGAATCTACCCGGGACGTGCGGATGGGGCATGGATCGCGATCACCACACCAATCGACGATGACCTCGAAGCGGCAGGCAAACGCCTGGCGGACTTCGCGGCCACGATCACCCCAGAGATTGATGCCGCAATAGATCGCGCGCTGGGATTGAACTAACCGACGCTCGCTTTCTGTGAAACCGGGCAACCTCCGGTCAAGGCAGATCGATTCCTTCATTGCCGAGCATCTCGACAAGCGCGATCAGCGGTAGTCCGATCAGCGTATTGGGATCCCGGCCCTCGAGTTGCGAGAACAAGGTTATCCCGTAGCCTTCCGACTTAAAGCTGCCGGCACAATTGAACGGGTGTTCGTGATCGACGTAACGCGCGATCTGTTCGTTGGATAGCTGGCGAAAATGCACTGTGTACGGTTCGACCCGAGTCTGGGCGCGTCCCGAAGCACTGTTGAAAAGACTCAGCCCGGTATAAAAACAGACTGATTTGCCCGACGCGTTACCGAGTTGCCTGATGGCATTTTCACGGTTGCCCGGCTTGCCAATAATGTTGCCATCGACGCAGGCGACCTGATCAGAACCGATAATCAGCGCGTTGGCATGCTTGCCACCGACAGCGCGGGCTTTGGCCTCGGCGAGCCGGGCGACCAATGCCTCGGGACTCTCTCCAGCGAGGCTGGATTCATCGATTACCGGGGAATCGATGGTGAAGGGTACGCCGAGTTTGCCGAGCAACTCGCGCCGGAATGGCGACGTGGAGCCGAGTACGAGTGGCTGCATGGTGGAGTTTCCCTTGGCTGGCGAGACCGCGCGAGTTTATCAGATAGGGCTAATGTGTTCGGTTTTTGTGTATGGCAATTAATTCTCTCAATACCAGACAGCGGGCGTAATCCATTAGAATGGGGGCTGATAGGTGTGCCTACTATTGGATCGTTCCAATGGTTGTGCACCGGCAAACACAAAAAACCGGCATATCGGCTTTCTTTTGGGGGAAAAGGGTGTGGATTCCAATCTGCTGATTCAGGGTTTCGAGCTGATGCTGCTCGGTATGGGCATCGTGTTCGGGTTCCTGACCATTCTTGTGTTTACGCTGCGAGGCATGTCTATGCTCGCGGGTCGTCTCGACACCGGCGTTGCCGATGTGTCGGAAATGCCGCAACCCCTCGATGTGTCGGATGACCGACGGTTGATTGCCGTCATCTCTGCGGCTGTCGCAAAATACCGCGCACCGCGCACCGCGTGACACTGTCCCTTAACCAACCAGGATTCAGACGTTCCATGACTTCCAAAAAGCTCGCCATAACCGATGTAGTCCTGCGCGACGCCCATCAGTCATTGTTCGCAACTCGATTGCGCCTCGACGACATGTTGCCGATCGCCGAGAAACTCGACCAAGTGGGGTTCTGGTCGCTCGAGACCTGGGGAGGCGCAACCTTCGATGCCTGCATTCGTTATCTCGGTGAAGATCCCTGGGAGCGCCTGCGTGCGCTGAAAAAGGCCATGCCGAACACCCGGATGCAGATGTTGTTCCGGGCGCAGAACATCCTCGGCTATCGCCACTACGCCGATGACGTGGTCGAGCGCTTCGTCGAACGTGCGGCAGACAACGGCATGGACGTATTCCGCATTTTCGATGCGATGAACGACCTGCGGAACTTCGAAACCGCGGTCAAGGCGACCCTCAAGGTCGGCAAACATGCGCAGGGCGCCATGTCCTACACCGTCAGCCCGGTGCATAACCTCCAGTACTGGCTCGATATGGCGAAAGGCCTCGAGGACCTCGGCTGCGATTCGATCTGTATCAAGGATATGGCGGGCCTGCTCAACCCCTACACCTGCTTTGAGCTGGTGACCCGTCTGAAGGAAACGGTCTCTGTACCGATCGCGATGCAGTCACACGCCACCACCGGCATGAGCACTACGACCAACATCAAGGCCGCCGAGGCCGGTATCGATATGGTGGATACGGCGATTTCGTCGATGTCGATGACCTACGGCCATTCAGCCACCGAGTCGGTTGTTGCCATTCTGCAGAACAACGAACGCGACACCGGGCTCGATCTGATCCTGCTCGAGGAGATCGCCGCCTATTTCCGCGAGGTCCGAAAGAAATACGCCAAGTTCGAGGGTTCGCTGCGCGGTGTCGATTCGCGCATCCTGGTTGCCCAGGTGCCCGGTGGCATGCTGACCAATATGGAAAACCAACTGCGTGAGCAGGGTGCCGCCGATCGCATGGACGAGGTGCTCGAGGAGATTCCGCGTGTGCGCGAAGATCTCGGCTTCATCGCCCTGGTTACGCCGACGTCACAGATCGTCGGATCCCAGGCAGTGATCAATGTCCTGTCTGGTGAGCGCTACAAGAACATCACCAAGGAGACTGCCGGAGTCTTGCGGGCGAGTACGGCGCAACGCCGGCGCCGGTCAATGCGGAATTGCAGAAACAAGTCCTGGAAGAGGGGCAGGAGCCGATCACCTGCCGACCTGCAGACCTGATCGAGGATGAGGTTGGCAAGTTGACGGACGAGTTCCGCCGTCTGGCCGATGAGCGGGGAATTCGCGTAGCGACCGACGAGATCGACGACGTTCTGACCTATGCACTATTTCCCCAAATCGGTCTCAAGTTCCTCGAGAATCGGGATGATCCGACCGCCTTTGAGCCGGTGCCAGGAACGGAGCCGATAGTTGAGCCAGTTGTCGCACCGGTAGCCGCCTCAGCACCGTCAGGCGAGCCGGAGGCCTACCAGGTCACCGTGGACGGGCACGCGTATAACGTGGTCGTCGCGCCAGGCGGCGAAGTCGTTCAGGCCCAGCCCGCGGCGCAGGCGCCAAAGCCGACCGCACCAATGGCTGCTGCCAGAAATGTACCGGCCCCCCTGGCCGGGAACATCTTTAAGGTGAACCTAACCGCAGGACAGACCGTCAAGTCAGGCGATATCGTGATGATCCTCGAGGCCATGAAAATGGAGACGGAGGTGCGGTCGCCAGATACCGGTACCGTGCAATCCGTGCTGGTGAAAGAAGGCGACGCGGTTCAGGTCGGCGACGCGCTGTTCACGTTGAGCTAACCGCCATGATGGAAAACGGTTTTGAAGCCCTTTGGCGATCGATGGGGATTGCCAATCTGGAGTGGGGGCAGCTGCTGATGATCATCATCGGTGGCATGCTGATTTTTTTGGCTATCAGGAAGGGTTTCGAACCCTTGTTGCTGTTGCCGATCGGATTCGGCTGCGTGCTTGCGAATGTTCCGGTCGCCGGCCTGGCCGAGGATGAGATCGGACATCTGTTGATGGCCGCCGAGCCGGAACACCTGGCGGCGATGGCGCAGACGCTGGGCGTGCCGGTCGCGGAAGTCACAGAGGCGTTGAAGCATGCCTCGGGAGAAGCGGCCTATGCGGCAAAGCACCTGGCGCAGAATCTCGGCTACGACCCGGGCATGCTGTACCAGTTCTATGCGGTTGCGATCGGTTCCGGCATAGCGCCGTTGCTGATCTTCATGGGGGTTGGTGCGTTAACCGATTTCAGTGCATTGATCGCGAAACCGTCGACCCTGCTGCTCGGCGCGGCGGCCCAGTTTGGCATCTTCTCGACCCTGATCGGCGCCCTGGCGCTGAATGCCGTACCCGGCTTCGATTTCACCCTCGCGGAGGCCTCGGCCATCGCGATCATCGGTGGAGCCGATGGGCCAACAGCGATTTTCCTCGCGTCGAAACTGGCCCCGGATCTGCTCGGCGCCATCGCGGTTGCCGCCTATTCGTACATGGCACTGGTTCCGATCATTCAGCCGCCGATCATGCGGGCGTTGACCACCGAATCCGAGAGACAGGTGGTGATGTCCCAGTTACGTCCGGTCAGCAAGCTGGAAAAAATCATGTTTCCGCTGACGGTACTGTTGCTGTGCCTGCTGTTCCTGCCGTCGGCTGCGCCGCTCATCGGCATGCTGACGTTCGGCAATCTGCTACGTGAGTCGGGTGTTGTCGACCGGCTGAGCAAGGCGGCGCAGAATGAGATTATCAACGCCGTGACCATCATCCTCGGTCTGTCGGTTGGCTCAAGACTGCAGGCCGACAAGTTCCTCAGTGTCGAAACGCTCGGAATTCTGGCCCTTGGCGCGGCGGCATTCTGCATCGGAACGGCGACCGGGGTGCTGATGGGAAAGGTCATGCACCGGGTTTCCGGGGGCAAGGTCAACCCGCTGATCGGGGCGGCCGGCGTATCCGCCGTCCCGATGGCGGCCCGTGTGGTCAACAAGGTCGGCCTCGAGTCGAATCACCATAATTTCCTGCTGATGCATGCGATGGGGCCCAATGTCGCCGGGGTAATCGGCTCCGCGGTTGCGGCCGGAGTGCTGCTCGCTGTCGTGGGTAGTTGACGCTTCCGCACTAAGCGCCCGTAAATCATAAGTTTTTTTGTTGCTCCGCTGCGCGGTTTTTCTTACAATTCCGCGCTTATGTTGTCGCTTTTGCCCGACTTTGCTGATCCAGCGCGCCTTTGCGGGCTGGGAAAGGTATATAAGGGTGCTGTTCCGCTGGCTGATTTACCCCGTTTGGCCGCTTTACTGATGTCAGACGATGGCACAGCGGATTTCGTGCTGGCGTTCGATCGGGATGAAGAGCGTCACAATACGGTGCGTGTCGAGGTGCGGGCTGCGCTGCCCATACAGTGCCAGCGCTGTCTCGACATCATGATGCAGGAAGTGGATTCCGTATCGTTACTGGCAGTCGTGTCCGGTCCGGAGGAGGCCGAACGGTTGCCGGATGATCTGGATCCACTGCTGGTCGACGAGGACCGCTTGGCCTTGAGGTCGCTTATCGAAGATGAGCTGATTCTGGCCATACCGAATGCACCGATGCACGACGTGGACGAATGCGGGATCGATCTCGGGGAGATCAATTCCGAACTTAATCCGCATGAAATTGAGTCACGGGCCGACGGGGATGAGAACCCGTTTGCGGCCTTGGCCCAGCTAAAAAGCGATAGTGAAAGTCACGACTGATTGTCTTTGAGGAAAAAACCATGGCGGTCCAGAAAAACCGGAAAACCCCTTCCAAGCGTGGCATGCGTCGCGCCCACGATTCACTCACACCCGAGTCGCTGTCTATCGATCCGACGTCAGGTGAGACCCATCTGCGTCATCATGTCAGCCCGGATGGTTTTTACCGCGGCCGCAAAGTCGTCGACAAGTAAGCATTTGATTTCCAATCAGATGTTTGCTTTTGGCGCCGGCAGCGAGCGATTACCTGCGTGACCAAGCCGATCACGATAGCCCTCGATGCGATGGGCGGAGACCACGGCGCAAGCGTCGTCGTCCCGGCTGCATTGGGGTATCTCAAGAGTGATGCCGATTGTCAGTTGGTGCTCGTTGGGCGGGAAGATGTGATCCGCCAGTACCTGCCCGACGGTGATCTGCCGCCACGACTGACCATTCAGCCGGCCTCGCAGGAGGTCGCGATGGATGAACTGCCGTCGCGGGCGCTGCGCGGCAAGAAAGATTCATCGATGCGGGTGGCGATCGATCTGGTCAAACAGGGCAAGGCGGATGCCTGCGTGAGTTCGGGCAATACCGGGGCATTGATGGCGACGGCGCGTTTCGTCCTGAAGACCCTGCCGCATATCGACCGCCCGGCCATTATTACCGCGCTGCCGGCAATCAATGGCCGGACCTGGGTGCTCGACCTCGGCGCCAATGTGGACAGCGAGGCTGAACACCTGTTCCAGTTCGCAGTCATGGGCTCGGAGTTGGTCAATGCCGTTGAGGGCATCGCACGCCCGACGGTCGGTTTGCTGAATATCGGCCAGGAAGAAATGAAGGGCAACGAGCAGGTCAAACTCGCCCACGAACTGCTCAGCAGCGGAAACGAATTGAACTATATCGGTTACGTCGAGGGCGATGATATATACCTGCGCGACGATCTTGATATCGTGGTCACCGATGGATTTGTCGGCAACGTGGCATTGAAAAACACCGAGGGCGTGGCGAAGCTGATCCGCCACTTCATGTCGGTGGAGTTCAAACGCAATATCTTCACCAAGCTGTCGGCCCTGGTCGCCTTGCCGGTACTTAAGGCCCTGCGCCGCAGAATCGACCCGAGACGGTACAACGGTGCGAGCCTGCTCGGGCTGCGCGGCATAGTCGTCAAAAGCCACGGTGGCGCGGATTGCCTGGCGTTCGAAAATGCGATTGCGATAGCGAAGAAGGAAATCTCGGCCGATATCGCCGCGCGGATCGAACAGCGCGTTGGCCAGCAGCTGAACATGTCGGCGACGGCATGACGGTATACGCACGAATCAGCGGTACCGGCAGCTACCTGCCAGAGACCGCGATGACGAACAAAGATCTCGAGTCCATCGTCGATACCAGCGACCAATGGATTCGTGAGCGCACCGGCATCGTAAAACGGCATATTGCCGCCGAAGGACAAACCACCCTGGATCTGGCCGAGCAGGCGGCATTGCGGGCTATCGAAGCGGCGGGCAAGACACCTCAGGACATCGACCTGATCGTGCTGGCCACCACCACACCGGACAAGATTTTTCCGAGTACCGCCTGCCTGTTG
Organism: uncultured Gammaproteobacteria bacterium; assembly: GCA_963719025.1. Classification (GTDB taxonomy): domain Bacteria; phylum Pseudomonadota; class Gammaproteobacteria; order Chromatiales; family Chromatiaceae; genus Thiosocius. Next base: position 12,496 of record CAVRBK010000111.1, on the reverse strand, counting down.
CAACAGCGTCTGGATATCCACGGCTGTGCGGCATTCGATGTGCAGGCGGTCTGTACCGGTTTCGTCTACGCACTCAGCGTCGCCGAGAAATTCATTAAAACTGACTCGGCCAAGTGTGCCCTGGTCATCGGTGCCGAGACATTCTCGCGACTCATCGACTGGTCAGACCGTGGCACCTGCGTCCTGTTTGGCGATGGTGCCGGCGCGGTGGTGATCGAGACCTCGGATGAGCCTGGCATCCTGTCCACCCATCTGCATGCAGACGGTGCCTACGAGAACCTGTTGCATGTGCCCGGCGGGGTGTCCCGGGGTTACACGGATGATGCCGAGGGCGACCCGCATTACACCAAAATGAAGGGTAACGAAGTCTTCAAAATGGCCGTGAACACCCTGGGGCGTATCGTCGACGAGACGCTTAAGGCCAACGGTATGAAGAAGTCGGATGTCGACTGGCTGGTGCCGCACCAGGCCAACATACGGATTATCAACGCCACCGCACGCAAACTTCAGATGTCGATGGACAAAGTGGTGGTCACGGTTGACCAGCACGGCAACACGTCTGCCGCCTCCGTTCCCCTTGCACTGGATACCGCCGTGCGCGACGGACGGATTCAGCGTGGAGAGACCGTCCTGCTGGAGGCGTTCGGCGGGGGATTCACCTGGGGATCGGTTCTCCTCAAGTTTTAACGGCCTGGCCGTAATATCGTTCAAAACAAGAAAATGACTCGAAAAATAGCTATCACCTTTCCCGGCCAGGGCTCGCAATCTGTCGGCATGCTGGCGGAACTGGCTGCGGCGCACCCGATTGTTGTCGAAACCTTTCAGGAAGGCTCCGACGCCGTGGGCGTCGACCTCTGGGCGCTCAGCCAGGAGGGTCCCAAGGAAATCCTGAACGAAACACAGAATACCCAACCCGCGTTGTTGTGTGCGGGCGCTGCCGTGATGCGGGTGCTGCAACTGCAATCGGTACCAGCCCCGGTAGTTCTAGCCGGACACAGTCTCGGCGAGTACACCGCACTGGTCGCTGCCGGCTCAATCGGTCTGGCGGACGCCGCGCGTCTCGTCGCCCAGCGCGGCGCCTTCATGCAGGATGCCGTCCCGGCCGGAACCGGCGCCATGGCCGCCATTCTCGGGCTGGACGACGACAAGGTCCGCGAGGTCTGTGCGGAAGGTGCACAGGGACAGGTTGCCGAGGCCGTCAATTTCAACTCGCCAGGCCAGGTGGTAGTGGCCGGCAACGCAGAGGCCATCCGCCGCGTTGCCGAGCTGGCGAAAGCCGCGGGTGCCAAGCGCGCGCTGCTGCTCGATGTCAGCGTGCCCTCGCATTGCGCGCTGATGAAACCGGCCGCCGAGCGGCTGGCCGAAGCAATGGCGGCGATCCCGTTCACCAGCCCCCGGATCCCCGTACTGCACAACGTCAGCGTTGCCGAGGCCAATGATCCCGCGGCTATCCGCCAATTGCTGGTAGAGCAACTGTTCAGTCCGGTGCGCTGGGTGGAGACCGTCCGGGCAATTGCCGACCGCGATGTCGATGTCGTGCTCGAGGCGGGTCCAGGCAAGGTCCTCGCCGGGTTGATCAAGCGCATCGACAAATCGCTCACTGCGCTGCCCGTGTTCGATCCCGCGAGCCTCGAAGCCGCTATGGAGTCAATCAATGCTTGATGGAAAAATTGCCCTGGTCACTGGTGCCAGCCGAGGTATCGGCAAGGCGATCTCGGACATGCTCGGCGCGCAAGGTGCGACCGTGATCGGAACGGCCACGTCACAGCGTGGGGCCGACGCAATCTCGGAAAGGCTCGCTGCTGCGGGCGTGAAAGGGCAGGGTATGTGCCTTGATGTCAGCGATGACGTGTCGGTCGAACAGGTGCTCAAGGCTATCAACGAGTCGTTCGGGCCGATCGGCATCCTGGTCAACAACGCCGGTATCACCCGGGACAACCTGCTGATGCGCATGAAGGCCGATGAATGGGACAGCGTCATGAACACCAACCTGACGTCGGTATACCGGATGTCCAAGGCCTGCCTGCGCGCAATGATGAAGGCGAGAACCGGCCGCATCATCAACATCGCATCGGTGGTTGGCGCCAGCGGCAATGCCGGTCAGACCAATTACTCGGCGGCCAAGGCCGGCATGTTCGGATTCACCAAGTCGCTGGCCCAGGAAGTGGGCTCGCGCGGCATCACGGTCAATGCGGTTGCGCCGGGCTTTATCGACACCGACATGACCCGCGAACTGCCGGATGCGCAGCGCGAGGCACTGCTTGGCAGCATCCCGCTGGCCCGCCTTGGTCAGCCGGAAGAAATTGCCGTCTGTGGTGACGTTTCTGGCCTCCGATGCGGCCGCCTACATCACCGGTGAGACGATTCACGTCAACGGCGGCATGTACATGACCTAAGTCCCGGTAAGGGCAGCTGTTTTCAGGATCGATGAAATTTAACCACGCGGCTTTGAAGCCGCACACAAACTGAATACAATACACCGTCACTACGTGGCGTTGTGACCATGTATCTCTGGAGGAATTGACAGAATGAGCACTATCGAAGAACGCGTTAAGAAAATCGTTGTCGAGCAGCTTGGCGTTAAAGAAGAAGAAGTAGTACCTGCTGCCTCTTTCGTTGACGATCTTGGCGCCGACTCTCTGGATACCGTCGAACTCGTAATGGCCCTTGAGGAAGAGTTCGAGACCGAGATTCCCGATGAAGATGCAGAGAAGATCACCACTGTTCAGCAGGCGATTGATTACGTCAACGCAAACGGCTGACCTTGCATCTTTTCGTTCGTGATCCGGCCGTCGGTTTCGTAATTCGGAACCGCGGCCGTTTGGTTTGAGTTGTTGCCGGTTCAAAGGGGTTTTCCCAGATGTCAGAAAGAAGGGTAGTCGTCACGGGTCTCGGTCTGGTTGCGCCAGTGGGTCTGGATGTCGCCAGCGGCTGGGAGAACATTCTTGCCGGCAAGAGCGGCATTCAACCGATCACGCATTTCGAGATCGAACCGTTCAGTGTGCATTTTGGTGGGCCCATCTACGGCTTCGACATTGAACAGTACATCCCGAAAAAAGAAGCGCGAAAAATGGATGCCTTTATCCATTACGGCATCGCCGCGGGCGACCAGGCTATCAAGGACAGCGGCATCGAGATCACCGATGAGAACGCCAAACGGATCGGTGTCGCCATCGGTTCGGGCATCGGTGGCCTGACCGGCATTGAAACCTCTTACGGGGCGTACCTGAAGGGCGGTCCTCGCAAGATTTCTCCCTTCTTTGTGCCATCGAATATCATCAATATGGTCGCCGGCAACCTGTCGATCATGTACGGCCTGAAAGGCCCGAATATTTCCATCGTCTCGGCCTGCAGCACCGGGGCCCATAACATCGGCGATGCCATGCGCATGATCCAGTATGGCACCGTGGACATGATGGTCGCCGGCGGCGCTGAAATGGCGACTTCGCCGACGGGACTCGGCGGCTTTGCAGCGGCCCGCGCACTCTCCACGCGCAACGACGATCCGCAAGGCGCGAGTCGTCCCTGGGATCGTGACCGCGATGGCTTCGTCCTCAGCGATGGCGCCGGCGTTCTGGTGATCGAGGAACTGGAGCACGCCAAGGCACGAGGTGCGCATATCTATGCGGAACTGGCCGGTTCGGCAATGAACTCGGATGCCTACCACATGACCTCGCCGTCGCCCGATGGTGAGGGTGCTGCCGATTGTATGCGCCTCGCGTTGGCCGATGCCGGTCTCAACATGGACCAGGTCGAGTACGTGAATGCCCATGGCACCTCCACCCCGGCGGGAGACGTCGCGGAAACCATGGCGGTCAAGGCGGCGTTCGGTGACCATGCGTACAAGCTGGCGGTTAGTTCGACCAAGTCGATGACCGGTCACATGCTCGGCGCCGCTGGCGGTGCAGAGGCGCTGTTCACGGTCCTCGCGATTCGCGATCAGGTTATGCCGCCGACCATCAATCTCGACAACCCGGATGAGAAATGCGACCTCGACTACGTGCCGCATACGGCGCGCGAGGCAAAGATCGATGTGGCCATATCGAACTCGTTCGGCTTCGGCGGAACCAACGGAACGCTCGTATTCCGCCGTTTCGACGGCTGATTCCAGGGCTGTGGTGGTGGCTTTTCGTCCCGGTTCGGGTACGCGACCTGACAGGACGGCAAGCCACGCCATCAAGGCATCTCCATCATTGTCGGGCGGTGCGGACACCTCAACTGCCCAAGGCTGTTCTGTCTCTTTCCCTCAGGACAAGCCGTCGTGATTGACCGCGTTTCAATCAACGGCGAAAGCCAGGTGCCTGATTGCCTGGACGAGCGGGCCTTTCAGTTCGGCGACGGCCTGTTTGAGACCATCGCGGTCGTTCACGGCCAGCCCTGCCTGTGGGAGGCACACATGGCGCGCCTGCTGTTGGGCTGCGAGCGGCTGCATCTCTCGCCACCTGATACGTCTGCGCTGGCCGACCAAGCTCTCGGACTCTGCAGCGGCCTTGAGCGTGCGGTACTGAAGATCTATTGGACTGCCGGTCGATCGCTTCGCGGCTACCGTCGACCTGCCGACATGCAGGAACAGTGCGCGATGCGGGCAACAGACTGGCAGCCGATTGATGCAGACCGTGGTTGGACGCTTCGACTCTGCGGTCACCGCTGGAGCGATAACCCGGTACTGGCACACATCAAACACCTCAACCGGCTGGACCAGGTGCTCGCGCGTGCGGAATGGGGTGATGTCGTTCGTACCGAAGGATTGATGCTTGACCGGGCCGACAGGGTGGTTTCCGGCACGATGAGCAACCTGATTATCCAGCGCGCGGATTCCCTTTCATCTCCGGACCTGCATGGCGCGGGTATTGCGGGGGTTGTCCGCGATCTGGCCGTCGGACTGGCTGCAGAAATGAGTCACGACTTCCAGAGTGAGGACCTGAGCGTCGCCGATATCAAGCAGGCCGATGCCGTGTACCTGACCAACTCCCTGATCGGCGTGGTACGCGTGGTGGATTTTGATGGGGTCGAATTCGATAACCGTCGGCCCGTTCACCCGGTGATGCAGGCTGTCGGCGAACAGTGTCACGTCCCATCGCAGGCGTTGCGAGCCCAGTAATGAACAAGATCCTCGGCATCCTTATCCTGATCGTCAGCCTGGCCAGTGCCTGGGCCTGGATGCAGTACGAGCAGTTTCTCGCCACTCCGCTGGCGGTGACCGGGACGGACACGATTTACCAGGTCAGGAAGGGGGCGACCTTGGCCTCAATCGCGCGTGACCTCGAGAAGGCCGGCCTGCTGTCCGATGCGCGCCATCTGCAGTGGTATGGACGCTATACCGGGCAGGCAAACCGGATTCGAACCGGCGAGTATCGCCTGACCGACGATCTGGTCCCCGACCGACTGCTGGCGTTGCTGGTGTCCGGCAAATCGGTAACCTACAGCCTGACCCTGCTCGAGGGGTGGAACATCCGGCAGGTCAGGGCCGCAGTGACCGGGCACGATGCCCTGCAACAAACGCTTGGCAGCGCTGATGATGCAGAGTTGATGGCCCGCCTCGGTCGGCCCGGCGCACACCCGGAAGGACGGTTTTTCCCCGATACCTACAGTTTCACCCGCGGAATGACCGACCTGGCCTTCCTGCGACGTGCGCTGGAGACTATGGACAGGGAACTGGCCGCTGCCTGGGCACAAAAGGTCGAGGGCATACCGTTGCAGGATGCCGAGCAGGCCCTGATTCTCGCGTCGATTGTCGAAAAAGAGACCGGGCAGGCCGACGAACGACCGGCAATTTCCGGGGTCTTCACCCGGCGTCTGCACAAAGGGATGAAGTTACAGACCGATCCGACCGTGATCTACGGCATGGGCGAGCGCTACGACGGCAATATCCGTCGCAAGGATCTGCGCGAAGACACGCCCTATAACACTTACGTGCACGCCGGCCTTCCGCCGACACCGATCTGCATGCCGGGTAGAGAGGCCCTGCGGGCAGCGGTAAATCCGGCACCGGGTAAAGCGCTTTATTTCGTTGCCAAAGGCGACGGCTCGCATGCGTTCTCCGCTACGCTGGAGCAGCACAATGCGGCTGTTCGCAAGTATCAGCTGAAACAATGAGCGGGGCCTGCTTCATTACCATCGAAGGTATCGAGGGCGCTGGCAAGAGTACCTGCCTGCAGTTGTTGGAAAACGCGATCCGACAACAGGGGCATGAACTCCTGGTCACCCGCGAGCCGGGCGGTACCCCGCTGGGCGAAGATCTGCGCCAACTTCTGCTCGGTCATCGACACGAGGGGATGGCCGATGATACCGAACTCCTGCTGATGTTTGCCGCGCGTGCGGAGCACCTGAGCGCAAAGATCGAGCCGGCCCTGGCCGCTGGCAGTTGGGTGCTGTGCGACCGCTTCACCGATGCCACCTATGCATACCAGGGATATGGCCGGGGCATCGACATCGCGCGCATTGCCACACTCGAGAACTGGGTGCAGGGAATACGCCGTCCGGACCTGACCCTACTGATGGATCTGCCGGTTGAGGTGGGACTGCAACGTGCCGGAAAACGCTCTTCACCAGACCGCTTCGAGCGCCAGGCACTCTCGTTCTTCGAGCGGGTGAGGGCGGGCTACCTGACGTTGGCTGACGAAAATCCGGAGCGTTACCGGGTGATCGACGCCGCGCAGTCACTCGCGCGGGTTCAGGCCCAGGTGGGCAAAACAATCGCTGATTTTCTCGGGCCAAAGCGGTGAGCGGCACAGGGTTCACATGGCACGCCGAGCAGTGGCGCCGCCTGGCCGAGGCCCGCAGATCCGGGCGTCTGCCGCACGCGCTCCTGTTGAGCGGCCCGCAAGGACTCGGTAAGGCCGCGTTCTCGCGTCGTTTGAGTGATGCCCTGGTATGCACATCGCCGTTGCCATCGGGCGATGCCTGTGGCGGATGTACAGGTTGCCGGCAGAGTCGTGCAGGCAGTCACCCCGATCAGCACTTCGTGTCCCCGGAAGAGCGCGGCAAACAGATCAAGATCGACGCGATTCGCAGTTTGACCAGCAAAAGCGTCCTCGCCGCACAGCAGGACAGTTACCGGGTATTTGTCGTGGAACCCGCGGAAGCGATGAATCGCGCTGCGGCAAATGCGCTTTTGAAAACGCTCGAGGAGCCGGTCTCCCGCACGGTCCTGATACTTGTCAGCTCGCATCCACATCGCTTGCCCGCAACCATTCGCAGTCGCTGCCAGGTACAGCAGTTTCGGATCCCGCAAAGCGAAGAGGTCCGAGGGTGGCTCACCACCGAGACCGGAGAAGAGCAATCGGATGCCCTCCTGGCGATTAGCGGCGGGGCACCTCTGCGAGCCCTTATGGCGCGTGATGAGGACTGGATTGGCGAGGACAAGCGACTGATCGGCGAACTTGCCGCACTCAAGGCACGCAAGACCAACCCCCTGCAGGTAGTTGAGGAATGGGAGAAGCGGCCGCTACACTCACTGGTGGACGGATTGAAACGCTGCTTGAGTGACCTGGTCAAACTGGCCGTGGGGCTCGGGCATCACTCGATCTACCACGCGGAATCGTACGAAGAGTTGCAAAGCCTCGGGCAAGGCATAGACTTGCAATCACTCTACCGATTCAACGATGAACTGCTCGAACTTGATCGAGTCTCGGCAAACAACCTCAATGTGCAGATGATGCTGGAACACTTGGCAAATCGCTGGTTACAGATTACCCGACCGGGGGTGCATTAGCATGTCCGCACCCAATATGCCTCGTGCACGACAGGGCATCCTGTCGCTGACGATTAAAGACAAGAACGCCTTGTACGCGGCGTATATGCAGTTCGTAAAGAACGGTGGGCTGTTCATACCGACCAGCAAGAAGTACAAGATCGGCGACGAAGTCTTCATGCTGCTGAGCCTCATGGATGAGACCGAACGCCTGCCGGTGGCAGGTCGTATCATCTGGATTACGCCGGTTGGTGCAGAGGGCAACCGAGCCGCGGGCATCGGCGTCCAGTTCAGCGACCAGGACGGCGGTATGGCCCGTAACAAGATCGAGGGCTACCTCGCCGGTGCACTCAAGTCGGACAAACCGACCCATACGATGTAAGCAGGAGTGGGCCGGATGCTGGTTGATTCGCACTGCCACCTCGACCGGGTGGACCTTAAGCCCTATGACGGCGATTTTTCAAAGCTTGTTGCGGCGACGCACGAAGCCGGCGTCGCACATATGCTGTGTGTATCGATTGACCTCGAGTCGTATCCGGCCATGCTTTCCATGGTGGAGGACTACCCGGAGATATCGGTATCCGTCGGTGTACATCCCAATGACTTCGACCGCAGGGAACCGACCGTAGACGAACTGGTCGCCTTGGCAGAGCACCCCAAGAACGTCGCCATCGGCGAAACCGGGTTGGACTATTTTCGCACCGAGGGCGACATCGAATGGCAGCGCCAGCGGTTTCGCACCCATATCCAGGCGGCGAGGGCTGCTGCAAAACCGCTCATCATTCATACCCGCGATGCGCGTGAAGACACGATCAGCATCCTGCGCGAGGAGCAGGCCGAGGAAGTCGGTGGTGTGATGCATTGTTTCACCGAGACCTGGGAGATGGCCCAGGCCGCCCTGGCACTGAATTTCTACATCTCGTTTTCCGGTATCGTCACGTTCAAGAACGCGGCAGAACTGCGCGAGGTGGCCCGACAGGTACCCGACGACCGGATCCTGATCGAAACCGATTCACCCTATCTCGCGCCAGTGCCCTTCCGCGGCAAGCCCAACGAACCACGCTACGTGGAAAAAGTGGCTGAAATGGTTGCCGGGTTGCGTGGTGTTCCGGTTGAACGACTGGCGCAGCAATCAAACGACAACTTCTATCGCCTATTCAGGGCCGCCAGAACCGAGTGAGACCCCTGCGCGATAAGGATATCGCATGACTCAAATCATCCCGACCCCATTGAGCCGGTGGGAACGCCTGGGCGGTCCACTGCTTGTGATATCAGCCACCCTACTGGTGTGCTGCGGCCCGTTCCCAATGGTCTGGGCATTGGCCATGGGGTCTGTCGTCTGTATCGCCGGCGGTGCATTCTGCTGGCACTATCTGCAGCAGAGGCCGACCGAGATCCATCTCACCGGCAAAGGCGGCATTATCTGCCGGCGCGGCGACGGCGCGTTGTTTGAGACCAGGCATGTTCTGGCAGGCATCATCAACCCGACAGTGGTCACGGCCAGGTTGACGTCGGTCTCCGGGCAGCGGCTGGATCTGCTGGTCACGGGATCGGCGACGGGTAGCCAGGCACATTGGGCGCTGCGGCGTGCCCTGCTGGCTTTTCGACCGGACCGGGACCCGGCAAAACCGGCTTGATCCCATGCCACGATAGGCCATTCAGTCGGAACTGCGACGCGGCAGGTAGTTATCCGGTATCAATACTGTCGGTACGGCCTGGTTTTCGTCCCGATCGGGAAAGTCGATGTTGTAATGCAGACCGCGGCTTTCCCGCCGACGCTGTGCCGAATTGATGATCAACTCGGCAACATCGACCAGGTTGCGCAATTCGAGCAGGTCGTTGGATATGCGGAAATTGCCGTAATACTCGTTGATTTCATGGCGCAACAGGTTCACCCGGCGCTTTGCGCGCTGCAGGCGTTTGTTGCTGCGCACAATACCCACGTAATCCCACATGAAGCGCCGCAGTTCTTCCCAGTTGTGCGAAACCACAACCTCCTCGTCGGAATCGGTAACCCGGCTTTCGTCCCAGGGTGCCATGTCGATCTCCGGCATATCGACCCGCTGCAGTTCCCGGGCGATCTCGCTCAGGGCCACCTCGCTGAAAACCAGGCACTCGAGCAGCGAATTGCTGGCCATGCGATTGGCACCATGCAGCCCGGTGTAGGCCGTCTCGCCGATGGCATACAGGCCGTTGATATCGGTCCGGGCACGTCGATCGGTTTTCACGCCGCCGCAGGTGTAGTGGGCTGCCGGGACCACCGGCAGGGGTTGCGTTGCGCATATCGAAGCCGAGTTCGAGACAACGCCGATGTATGGTCGGAAATAGCCGCTCGATCTCGCCTGCCGGTTTGTGGCTGATATCGAGATAGACGCAATCGATACCGAGTCGCTTCATCTCGTGGTCGATCGCCCGCGCCACGATGTCGCGTGGCGCCAGTTCGGCGCGCGCGTCGAAACGATCCATGAAACGTGAACCGTCGGGCAGCAGCAATCGGCCGCCTTCGCCGCGAACCGCCTCGCTGATCAGAAAGGATTTGGCCTCCGGATGGAACAGGCAGGTCGGGTGAAACTGGATGAACTCCATATTGGCGACCCGGCAACCGGCCCGCCAGGCCATGGCGATGCCGTCGCCGGTCGCGACGTCCGGGTTGCTGGTATACAGGTAGACCTTGCTCGCGCCACCGGTGGCCAGCACCACGCAGCGGGCCGACACCGCGATGACGTCGCCAGCGGGAATATTCAGCAGATAGGCACCGTGGCATCGCCGCTTTACCCGGCGGCCGTCCTGGTGGTCGGCGGTGATCAGATCGACCGCGATGTGGTGCTCGAATACCCTGACATTGGGGTGGCTATCGAGCTGGCGGACAAGCGTCGTCTCGACCGCCTGCCCGGTGGCATCGGCGGCGTGCACCACTCGCCGATGGCTGTGTCCGCCCTCGCGGGTCAGGTGGTAACCGGAACTTCCGGTCGCCGGGGTGCGGGTGAACTCCACGCCTTCCTCGAAAAGCCAGCGGATATTGTCCGGGCCGTGCTCGACCACCATGCGCACGATGTCCTCGTCGCACAGCCCGCCCCCGGCATCCAGGGTATCCTGCACATGCGAATCGACCGAATCCCGATCGTCCAGTACCGCCGAGATACCCCCCTGGGCATACAGCGTGTTGCCTTCCTCCAGCTCGCGTTTCGCCACCAGTCCGGTTCGGACATCAGCGGGCAGACGCAGGGCCAGGCTGAGGCCCGCCGCCCCGCTGCCGATGATCAGTACGTCAAGTTTCAGGTGGTTGGACTGCGTCATGGCATTGATGGTCCGAGGTTGAGTGGCCATAATCGGCTTCTGCTTCCGATTTGGCGGCAAACCGCCGTAGCTTTAAGAGTAATCGGTTACCCATCAGGGCGTCACGCATTACTGCGCGGCCTCGTCTCAGCCGACACCGATAATTGGAATTGATGCCAAGATTGCGCCAGATCATGTTTTTTAGCGAACTTCACCGGTTTCCCGCGGTCAATATCAGCGTGAACGCGTTCGGTCGTGATCACGCCCGCTGGAGCAAAGCAGTTGTGATCTCGGACAAGGAGGCAGATCAGGCGCTGGTCGAGCGCGTGCAGAAGGGTGACAAAAAGGCCTTTGACCTGCTGGTGTCTGAAATACCAGCACAAGGTGGCAAACCTGATTTCCCGGTATATCCGCGATCAGGCAGAGGTGCTGGACGTCACCCAGGAGGCCTTCATCAAGGCCTATCGTGCGCTCCCGAAGTTTCGCGGCGACAGTGCTTTTTACACCTGGCTGTATCGGGTGGCGATCAACACGGCGAAGAACCACCTGGCCGCCCTGTCCCGTCGCCCGCCGGGTGACGATATCGAGGCCGAAACGGCCGAACAGATGGATATGGGCGGGGCGCTGAAGGAAGGCGACACGCCGGAACGGATGGCGCTGCAGCGGGAGATCGCAGAAACCATCCAACTGGCATTGGACGAGCTGCCGACCGATCTGCGAACAGCGATCACGTTGCGCGAGCTGGAAGGGTTCACCTACGACGAGATCGCCCAGGCCATGGATTGCCCGATCGGTACGGTGCGCTCACGGATTTTCCGGGCGCGAGAGGCGATTGATGCGAAATTGAAGCCTCTCATGGCTACCTAAGACGAGAGAACATGGCTGATGAAAGAGTCGCAAGCTGAACTGACCTCTGCACTCCTCGACGGAGAACTCGACCCGCGAACTGGCGACAGGGTGGTGTCTCGCATGCTACGGGATGATCCTGCCGAGGTAGAGCGATTTGGCCGCTACGGCCTGATCGGTGATGTGCTGCGCGGCGAGGTATCGGTCGATGCCACACAGGTATCGGCGGCGGTCAGCGCGGCGCTCGACAGCGAACCGACCGTGCTTGCTCCACCACGTAGGAAACCAGCCTGGTTGCGGCCGCTTGCAGGCGTTGCCGTGGCCGCGTCGGTGGCCGCTGCGGCCATTGTCATCGCGCCGCAGCTGTTAACCTCGGCACCGCAGGCGGTTGGTTCAACCAGCATTGCCGCGCAGTCGCCGCGGTTGACGGAGCAGCCCCGCCTGGTTGCAGCCGGCCCCGGGCTCAAGGCCGAAAGGGTCAACGCTGAAACGACTGCACCGCGCTGGCAGAGCCTCGACAAAACGTTGGAGGATCGCCTCAATCAACTGGTCATCGAACACCACGAATTCGGTGGTCGTACCGGCGTCAATGGCCCGGTCGCCCACATTGGGCTCGTGAGCTATGACGATCGTTAAGCGCCTGGGAACTTTTCTCCTGGGTACGCTGATGCCGGTCCTGGC
>CAVRBK010000110.1:0-13861 GCA_963719025.1 uncultured Gammaproteobacteria bacterium | reverse complement strand
ACTCGGTGGTCAGGTTGCGGAACTGCTGAAAGCGTTCAATCGCCGCATCGAGGATTGGGCGCACCCGCTTGCTGCTGAGACCATCGACAACGTAGGCGCTGACACCGGCACGCGTTGCGCGGGAAATGGTGGCGCCGTCATCGTCCTGGGTAAACATCACGATGGGACGCGGCGCGGCGGATTGCACCGACCGCAGGCTTTCCAGGGTGTCGCGACCGGGTGACTCGAGATCGATGATGACGACATCGGGGTTGTCTCGCTGCACCCGCACCAGCAGGTCGTCACCACTGGAGGCAAACCCGACCAGCTGACAACCGACACCCTCGAGCGAGGACTCGATGGATTCACGCCGCTGCGAGCTGTCGTCGACGAGCAGCACACGCAACCGTTTTTTCGTTTGTCTGCCTTCAGACATCGCGCGCCATGCGCCTCGTGTAGGTGACCGGCCATGTTCGAACACTCCATCGATCCCGGGTTTGCCGCCCATTCCGCGCAACCCCGGGCCGGTGGCCCAGGGGATTCTCAACGCGGACAAAAAAAGCCGCCGCATCGTCGGTTCACGGTGCGGCGGTATTCGCCCAAAAGGCAATATCGACAGAGAGTTAGGAGAAATCACCGCGAAGCGATTTCACCTGAAACCAAGCATAGGGCGTGCCAGTTTTCGAAAATCTTTATTTTTCAACGACTTGCCGACAGATAGCCAGTAGTGGCGACGGGCAGGCACCGAGGGCGGCGCACAGTTTCCGCCCGCCAACCGGCACAAATGCACCACCAGGGTGCAATCTTTCGAAGCTCAGTCCCGCGGTCGCAACGCATCGCCCGTCGAAGGTGATACCTGCCGGGCCATGGATGATGAACGCGCGGATGTTCGCATGATCGTCGCCGCCCGGATTCCCCAGTACATCGTCGCGGTAATACGCGCCAAAACAGGCCAGGGTCTGTGCCTTGTCCAGTCCGTGCAGCCGGGCGAAGGCAAACAGCCTGCACGATCCCTCGTTGCCGCCGGCCGCGTTGTCCACCCGGTCGCCGCCAAGGCCGTTGCTGAAGGCGGTGGGCGTATAGATATAGTTGTCCGCAATCACCGCCATGACATCGTTGAACTCAATGGTATCGGGGGCGGACTGAATGGCGCCGAGCAACTGCTGCAGGTTCAAGGACGTCTCCTGTCAATAAAGTAAGCGTCCATTCTCCGACAGATCGGCGGCCCGGCAAAACACGAAAAAACGACGCCATCCGGGACAGCGTCGCGCGAGGCCCTTTCGAGTCAGGGCGGGGGAGATGGTTTCAGTGGCGACGGTCCCAGCGGCGATCGAAGCGCTGGCCGGCGCGGTCGAGGCGCAGGTCGCGACGTTCGCCGCGACGGTCCAGGCGGTGATTGATGCGGTCGCCGCGGCGATCCAGCCGATGCTCGACGCGATCTCCTTTGCGATCCAGCCGGGCCGCACGGCGCGGATAGCCGTTCGCATCCAACCACTCGGACCGGCGATCCAGGCGACCGTTGAACCGTTCACCGCGCGCATCCAGCCGGTTGTCGATACGGTCACCGCGCAGATCCAGGCGTTGCTCGATCCGGTCACCGCGGCGGTCGAGCCGGTCCTCGACACGGTCGCCGAAGTCGGCGAATGCCGGCGCGGCAGCCAGGGCGAGTATAACGGCGGCCGTATAAACTGATAGGGTCGCGATTGTTTTCATCTTGTTCATGGTCGTCTCCTGACGTTTAATCACCCCGATCGGTGATTTTGTTGTGGTTGATGTCAGTAACAACGCCGCGACGCCCGGTGCGTTGACCGGGCCGACAAAACTTTTTGCACTCCTGGTGGACTAACGACTACATGAACAGACCCCGTCTCCGTTTTTTATGGACCACCATACTGCTGGCCAGCCTGAGCGCCCCGGCCTGGGCCGAACCGGCGGACTTCACGCTGAACGACCTGCAGGGGCGCAGCGTCAGCCTTGCGGATTACCGTGGGCAGTGGGTCGTGGTGAATTTCTGGGCATCCTGGTGCGCGCCCTGCGTGCGTGAACTGCCCGGAGTTGGTCAGCTACCAGGCGGCCAATCCCGCAGGTCCAGGTCATCGGCATCAACTTCGAGGAAGCCTCCGCAGAGGATTCACGTGCGTTCCTCAAGCCCTTCGATATCAACTTCCCGATATCTGAAAATCGGCACCACACCACTGGTAGCCCTTCGAGCCCCTGGAGGGTCTGCCGACCACGGCGATCGTCAACCCGGCCGGTGAGATCGTCGAGCGCCACATGGGCCCGCTGACCGCCGAGCACCTCGAAACCATCATCGGCCGCCATCAGAACTGAGCCGCATTACCGCTCAGGAATATTCGATTTTTAGCAGATTTTTCCGCAGCAGGAAGGCCTTTCCCGAGATCGAGAGCCGGTGTTGCGCACGCTGTCGACGACACAACATGTAGTCTTGCTCCCGCTCACAGCGCAAAAGCCTTTTTTAAGTTGCTGAAAGCATTGAAAAAGGCCGACTTATCCGCCTGTTTTCCACACTTTGCACACCGTTTTCCACAGCTTTTATACACAATATGTTGTGGTTGACAGTTATCAGACAGCGTATATATTGTGTCTGGAGTGGGCGCATAGCGGTACGTCGGCAGCCATGCTGCCCGATCGCGCAAAGCGGTCTGTCCACTCAGAACTACATCACCCCAGGAGGAGCCACATGGCAACCGAAGTTACCCAGTCCAATGGTGCATTGGACAGTATCGCTGTCCCGCCGAGCGAGACCGCCCAGACGAACGCGAGCCCGGAGATCCAGGCCAACGCACCTGGCGACCTGCGCGTTATTCGCCGTAACGGCAAGGTCACCAACTTCGATGCCAACAAGATTGCGGTCGCCATGACCAAGGCCTTCCTCGCGGTCGAAGGCGGCAGCGCTGCCGCCTCCCGTCGGGTGCATGACCTGGTGCAGGACCTGACCGAACAGCTGAAGGAGGCCCTGGTCCGTCGCAACCCGGCCGGCGGCACCATTCATATTGAAGACATCCAGGATCAGGTCGAACTGTCGCTGATGCGCTCGGGCGAGCACAAGGTGGCACGTGCCTACGTGCTGTACCGCCACGAGCAGGCACGCAAGCGCGCCGAAGAGGCCGCGAGCAAACAGAACGAGGCGCCCGAGCACCTGGTCAATATCACGATGGCCGATGGTTCGACCCGCCCGCTCGATATCGAGCGTCTGCGCCGCCTGGTCACCGAGGCCAGCGATGGGCTTTCCGCGGTAACCGTCGATTCGATCCTCGACGACACCTGTCGCAACCTGTTCGACGGGGTGAAAGAGCAGGATGTGTCGCAGGCACTGGTCATGAGTGCGCGCACCCTGATCGAGAAAGAGCCAAACTATTCCTACGCCGCCGCCCGCCTGCTGATGGACCTGCTGCGTCGCGAGGCCCTCGGTTTCCTCGGCATGGACACCGACGTCGGTACGCAAAAGGAGATGGGGGAGCGTTACGCCGACTACCTCAGCAACTACATCAAGCGCGGCGCCGATCTGGAGCTGCTCGACAAACGCCTGTCGCAGTACGACCTCAAGCGTCTGGGCGCGGCACTGAAGCCGGAACGCGATCTGCAGTTCACCTACCTCGGCCTGCAGACGCTGTACGACCGTTACTTCATCCATTCGAACGGCACCCGCTTCGAGTTGCCACAGGCGTTCTTCATGCGCGTGGCGATGGGACTGGCGATCAACGAGATCGACCGCGAAGGCCGTGCAATCGAGTTCTACAACCTGTTGTCGTCGTTCGACTTCATGAGCTCGACCCCGACCCTGTTCAACTCGGGCACCCTGCGCCCGCAGCTTTCGAGCTGCTACCTGACCACGGTGCCGGACGATCTCGACGGTATCTACGGCGCGATCAAGGACAATGCCCTGCTATCCAAGTTTGCCGGCGGCCTGGGTAACGACTGGACCCGCGTTCGCGGCATGGGCGCGCACATCAAAGGCACCAATGGCAAGTCGCAGGGTGTGGTGCCCTTCCTCAAGGTTGCAAACGACACTGCGGTAGCGGTGAACCAGGGCGGCAAGCGCAAGGGCGCGGTATGCGCCTACCTGGAAACCTGGCATGTCGATGTCGAGGAATTCCTCGACCTGCGCAAGAACACCGGGGACGACCGTCGTCGCACGCACGACATGAACACGGCCAACTGGATCCCCGACCTGTTCATGAAGCGCGTTGCCCAAGACAAGGACTGGACCCTGTTCTCACCGGACGAGACCACGGACCTGCATGACCTCACCGGCAAGGCCTTCGAGGGCGCCTATACGCGCTACGAGGAAAAGGCCGCACGCGGCGAGATGAACGTCGCCAAGACGATCAAGGCCAACGACCTGTGGCGCAAGATGCTCGGCATGTTGTTCGAGACCGGCCACCCCTGGGTGACCTTCAAGGATCCGTGCAACATCCGTTACACCAACCAGCATGTCGGTGTCGTACACAGCTCCAACCTGTGCACCGAGATCACCCTGCACACCAACGACAGCGAGATCGCCGTGTGCAACCTGGGTTCGGTAAACATTGCGGCACACGTGAACGCGGATGGCCTGGACACGACCAAGCTCGAAGAGACCGTGACCACCGCCATGCGCATGCTCGACAACGTGATCGATTACAACTACTACAGTGTTCCGCAGGCACGTAACTCCAACCTGCGCCATCGCCCTGTCGGGCTCGGCATCATGGGATTCCAGGATGCGCTGTACAAGGTGCGTACGCCTTACGCCAGCCAGGAAGCGGTCGAATTCGCCGACCGCACCATGGAGGCGGTGTCGTACTACGCGATCAAGGCCTCGACCGACCTGGCCGATGAGCGTGGCCGCTACCACAGCTTCGAAGGTTCGCTGTGGAGTCAGGGCATTCTGCCAATCGACTCGCTGGCTGAACTGGGCGAGCAGCGTGGCAGTTATCTGGAGGTCGATGACAGCCAGACCCTCGACTGGGACAGCCTGCGCGAGCGAGTCAAAACGGTTGGCATGCGTAACTCCAACACCATGGCAATCGCGCCGACCGCAACGATCTCCAACATCTGCGGGGTCAGCCAGTCGATCGAGCCGACCTACCAGAACCTGTTCGTGAAATCGAACCTGTCGGGCGAGTTCACCGTGGTCAATCCCTACCTGGTGCACGATCTCAAGGCCCTCGACCTGTGGGACGAGGTGATGGTCAACGATCTCAAGTACTACGATGGTTCGGTACAGCCGATCAACCGTATCCCGGACGAACTGAAGGCCCTGTACGCCTCGGCATTCGAGGTCGACCCGCGCTGGCTGGTCGAGGCCGGTAGCCGTCGCCAGAAATGGATCGATCAGGCACAGAGCCTCAACCTGTATATGTCTGAGCCATCCGGCAAGAAGCTCGACAACCTGTACAAGCTGGCCTGGGTGCGCGGCCTCAAGACCACGTACTACCTGCGTTCGATGGGCGCCACGCATGTCGAGAAATCCACCGGCGATGACAGCACCCGATCCAACAAGCTGAGCGCCGTGGGCGGCAGCTACGGCGGTGTGGCGGCAGACGAGGCCGGCAGCGCCGCGCCCCAGGCCTGCAGCATCCTGGATCCCGATTGCGAAGCCTGTCAGTAAGCGCCGGCAAAGGAGCACTAGCGATGTTGAATTGGGATGATCCTTTGGCACCCGTTGAGCAGCCGGCGCAGCCGCTGCCGGCGGAAGCGAACCCGGCGATGGCTGAACAGGCAGCCGACAAGGCGGCAGTAGACGCTGCGCCGCAGGCCGACGTGCGCCCGGTCAACCCGGATGACAAACGCGTCATCAACGGCATGACCGACATCAACCAGCTCGCCCCGTTCAAGTACCCGTGGGCCTGGGAGTATTTTCTCAACGCCAATCGCAATCACTGGACGCCGCTGGATATCGGCATGGCGCAGGACGTGCAGGACTATCATCACAAGCTCACGCTGGAAGAGCGTCACGTGTACGAGAACGTGCTGTCGTACCTGACCACCTCCGACATCCTGGCGATGCGCAACATCGGCCTGGCGGTCATGGAAAAGATGTCGGCGCCCGAACTGCAGATCTACCAGGCACGCCAGGTGTACGAGGAATCGCTGCACACCTGGACCTACCAGCACTGCATCGAGACGATCGGCCTGGATCAGGGCGAGATCTACAACCGCTACCGCGTGGTGCCGGAGATCAACGGCAAGATCCAGATCGCCAACCGGCGTCTGAACTCGGTGCTGCGCGCCGACATCGATCTGCATCGATCGCGGCGAACTGCACAACTTCCTGATGGCCTACATCTTCTTTGCGGCCGTGTTCGAAGGCTGCTGGTTCTACAACGGCTTCAGCCCGATCTTCGCCCTGCAGCGTCGCGGCCTGATGAAGGGTACGGCCGAGCAGTTCCAGTACATCATGCGCGACGAGGTGCTGCATGCCTCGTTTGGCATCCGTGTGGCCAAGCAGATCATGCTCGAGGAAAACATCCGGCCGGACCCGACAGGCCATCGCCGAGATGTGGGCCGAATGCGAGGCCGCCGAAGACGGCCTACGCCGGCTACATCCTGCGCGATCCGATCCTGGGCTACAGCAAGGAAGACCACCTCGGGCAGTACCGTTTTATCGCCAACCGACGTGCACGCAGCCTCGGACTCGAAGAACCCTACCCGGGCGCCGAGCCGACGCTTGGCCTGGCTTGATGAGCAGGCCAACCTGCGCAAGGAAAAGAACTTTTTCGAAACCCGCGTAACCGAGTACCAGGCCGGTGGGTTGAAGTGGGAATAGTGCCCACAATTTAAATTCAGGGAAGATGCTGATCTACAGGACGCCGCAACAGACCAATACCAACAGCGGATGATCCTGACGCCGGGGCAATGTTTCTGTTCACCTGGGACGTGAACTGTTCAGCACTTCTTTGTGTGTTCAATGCTGGAGGGGCCGCATGAACTCTCGCCCGACATTTTCGTAATGTCACAGACCACCACCCAGGGGGGATTGAGGTCACTCCGGCACCAAACAAACGCAGCACGGCGACACGTCGTAACTGCAGTAAGCGCCAGCAGGCGCCGATACGCTCGCAGGCAGAAATGGGGGAAATAATGCTTAACTGGGATGATCCACTACAGACACCAAGCGCCACACCGGCACCCAAGGCAGAGATGCCGCCGCCGGCAGCGACGCTTCGCGAACAGGACGCCCTGGCCGAACCGGCCACCGGCGGCTCGCGAGACGCACAGACATCCCCACGCCGGCGACGGCCTGGTCGACAATGCCCAGCTGATGGCCACCGCCGGCGCCGCGCCGAGCGTCAACCCGGATCCCCTGAGTGTCGCGGAACCCGCCGCCAGCTACGGCGCAGAGGTAGACGCAGGCGCCACTGGCCTTGAGTCACTCGAGATGGGTGCCGGGCGGATCCGTGTCGATGACAAAAAGATCATCAACTGCCGCGCCGACCTCAACCAGCTGGTACCGTTCAAGTACGACTGGGCCTGGCAGAAGTATCTCGATGGCTGCGCCAACCACTGGATGCCGCAGGAGATCAACATGAACGCGGATATCCAGCTGTGGAAAGACCCCAAGGGTCTGACCGAGGACGAGCGCACCATCATCAAGCGCAACCTGGGTTTCTTCTCGACCGCCGACTCGCTGGTCGCGAACAACCTGGTGCTGGCGGTCTATCGCCATATCACCAACCCGGAGTGTCGCCAGTACCTGCTGCGCCAGGCCTTCGAAGAGGCCCTGCACACCCACGCCTACCAGTACGTGATCGAATCGCTCGGCCTCGACGAGGGCGAGGTGTTCAACATGTACCGCGAGGTACCGTCGGTCGCGCGCAAGGCCGAGTGGGCCCTGCCCTTCACCCAGCACCTGGCCGATCCGAACTTCCACACCGGCACGCCGGAGAACGACCAGAAGCTGCTGCGCGAACTGATCGCCTTCTACGTGGTCTTCGAGGGCATCTTCTTCTACGTCGGTTTCACCCAGATCCTCTGCATGGGCCGGCGCAACAAGATGACCGGCACCGCCGAGCAGTTCCAGTACATCCTGCGTGACGAATCGATGCACATGAACTTCGGCATCGACGTGATCAACCAGATCAAGCTGGAAAACCCGCACCTGTGGGACGACGACTTCAAGAACGAGATCGTGCAGATGATCCGCGACGCGGTATCGATGGAAACCCAGTACGCCTACGACACCATGCCGCGCGGCATCCTTGGCCTGAATGCACCCATGTTCGAGGAATACCTGCAGTTCATCGCCAACCGCCGCTGTTCACAGATCGGCCTGCCCGAGCAGTATGCCGGGGCGAGCAATCCGTTCCCCTGGATGTCCGAGGTACTCGACCTGAAGAAAGAGAAGAACTTCTTCGAGACCCGGGTCACCGAATACCAGACCGGCGGTGCGCTGAACTGGGACTGAACCAAATCGTTCCGTAGTTATCAAAAAGGCCGGTGCTGCATAGCCCGGCCTTTTTGTTTGCCTGCATTCCGAGAAACAACGATGGCTGCAGGTGGGTTACCCGCAGCACCGCTCGACCTCCCCTCCTTCACAGCCGCAGCGACTGCACGGCGTGCCACCGGCCCCGATGCCCATCCGCCCTGACCCGATACCCGGGGCCGCGCAGCGACCACAAAAAAGCCCGGGCAATGCCCGGGCCATCACATCTACCTTTGACCGGCTAAACGATCAGACGGTCTGATCATCCTGGCTGCCGATCAGCATGATATCGGGCATATCCACGTCGATATTGGTCGCCCCGGTCTCACTGCCGGTGTAGGCGAAGTCGAGCGTGTCATCCTGCAGGCCACTCAAGTCAGCAATCGAAGTGGCAGACCCGTGCTCATGCGCCAGCATCTCGACATTTGACAGGTCGACGCAGTCGCCGAGGAACTCGATGCTGTCGATACGGGCATACTCGCCACTGTCTTTGTAGCCGTAGATTTTCACCTCGTCGTCGTGCTTGATCTGCAGATCCTCGATGGTGACCGACGTAAAGCCGTTGACGTGGTTACCCACCTGCTGGTCGAGGTTGATCACCATGACCTCGTCGCCATCGACCTTCACCTTCAGCTTGCCGTACCCATCGTTTTCATCGATGTAGTTGATCTTCAGGTCGTAGGTACCGTCATCACCGCTGAACTTGGTCTTGATCTCGCCGTCCTTATCGGTGAGTTTGACGACCGCCCCGCCACTTGCATCCGAATTACTCTCGACACGGTAGTCCTTGAGCGTCATATCTTCGGCTTCGACGACGATATGGCTGCCGCCACAGTCTCCGGTGTCACAGATCGCCTGCTCGGCCGATACATTGAGATGCTCGATCTTGAAGTAATCCTCCGGCGTGGTGTCATCCGGCGCCGCGGCGATGATGAGTACATTGCCTTTGGCCTCACCGGCATTGATATCCGCAAGCCTCGGGCTGCCGGAACCAGTCCAATCCACCTCGGTAAAGTCCATGCCGGCCAGCACTGCATCGCTCAGACCGGTGGCCGCAATCGCCGTCGCCGAAGAACCGACCCAGACCCGCAGATCGCTGTCATTGACGACGTAACCGAGGAAGGTGCTATCGACGATCACATCCTGGTCGAACTGGAACACCACGTAGTCATCGACACCACCGACATTGTCGACGGTATGGCTGTTTCCGCTGCCGCTCTCGTGGCGGTTGGTGACACCCAGGCCGCTGGAGAACGCACCAAGGTAGGAAGACGACCAATCACCGGAACTGTCCACCCGGCTGAACGCACTCACGTCGACCGCAATACCGTTGGACGTGTAACTGCGCACATTGCCGTAGTCGCCAGAGACACTGGAGCTGCCACTGAAGTCGAAAGAGGCATCCGTCCGTACAGTCTCGACCAGGCCCGCGTCGACCGACGCATTGTCCGTCCGCTCAGCCAGAACCACCTGGTCGGTGATGCCGCTGGCGTAGGCATCAGAATCACTGGCATCGTCGCCGACATCCTTCTGCGTAAATGCCATACCCTCGGGTGCAACGAAAATCACACTGTAAGCACCCGGCGTGAGATCGGTGAACCAGTACTGGCCATGCGCATCCGTCGACGTGGTCGCGACGATGTTTCCGTCGGCATTCACCAGCTTGACGGTGACATTGCCGATACCCGCCTCACCGTCGTCCTGCACACCGTTGCAGTTGGCGTCGAGCCATACCCGGTCGCCCAGCGACACATTCCCGGGAACGATGCCGGTGTAATGCGCGGCATCGGCATCGCTGACCTCGATCGGTTCCTGTGATCGGCGTCCACCGCAGTCACGGTACCGACATTCGCAACCAGCCCGGCCTCAGCAGTCTCGGTCGCGGTGTACAACCACTCTTCACCGACCTCGAGAACCTCGTCACCATCGTCGCCGCTCACATAGCTGACACCGGCAATACGATCATCGGTCAGCTCGACATCGGTCAAGTCAACTTCACCGGTGTTGGTCACCACGTAATTGAACTCAACCGTGCTGCCAACCGCCGCATCCGGTCCAGGACCCGTATCGGCATCTTCACCCAGACCGGAATTGCTACCGGTCGGATTGGCTTCACCATCTTCACCGACATAACCGACCAGCGTTGCATCGCCAATCACATCGCCGATGTTGATCGGCTTCGAGCAAGAGGTGTGGTAGGCCGAAGACTGCAGCAGCTCGTTGGAGCCCGCGCCGTCGAACGGATTGTCATCGAAAAAGTGAATGTAGGTTCCTGAGTCGAACTTGTCGGTCCCGGCATTGGCCACACTGGCGGTAAAGTCATCTCCGACATTGACCATGCCCGCGAAAAACATCTTTGCACCGGTATCGAGCGGATCCTCTTTATTCGAGACAATCACATACGAGCTGCCATCATCGTCTGCGCGGCCATCGGTAACGATGTAAGCCTTGTCCTCCTGGATATTGCTGACGTCGCTGCTGTCGATGTAACGGAAGGTTATCGACTGCGGCTTTCCGTAGGTATCACAGACCATCGCCTCGTATGGAATACCGCCACCAGCTACCTTGACGTACTTCTCGACATCGATTTCCACGTTCGGCGTCGTACCATTGTAGTGGGCCATGTCAGAGTCAGTTGTGCCAATGGTTCCGGTTACCGCATCAACCGCGGTTACCGTGCCGGTGTTGGCAACAACGCCGGCGCTTGCCGTTTCACTCGCGGTATACAACCACTCCTCGCCAACCTCGAGCACGCCATCGCCGTCGTCACCGCCGACATAAGTGACATCTGTCAGCCGATCGTCGCTTACCTGCACGTCCGCCAGATCGACGTCACCGGTGTTGGTCACCACGTAGTTGAACTCAACCGTGCTGCCAACATCGGCATCCGGACCAGGGCCCGTGTCCGCATCTTCGCCCAGTCCCGAATTGCTACCGGTCGGATTGGCTTCACCGTCTTCGCCGACATATCCCACCAACGTGGAGTTACCGACCACGTCGCCGATATTGATCGGCTGTGAGCACGAGGTGTGGTAGCCAGAAGACTGCAGCAGCGCATTGCTGCCCAGGCTATCGAAGGGATTGTCGTCGAAATAGTGGATGTAGGTGCTCGAGCTGAAGCTGCTTGCACCAAGTGCCGTGAAGTCAGCGCCCTTGGCCACCTCGCCCTGGAAGTAAACCTTGCCCCCCAGGTCGGTCGGATCGGACTTGTCGCTGACAATCACATAGGAAACACCGTCGTCGTCAGTTCCCAGGTCATCGCTGATAAATGCCTTGCTGTCATCCTGATCGGTGACAACGGTCGAACTTTCCAGGTAACGGAAAGTAATGGCGGATGCCTTGCCGTAGGTTTCACACACCAGTGCCTCGTACGGGATGCCACCACCTTCAACCTTGACGTACTTCTCGATGTCGACACTCACATTCGGCGTGGAACCGTTGTAGTGCGCCATGTCCGAATCCGTCGCACTCAGGGTACCCGTAGCCGCATCAACGGCCGTAACCGTACCCGTGTTGGCCACAACGCCTGCACCGGCGGTTTCGCTGGCGGTGTACAGCCATTCCTCACCGACCTGGAGGATACCGTCGCCATCATCGCCACCAACATAGGTCACATTGCTGAGACGATCGTCAGTCACCTCGACGCTAGCCAGGTCGACATCACCGGTATTGGTAACGACGTAGTTGAATTCAACGTCGCTGCCAAACTCCGCATCCGGTCCCGGGCCGGTATCGGCATCTTCGCCCAGCGGATCGGACACCGGTGGCGTCGCACTGCCCTCCTCACCCGTGTACCCGACCAACGTCGAGTTGCCCAGCACATCGCCGATATTGATCGGCTGTGAGCACGAGGTGTGGTAACCGGCCGTCTCAAGCAGGGCATTGGAGCCATCGCTGTCGAACGGGTTGTCGTCAAAGTAGTGTATGAAGGTATTGGACCCGAACCGGTCATCACCTGCATTCGCAGCCGTCGCGGTGAAATTATCACCTTCGGCCACTTCTCCCTGGAAGTAGACCTTGCCGCCGAGATCCAGTGGGTCCGACTTGTCACTGACGATCACATAAGAGACGCCGTCATCATCGGAACCCGCGTCATTCTCGACGAAAGCCTTGCTGCTGTCCTGGTCCGTCGTTACCGACGAGCCTTCCAGGTAACGGAACGTAATCTCGGTCGCCTTTCCATAGGTATCGCAGACCATCGCCTCGTAAGGAATTCCTGGACCGACCTTGACGTACTTCTCGATATCCACAGCCACGTTCGGCGTTTCGGTCACATAGCAGTGCGGATCCACATCGGCGACCTGGACGGTGGTATTGCCGAATTGATCAACCGGCGTTCCGGTGACCGTTGCATTGGCGGTTTTCCCACCGAACAGCGCGGTCTGAGTGGTCTGGTACATCCAGGTCTCGCCCACCTCCAGAATGTCGTCGCCATCGTCCCCGCTCATGTAAGTCGGGGTGAAATCATCACTCGTGTCACCGACCGTGCCGTTGTCATCACTGACCACGACATTGGTCAGATCGAACTCGGTCGTATTGGTGACCTTGTAGTTGATAACCACGTCTTCGCCCGCCGCGAAGGACGGTGCGGTGTCGCACACGTCGGCGTCGTCACAGAATGCGGCAGACTCGTTGTACTTCAGACCACTGACTGAACCGGAACCGACCAGGTCAACCACCATCGACGAGGCACCTTCGACGTCCAGCGCCAGATCCTGGTAGCTGTTGTCTCCCTTCGCGGGGATCGAGACGGCTTTCAGCAGTGCGCCGGCCGCATCGTAGATGCGCACCTCACCACCGTGTTCTTCGATGTCCACCAGGCCGATCGTATTGAGCCGCACCGGATCGTCGAAGCTGAAGACCAGCTCACCGCCGCCCGCATTGTCGTCCGGGTCACTGGAATCACCGTCTTCCGAGATGATCAGGATATTGCCCTGGGCGGTATTGTTGCCCATGCCGTAGCCCGGAGTAGCCAGATCACAATCACCGCCGGTCGGATTGGCGCTGTCGAAGATCATCGCCTGCCCGGAACCGCCGGTCGCCGAGATCGTCAGACCGAACGCGGCATACTCGTCGTCGATGACCGTACCCGCCGCCAGCGGATTACCATTGGCGTCGGTATCGAAATCGATGCAGACCTCTGCGCTAGTAGTGACGGTTTCGATGCAGGTCTCGATGTCGATGCCGCCATTGAAGATCACACCGGCATCCCAGCTCAGGTCGTTTTCGCCCGAGACGAGGGTCGTCGGAATCGTCATGCCGGTGACGGTGTCGGCATCGCTGTCGTTGTCGTCGGTCGTACCGGCCGCATCCTGGGTCGTGAACTCGTAGCCGGCAGGCTTGACGAACTCGACCCTGTAGTCGCCCGGCTGGAGATCTTCGAACAGGTAGTAACCGGGGTTACCACCACCATCGTTGGCAGTTGTCGTGCTCGTGATGAAGTTGCCCGCACCA
>CAVRBK010000109.1:0-35657 GCA_963719025.1 uncultured Gammaproteobacteria bacterium | reverse complement strand
CCTGGGTGTGGCGTTCAGGAACTGTAAGTCTAGCGTGGCAGGGCCGGTCGCAACGCGCGACTGACTCGCTTCGCCGCCGTCACGCTGTAAATCTGACCGACGAATAAAGTGCAAATTTCCCGGTCATCTGGCGGCCATGCGGGTGCCTCAGGAAGCCGCATGGCGCACCGCGTCGTGCAAGGCGATGAACTGCTGCAGCGACAGGGTTTCCGTTCGTGTGCCCGGGTCGATATCCAGTGCACTGATCTGCTCGGCATCGAGCCGGCCCTTGAGGTTGTTGCGCAGGGTCTTGCGGCGCTGGGCAAATGCCGCGGTAACCAGCTCGGCGAAGCCGCTCATCTGATCGGCCGGCACCAGCGGGCTCGGCAACGGGGTGAGGCGCACCACGCTCGAGTCCACCTTCGGCGGCGGATCGAAACTCTCGGGGCCGATGGTGAACAGCGGCGCGACATCGCAGCTCACCTGCAGCATCACCGAGAGGCGGCCAAAGGTCTTCGAGCCCGGGCCGGCGGCCATGCGGTCCACCACTTCCTTCTGCAGCATAAAGTGCATGTCCCGGATCACATCTGCCTGGTCGAGCAGGTGGAACAGCAGCGGCGTCGAGATGTTGTAGGGCAGGTTGCCGATCAAGCCGCAAGGGGCGCTCATCGGTCTGCAGGGTGCGGAAATCAAACTTCAGCGCATCCGCCTGGTGAATGCGCAGCTCACCCAGCCCGGCACACTTCTTCTGCAGCAATGGCGGCAGGTCACGATCGAGTTCCACGGCATCAAGCTCGCCACAGCGTTCGAGCAGACCGCGCGTCAGTGCACCCTGCCCAGGTCCGATCTCGACCAGCTTTTCGCCGGGCCGTGGATCAACGAAAGACAGGATTTGTTCGATCACGCTCTGATCGTGCAGAAAGTTCTGGCCGAACCTTTTCCTGGGACGGTGGCTCAAGGTGTGTCCTGGTGTTTGCGAAGGAATTGAGCGGATTATGAAGTACAGGGCTGGGAATGCCCACGGGGATCAGGGCGTTAGGTTTACGCGGGGAGAGAAGTGGAGTCGCTTCGATTATCGTGGCGGTAAGACATCACCGCGATAAAGCCACCGCTATAAATCATCCCGCCACACAGGGTTTTGCTCTAGAAGATCGTGTTCTCGTAGTAGTGCTTATCCGTGATGCAGTGACTGATGCGGAGTTCGATTGGCGTTTTATCCAGCGTCAATGCGACGCGCTCGATTTCAAGTAACGGGGTCCCAGTCGACAGATTCAGCAATGAAGCGTCATGGTCCGAAGCCGATACTGCACGCAGCTGCTCCTCGGCGCTGTGGACGGTTATCCCAAACTTTTTTTCATATAGCTCATACAGCATATTCGGCAGATCACAGGCTCCCACCTTGCCCAGCTCACCGAATCGGCTCTGACGGCAAGGTGATGGTTTCAAGCATGGTCGGCCGACCACCGAATTTTCGTATGCGCTCGATGCTGATAACAGAACTGCCGGCTGCCAATTCCAGTTTGGACGACTCCAGTCGCGATGCGCGTTTGCGGCGACAAGACAACGTTGTGCTGTCCGGCAAGACCTTGTGACCGGTGTCGTCCACGATATGAAAAAAATGAAACAGGGCTCGTTGGCTGTCGTGGAATGCCACGAAGGTTCCCCGGCCCTGTTTGCGGGTCAGGACGTTATTTTCGACCAGCTCCGTAGATTGCCTTGCGAACCGTTCCCTGGCTGACACCCAGCTCCCGTGCGAGCTGCATTTCACTGGGGATGACTTCGCCGGGCGACCACCGTCCTTCACTGATCCTGGAGACAAACAGCTCCTTTATCTGCGTGTAAAGCGGGATGGATCCTTTGGCATTGCTCAGTAGCACTCTGTCTTCCTCTGGAGAAATGCAGTCACGTCCAGGACGCAGGCGACGATACGGTGATCTGATTATAATCTTATATAAGAGTTGCGCTGGAAAACTTTTGCCATTTCGGCATTTCAGTCCCAATCTCGGCAAGCTCTGGTTGTGCCGCCGGTCGATAATATCTCGAAAAAACAGCATGTTGTAGATATTCCGCACTTGAAGCATTCATGTCTTATATAAGACTACTTGACTATCTGTATTTAGTGGCTAATCTTTAATGAACAAACCGGAGTCAGCCTCACCCATCCATACTCGGGAGAAACAAAATGATCGATTTTGTGGTTCATGACGAAGGCGACAGTGTCGGCGTTGTCGTCGTGGAAGGTGTCAAGGCCGGTGACGAGCTCGTCGGATGGATCATGGATCAGGACAAGGAGGTCAAATTCACCTCGGCCAGCGATATTCCGATTGGACATAAGCTGGCGATCAAACCCTTGAAAGCGGGCGATACGGTGATCAAGTACGGCGTCGATATCGGCAAGGTCGTGGCCGACATCGGCAAGGGTGAGCATGCACATGTGCAGAACATCAAGACCAAGCGCTGGTAGCCACCGGTAGATGTACAGCGTCGTTAATACATTCGGAGAGAGAGAGCAATGTCCCAAGATCTAAGCAATGCAACATTTTCAGGGTATCGGCGCGAGAACGGGCGCGTAGGTGTACGTAACCACGTCATTATCCTGCCAGTAGATGACCTCTCGAATGCGGCTTGCGAGGCCGTGGCAAACAACATCTGCGGCACCATGGCATTGCCTCACCCCTACGGCAGGTTGCAGTTCGGGGAAGACCTGGATCTGCACTTTCGTACCCTGATCGGCACGGGGTCCAATCCGAACGTGGCTGCTGTCGTTGTTATCGGGATCGAGAACGAATGGACCCAGGATGTCGTTAAAGGCATCGCGGCCACCGGAAAGCCCGTCACCGGATTCGGTATCGAGCAACACGGCGATCACGAAACCATCATGAAGGCCTCTCAAGCCGCCAAAGAATATGTTCAGTGGGCCTCTGAGCTGCGCCGTGAAGAAGCGCCGCTGAGTGAACTGTGGGTGTCCACTAAATGTGGTGAGTCTGACACTACCTCCGGTTGTGGTTCGAACCCGACCGTGGGTAATGCCTTTGACAAACTCTATCCACACGGTGCGACCTTGCTGTTCGGAGAGACATCCGAAATTACCGGTGGTGAACACTTGGTGGCGGAACGTTGTCGCAACGACGAAGTGCGTGAGCGCTTCATGTTCATGTTCAATCGTTACCAGGACCTGATCAATCGTTACAAGACCTCTGATCTTTCCGATTCACAACCAACGAAGGGAAACATCGAGGGGGGACTGACAACCATCGAGGAAAAGGCGCTGGGCAACATCCAGAAAATTGGCAAGAAGTGCGTCGTGGATGGTGTGCTTGATAAGGCCGAGGCACCGACAGGACCGGGTTTGTGGTTCATGGATTCCTCATCCGCTGCCGCCGAGATGGTGACCTTGGCCGCTGCAGCGGGCTATGTCGTGCATTTCTTCCCGACCGGGCAGGGAAACATCATCGGAAACCCCATTCTTCCGGTCATCAAGATCTGCGCCAACCCACGCACGGTCCGCACCATGAGCGAGCACGTCGACGTTGATGTGTCCGCGCTGCTGCGTAAGGAGATGACCCCCGATGGCGCCGGTGACGCGCTGCTCGACAACATGTTTCGAACCGCAAACGGGCGCCTGACATCGGCTGAGGCACTTGGGCATCGCGAGTTCGTACTCACGAGGCTTTACGAAAGCGCATAGCGCGCATCCGGCACTGAGCATGTTTGATTGAAGCCCGGTTAACCGCAAGGTCGACAGACCGACGGATACATGGGAGGGGCAATGAGTACACGCGCTGATTTCTGGTACCTGGTCGCAGCAGGAGCACTTTTCGGATTATTCGTTCTCGATGTGCTCCTGGGAAAAGCGGCCCTGACTTATGAATTCGAACCGATTCTAAAGCTCGGTGACGTAGGAGAATTTCTAGTTCTTTTGGCAGCGGTCATCTTGTTCATGATTGAAGTGCTGCGTCGTGAAGCAGAAGAAACCGAACTTAAAACAAAATCTGCCATTGCAGCAGAGGAGGAGAAAAAGTGAAACGTGATCCTGAAACAATCGAATCCATCGAGCGTCGTCGATTCTTCGAGCTTACCGGGAAATATGGCTTCACCGCTGCAGTCGTCGCGGGGGCAGCAGGCAGCCTGCTGATCAGCGAAGAGGCGGCAGCTGCTTCTGCAAAAGAAGAACGGGAGCGTGAAAAGGCGGCGAAGTACAAAATGACGATTGCGACGGCCTACGTGCTGGGTGCAACGCGCAGCTATCCCATCATGCAGCTGGATTTCAAAGAGAATATCCAGAATATGACCAATGGCCAGGTCTACGTGAAACTGGCACCCGGAGGCCAGTTGGGTGCCGGTGGTGCGCTGGTGCAGAAGGTGCAGCAGGGCACCATCCAGGCAGCCCAACACTCGATCTCCAACTTTGCACCCTTTGCACCGGTCGTAGACCTGATCAATCTGCCTTATTTTTGTGGTGAAAATCAGAAGTTCGTTAACCTGGTTGGTTCGGACGCCTGGCGCAATACAGTTCACCCCATGGTCGAAGCCAAGGGCTTCAAGCCGCTGTGGTACGTGGTCATCGATCCGCGTGTCGTGGCCCTGCGCAAAGGCGGCAATGGCCCGATCAAGACGCCGGAGGATCTGTCCGGCATCAAGTTCCGCGTGCCGGGCTCGCAAGATGCTGCAACAGTATTACCGCATGCTCGGTGCCAACCCCACGCCGGTTGCCTGGGGTGAGACGCCGTCGGCCATCAAGCAGGGTGTCGCCGATGCCCTCGATCCAGCGGTAGGTGCGCTGCATGTGTTCGGGTTCAAGGACATTCTCTCCTGGGTGACGTTTACCCGCGCGGTTCCCGATGCGCAGGTCTACTCCTGCAATCTGGAATGGTTCAACGGGCTTCCCGTTTCCGTACGCGAAGGCATCGAATTTGCGAGCGAAGTGACTTCGCATCAGAACCTGTCCAAGGTCCCGGCCGCACGTGGCTATGCCATGGCCGAGATGAGCAAATCGGGTGTTCAGTTCTACACGCCTACGGCAGATGAACTGGCGCAGTGGGTGCAGAAGGGCGGACATCAGAACGCCGAATGGGACTCTTACAAGAAGGAACTGGCGGGGTCTATAGCAACCTTCGAAAAGCTGCTTGAAGCGGCGAACACGCAAGGGCGTTACTACGTCAACGATGCCTGATTGGTGACTGGGTGAGCCACCCGTCCGGGGTGGCTCACAGTATCTCGTTTTGGATTGTTCCTGGCAGGGGGGCATCGTCGTGCGACACATACTGAAACAGATCGACCAAAACCTCGAGCGTTGGCTGCTGTTGGTTTTCTACTCAATGATCGTGATGACCATTGGTACCGAAGTTGTTCGCCGCTTTGTTCTCTCCTACTCATCGATCTGGGGCGAAGAGATAGCGCGTTACGCGTTTATTTACCTGGTATGGATCGGTGTTTCGGCCGCAGTGCGCGATCGTGCGCATATCCGCATCGATGTACTGATGCAGTTTCTATCCGCACGCGGCAAAGCGCTGATCTATCTGCTTGGCGACTTCGTGATGCTGGGCGTGTCCTTACTTGCCCTGTTTTACTCGTATGAAACCCTGGTGGTGTCGATGAAGTTCGGATCGGTGACTCACGGTCTGCGCATCGACCAGGCGTGGTTTCTGGCCGCGGTGCCATTCGGCTTCACCTTGACCAGTTTTCGCCTGTTGCAGTCCATCTGGCGCGACTGGGGAGACTTCCGTCATGGACGTCCTGTATTTGAGGGCGCGAGGTTATTTGACTAATGGAACACCTCTACCAACAGGATACTTTCGAACTGGTACTGGGGTGGGAGTTCTACCTGCCACTGCTGATCGCCTTCATCATGATTGTGCTCGCAGTACCGGTGTGGGCAGTGCTTGGTGTGACCTCGCTCTCCATGCTTGTTTTTTCGGACGTCTTGCCACTTTCGCTGTTCGGTGAGGCGCTGTTTGATGGCATCGACGCTTTTGCGCTGATCGCCGTACCGCTGTTCATACTGACCGGCGATGTCTTGGTGCGAACGGGACTTTCGCACAAGCTGTTGGACGTTGCCGAGGCGCTGGTGGGTGGCTTCCGCTCAGGGTTTGGCACCGCGACGGTGCTGGTATGCGGTTTTTTTGCCTGCATCTCCGGCTCTGATGCTGCTGGTGCGGCGGGTGTTGGCCGCATGACAATCGACCGCCTGGTAAAGCAGGGCTACCCGAAACCCTATGCCTGTGCCCTGGTTGCCTCGGGTGCGTGTACCGGTATTCTGATACCACCGTCGATTGCCTACATCATTATCGGCCTGATCCTGGGAATCTCGGCGTCGACCTTGTTTCTCGCCGCAGTCATCCCGGGGCTCCTGGTCATGGTGACCATCATGATCACCAACGTGGTAATGAACCGGATCCACGGCTATGAGAACGCAAGTCAGGGTTTCTCGTTCGGGCGCATCGGCAAGGCACTCTATGATGGCCGCTACGCATTGATCGTGCCTTTCATCATTCTCGGCGGGATCTATACCGGCATCTTTACGCCCACCGAGGCGGCCGCCGTAGCGGTGTTGACTACCATCTTGATAGGGCTTCTTCAGGGCACCATCACGCTGGCTGATTTTCCGAAGATGCTGGCGAGCTCGGCCAAGGTCAATGGGGTGATCGTGCCGATCATCGCCTTCTCCTTGCCATTGGCTCAGACCCTGGCTGCACTTGAGGTTCCGCAGGGCTTCGTGCATGTGATGACCTCAATGACTGACAGCGACACTGTCATCATCCTGATGATGATCTTTATCCTTATCGTTGCCGGCTGCGTCATGGAGACAACGCCGAATATCGTCATCCTTGCGCCGATCCTGTTGCCCCTTGCTCAGGAGATCGGCATGAACGAGATCCACTTCTGCATCATGATGGTGACGTCTCTCGGAGTTGGCTTTATAACCCCACCGCTCGGGTTGAACCTATTTGTTGTTTCCGGACTGACCGGCACCCCCATCTTGAAGGTGGCAGGTAAGGCCGTGCCTTACGTTGTTGCCATGTTCGGAGTCGTGCTGCTGCTTGCTTTCGTACCCCAGCTTTCTACCTGGGCACTCTGACGACGATATGCAGGCGACGACTTTCATCACACCAGATTAGAGAGAGAACAATGACTATCGAGTACCTGAAGAAGGCAGAAAAGACCGCCGCCAGTGGCGAAGACGACACGCGCAAGATCGTGTCAGAGATGCTCTCGGCGATTGAAACAGGCGGTGAAGAAAAGGCACGTGAGTATGCCGTGAAGTTGGATAACTACACCGGCAATATCGTGGTCACCCCTGAAGAGATCGTCGCGGCGACTGCCAAGGTGCCTCAGCAGGTCAGGGATGATATCCAGTTTGCCTACGACAGAGTGCGCGGTTTTGCCGAGAAGCAGCGCGCGGCTCTGGTCGACTTCGAGGTGGAGCTTTCGCCGGGTCTGTTTGCCGGGCAGAAGCAGATACCCGTATCAACAGCAGGTTGCTACGTACCTGGCGGGCGGTATTCGCACGTGGCGTCTGCGGTCATGTCGGTGGCCACCGCCAAGGCAGCGGGCGTTGATCACGTCATCGCCTGTTCGCCGCCGAAACCGGGTGCAGGTGTCAATCCCGCGATCATATATACAGCCAATCTCTGTGGTGCAGATACTATCCTTGCACTGGGTGGTGTGCAGGGTATCGCCGCCATGGCCTTTGGGCTGTTCACAGGGCACGCAGCGGATATCCTCGTCGGCCCGGGGAATCGATTTGTCGCCGAGGCCAAGCGCATGCTGTTCGGCCGGGTCGGTATCGATCTGTTTGCCGGTCCCACGGAAATCGCTGTCATCGCCGACCATACCGCTGACCCCGCAATTGTGGCGAGTGATCTTGTTGGACAGGCCGAGCACGGGCTGGATACCCCCTGCTGGCTGATCACCCTGGATCGTGGCTTGGGTGAGAAAGTGATGGAACTGGTTCCGCAGTTCATCGCCAAGCTGCCGGACACGGCACGTACCGCGGCCGAAGCGTCGTGGCGTGACTACGGTGAAGTGGTCTTGTGTGCCGACCGGGAAGAGGCCGCACAGGTGAGTGACGATTACGCCGGTGAGCATCTCGAGGTACAGGCGGAAGATCTCGACTGGTGGGTGAATCGTCTGCGCAACTACGGATCGCTGTTTGTCGGTGAAGAGACCACCGTGGCGTTCGGTGACAAGTGCTCGGGTACCAATCACATATTGCCTACCAAGGGCGCCGGTCGTTACACCGGTGGTCTGTCGGCCGGCAAGTTCATCAAGACCGTGACCACCCAGCGTATGAGCCGCGAAGCGAACAGGGAGGTTGCTTCGGCTTGTGCAAGGATATCGCGCCTCGAGGGTATGGAGGCGCACGCGCGCACCGGTGACGATCGCCTGTTCAAGTATTTTCCAAACGAATCATTCAGTCTGAGACCTGAAGCTGTCGAGTGATGCCTGATTTCGATCTCACAGGCAAGGTCGCCCTGGTGACCGGCGGGACCTCCGGGATCGGCCGCCGTCAGGGGCTGGCAATGGCGCAGGCCGGTGCCGCCGTGGTGTTGCTCGGGCGCCGCCAGGCGCAGTTGCAGGAGGCTGTCGGCGAGATCGAAAACGGCGGCGGACGTGCAGCGGCGCTTCCCGCCGATCTGAACGAGCGCGGCCGGCTCTCCGAGATTGCAGAACGCGCTGCAAAGCCTTTCGGTGCAATCGATATCCTGATCAACGCAGCGGGTGTCAATTTTCGTCAGCCGGTCGAAGAGATCACCCTGGATAGCTGGGACACGACGCTCAACCTCAACTTGGCGGTACCGTTCTTTCTTGCGCGCGAATTGGTTCCGGCAATGAAAGAACGGGGCTGGGGGCGCATCATCAATATCGCCTCCCTGCAGTCGAGTCGCGCTTTCCCCAATGGTTTGGCATACGGTGCGTCCAAAGGTGGTATCTCGCAGCTGACACGTGCCATGACCGAGGTCTGGTCGCGAGACGGCATTACCTGCAATGCGATCGCGCCCGGCTTTTTCCCCACCGAGCTGACCGCACCTGTCTATGAGAATCCCGAGCTGCTGGACAGGCTGGCTGCGCAGACCACGGTTGGGCGCAATGGCGTGCTTTCGGACCTCGATGGATTGACCGTGTTTCTGGCCTCGCCGGCCTCCGACTATGTCACAGGCCAGGTCATCCATCTCGACGGCGGCTTCACAGCCAAGTAGGTAAGAAACATATGAAAGCACTGGTGTATACAGACACGCTCGAGGTGCAGTACCGCGATGAACCGGATCCTGCGCCGGACCCGGGTGAGGCGCTGGTCAAGATAGAGGCGGTGGGCATCTGTGGCTCGGACATGCACGCCTATCACGGACACGATGCGCGGCGAATTCCTCCGCTGATACTCGGGCATGAGGCCGTGGGGGTGGTACAGAACGGCGCGCATCGGGGTCGGCGCGTGGTACTCAATCCGCTCATGACCTGCGGCGTCTGTGATCACTGTCAGGGCGGACGATCCAACCTGTGTGCACAGCGCGAACTGATAGGCATGCGCCTCGCCGGTGCCTTCGCTCAATACATCACCATACCCGAACGCAATCTGTTGGATATGCCGCAGGATATGGATCCCGTGATCGCCAGCCTTGCTGAGCCTGCTGCTACTTCGCTGCACGCAATATATCTGGCGGAAAAGGTGCTTCACCGACCACTCTCGGAATGTCGCGCCCTGGTTTTGGGCGGCGGCTCCATCGGTGCCTTTGCGGCATTGATGCTGAAAGACAAGGGCTGTATCGAAACCTGGTTGGGCGACACCAATCCTCTGCGCCGGCACACGGCAGAAAAGCTGGGGTGCTGCGCCGTCTATGACCCCTTGGGCGAAGAACTGCCCGAGGAAAACAGTTTCGATCTGGTTCTCGATGCGGTCGGCAGCGGTCGAACCCGCGCAGCATCTTGCCGCTTTGTCAAAGCGGGCGGCGTTATCTCGCATGTTGGTCTGCAGGATAACGAGCCAGGTCTGGACACGCGCAGGATCACCCTCGAGGAAATCACATTCCTGGGCAACTACACCTACAGCGCGGTCGATCTGCGTGCCGCGATTCACGCGCTATACCGCGGAGCCCTGGGCCCGCTCGACTGGGTCGAAACCCGACCACTGTCCGATGGTGCGGCAGCGTTTCGTGACATTCACGAGGGTAAGGCCGCGGCGCCAAAGATCGTTTTGCAGCCGTGACACAGGCATGACTCGCTGATCACGCCGTAACAGCAAGAGGCAAGGCGCTTTTAGCAGCCGCGCCGATCTTGGAGAAGGCAAACAATATGGCTATCAAGAATCTTCTTATCGCATACGGTGGCTCCGAGTCGTCTAATGCCGCCCTCGACGCCGCGTTGTTCATGCGCGACAAGTATGATGCCCACCTCACTGGTCTATCGGCGCACAGTTTTGCACCGGTGAATCCGAATGTCGGCAGCTGGATACCTGAGGATGTTCGGGAAAGCATTGAACAGGCGCGGGCGCGGGCAACCAAGGATGTTGAAGCCCTTTTCAAGAAGCGCATTGCCTCCAATTCGGCTCCCGAAAAGATTCACTGGATTTCAAAACCCTGCGACGACAAATGCAGCGCGACCGTCGCCCAGTATGCGCGACTTTTCGATTTGACCGTTCTAGGTCGTTACGACGCGATACGCGGGGAAGGGGACGAGTTGCACCCGGACATCGTTGCGATGGTCAGTGGTCGGCCAGTCCTGCTGGTTCCCCGGGAATTCGATATGTCGGCGTTCAACGAGCACGCGGTTCTCGCCTGGGATGGGAAACGGGCTGCAGCCCGTGCCGTTGCGGATGCCATGCAGATCCTCAAGACCAAGAGCCTGGTAACGATCATCACCGTTGCCGACGAGCACTCACAAGCGCCATTGCCCGATATGGATGTGGAAACCGCTTTGCGACGCCACGGCATAAAAACAGAACATATCAACATCAAGCGCAAGGGCAAGTCTGTCAGCTACCGCATTTTGGAGTTTCTCGAGAAGGCCGAGCCGAGATTGTTGGTCATGGGCGCCTATGAACACAGCAGGTTCCGGCAGTCGATCGTGGGTGGGGTCACCAGTAGCGTGCTCAAGAAGGCGAAGGTTCCGATTCTCATGTCGCATTGATTGGCGTTCGACACGTCGAGCTGCGCGTGTCGTTCGCAATGGTCGTGCAGGAAGTAGTTGCGATAAGCCACGCTGGACATGCTGGGCCAATCGATCGCAGGGCGGATCCTGATATCAACCACGGAGGACGGGTTTCCGATTCGGTTCCATCTCCGTGGTCAGCAGAAAAGGGGGGCGGCTTGGGATGACGAAATAATACCCTCGAAGAAAGCAGCTTCCAGGGCAACGACACTACATGGTGCAGCGGCGTTTTCGAGCTTCACGAAGGCAGAGCCGCTGCCAATAAGAAGTTCTGCGGCCGAGAACGCAGAACAGTCAATCAGAGAAGAGGATGTGCCGATGAAACTTATGCATTTGGCCTTGTTGGCCGCAACATTCGCAGTATCCGCGCCCGTCGCGCTTGTCGCGGGCCCAGTCAACTACCCGGAAAAGGCCGTGAACTACATTATCCCGTTCGGGCCGGGCGGTGAATCCGATATTACGGCGCGCCACCAACAATCCTTTTTCAAGAAATTATTTGGTGAGGACCTGGTTATTTCCTACAAGCCGGGTGGCGGCGGTGCGGTAGGCTGGTCGCAGTTGAATGGGATGAAGGGCGATGCTTACACGATCATGGGCATCAACCTGCCGCATATCATCATCAAGCCGCAGCAGAAGAACGTCGGATTTACTGCCGAGGAAATCATCGGTGTATACATGTTTCACTACACACCCGATGCGTTGGTGGTGACGGCCGACAGTCCGTTCAAGACAGTCCAGGACATTATCGATTACGCCAAGAAGAATCCCGGAAGGCTCACCCTGTCGGGGTCGGGCAAGGGCACGGCCAACCATCTTGCGCAGATCAGCTTCGACAAGATGGCCGGCATCAAGACGACCTATGTGGCCTTCAAAGGCACCGGTAAGGCTGTGACCGCACTCCTTGGAGATCAGGTAAAGGCGGAATGGGGCTACACCTCGGTTGGCGCCAAGCATGAGGGCAAGGTACGCCTGCTTGCCGTGGCGATGGAGCAGCGCCATCCGAAGTTTCCTGACGTGCCCACCTTCAAAGAGCTCGGTTTCGATCTGGTGTCGGGTGCCTACCGCGGCATCGCCGTGCCGAAATCCACACCCGAGCCGATGCGTGAAAAGCTCTCCGGGATGATCGCGCAGATCAATGCCGATCCGGAATTCCGCCAGCGCATGGAAAACGACGGCATGGCGTTGCTCGATGTGGGTTATGCGGATTACGAGGCGTTCATCGAGAAAAAGGCCAAGGGCTATCTCGAGGCAGCGCGCGCGGCCGGTGTTATCAAGTAAGCGTCTTTACTGGTCGAAACAGAGGGACCGGGAGGTCACGCTATGCCGGGCATCGAATACCTGCTGGAGGCGCTGACGCCATTCAATATCATGCTGGCTTTATGCGGTGTGATTGCCGGCACGGTCATCGGGTCGCTGCCGGGGCTTACCGCCACCATGGCGGTAGCGGTCCTGGTCCCTATCACTTTCTCGATGCCCCCGGCATCGGCGCTCATCCTGATGGGGGCAATCTATACCGGTGCGATCTACGGGGGCGCCTATGCAGCCATTCTGCTCAACACGCCCGGTACCCCGTCGGCGATCGCGACCACCTTTGACGGTTTCCCCATGGCCAAACGGGGTGATGGTGATCTGGCGGTCACGCTGGCGTGTCTGGCC
Source organism: uncultured Gammaproteobacteria bacterium (assembly GCA_963719025.1). GTDB lineage: Bacteria > Pseudomonadota > Gammaproteobacteria > Chromatiales > Chromatiaceae > Thiosocius. The sequence goes on along the minus strand of CAVRBK010000109.1, from coordinate 22,877 downwards.
TCGGTTGTCGGCGGTCTGGTTGGCGCGGCCTTCCTGTTGGGCCTTGCCCCGCCGCTGGCGGAGGTCGCGCTCGCATTTGGCCCGGTGGAGTATTTCTGGCTCGCAGTTTTCGGTCTGACGCTGATTTCGGCACTCTCCGAAGGGAATCTGCTGAAGGGATTGATCGGGGCCTGCTTCGGATTGCTGCTGTCGAGCATCGGGATCGCCGAGATCAGTGCGGATGTACGTTTCACGTTCGGCAGCCAGGTGCTGCTGGGTGGTATCGAGACGGTTTCGGCGCTGATCGGTCTGTACTGTGTGCCGGTGCTCATCGATCTGGTCGCCACCCCCGACAAACATCTGAAAGTCACGCATCAGCCAAGAGGCTTTCGCCTGATGGAGGCATTGGCCATCTCATGGAAGCACAAGATCAATCTGCTTCGCAGTTCGGTGATCGGAACACTGGTAGGTATCCTGCCGGGTGCCGGTGGATCCATTGCGGGGCTGGTCGCGTACTCTGAGGCGCGGCGTGTCTCCAAACGCACCGAACACTTCGGAACCGGGGAGCCCGAGGGTGTGCAGGCGACCGAGTCTGCCAATAACGCGACAGTGGGTGGTGGCTTCATTCCGACACTGGTGCTTGGCATTCCCGGTACACCGCCGGATGCCGTCATCCTCGGTGCATTGCTGATTCAGGGTGTACGAACGGGTCCGAACCTCTTCACCGAGGAGGGCTCAATCGTGTACACCTTCATCTATGGTCTGTTTCTGGCCACGATCCTGATGTTGCCGGTCGGTCTGGTGATTGGGCGTTATGCCTACAAGATCATCATCACGGTTCCCAAGGCGATGCTGGTGCCGACGGTCGCGTTCATGACGATCATCGGTACATTCTCGATTCGCAACAGCGTCTCCGACGTGATCATCATGATCACACTCGGCGTCATCGGCTGGATCCTGAACCGCGCCGGCTATAGCCCTTCTCCGATCGTTCTGGGGTTGATCCTGGGCCGGATTGCCGAGCAGGGCTTCGTTCAGGCGTGGACGATCGGGGCGGCCACCGACGATCTGGCTGTCATGTTCTTCGGGCGCCCGATCAGCCTTGCCATTATCGGGTTCATTGCCTTGTCGCTTTTCTACCCGCTGGTTCGTTCACGCTGGATCGGTCGCAGGAGGAAAGTCAGTGCAGACTGATCAGACAGGAGGAATTGCACGACGCGATGTCGGCGGCATGGTTACGGCGGCAGTGTTTATACTGATCGCTGCGGTTGCATTGTGGGATACGACCAATATGGTCGATGCCGACTCCTATGTCTTCCCGCGCGCTGTTGCGATTGCGATGATCGTCTTTTGTATGATGCTCATTGCCTGGAATCTGATTCGACCGGTAGCCGGGAATGGCGAGCCATCGGTTCCCGGTGCCTCGACCGTCAGGCGTGTCAGCCTGGTCTTGGCGATGCTGGTGAGCAGCGCCTTGATGCCCTGGTTGGGATTTCTCATATCCGGCTTCGTCGCGTTCTTTTCGATCATGATGATCGCGATGTACGATCAGTGGACACCGTTCAGAAAGCTCGTGTATCCACTTGTATGCGCGGCCTTCGTCGTCGGCTTCTACTTTCTGTTCGCCGAGTTGCTGCTGGTGCCTTTGCCTGTTGGCGCCGCATTCGAATGACTGTTTCCTGTCCCATCGATTCCCCAGCTAAAGGAAACGGGCCATGCCTGATATCGTGATATCGGAATTTATGGATCAGGGAGCGGTGGATTCTCTGGCCAGTGATTATGACGTTGTTTACGACCCGCAGCTGGTGGACCGCCACGATGATCTGATGGCGGCCGTCATATCGGCCCGGGCCTTGATCGTGCGCAATCGAACCCAGGTCCGCGGCGATCTGCTGCAGGCGGCGTCGCTGCTTCGCGTCGTGGGACGGCTGGGTGTCGGTCTGGACAATATCGATCTTGAGGCCTGCAAACAGAATGGCGTAACCGTGCATCCGGCGACCGGCGCCAATGATGCAGCCGTGGCCGAGTATGTTGTTGCGACTGCAATGATTCTGCTGCGTGATGCCTACGCCGCCGGCATCGATGTGATCGCCGGTAGCTGGCCCCGCCAGCGCTGCATGGGCCGTGAGATCGGTGGCAAGGTACTGGGTCTGATCGGTTTCGGCGGCATAGCGCGGGAAACGGCGCAGCGCGCACGTGCCCTGGGTATGGCCATCGTCGCGCACGATCCATTTATCGCCGCGACGGATCATGCATGGAACGGCGTCGAGCGGTCGGCGCTGGACAGGCTGCTGGCGAAAGCGGACGTCGTCAGTATCCACCTGCCGTTGACCGATGCGACCAGGGAACTGCTCGATGCACGGATGATTGCAGGGATGAAACAGGGTGCCGTGCTGATCAATACGTCACGTGGCGGCATTGTTGATGAGGATGCCGTTGTCGCGTCGCTGCGTGCGGGACATCTGGCCGGCGCCGCCTTGGATGTCTTTGAGACCGAACCGGTGACGGCCGCTGCCGGGGCGCGTTTCGCCGGCATCAGCAACCTGATATCTGACGCCGCATATCGCCGGGGTAACGCAGGAATCGAACGTCCGCGTGAGCGCGGTGACCGCGGATAACGTCCGCAAGGTGCTGAGCAAGCCATGAGGGCGGTTACGCTAACATTGGCGGAAGCCACATCACTCGCAGAAGCAGTCTTGTTTCGCCATGCCACGAACGAGTCCAACGCGGCATGCGTTGCGCGCGCGCTGGTCGCGGCAGAGGCCGATGGCCAAAAAGGGCACGGACTGTCGCGCCTGCCCTCGTACGCGGCGCAGGCCGCCTCCGGTAAGGTCGACGGCCATGCGGCTCCGACCGTTGAACGCATCGCCAGTGCCGCACTGCGCGTCGATGCGCGTAACGGCTTTGCCTTTCCTGCCCTGGCGATGGCAGTCGACCGGCTATCGTCACTGGCCGCGGAGACGGGGATTGCAGCCGCCGGTGTGCATCACTCGCATCACTTCGGGCAGGCTGGCTATCACGTTGAACAACTTGCGGCGAGTGGCCTGATAGGCCTGGTCTTCGGCAACAGCCCCAAGGCGATCGCGCCCTGGGGCGGCAGCGAGGGCGTGTTTGGGACCAACCCGATCGCCTTTGCGGCGCCGCGGCGATCGGAGCCGCCCCTGGTGATCGACCTGAGTCTGAGCAAGGTGGCCCGTGGCAAGGTCATGGTGGCGGCCAAACAGAGGTGACCCGATCCCGGAGGGTTGGGCCCTGGACAGGTATGGCAAACCGACGACGGATGCCGAGGCGGCCCTGCAGGGCACCATGCTGCCGATGGGAGATGCCAAGGGTGCCGCCCTGGTATTGATGGTCGAGATCCTGGCGGCTGCATTGACCGGTGCCCGATTCGGCTTCGAGGCCTCTTCGTTTTTTACCGCCGAAGGTGAGTCGCCCGGCCGTCGGCCAGTTCCTCGTCGCGATCGATCCCGGGTTTTTCTCGGGGGATGCGTTTGCGGAACGCCTGGAAACCCTGATCGGCGCTATCCTCGAGCAGCCGGGGACACGTCTTCCGGGCTCCCGGCGTCTCGCGTTGCGGGAGCAATCAGCGAGCAAAGGTGTGGTGATTCCTGCCGCACTTTACGATGAGCTGAAGGCCTTGTCGGTGACCCTATAGGTTTTTGGCGGCCGCGCAGTGAGCGGTTCGTCATGGAGGATCTGTTTTGACGAAGCAATACAGGATCGCCCTGGTGCCGGGCGACGGGATCGGCCGCGAAGTGGTTCCCGAAGCAGTAAGGGTGCTGGAAAAGGTCGCGGATCGTTTTGGCATTGCCTTCGCTTGGGACGAATTCGACTGGTCGTGCGAACGCTTCGACAAATGCGGGGCCATGATGCCTGGAGACGGTATCGAGCAGATCGCCGACCACGACGCAATCTTTCTCGGCGCGGTCGGCTTCCCGGGCGTGCCCGATCACGTGTCGCTGTGGGGGCTGTTGATTCCTATTCGTCGGGCGTTCCGGCAATACATCAATCTCCGACCGGTTCGCCTGTTCGATGGCGTACCCTGCCCATTGGCGGGCCGCGTGCCTGGAGATATCGATTTCTACATCGTGCGGGAAAATAATGAAGGCGAGTACTCCGAGATCGGAGGGCGGCTGTATGCAGGTACAGATCACGAGACCGTGGTACAGGAAAGCGTTTTCACCCGTCAGGGAGTCGATCGTGTTTTGCGCTATGCTTTCGAACTGGCGCAGAGCCGTGCGGCCAGGCATCTGACCAGCGCTACCAAGTCCAATGGCATCATTCACACGATGCCGTTCTGGGATGAGCGGGTCGAGCATATGGCCAGGGCCTTCCCGGATGTCACCGTCGACAAGTATCACATCGACATTCTCACGGCGCATTTCGTACGCAATCCGGATTGGTTCGACGTCGTCGTCGGATCCAACTTGTTCGGCGACATTCTGTCCGACCTGGGCCCGGCCTGCACCGGTACGATCGGCATTGCCCCGTCAGCGAATCTCAACCCGGAGCGCGAATGTCCTTCTTGCTTCGAACCCGTGCATGGATCGGCTCCCGATATTGCGGGCAAGGGTATCGCCAATCCGATCGGCCAGATCTGGTCGGGTGCCATGATGCTGGACCACCTTGGGAACCGGGAGGCGCATGATGCGATCATGCGTGCGATCGAGAGCGTGCTCGCCGATCCGGCCGCACCGCGTACGCCGGATATGGGGGGAAATGCGACCACTGCGGAGCTTGGCGGTGCCATTGCCGCGATTGTTTGATCAAGTCCTCGATCGTTGCGTTAGCCCTGCCTTCGGTATCTAAGTTTTGTCCGCAAAAGTGGCGGCAGCCCGAGTTCGCACGCTTCTAGTCGCTTGAGAAACGCTGAAAAACCAAGCCGGGGAGCAGTTCTGGCCGAACCTTTTCCTGGGACGGTGGCTCAAGGGGTGTCCTGGTGTTTGCGAAGGAATTGGGCGGATTATGAAGTACACAGTTGGGAATGCCCACGGTGATCAGTCGGTTAGGTACGGGGGAGAGAAGCGAGTGGGTCGCTTCGATTTTCGCGGCGATTGCAATTACTGTCTGAAGAAACGAGTCCTGCCTGCTTCCGCCGTCGGGCAGTAATCTGAGCCGCGTGACAGATTGAGTAATTTGCCACCGCCCCCTTTGATTTTCCTTTGATTTTTTTGGGCTGCTGTCTCGGACGATTTGGTATCCGTTCGTATCATCGATATTCCCGGGGTTGCCCGCATGATGAGCGTGCGCTGCCCGGCCTGTCCTGATCGATCTGCCTTGGGACCTAGTGGGCCAAGTGGAAAGTTCTGTAACACTCAGAGCCACTGTGCGAGTGCGAATCAAGGCGCGTTTCGCAGGCAATGGCCGCTCCCTTGGCAAGAAACGCAACACAGAGTCGCGCTCGCACAGCGGCTCCCGAAGGGCCGCGCCACAAGCATCGTGGGCTGTGTTGCAGTCCTTGGAAAGGGCCTGCCATTCCCTGCGGACTGCGCCTTGCCCACAATGCTTGTGGCGCGGCTGAGCGTTACAGAACTTTCCACTTGGCCCACTAGCTTCCTGCTATAACTGCCGCTCAACAATAAGAGACGGGGATGTGAGGCATGAAGTGCAAAGCGGCCGTGGCCTGGGAGCCAAAGAAGCCATTGGTGATCGAAGAGATCGAGGTTGAGGGCCCGCGCGAGGGTGAGGTGCTGCTCAAAGTGGTCGCTTCCGGCGTATGCCACACCGATGCCTTCACCCTGTCCGGTGAAGATCCGGAAGGTGCCTTTCCCTGCGTGCTGGGGCACGAAGGCGGTTGCGAAGTGGTCGAGTGCGGTCCGGGTGTCAAAAGCCTGCGGCCCGGTGATCATGTCATCCCGTTGTACATCCCCGAATGCGGTGAGTGCGAGTACTGTGCGTCGACCAAGACCAATCTGTGCCAGTCCATCGCCGGCACCGTATGGACCGGATACATGCCTGACGGTACGCGGCGCTTCTCGCAGAACGGCAACCCGATCTATCACTACATGGGTTGTTCGACCTTTTCAGAGTACACCGTCGTACCCGAAATAGCGCTGGCCAAGATCAACAAGCAGGCCCCCTTGGACAAGGTCTGTCTGCTCGGCTGTGGTGTAACCACCGGTATCGGGGCGGTGCTGAACACGGCCAAGGTCGAGCCGGGTTCGACGGTCGCGGTGTTTGGGCTCGGCGGTATCGGTCTGTCGGTCATACAGGGTGCGGTCATGGCCAATGCCGGTCGCATCATTGCTGTCGACCTCAATCCCGCAAAGTGGCAGATCGCCAAGGCCCTGGGCGCGACGGATTTCGTCAATCCCGACGAGGTCGAAGGCAGCATCAGTGAATACATCGTGGAGATGACCAAAGGTGGCGTCGACTATTCGTTTGAATGCATCGGCAATGTGCATGTGATGCGCGACGCACTGGAATGCACGCGCATGGGCTGGGGCGTGTCGACGATCATCGGTGTGGCCGGCGCCGGGCAGGAGATCTGTACGCGCCCGTTTCAGCTGGTAACCGGACGCACGTGGAAAGGTACTGCCTTCGGTGGTGTCAAGGGTCGCACCGAGCTACCCGGCTATGTCGATCGGTACATGAGCGGCGAGATCGAACTCGACAGCATGGTGACGCACACCATGGGCCTCGAGGACATCAACCGGGCCTTCGACCTGATGCACAGTGGCGAGAGCATCCGCTCTGTCATCATTTTTTAGGTGACGACATGAAACAGATCGAAAGCATCCGGGAATTCGGCGGGTATCTGAACCGCTATACGCACGACTCGGCGGCGTGCGGATGCCAAATGACTTTTTCCGTTTACCTGCCGCCGCAGGCCGGTCAGGCCCCAGTGCCTGCAATCTACTTTCTGTCAGGGCTGACCTGTACGGACGACAATGTCCGGGTGAAGGCGGGCGCGCAACGCTATGCCGCCGAGCACGGAGTGGCGTTGGTCATGCCCGACACCAGTCCACGGGGTGAGGGCGTGGCCGACTCGCCGGATCGATACGACCTCGGGCAGGGCGCGGGATTCTATGTCGATGCGACCGAGATGCCGTGGAGCAGTCACTACCGGATGTACGACTACGTGACAACCGAGTTGCCGGCGCTGGTAGAGGCCAAGCTGCCGCTGTTGCCCGGTGTGCGCTCGGTGACCGGCCATTCGATGGGTGGGCACGGTGCCTTGGTCTGCGCATTGAAAAATCCCGGCAGCTACCGATCGGTGTCGGCGTTCTCGCCCATCTGCCATCCGATGCAGTGTGGCTGGGGGCAGGGTTGTTTCTCGGCCTATCTCGGTGACGATCGGGCAGACTGGGCCGCCTACGACGCCGTGGAATTGATCCGGTCCGGCGCACGCGTACCGGAGATTCTGGTCGACCAGGGCACCGCCGACGAGTTCCTCGAGGAAGGTCAGCTGTTGCCGGAGACGCTCGAGGAGGCCTGCGGGAAGGCAGGTATCAGGCTCGAGCTGCGGCGTCAGCAGGGTTACGATCACAGCTACCATTTCATTGCCACGTTCATCGGCGAGCATATTGCGTTTCATGCCAGGGCGCTGGCGGACTGAAGCGCCTGCGGACAGCTTTCAGTATTTCGGCTCTATGGCGACCGGCCTGGTGAGGTTCGCGCTGATGAACCGGTCGGGATTCCGTCCCAAGCAACGCCTTACCGCGCGAGCTGAGTGAGGGGCGATAGAAGAATCCGGTGGACGTTTAGTCCGCAATCTCGAAAGTCATTGAGGCCCACAGGCTCTTCCATACGATGTCATCGTCGCTCGGGGGCGGTTCGATCATGTGCACGGCGTTCAGCAGATAGACGCCGGCACCAAGCCCGCGTGGAATGCTCGCATGGCCGGTGACGTCCGTTGTGACCGCTGTTCTTTCGACGACGCCGGCCAGACGCCGAAACACGTTGATCTGCGCATTGCCGAATGGCTCTCCCTGCCACAGCAGTTGTACGACGATGTCCGAGTCAGGTGCTGTGTATGGGTTGGTTTCGGCCACCAGTTCGAATAACAGGCCAAGGGGGCGATCCTTGCCCGCACCACCGCCGACCTGGACCAGCGACTTGGCGAATCGCTGGAAGCCTTCGCTGAAGCCCTGTGCAGGCAGTTGGCGCCTGCGATGTTCTTCGAGGACCCAGTCGATGCCTTCGTAGGCGAGAAAATTCTCGAATTTGCCCGCTTCGCTGTAGGTGATCTGCGAGTCGGTCGAGACACAGGAAAGAATGACCAATCCGTCGTCCTCGAGCGGTTCGTTGACCGCCGGGTCATCGCCGATTCGTGAGTATACGGGCCGGGTAACGTCACCACTCGTCACGTCGAATTGTTCGAAACTCTGCGGACTCAATGGCAGTGAGTTGCCCTTCATTTCCTGTCCAACACGAACACGGGCCTGAAGTTTGCCGCCTGCCGGGATGCTGAAATCGACCGGTTCGATCCAGAATTCATGGGCCCATGCGCCCGGGCTCAAGGTCAGGCAAAGCAGCCAGAGCAGCGCGCTCAGGGCGTGGTGTTCACGGTAAGATTTCAGCATGATGCGGTTTTTCGCAATGGATTGATGTCTCCCATTATGTTCACCGATTCTGTATTGCCACAATTCGCCGTCCTGGCTGGACGCATGCTGTTCGCCGGTTTGTTGTGGATCATGTTCATCATCCCGCCTGCGGCGGCGCACGAAATCCGGCCGGCGGTGGTCGATGTCCTGCTGCAGGACGATGGCCGCTTCACAGCCAGCCTGAGACTGAATCTCGAGGCCCTGCTCGCAGGGATCGGCACGGCGCACAAAGATAGCGACGAGTCAGACAATGCGCCAATCTACGACCGACTGCGCGGCCTGTCGCCCGCGCAGCTGGCGAGCGAGTTTGCCGGGTTTGAGGCTGAGTTCCTCGCTGCGGTCGCACTCGAGTTCGATGGTCGCCGGCAATCAGTCGAGGTCGGGGGTGTATCCATTCCGCCGGTTGGGGATACCGATCTGGCGCGCGATTCGATTGTCACACTGAGTGGGGCGATTCCCGGAGACGCGAAATCGTTGACCTGGCGATGGGACGAACGTTTTGGTGCCGTCATCGTGCGCGCCGATTCGGCGAGCGCTGGTGAACTGTACTCGGCCTACCTGCAGCCGGGTGACAGCAGTGATGACATCGACCTGCAAGGGCTGGTGAAACAATCGTCCTGGCAGGTTTTCCGCAACTATGTCGCGATCGGTTTCGAGCATATCGTGCCCAAGGGTGCAGACCATATCCTTTTCGTAGTCGGCCTGTTCTTGCTCAGCCCGAGCTGGCGGGTCCTTTTGTGGCAGGTATCGGCGTTCACGCTGGCCCATACGATTACCCTTGCGCTGTCGATGCTGGGCTGGGTTCAGCTGCCGGCGATGATCGTCGAGCCTTTGATCGCGGCGTCGATCATCTATATCTGTGTCGAGAATCTGTTCTACCAGAGGCTGACGCGCTGGCGACCGGTGGTTGTGTTCTGTTTCGGTTTGCTACACGGGCTCGGTTTTGCCGGGGTGCTGACAGAGATCGGCCTGTCGCAGGGCAATTTTCTGACCGGCCTGATCGCCTTCAATATCGGTGTCGAACTTGGCCAGCTTGCGGTCCTGACCCTGTGCTTTCTGTTGGTCGGAATCTGGTTTCGGCATCGAGCCTGGTACCGGCGTGTCGTCACCATACCCGCATCGCTGCTGATCGCCTTCGTCGGGTCGTATTGGCTGGTGGAGCGCACGCTGCTCGTCTAGTGGGCCAAGTGGAAAGTTCTGTAACGCTCAGCCGCGCCACAAGCATCGTGGGCAATGCGCAGTCCTTGGAAAGGGCCGGCCCTTCCCTGCGGACTGCAACATGCCCACGATGCTTGTGGCGCGGCCCTTCGGGAGCCGCTGTACGAGCGCGACTCTGTGTTGCGTTTCTTGCCAAGGGAGCGGCCATTGCCTGCGGACTGCGCCTTGATTCGCACTCGCACAGTGGCTCTGAGTGTTACAGAACTTTCCACTTGGCCCACTCAGCCTTTCAAGGCGAGTAGACCACTGGCCTGTTGATATAGAAGTCGTGCGTCCCGATCACAGTCGCGGCTTCTTGCGTTTTGGTAAGAGATCCGGACGAGTTCGGGCTCCAAGACCTGCCCGATGGCGTTAATGATTTCATCCTGCAGTTCGAGAATCTGCATGGCTGGTAGGTCGAAACGGCGCGCCCAGAGGTGACTGCCGTCGGATGTTTTGATCAGTTGGACGTTGATCCGCACCTGATCGGAAGTCAGGCGCAAACTGCCTTCGAGCATGCAGTCGACACCCATGTCCTCGCGCACCTGGCCCACTAGTGCGTTCCTTTGTATGCAAAGCTCGATGAGCGAGAGATCACGAGAAGGCCGGGCGTTCGGGCGAGCAGGGTGGTCAGGTCCTCAACCAGGCCATCTGCGAAGTACTCCAGTTCAGGATCATTGGAAAAGACGTCAAATGGCAATAGCGCCATCGCGGTCAGCCCAGGCGCTGCGGAGGTCGACATTGCTGCACGCAAAGGGGTGACGATGCGGCCTGTCTGCGCGACCTCGCCGACGAAACGGAAACCACGCCCATGCACTGTCTTGATCAGGCGTTGTGTGTGTCCGTTGTCACCGATGGCCTGACGTGCCAACTTGATGCCCGTGGACAGGGTGGCGTCAGACACCACACGTCCCTGCCATAGTTCTTCGAGCAGTTCGTCCCTGCTGACCACACGATCACTGTTGTCGAGCAGAAACGCGAGGATGTTGAAGGCCTGTGGCTCAAGCAGGCATTGCCGGCCATCCTGCCGAAGCTCGTAGGTCGCGGTATCGAGTTTCCAGTTTTCGAACCTGAAGATCATTAGTGACCGCTGCGCGTGTTCTGCCCATTGCTCAACAAACTCTAGCAGTTGGCTGCAGGTAGCAGGGGTGTTTGGTTCGGGCGCGATGTCCAGCAATCCTCGAACGATCCCCAGGAAATCCTCAGCTGATCCTCAAGCGGCAGACTCCCAGAGCTCCTAGATTTCAATGCACGCTACGGCGTATTGCTGAAGCGGTCATCCCGCATTGGACGCATCAAGGAGAATTCTCATGCCGCTCGTCGATACTCAAGTCATCGAAGGCGTTTTCAGCCCGGAACAGAAAAAGGAAATGATCAACAAGGTAACCAACGCCATGGTGGATATCGAAGGCGAAGCCCTGCGAGGCGTCACCTGGGTGCGGGTGCTGGAAGTTGCCAGTGGCGCCTGGGGCATCGGTGGACAGGCGCTGACTGCCGCAGACATCAAGGCCATGCAGGGTTCTGCTGTCTGACGACATCGGCGTTAGCTCGCCGCACGCCGCGCCGGTCGGTTGGCGCCCAAGCAAGCGAGGAAAGATCATGTTGAGCAATAACCACGATCAGAATGAACTGACTGTCGCGCAGCCGGCGATCGATATGACCGCAAGGCAGCTGCCGCTCCAAGCCAGGTACAAGACGGACCCTGCAGGCGCCTGGATCACGGATCGGGCGACAACCCATTCGAAACGCATCAGTCCCGCGCAGCCACTGTGCGGCGAAGTGACGATGGAGGGCGGGCGTCCGACAGACGTTGCCTTCGGTGTGCATACGGCCGTGGGTGGCGAGAGTGACTATCCGGTGCCCGGCGAACTGCTGTGCGCCGCTGTTGCGAGCTGCCTCGACAGCACAATTCGCATCATCGCCAATCGACTACATATCGAGTTGCTATTGCTGCAAGTGACGGTTGAGGCGCATGTCGACGTGCGTGGCACTTTGCTCGTGGACCGCATGGTGCCGGTGGGCTTCCAGAAGATCGACACTGTTGTTCGAATCGATGTTGCGGGCGTCGTCGAGCCAAGAAAAATCGATGTCCTGCTGAAGGCCGCGGAACACAGCTGTGTTGTTATTCAGACCCTTCGCAACGGCACTGATATTTCGGTGCGGCGCGATGCTACGTAACAGGCAACAGGCGGCCGTGGAGCTTCTGCAACACGATCATAGTGGGCGCCCGGGATCGGCCTGACATGCCGCCGATCCCGGTTGGAAAAGGTCGCTGGGGGGGCGATGGTCCCTGGTTCCGATGTCAGCGCTTTCCGGTGACGTCAGGCGGCAAGTCAGCCATCTACTCTCACACCAACTGTTTGTGCCCTAAAGTCCTGACTCTTCCGGGATCCCAGCGATGGGCAGATGCTCCAGGTATTGCTCGGTCCTGCCACTGGCGAGTAGGCGAAATCGGGGATGTACCGCGATTAAGAGCTTTAAATGTGTTGGCAAAATCGTCGGCAGTTCTCGTTCACCCTTCTCTTACTCCGCCGACGACGCAGAAAAACCACATCGCACAATGCCTCTGGCCGAACCTTTTGCTGGGGCGGTGGCTCAAGGGGTTGTCCTGGTGTTTTCGTGAGAAATGAATGAGTTAAGCCTGGGGCAAAACCAACTGCCCGGGCAAATCAGGGCGTTAGGTATGCGATGGAGAAGAGAGTGGATCGCTTCGATCTTCGCGGCAGTTGAGATTGCTGAACAAGGGTTCAGCAATAGTTGTCGCCAGAATCAGGTATCAAGGCCCTCAAAAGCACAACCTGCGACACCCCGCACCTGGGCGGGAATATGGGGCAGCGCAACTCTCTCAGCTTCTCGGAGTGGTCCGGCGTATTCGGCGACCCGAAGATGACCACGGCCCTGCTGGACCGCCTGACGCACCATTGCCACATCATCGAAACCGGCAACGACAGCTATCGATTCAGGCACTCAACCGCACCGCAACAGGAGGGCGGAACTCGCAACCCATAACCAGACCGGGCCATAATCCGGCCCACCCAGGCAGGTCAATTTTCGATGCAAACCCTGGGTCGGATTTCAGTGCAAAGCAACCAACCGATGTCAGCGACCGACCCAGACCGCGCACCGTGCATATCTGGCGATCCGGCTCGCGACGCTGCCCAGCAGCACTCTTCCGATACGTCCCTTACCCGTTCCGCCGACGAGAATCAGATCCGCACCGAACTCGTCAGCCGCATCGAGGATCGCTTCACTCGCGCTGGCAGCCTCGAGAACCTGTGTCTCAACTTCAACGGCGAGCGAATCGAGAGCTTCAGCCGTCTCTTTCAGGTGCTGCTTGGCGCCCGCCTTGCGTTGCTTCCACGATTCATTGAGCCGCTGGCGAATATCCATCCGGAATGCGGTGACGAGTTCCATTACAGTCACCACCTTGATGGTGCACCAACGTCTCGCGGCCAACTCAGCAAACTGCGCAATGGCAGCGTTGGAGTGCTCTGAGCCATCGGTCGCCACTAATACTCGCAGTGTCTCGGAGGGGCCGTCGCCCGCGGAACCCGTTGCTCCCTCCGGCCGGACGATGAGCACTGAGAACGGGGCGTAGGTGACCACCTTGAGGGCAACGCTCCCCAATAGGAATCGTTTGAACCCGCGGCGTCCGTGCGAGCCGACCACCGCGAGGTCGGTCTCTGTGCGAACCCCGTGCTCGATGATCTCACCGGTGGCGTTGCCCATCAGCACGGTTCGCGACACCGGGAGGCCGAGCCTGGACGCTCGCTCGACTGTCTGTTGAAGCGTCCGATCTGCTTCCATCTGCGCCGCTTCCTGAACGTCGTCACTCTCCGCTGAACTACGGCCGCCTGTGACAGACTCAAGATCCTGCACAACGGTTACGATCGACATCTCGCTTCCCTCTGGAAGCGGCAGTCTGGCGAGGAACTCAAGAGACGATGTTGTGAAGTCGGAACCGTCTGCTGCGAACAAAACCTTCATTAAGAATTCCTTCCGGCGCACGCCACTCTGTCTCCACATCCTAAACCGGAGAGGCACGTATCGGAACCCCGCTATGACTGGCTCAGCGAATACCTGTTCGAATCAATTGCCGAGGTGCAGGAATTTGCCGCCCGCTGGCTTTGGACTTGCAAGCACGAACGGCCGAACACGGCCCGGGAGGCATTCCCCCCAAACAGAAGTTGGCCCTGGCGGCCTAACCCCACTTCTGGTGTCAGCTGATAAATGGGGGCATTACCTACCGTTTGCCGGCATTCCGGCAGGTTGCGCAGCTCGCCGTTGTTTTTATGCAATAGTCGATGGGTCTGGGCAGGTGCGTCGCGCGCCTCCGGCCCCCAGGGCGTCGATACGCTGCATTTCATCATCGCTGAGCTCAAAGTCGTAGATGTCACGGTTCTCCGCCATGCGTTTCTCTTTCGACGTTTTCGGTAGCGCTGTGCGACCACTCTGCACATGCCAGCGTAGTACTATCTGTCCCGGGGTCTTGCCATGCTGTGTGGCAATGGTTCCCAGTACGGAGTCGTTTAGCATGCCGAAGGCGCCGCTCGCGAAAGGCGCATAAGCGGTCACCACAATGCCCTGTTCTTTGCAGAAAGATTCCAATTCAGGATCACGGCAGTAAGGATGGATCTCGACCTGGTTGACGGTGGGACGAAGTTCCGGCTCCGGGACGTCTTCCATGAGCTGACGCAGGTGAGCGATTGTGAAGTTAGACACGCCGATGGCGCGTGCGGCGCCTTTATCGGCGATCTCGCAGAAGGTGCGCCAGATGGTGGCGCGAGCCTCGCGAGGGAAGTTGGGGTCTGTACTGGCCGGTTGCCCAAAGCCCCCGGGCCAGTGCATCAGTAGCAGATCCACATAGCCAAGGCCCAGATCGTCGAGGGTGTCGACCATGTCGTCACGGACCTTCTGTGCGATGTCGTCGACCTTGTCGAAGTCCCAGGTTCGGTGGTGCGAAATGTTGATATGCGGTGGCGCTGCCGGGTGCGCGAGTTTGGTGGTGATAAAAAGGTCGTCGCGGGTCAGCTCGCCACTGCTGAGGCGTTGGCCGAGTAGCGTCCCAACAATTCGCTCGGTACCGTAGACCCGTGCGCCATCAAAGGCGCGGTAGCCGTTATCAAGTGCCAGCGAAACAGCTTGCCAGGCCTGTTCGGGTAGAAAACCCTGGAACTCACTGGCGCCCACCCAATCACCGAAGGCACAACCAAAGGCCAGGGTGGGCATGGTCACGCCATTGTGCAGGGTGACCATTCGCGCGTTATCTGCTGTTGTGTTCATTTGCTTCTAGCCTTCTTAGCTGATCAAAAAAGGACGCTGCAACAAGTCCACCTAAAGAATAGACGCGTAGCGAAATCGCCAACAGCCCTCTTTCATGCCTCTCCAACTCGGCGTAATCCGCAGAAAAACTTCGCCGGCCAACACGCCTGGTCGAATCTTTCCCTGGGGCGGTGGCTCAAGGGCTTGTCTTGGTGATTTCGAAGGAGTTCATTCGATTTTGAAGTGGCGGGATGGGGGCCACCCCGATCCCGCGCACGGGGTAACATGAGCGCATGATCGACAACAAACCCCTGCATCGCGCCCTGGCGGACAACGGGCTGGAACCGGTATTCAAACGTTTCGGGCGGAGCCTGCACCTGCGGATCGACCATGCCGACGATCTGCGTCATGTCCTGGAGTTGGACGAGGCCCATTGGTTGTCCACCAGTGCGCCCATTGAGACCATCAACGCAGATCCGGGGTTCCTGGCATTGCTGGACCGCGACGGTGATGGCCGCGTACGCGTCGAGGAATTGCGTTCCGCCGTTTCCTGGCTGCTGGCCCACCTCAATGATCCCGACCGCATCCGTGCCGACAACACGCAACTGGTTCTGGCCACGGTCGACCCCGCTGCCCCGGATGGCGAGGCGATTCTGCTCGCCGCCGGCAAGGTGCGCGACCGTGTCGGCGAGTCGGCGCGATCGAGTATTTCCCTCGGCGAGGTGCGTGAACTCCTGAACTCGGAGGAGGCCGGCGGTCTGGGATACGCCGGACGGGTTTTGCCCCAGGCCGCGCCCAACGAGGCGCTGCGCGAGTTTCTGCGTGATGTGCTGGCGACCACGGGCGGCGAGGAACTCCCGAGCGGTCAGGTCGGGGTCGACGCGCGGGCACTCAGCGGCTTCCTCGATGAGGCGCGTGCCTACCTGGCCTGGTACGACCGGGCCGGAGCCGACGGAGACCAACAGATCATGCCGCTGGGCGAGGATACGTCACGTGTCTTCACCCTGTTCGAGTGTCTGCACGAGCCGCTCGACCGGTTTTTCGCCCTGTGTGAACTGGTCGCCGTGTCGTCGTTTACCGGCGAGGTGGCGAGCGCATCCGCGGGGCCGCCGAACGACCTGGAGTCGGCAGACAGTGAACGCATTCGCTCGCTGGTGGAACAGGCGCCGTTGGCGGCGCCGGTGGCCACCGGTGTGTTGGATACGGAAGGGGATCTGAATCCGCGTTTCGCCGGGGATTTGCGTGCCTTCCGGGCGCTATGCCTGGAGCGTCTGCCGGGCGCCGAAGGGCCGCGCCTGAGTGCGGCACGCTGGGAGGAGGTCAAAGGGGCGCTGGCCGCTCATGCTGACTGGGTTCGCGCATGTCCGCAGACCCGGGTGGCGGAACTCGATATCGCGCGTCTGCGCACCTACGCAACCGAACCGGCCTATCACGAGTCGGCCCTGGCGCTGCTCGACGACAGCCGGCGGCGCGCCATCGCCCGGGACAATCTGCGGTTGGTGGAGCAACTGATCCTGTACCAGGCCTATCTGCTGCCGATGGCCAACAGCTTTGTCAGCTTTCCCGACCTCTACGACCCTGAGCGCCGCGCGTTGTTCGAGATGGGCACCCTGATCATGGACGGCCGCCACTTCACGCTCAGCGTGCGGGTTCCGGACCGCGCCCGGCACGTCCGGCTGTCCGAGCAGAGCAACATCTTCATGCTTTATGTGGAGGTAAGCGGTGTCGACGGCAGCAAGCCCTACGAGATCGCGATCCCGGTCACCAGTGGTGGCAAGGGCCGCTTGCAGGTGGGCGCCTGGGGCATCTTCCAGGACGTCGATGGCACCGAACGGCATGCGCAGGTGGTGGCGATCGTGGAGAACCCCATCAGCCTGTCCGAGGCGGTCGCCGCGCCGTTCAAGCGACTGGGGCGGACGATCGCCAAGAAGCTCCAGGAGGTCACTTCCGTGGCGGAGCAGAAGCTGGGCAAGGTTGGTAGCGACACGGTGATCCAGGTGACCGATGTCTCGGCCAAGGAGCCGCCGGGAGGGACCAGCGGCGGTATGCTGGCCGGCGGCGGCATCGCCATTGCCGCGCTGGGCTCGTCGGCGGCCTTCATCACCAAGACACTGTCCACGCTCAGTTGGCAGGGCGCCCTCGGCGGGCTGACCCTGGCCGCGCTGGCAGTGCTGTTGCCGACGGCCGTGTTCGCCTGGCTGCGCCTGAGCGCGCGCGACCTCAGCTCGCTGCTGGAAGGGTCGGGCTGGGCGGTCAACGACCGCATGTGGCTGACCGGCGCGCAGGCCCGCACCTTCACCTTCGAGCCCGGTTACCCCAGTGGGATGACCAGCGCGCGGGAACTGTTCCATCGCTGGCGCTGGCTGTTCGCCCTGGTGCTGCTCGGTCTGCTTTTATGGGGCGCCGAGCGCTACGGCTTGCTGGCGTGGTTGTATGGTTTTGCGGCTGGTGCCACGGGTTGACGACGGCGGCCGCTGACGAATGTCGGCGTATCAAGTGTTTGGGGTCTGGGGTCAGAATAAAAACACTCGACCCTTCTCCGACGCGGGGCTAAACGCCGCCATACGAAATTGTCTCGAGCCCTCGTTCACGCCTTCCTGACGCCGAAGAAAAACCACTCCGGGCAATACTTCTGGCCGAACCTTTTCCTGGGGCGATGGCTCAAGGGGTTGTCCTGGCGAAAGTGAGGGGATTCAGCGGATGACGAATCGTCTGGAACGGAATGCCCACGGGGATTGGGCAGTGAGGTGCTTGCGGGAGAAGACACGTGGGTCGCTTCGATTCTCGCAGCGTTTAAGACTCCTGATGCCTGCTGCACCGCAGCGGTGTTGCTGGCGTCACTGCCTGTAGCGAGAAATCCCGATGCTCAATCGAAACTGATTCCTCTGGTCTACGTCTTCGATTGTTGCTCGCCATATTGATCGAGATTGTCGTCAAGCATTGCGCGGAATTCGTTGAGGTAGGCATCCAGCGCCTCTGCCTTGTCGCGACGAAGGTCATCGGTATGCAGCGACGCCTCAAACGCAGCAAATCGGGCGGCGGCGTAGCGTAGCCCTGCGGCAAGGGTCGCGAGGTCCGTGCTCTCGGTAAGTGTATTCGCCTGAGAGATGAACTGATCGGCAATTTTGTAGAGTGATGCGAACTGTTTGTCGGCCATTTGAGCCTTCCTCAATATGCGCAAAGTAAAAGACCATGCTAGCACCCTCCGGATTGCGCGATGGATGAACGAAAGTGTCTGATCCAGTGGCATTCAGCCTGTTATTGGATACGGGGACTTTTCTAATCTATTTTTAGAGATAGGCGAAAAGAACGAACCGGTTGATGAATGCCATCGAGTTCGGCCCATTTAACCTGAGTCCGGCCCAATTGACCTTTCGCACCAGGGGAATCTCCCGTGAGTGACATTTTCATAAGCTATGCGAGTGAAGATCGTCCCAAGGTGCAAGCGCTTGCAGAGGCGCTTGAGTCAATGGGTTGGTCTGTCTGGTGGGACCGGGCAATTCCAGCCGGCACCCAGTTCGACAAAGTCATTGAACAAGAACTGGCTGCCGCAAAGTGCGTCGTTGTGCTCTGGTCGAAGGTGTCGGTAAGGTCGCAGTGGGTGCGGGCGGAGGCAGGTGAGGCGCTGAAACGTGAGGTTCTGATCCCCGCTCTTATCGGCGACGCCGAAATACCCTTGGTGTTCCGTCAGATTCAAGCCGCCCGATTGATCGGCTGGTCGGGCGATCCATCTGATCCGGGATTCGAGAAGATCGTTAAAGCCATTTCCCGGATTGTCGGTGTTGAACAAACGCTTCATCCCGTTAAAAACGAACAAACGCGCAAGCGGTTGATAACGCGAAAGAGATTTCTGGTCGTTGTTGGCGCAGTTGCAGCCCTGGTCGCTTTTTGGGGTTTTCCTTATGTCGCACAAAACTTCCTGCAGAAAACGCACGCGAAAGAGATGGCGCTCTTGCCCGGAGGGGCGTTCATGATGGGAAGTACTGAGCAGGAGGCCAGAGCTGCGCTGGCGATGGTGCCGTCTGGTCGTCCTACCTGGGCGGAGCCTGAGCAGCCGCAACATCAAGTGGTGCTGGACCCCTTCCTCATGGACAGGTTCGAGGTTACGGTTGCCGAGTACGGCAGGTTCCTGGAAGAGACCGGGCGGGCTTCTCACAAAGCTATCCGTCCCGCGTCCCAAGGCAAGCACCCTG
This sequence comes from uncultured Gammaproteobacteria bacterium, assembly GCA_963719025.1. Taxonomy (GTDB): domain Bacteria; phylum Pseudomonadota; class Gammaproteobacteria; order Chromatiales; family Chromatiaceae; genus Thiosocius. The sequence continues at coordinate 3,700 of CAVRBK010000109.1, read as the reverse complement.
TTACGGGGGTTACCTGGACGGAGGCCGATCAATACTGTCGCTGGGCAGGCAAGGCATTGCCAACCGAAGCGCAGTGGGAATATGCGGCACGAGGCGGCGAACGTTCTCGTTTCCCGTGGGGAGATAGCCCCGTTAACGGCCTGCGGGCCAATTATTGTGATGCCAAGTGTCCCGATCGGCCCGGCGGTCAGACTGGCGATGACGATGGCTTTCGGTCGACCGCTCCTGCAGGCACTTACGAAGCGGGTAAGAACGCCTATGGAATCTACGATCTGGCCGGCAACGCCGCTGAGTGGGTCCGGGACTGGTACGACGACAGGTTCTACGAAAAGTCTCGCGCAGAAAACCCTGTCAATACGCAACCCCATGCTGACGAATACAAAGTGATTCGTGGCGGTAGCTATCTTGATGGACCCTACTTCTTGCGGGCAGCCACTCGAAACTTCAGGGCGCAGAATACCAGGCATCCGAAGATCGGCTTTCGCTGCGTGATGCCACAGAGCAAGGCTGCCGGCTCATGAACTCGACCTATGTCAGAAAAGAAAGGGCAGCACTGATGGAAGGTCGTGCTTTTCAGGTATTCCTGTTGCTCCTGATTTTGTCGACGGTCGTTGTCGCCCAGGAGCGCTCTACGGATAACCTACTGTTTATCGTTGATGGTTCCAATTCGATGTGGGGCCAGATAGAAGGGCAGGCGAAGATTGAGATTGTGCAGAACGTCCTGAGTCAACGGATAGAGAATCTCTCAGACGATGTAAATGCGGGGTTGATCGTCTATGGCCACCGACAAGCGGCGGACTGCAACGACATCGAGACGCTCGTTGAGCTGCAACCTCTCGACAGGGCAAAGCTGCTTGCCAATATCCGACGCATCACGCCCAGGGGGAAGACCCCGATAGCCTTCTCTATAGAGCGGGCGGTTGGCGCAATAAAAAATCTTCAGGAGAAGGCGACCATTATCCTGATGACAGACGGCAGGGAAACCTGCAGCCTTGATCCATGCGGGCATGTCAGGAAACTCAGAGAAGAATTCGAGTTCGATCTCCACGTGGTGGGTTTCGATATCGTCAGCGAAGAGGATGCGCGCCAATTGCGGTGTCTGGCCGAAGTGGGTGGTGGTACATACTTTACCGCAGCGACTATTGAGGGCCTTGATGATGCATTCCAGGGCGCTACGTCAAAACCCGGGGCCGCAGCCGAAATACACCGGGCTCAGGAGAATACCGAAATCGTGCTCGATGTTTCAGCCTCTATGGAGCGACCGTTCGAAGGGACCACAAGGTTTGCTGCGGCAAAGAATGCACTTGAGAAGGTGCTGAAACGCCAGGTCGCCGACCGCGACAATCTGGCCTTTCGACGGTTCGGTGGTCCTTGTGGAGCGGTGGAGGTCAATACCCGACGTATGCTTGATTTTGCCCAGAACAATGCACCGAGGATTTCGCAGTCGCTTTCAAGTCAATCCATCGGAGGAGACACTACCCTGGTGGATGCCATATCCGAGGCCGCCAAAGACTTCGAGCCCAGACAGCGCTTCGAAGGTGTCAACAAACGGGTTGTCATTATCACTGGTGGCATCGATCCCTGCTATCAGCATGATGAGGCGTCATCACTTGTCCGGCAGCGATTGGAGAGCCGTCAGATCCAGCCGCAATACCGTTTTATCGGCATTGACGTTCCGCCCGATCACCAACAGCAGCTTCATCGCATTGCAGATGCAACAACAGGGGAGGTGACGTTCGTCAAGACCCAGGCAGAGCTTGAGGATGTGCTCAGAACGGTGTTGGAGGTCGAGCCTGTGTACAACGACATCAATGCCATCGTCGGCAATCTGAACGAACTGATTGATCTTATCGGTATCGTCATCGGTCGAATCGAAGCCAGGGACTACTCAGATGCTGCGAAAAAGATCGACCATTTACCAATGGTGGCGCAGCGTGCCTCGTTACCCTTCCGTGATCTCAGTCGCAGGAAGAGCGATGAAGACTTCCAGCGGTTATTCGATGCTGCGCGGCAGCTGAGTGCCATCCAACTGGAGATGATAGAGACGGTTCGGGCCTTACTCGCCCACCACCAGGGTGGTGACAAAGAGGCATACAACAATGCCGCGCGCAGCTATAACAGCCTGACGAAAAGATACGTTGGCAGCGTCGAGGATGCGCAACGGATCAAGAATCGACTGCTGAAGTAGGCGACGGCCGGGTTCCTGTTGAGAAACGATGGGCCTTTATTCTTCGCTCGTTTCGATCTTGAACGAATCAACCATGAACAGACTTTCCCCGGAAACTTCCTTCCATTGAGATGCATTCATAACAAGTTGCCTGGGTGCGCGCAGCGAAGAAACCAGGTCTGTTTCGATCCAGACCGGTTCGCCCCCCTCGGTTTTCTGTCCTTCGAAATGAATGGCAGCGCGGTATGTCCGCCCGCTCTTGATCAGCTTGAGGGTGATCGGTTGTGGGATGGTATTGGCGAATTCTTGATAGTCTTGAGAACCCGGCCCCCAAACCCGATTCGAAAAGTTCGTCGTTTTGCCGCCAGAGATTTTTCTTATCTCGATGTATAAACCTCTATCGCTATAACAGCAATTCGCCCAGAGACGGGTAGCTACAAAATTATCTGGGCCGGTGTACAGACCAAATTCGAACAGATCCCTGGTCGTCTGGAACTCGGCGTTGAGCGTCACGGTAGCAACCCAATCCCCTCGTGGGAGCTCCCGTATCAGACGAATCAGATTAGGCGTCTCCGCATTCTTGAGCCCACCGACCGCCTTTCCGATCACCAGCAACGTGCCGTCTTCAACAATAAACTGATCAGGGTCGGGATTGGTCACTTCCCAATGATTCGCCAAACTATCGCCTTCGAACTCATCCTCGAAATAGACATCGGAAAGGAGCGCAATTGGCGAAGGATTTTTCAACTCCTGCCCCAGCGCAACAAAGGACATCGCCATCAGTATGCGAGTAGTGTGACTGCTCGACAAAATTTGAAGCGAAGCATTGTTGCCCCCAGCGTTGATCGCCTGGCGGCTTTGAGTATGAATGTTTTGGGAACCGCATCGCGTTTGGTCATTGAAAACCCCCCACTCTTTGTGCCAATAAAGTATAGACCTGTTGACCGGAGGCGGCTGATGGAAACGCCCGCCGAGGAAGTCACTTCGTGGAGCACGCCGCTGGTGGTGCAAAACGGAAACAGCAAGCAATTGATCGTCTGTGGAACCGAGCGAGTACGCGCGCCTATGATTTGGCCACCGGTGATGTCATTTGGCAATGCGGTGGCCTGTCCGCCAACATCGTCGCCACTCCGGTCTCAGGTGACGGAATCGTTTACGTTGGCAGCAGCTATGAAAAACGGGCAATGATGGCAATCCGAATTGCCAAGGTCGGCAGGCGACATCACCGGCAGCAAGCAAGTTCTATGGACGCTGTCACGAGGCACGCCGTATGTGCCGTCGCCGCTGCTGGTCGGTGATGCCTTGTATTTCCTGACGCACTATCAAAATGTGCTGACTCGGATCGATGGCCCTTCGGGAAAACCAACGCCTGGAGCGATGCGGCTCGCGCACTCCGCAACATTTACGCGTCGCCGGTTGCTGCAGCTGGCAATGTCTACGTGACCGATACCGACGGCACGACGATGGTGATTGCCGATTCCGAAGAACCCGAATTGATCGCGACCAACACGTTGTCCGAAGCGGTGCACGCAT
>CAVRBK010000108.1:0-41943 GCA_963719025.1 uncultured Gammaproteobacteria bacterium | reverse complement strand
TTCACTGCTGCCGACATGGTCTTGCTGCCCTACCGCCATTTCGAGGCACAGAGTGGCGCGGGGGTATCAGCGCTGCCGTATGGCGTACCACTCGTGGTAACCGACTGCGGCAGCCTCCCCGAGCTGGTTCGCGACCGTGCGTCAGTGGTACCGACCGGTGATGGCGCCGCCCTCGCGCAGCGGGTCACGGAGATCCTGGCCTCGCCGGCGCTTTACCATGCACTCGCTGCCGATTCGCGCGATCTGGCAGCGCACCATAGCTGGGACGAGAGCAGCAGACGATTGTGCCAGCTGCTGAACCAGCTCAGACAAACGACCGACCCATTAGCTTCCTCATGAGCGAATCGCAACGCACCGTTTTCATCGACTGCAGCGCGACCTACTACCTGGGTATCAACACCGGTATCCAGCGCGTAGTGCGCAACCTGATCAAACGGGCCCCGGAGGCAGCGGCCAGGCAAGACCTTCAGTGCATACCGGTGGTCGCGCGATTCGGTCACTTCTGGCAGTCCGATCAATTCTCCAGACTGCAACCCAATAAGGCGACAACATCCAGCCTGCTGAGCAGGGGTTCGGGCCTCGCTGTCTGGCTTGAGGAACTCGAGAAAAAGGCATTCGCGGCCGGTGAAAATGTCGCACCGTTCAGGCTGCTGGGTTACAGCGCATTGTTTGCGCGCAAGCTGGTGAGATTTGTCGGATACCGGCTGCTGCAACTGCCTTTCGTCAAGGGTCTGCTGATGGGCCGTATCCGCAGAATCAGGCCGGCCAATGGCGACATACTGATCCTGCCCGATGCCTTTTGGGCCTACGACGTGATCACGCCGCTGCGCAAACCGCGCTATGCCACGCTGCGGGCGATACCGATGATCCACGACCTCATCCCGCTCACCCATCCGCAATACTGCGCAGCAGATTTTGCCGTGACCTTCGACCGCCTTTTGCCGCAGATCTGCCGCCATGCATCGGCGATCATCGGCATCTCGCAGGCAACCCTGGACGCATTGAATGACTACTTCGATGCGCGCGGGATGCTGCGCGAAAGAAATCTGCCCAAGGCCGTGAGTTATTCAGGGGCGGACCTGATAAACGAGCCGGGACACGCGCTGGACAAGCTGCCGCTTCGCGATGACATCCGCATACGGTTCGACAAGGCCAACAGTTTCCTTATGGTGGGTACAATCGAACCGCGCAAGGGTTACGATCTGGTGTTCGAGACCTTCAGCAGCCTGTGGGATGCGGGTTTCGAGGAGCACCTCGTGATCGTCGGTCGCATCGGCTGGATGTGCGAAGAACTGCTCAGCCGGATGCAGACCAGCCCCTATCTCGATCGCTATCTGCATCTCTATCACGACGCCAATGATCACGAGTTGCACCATCTCTATGGCAATACCTCTGCGCTGATTTTCGCCTCGCGTGCTGAGGGATTCGGCCTGCCTTTCGTCGAGGCGATGCAACAGGGCCTCGCAGTGATTGCCAGCGACATACCCGTGTTTCGCGAGATCGGCGGTAACTACCCGATGTACTTCGCCAACGATAGCCATGACGACCTCGCTGCGACCATACGCACCTTCCGGGAAAAGCCCGAAAACAACGCATCGCAGAAAGCGATCAGCTGGAAGACCTGGGATGAGTCCACCGACAAGCTGCTGCGCGTCGCCGTCTCGCTGGCCGACGCTCGATCGACCGAGAATGATGAGACAGCCAAAACCTAGCGGGACGGATTTTCGGCCGCTTTGGCACTTGGCTGGCGATCCCGGTCCAAACTCAGCCCGGGATTGATGAAACGCCTCACCAGCCGCCATACGGGCCCGACGATGGCATGCGCTTCGAGGCGTTGCAGCAGGTTCTGACAGTCGCTCGCGCTTTCGACCAGCCGGGTGATGTTGGCCCGGCGCAACCGGATACCCGCCCCTTCGGCCGCTGCCCGAATCCGTTTCTCTTCGTGGAAAGGCTGTTCAGAAGATACCTGACCCTGGCGCAGTACCTCGCGCATCGACCAATCGATCATTGCACCGGACGCGAACCGCGCAAAGCTGTAGGGCTCACTGGACGGATACCGCTGTTCGTATCCCGACCTAGTCTGCAGATAAGTTGCGGCCAGCTCTCGCGCTGCCTCGATACCAGGAAGAGCGTCTTCATCGCCAAGAAAGCGCGATACCCGCCCCGCCTCCACACCGCTGAAATGAAACACCGCCAGGCGATGATCCGCAGCGACCCACCACTGATCCTGCCTGCGGCTGAGCGCCTTTTCATGCAGATTCCAGTGACCGACATTGAGCCCCGGATGCCGAACCGCCCTGACCCCCGGAAAAAGGCCGACCGCCAGGTCCAGCCAGCGCTGATCATGAACCAGTCCGGCAAACGGATCGCCGATGCAGCGGTCCTGCGTGCGCTCCGACCACCAGTCGAGAAAAGCTCTACCGGCGGCATCATCCTTCACAGCGAAAAGACCCGCGTTGTACACGCCACTGCGCAACACCTTCAGCGGATCAGTTACCGAGTCCGCCTGCAGCACATGCGGTGTCAGCAGCACCGACGCCTCATTCAGTGGCGGAAGAACGATGTCACTGATGCTGGCAAATACCTGCATGTCAGAATCGACATACACACACCAGTCACAACCATCACGCCGCAAAACATCGCGCACCGCCCGAGGCTTTAGCGCGCAACACAGGCTCATTGCGTCGTATTGAAACGCCAGCTTCTCGCCATCGGCCAGGCCCATCTCCGGCAGGGCGCGCATCACGCATTGCCCTGGCAACATGGGAATATCGTCGGTGTTGCGTTCGGCCAGATAGACGTAGAGCGTCGAGTCCGGTTCGGCCCGGTGCAGCGATTCGGCGAGCACTGCCACCTGCGCAAGGTGGCTGCGTGTTGCAACCGTCACATAACAATTTGCCTGCATAAGGGCTATCGCTCCATCCGCCTGTTCACCAGGTCTATTCGCTGTTCAGCCATCTGCGCAACCAGCGCAATGGCCCGGTGATTGCCTGCCCGATGCGCAGACTGTACGACTGTTCCACCTCAACCAACCTGGATGACACGAAGTCGAGACGCCGCCGGGTCTCATCCAGATCCATGCGTACGGTCGGGTCTACGTCGGCATTGCCCAGGGGATGGTCGGTGAAAAGCATTGACACAGGCAGCGGAAGATACGGTTTTGCGTTGTCCAGAATGCGCTCTGGAAACTGCATGTCTTTGCCTTGTTGCTGGCAATCTGCCGCAATCGACGCCATGGCACGCGCCAGGGCCGCCAAACGCCGGGCCGCCATCCCATCGTGCAGAAGCGCGTCATCCAGCAGCAGTGACTGGTGGGCCATCAGGACGTCGGGCGGGTTCATCAACTGTTCCAGCACCGGGACGATATGATCAGCCGCCGAGATGGTCCAGGCTGCCGGCACATAGTGCGGGCAGTTGTGGTAGTCGAGCAACGCCGTCGGCAGGCCGAGCAACATTGCCTCCAACATCGCGGTCGATGAGGTCGTGATCACCGCATCCACGCCCGACAACTGCTCGATCAGCTCCCGCCCACTCAGATCATCCAGGCTGTTGCTGACACCGATCTCGCCGGCAAGATCCTGCGACAGTCGCCAATGCGCAACGATCTCGACCCCGAGGTCGGACGAACTTTTACTGATCGCTGCCTTGACGTCGTTGAGCGCGTGCAACACGCGCTGCTTCTGCGCGTCATCATAGAAGGCCTGCTTGGCGGTCATGATCAAAACGTGATGGCTGCGGCGCTCCGGCACACGCGGGGCACCTGGCGGCGGTGAGAGCCTGTCCAGTCGCGCAATGCCGGTCACCTCGCACCTGCCCTGGTTCCCCCAGGCGTTCAGTACGCGCGCCTGTGACCAGCCTATGCAGGCAACCTTGTCGCTAAGTACCGGCCGCATCACCCAAGGTCGGGCCTCGCTATCGCCATCGTCCCAGGCGTTGCGCCACTCGAGAATGCCATCAATCACGTAGAGCGTCGGACAGCCCCGGTGCCGCAGCTCGGGAATCAGGTGGCGAAAACGGTCGAAGTATTCGTTGAAGAACAGGCAGACATCACCCGCGACCGCTTCATCAAGAACCGATTCGGGCGTGACAATGCTCAGCGGAAGGTGTTGCGCCAGGGGTGCCGCATGATGGGCAAGCTCTTCCTGTGATCCGACGTAAAAATAGCGTGGGCCGCCCGGCCGCCTGGCATCGACGCTCACCGGATCAGATCCCACCCTGGTGTCTCGTCATCCCGAGCAGGCGCCGAACCTGTCTCGCGTAGCGCTGCCCACGCGACAGGGCGCCGGCATTACCCAGCAAAAGATCCTGACGCACATAGCTTCGAACCTTGGCCTCGTTGATATCGTCATCCCTAATCAGTCCGGCCGCACGCGCCTCATCGAAATACTGAAACCATAATTCACCGTAGGGGTGACCAACATGCTTCCAGGGCTGGGTGAGAAGATCGGTGTAGTGAATGAGACGGGTCTCCCCGTCCCACCGGTCAAATTCATTCCAGCGCGGATCGATCTGCCCGACCCGGTACGGATGCTGCGCCAGGAACGCCGGGGTCATGCGAGAGAAATCGGCATAGTCGTACAGGCCTTCGTCGATCTCTGCGTAGATCTGTTGCAGATCGAAGCGGGTCGTGGCGCAATCGATCAGCATCACGCTGGTGGTCCAGCTGTCTGCGCCATATTCAGGTTTGGCGAGAAAATCACGGCCCGCCATGTCGGCATCGGAAAGCTCGCCAATTTCGCCAAGGCTGATCATATCGGAGTCGAGATAGATCGCCCGACCCTGGTAAGCCATCAACTCGGGTATGAGGTAGCGATAGAGACTGAACTCGGTGATATTGCGGTACTTGATTTCCAGCGACATCGGCGCCAGAACCGGGGCATGACCAGCACGCTCGACCGCATTGTGGGTGCCGTTGAAGACCCGAATATCCAGTGGACGCTTCGAGTTACGCTGCAATGAGTGAATCAGTACCTTGCGTTCGAGCTTGCTGGCCTCGCCGGAGCCGATAAAAACCGTGACCGTCTGATCCATCGAAGCGTTTCCGTCAGTCTGTTTTCATTGAGGCGGGCGACAGGCGCATCAGCATCAGCAACCCCCGACTCAAAAAAAGTGCCTTCATCCGTACACGGTGCAGTACCGTCCTGATCATACCCGGCGCCAAGAGGTAATACTCCTCCTCCATTCGGTACAGCAACTTATCGTACTTGCGCTCACCTTTGCCGACCCAGATGGGCGACATGGGGTGAAACTGCCAATCGATGAACTGTTGCGGCAGATCCTCCGTACGAACGCTAGAACCCAACTCGTCCAGGGTGCGCGAAAAAAATAGCTGATCGCTGAACCATGCGCGAGGCCGCGTTGCGACAAGATCTGCCCAGCGGGTCAGAAACCGGGTCGCTGACGCGGTCTGCCTGATACCGATCACTCCGGTCGCGAAACGGGTCTGCTCCTCGGTGGAATCGGGACGGTGCAGAAGTCGGGAGATCGCTTGAGGCCATATGTTCCAGCAGGCCATTCAATGGCCGCCGAACCAGGGAATCGGCATCCAGGTAGATCAGGTGATCCCACCTCCTGCAGCAGGTCGCGCAGCAGTGCGACACGACGGTTGGCGCAAAACCCCCGCTTGTCCTCTTCATTGTCGAACTCGACGTGCACCTCGCGCAGTTCCCAGGAAGGGAAGGCCCGCTGCAGCCGCCTTACCTCGTCTGCCGACGCGTTCACCAGGCACACCACTGTTGCAGTCAAGATGAAATTCGGGCAATTGACGCAGACCACACCCGGAAACTCAATGGGGTTTCTATCCAGCTCGTGGTAAACAAGAATCTCTGCATCCGGCAGATGAGTCGCAATCGAGTCCAGCAGGGACTTTCCTGACGTTTCGTACAAATCGTCGTTGAACGTAGTGACAACACGCAATGGCCAAACATCATCCTAAATTGACAGACTAAAGGCGTTCGAGCAACCCTCGGCTACAATGGGCAACTGCGCAGTCGACGCAAAACCCGCGATGGGATTCGATGCCGCAGCTCGGGCCCTTCGCAGAATCATTGCATATTTCGTCCGCCAAATCCGCGAATGAGATCCACTCCGCCAAAGACCGCATGGCACCATGCTATAACCTTCTCCACCATTGAAAGCTGGACATTTTTTGCATGATACTCCGATGGTTTCTTCTCTTTGCCCTTACCCTGATTGCTACTGTTGCTCGTTTATGCCAACGGCCTCAACGGCCCCTTCCTCTTCGATGACCATATCCACATCACCCAGAACCGCTGGGTAAAGATCGAATCGCTTTCGTTCGACAACCTGGTTCAGGCCTGGGGATCATCGTTCAGCGCCTTTCCCGGTGACCGGCCACTTGCACAGTTGTCTTTCGGCATCAATCACGCCATCGCCGGACTTGACCCATGGGCGTTCAAGGCGACCAACCTCGCACTCCACCTCATCACCGGGTTGATGGTGTTTGTGTTCTCACGCCTGGCATTTCGTGCGATCTACGGGGAGTCACGCGACCGTTCGCAGGAACTCGGTGTGGCGTTGTTCGCGTGCGCACTCTGGCTTTTGAGCCCTTTGCATGTCAGCACCGTGCTGTACACCGTGCAACGGATGGCCCAGTTGTCGACACTGGCCACGCTGCTGGCGCTCAGCAGTTACATGTGGGGGCGCCTGCAGATTGCACGAGGAAGCCCGGGACTCGGCTGGATGCTGGCCACCGTGCCGATTGCGGCGATCGGCTTTTTCGGCAAGGAAAACACCGTACTGATCCCGCTGTTCCTGCTGGTCTGCGAGTTCACCCTGCTGCGGCAGGTTTCTCTGGGCAGCCGGCCTTCGGCTGTTCGGCTGATCCAGGCCGTATTCATCGCTGTGCCGATCATCGCCGGACTGGCGTACTTCTTCACCCACCCGGCCCTGGTTTACTACGACGAGCGACCCTTCACGCTCGCGCAGAGGGTACTGACCGAACCTCGCGTGCTGTGGTTCTACCTGCGGCTCCTGTTGATCCCGGATATTGGCCTGTTTGGCCTGTTCCACGATGATTTTCCGCTGTCGTCGGACCTGTTCTCGCCAGCGACAACCGCGCTGGCCATAGGCGCCTGGCTGATCGCGCTGGTTGCAGCCCTTGTTCTGCGCCGGCGCTCGCCGGCATTTGCGTTTGCGGTACTGTTCTTTCTCGCCGCACATGCGCTTGAATCCAGCGTCCTGGCCCTCGAAATCGTCTTCGAACACCGCAACTACCTGGCGAGCATCGGTCCGGTATTCCTGCTGGCGCATCTCATCCGCGTCACGGCGGTGCGGCAGGGCGTGGCTCGATTCGCCGCGCCGCTCGGGCTGCTGCTGGTCGCGGGTTACACGACTGCCACCTATGTCCGGGTGGAAAACTGGTCGAGTTACGAATCTTTCATGCTCAATGCCGCAGAGAACCATCCGGACTCGACCCGCAGCAATTTCATGGCGGCACAGGTCGTCATCGCCGCGATAGGCAACGCCAGGGGCGACGTCAGCGAGCTCGGCAATGCCGCCGAGATCTTTCTCGACCGAGGCCTCGCTAACGACCCACAGTGCGTCAACTGCCTGTTCGGCAAGGTCGTCCTCGCCCTGCACCTGAATCGCCAACCGGAAGCCGAGACTGTCGAACGCCTCAAGAACGGCCTGCGCCGGGGCTTCGTCGGAGCCACCAAGGTATCGATCAGCCAGTTTTCGTACCTGGTCAAGTGGTATCGGAGCGACGGCCTGCGGCTCGCCGACGATGGCCTTAACCAGATATTCAAGGCCGCTCTGGCCAATCCCCGCTGGGGTTACACCGGGCGTGCCGGCATCGAGGCGGCCTATCGCGAATACTTCGAGTTCGTTACCGGTGATCTGGATGCCGCCCTGGAACATGCCAGGAAGGCCGTGCAGATATGGCCCACCCAATGGAGTTACCACATGCAGTTGGTTAACGTGTTGCGTAAACTGGGCAGATCGGACGATGCGCTGGCAGCACTCGATACAGCCGCGCAACATGCGAAATATGCTTCCCAAAGAACCAGGATGATGGAAAAGCGCCAAGTCATCGAAGATGGCGCTGATCGGTAAATGGAAAATTCAGCTTCAGACACCAGCCACCTCAGCATTATTCTGCCGGCCCTCAACGAGGCACGCAGCCTGGAAGAGCTTTTGCCAGAGCTCACCGGGGCCTTCCCCGATGCCGAGATCCTCGTGGTCGACGACGGCTCGAAGGATGACACCGAGGCAGTATGCCGGCGCTACGACTGCCGCGTCGTCGCAAATCCCTACCGCATGGGCAACGGTGCCGCGATCAAGCGCGGCGTACGTGCAGCACGTGGCACGATCCTCGCGATGATGGATGCCGACGGCCAGCACTCAGTCACTGATCTGCAGGCCCTTTGGCGACGCTTCTGCAGCGAGGATCTCGATATGGTGGTCGGCGCCAGAGACCGGCGCAACCATGCCAGTCTCTTCCGCCGCTTCGGCAATGTCGCCTTCAACCGGCTGGCCTCGTGGATGACCGGCCAAACGATACTTGACCTGACCAGCGGCATCCGGATTGCCAATGCGCGCCACTTCCGCGAGTTCCTGCACCTGCTGCCAAACGGTTTTTCCTATCCGACCACCAGCACCATGGCGTTCTTCCGATCTGGCTACACGGTGACCTATGAGCCCATTGATGTGGGCCAACGCGATGGCCGCAGTCACCTGAAGATCTGGCGTGAGGGCGCACGTTTCATGGTGATCATTTTCAAGATCGGCGCCCTGTATTCGCCACTGAAACTGTTCCTGCCGGTGAGCTTCTTTCTGTTCTTCACGGCGACAGCCTTGTACGGCTATACCTATTTCGAAAGCGGACGCTTCACCAATATGAGTGCGCTGCTGTACATGACCTCGCTGCTGACCTTCCTGATCGGGATAGTCTCGGAGCAGATCACCAGCCTGATGTTTGCCCGACGCGAACGCGAATAAAAAAGCGGCCTCGCGGGCCGCTTTCAATACATCCGTAATTGCCGTGTGCCTGGTGTAGCCTACTGTAGCCAATTATTCACCGCTGCTACATCTTCGGCGTTCAGGGTGCCGGCGGCCTGCAGCAGGGACAGGGTGTTCAGCACATAGTCGTAACGCGACTGCGCAAAATCCCGTTTTGCGCGGAACAGGTCACGTTGCCCATCCAGCACGTCGACCAGGGTACGCGTTCCGACCTCGAAGCCGGCCTCGGTGGCCTCAAGGGCGCTCTGCGCCGAGACCTGGGCAGCGGCCAATGCCTCGACCCGGCTGATACTCGAAACCACACCACGATAGGCATTGCGAACCTGGGTCTGCACTGCCCGGCGACGCTGCTCCAGAACCTCCTGGGCGGCCTCGAACTGGAAACGGGCCTGGCGGGTCGCGGCCATCACACCGCCACCGCTATACAGTGGCAGGCTCAGCTGAATCCCAATGGTGCCCGTATCCACATCGGTACCGAATACGGAGTCGGATCGAGCGAGGCCATAGGACCCGACGAGATCGATCGAGGGATGATGGCCGGCGCGCTGCAGCTGAATCTGCTTGCGCGCGATATCGGCGTCGTACCTGGCCGAAACGATACCCGGATTATTCGCCAGCGCTGTCGCGCTCCATTCATCCAGGCTGGCCGGCGTCGGCGGGTCCATCGCGATATCGCGCTTCATCAATGCCAGGGGTGCCGCCGATTCACCGGTGATCTCCAGCAGGGATTCCAATGCGTTATCCAGGCTGTTCTGCGCCGAAATCTCATCGGCACGCGCCTGGTCGTAGCGCGCCTGCGCCTCGTGCACGCCGGTGATGGCGATCAAACCCACCTCGAAACGCTGTTTGGCCTGGTCCAGCTGACGCTCGATGGCGGTCTTCTCGGCCCCTGCGAAGGCCAGCGTGTCGTGCGCCGACAGCACGCCGAAATAGGCCTGGGACACCCGCAGAATCAGCTCCTGCTCCGCCGTGGTGTAGTCCACGTCCGCCTGGGCGACCTGGTCCTCGGCCTGTTCGAGCTGGATGAAGCGATCCTTGCGGTACAGCGGCTGAGTCACCTGGACGGCTGCGTTCCTGGTCGCAAAATCTTCATTGCTGGCGCCGCGCAACGACCGGTTCGATGTCCTGGTCGTTATGCGTGATATCGCCACTCAACGACACATTCGGCAAAAGCTGGGCGCGTGCCAGCGGCTTTGCCTCGAGATTGGCATCACGGGTTGCACGGGCCGCCCGCAGGCTCGGGTCGTTGGCACCGGCAAGCGCATATGCGGCAGCCAGATCCCCGGCCTGGATGGTCGTGGCGGGGAGCAACAGGGCAACCGCCAGTGCGATTCGCTTCATGATCCTTGTGTCCTTATTCTGTACTTCGAATTGTGCAAATATAACATGAGTTTATGACCGGGCCGCCGCTTCTCTTGACCTCAGTTCGATGACAGGTCAGGCATCGGCGGCACCAGCAGTTCAGGGTCAATCCGCCGGTCGCGCAGATTCATCCGCCAGTCGAGATGTGCACCGGTCACACGGCCGGTCGCGCCCACCTCGGCGACAACATCACCCTGCTCCACCCGGTCGCCCACCCTGGCATGCAGCTTGTGCAGGTGCAGAAAGCTCGATGTCAGCTTGTGGCCGTGATCGATGATCATCGTTCCCCCCGAAAAGAACATATCCGGAACCGCCAGCGTCACGATTCCGGCCGCCGGCGCCTTCACCGGTGTTCCGACCGGCGCTGCCACGTCGACGCCGAAATGCGGGCGACGCGGCTTGCCATTGAGCACCCGCTGACTGCCATACACACCGGTGATCGGCCCATGCACCGGCCAGTTGAATCCGCCGAGAAAGTCCTGTCGGTCATCGTCCCGCGCACGCGCCTTGCCGACATCGGCCGCATCGCGCCGGATCCGTGCCAGGTCCTCCGGCTTGCGCGGAGTCACCTTGCCCGGCGGCAGGCCATCGATGCGCTGAATCCGGTAGTCACGCGCCGCCACCTGCAAGGTCTGCTTGTGCACCCGGCCATCCGGCAGAATCACCTCGAGATTCGACGAAGCCGGCGCATCACGGGTGAATCCGAGCAGGAAATTGCCAGCGGAACTCACCCGCAGGGCCTTGCCGTCCTGTTTCACCTTGCTACCCGGCAGCGCACTGCCGAACATCAGGCCACCCTGAACGGCCTTACCGTCAAGCGTGACCTCACCCGACCCGGCCACCGCCAGTGAAACGCTCGCAACGAGCGCAATGCAAAATATCCAGCGCAGCAAAACAGTACCTCTATCTATGTTGATAGGTTCCCGGATCAGGTCAGGCCGAGTCCGGCCCTTTGATACAATCTGCGGATGCACGCCAAAACGGACCCAGTCCCTCACGTTCGCTCCGAAGTCTACACCTGGTCGGAAGTAATCCAAATGATCGCGCAGCACCCGCGCGAACTGGTCGCGGCCAACCTGATCGCCATCCTCGGCGCCCTCACCGCCGTACCGGTGCCGCTGCTGATCCCGCTGCTGGTCGACGAGGTCCTGCTCGGCAGACCAGGCCCTGCCGTGGCGCTGGATGAACGGCGTATTTCCCGAGACCTGGCACGGCCCGGTCCTGTACATCTCGGCGGTGCTGGTGCTGACCCTGATACTGCGCCTGCTGACCCTGATCTTCAACGTCTGGCAGACCCGCGAATTCACGATCATCGCCAAGGACGTGATCTTCCGCATTCGCCGCACCCTGCTGCAGCGCCTCGAGCGTTTCTCGATGGCCGAGTACGAGACCCTGGGCAGCAGCACCGTGGCATCGCACCTGGTCACCGACCTCGACGCCATCGACCAGTTCGTCAGCCAGACGACCAGCAAGTTCATCGTCGCGGTACTCAGTGTGATCGGCACCGCCTTCGTCCTGCTGTGGATGCATTGGCAGCTGGCCCTGTTCATCCTGCTGCTGAATCCCGTGGTGATCTACCTGACCACGATATTCGGGCGCCGCGTCAAACGCCTGAAGGCGCGCGAGAACAGCGCCTACCAGGTCTTTCAGGAATCCCTGGCCGAGACGCTCGATGCCATTCAGCAGATCCGTGCCAGCAACCGTGAGCGCCACTATGTGCGGCGCGTGATCGATGCGGCCGGCCGCATTCGCGACCACTCGGCCACCTTCACCTGGAAGAGCGATGCGGCCAATCGCCTGTCGTTCATGGTGTTTCTGTTCGGCTTCGACATCTTCCGCGCGCTGTCGATGTTCATGGTCCTGTATTCCGACCTGACGATCGGCCAGATGCTGGCGGTCTATGCCTACCTGTGGTTCATGATGACACCGGTGCAGGAGATCCTGAAGATTCAGTACGCCTACCTTGCCGCCAAGGCGGCGCTGAGGCGCATCAACCGAGCTGATGGATGTCGGCCTCGAGCCGCACTACCCGAACCAGCAGAATCCGTTTGCCGGTAACGCCACCACGCCGATCCGCGTCGAGAACGTCAGCTTTCGCTACGGTGACGGCCCGCTGGTGCTGAACGACGTGAATCTGCAGATCGCGGCCGGCGAGAAGGTGGCCCTGGTCGGTGCCAGCGGTGGCGGCAAGACCACGCTGGTGCAGATCCTGCTCGGCCTGTATCTGCCGGAGCGCGGGCGGGTCTTCTTCGACGAGGTGCCGGTCGAACAGATCGGCCTGGACGTGGTTCGCGACAACGTCGCCACCGTGCTGCAGCACCCGGCCCTGTTCAACGACAGCGTGCGCAACAACCTGACGCTCGGCCGCGACCGACCGATCACGCAACTGTGGCATGCCCTGGAGGTCGCCCAGCTTGTCACGAGGTGGTCAGGGACCTGCCGGCGGGCCTGGACACCCTGATCGGCCGCGACGGCATCCGCCTGTCCGGCGGCCAGCGTCAGCGCCTGGCCGTGGCCCGCATGGTGCTCAGCGACCCCAAGATCGTGATCCTCGACGAGGCCACGTCGGCGCTCGACACCACCACCGAAAAGACCCTGCACCTGGCGCTGCAGACCTTCCTGCGCGGCCGCACCACCCTGATCATCGCGCACCGCCTGAGCGCGGTGCGCCAGGCCGATCGCGCCCTGGTCTTCGAGGACGGCACGATCGTCGAGGACGGCAGCCACGACGACCTGATGCGCAACGACGGCCTGTATGCCAGCCTGTACCGACACGCCGAGGGCCAGGATTCCTGACTGATGCCAGTCATCGAGCAGCGCATTCCGTCCGGCCTGGTGGCTGCGCGGCCATCACGCCCAGACCCTGTGGCCGGCATTGTTCCGCCGCCGCCCGAAGATACCGACCTGCGACTGGGAACGCCTCGAACTCGACGACGGCGACTTTCTCGATCTGGTCTGGTCGGGTCCGGCCAGCGGGCCGGTCGTGCTGTTCATGCATGGCCTGCAGGGCGGCATCGACTCGCACTATGCGACCGGCATCATGCGGCAGCTGAACCAGCGTCGGTTTCCGGGTCTGCCTGATGCACTTTCGCGGCTGTGGGCGCGAGGCCAAACCGCCTGCCGATCAGCTACCACAGCGGCAAGACCGATGATCCGCAGACGCGTACTCGAACACATCGAGACGCACCATGGCGGCGACCCCTTTCGGCGCCGTCGGGGTATCGCTCGGCGGCAATGTCCTGCTCAAATGGCTGGGTGAACAGGGTGACGCATCACCGCTGAAGCGGGCGGCGGCGATCTCGGTACCTTTTCGCCTCGATGATGCCGCGCGCCGACTCGCAACGCGGCTGCTCGAGGCTTTACCAGCGACACCTGGTCAGCAGCCTGCAGGCTGCCTATCGGGAAAAGTTTGCGCGGATCGACTTCACCCTTGCAGATCGATATCGACCGCCTGAACACCTTCCGCCTGTTCGACGACCAGGTGACCGCCGCGCTGCACGGCTTCGACCGGCGTCGACGACTACTACGCACGCTGCAGCAGTCGCCAGTTCATCCCGCGGATCCGGGTACCGACCCTGATACTGCACGCGCAGCAAGACCCCTTCATGTTCAGCGATTCCGCACCGCTGGTCGGTGAACTGCCGCCACAGGTTTATCTGGAATTGCCCCGGCACGGGGGCCACGTCGGCTTCGTCAGTGGCGCGATACCCGGGTGCGCTCACTATTACGCCGAACAACGCCTCGCGAGCTGGTTCAGAGATTGAGCGGGACGCTCAGCCGTGCGCCGCCGACGACAGATCCCAGAGCGGCAGAAAGACGCCCAGCGCCAGCACCGCAACCAGTACGCCGATGACGGTGATCATGATCGGCTCGATGGCGTCGGCCAGACGCTTGAGTTCGAACTCGACCTCGGCCTGGTAGTGCAATGCCGTCTCCTCGAGCAACTGATCGAGTGCACCGGTCTCCTCGCCCACCGACAGCATCTGCAATACCAGCGGCGTGAACAGGCCCGTGGCGGCCGCGGTGCGCGACACCTATCGCCCTTCTCGATGCCGCTGCGCATCGACCTGATCTTCTCGCCGACGTAGGCGTTGTCGACCACGCCGGCGACCACGCTCAGGGCCTGGATCAGCGGCACACCTGAGCGGATCGTCAGCGCCATCGACTGGGCGAAACGGCCGAGTATGGCCTTGCGGACGATATTGCCGACGAGCGGTGCATGCAGCAGGAAGCGCGACCAGACCATCTCACCGCGCGGCGTGCGCGTATCCAGCGCGAAAGGAAAACAGGCCGACCACGCAGGGCGATCAGAAACCACGGCCAGTAGGTCACGAAGAAACCGATGAGCCGATCAGGATGCGCGTCATCAACGGCAGCTCGGCGTTGTAGCGGGCGAAGGCGTCGGCGAAGGTCGGGAATCACCCAGATGTTCATGATCGTCAGCGCCACCAGGATGGCGGCAAACACGACCAGCGGATAGCGTACTGCCGACGCAATGCGCTCGCGCGTGTTCTTCTCCACCTCGAGATAGTCGGCCAGGTGGGCGAACGCCTCATCCAGCCGACCGGTGTTCTCACCCACCCGAACCAGCGAAACGAACAAGGGCGAAAAGACCTTGGGATGACGCGCCAGTGCCGAATTGAGCTCGCGTCCACCCTGCAGCTGGCGATGCACGTCGCTCAAGCGTCTCCGACAAGCGTCGGGTTGTTGGTCGTATCGGCCAGACCCTGCAGACCACGCAGAATCGGCACACCTGCCTTGGTCAGCGTGCGCAGCTGGCGTGGCCAACATCACGATCTCATCCAGGCTGACACCAGGCTTGGTCAGATAAAACGATTTCTTACGGTTGTTTGGCGACACTGCGCGGCGAGGGCGTGATCCGAATCGGCGTAACGCCATTGCGCTGCAGCTGCTCGGCCACCAGCTGCTCGGTGCCCGCCTCGAGCTCACCCTTGATGGCGGCGCCCTGATTGTCTCTGGCTGTATAGGCGAAATTCGGCATCGAACTCAGTAGTTCGTTGTCGCCGGCTGATACGAATGACCTCGGCCAGACTGGTCTGTCCCTGCCCGGGCCAGCTGCCAACGCCGTTGAGGCGATCGGCTCGAAAGTCTCGTCGGCAGCCGCTGCAGCGGCGAAACCGTCGATATCCTGGTTGCGCAGTGCGACCAGCAGATCGCCATGCATCTCCAGCAGTTCGTAGACCCCGATACGGCCACGATAGCCGGTATGGCCGCAACGGTCACACCCGGCGCCCTGGCGGAATCCCGCTGCGTGCCAGCCCGGCCTTGCCTGGTCCAGCCACACGGCCTCGTGTTCGTCCGGCATATGCTCAGTCGCACAATGCGGGCACACCCGACGCACCAGGCGCTGCGCCAAGCACCGCCTGCAGTGCGGTCGCAATGACATAGCCCTGGGCGCCCATGTCGATCAGTCGACTGATCGTGCCGACCGCACTGTTGGTGTGCAGTGTCGACAGTACGAAGTGACCGGTGATCGCGGCGCGCAGACCGATCTGCGCGGTCTCCAGGTCGCGCATCTCGCCGACCAGGATCACATCCGGATCCTGGCGCAGGGCCGTGCGCAACACGCGCGCAAAGGTCAGCCCGATCTGTTCGTGCACCTGCACCTGGTTGACCCGGGGCAGCCGGTACTCGACCGGATCCTCGACCGTGATGATCTTGTGCTGCGGTGTAGTTGAGCTCATTGAGGGCGGCATACAGCGTGGTCGTCTTGCCGCTGCCGGTCGGGCCCGGTGACCAGCAGCATGCCGTGTGGCCGGCGGATAATCCCGCGCAACCTTTGCCTGATCGCATCCGGCATGCCCAGCTCGTCAAAGCTGAGAATGCCCGAGGTCTGATCCAGCAGGCGCATGACCACCGACTCGCCCTGTGCCACCGGCATGGTGGACAGGCGGACGTCGACCTGGTGCGTCCCTTGACCTTGATCTGGAAACGCCCATCCTGCGGCAGGCGTTTCTCCGAGATATCCAGATTGGCCAGCAGTTTCAGGCGCTGCACCAGGGCGCCGGCAATCCGAACCTCGTTCATGACCCGTTCCTGCAGCACGCCGTCGATGCGCTGGCGGATTCGCAGAACTTTCTCTTCGGGTTCGATATGGATATCCGAGGCCTTGCTGCTCGACCGCCTCGTCGAACAGTTTCTGCAGCAAGCGAACGATCGGCGCGTCTTCGGCCCCGGTCGAGGTCAGCATCTTGCTGCAGATCGACATCGCCCTGCCGAAAGCTCCTGGTGGAGTTCGCCGGCGAGCTCGCTGAGCTCCTCCTGGTCCTGGTACCAGCGGCCGAGGGAGCGCAGCAGATCGGCTTCGCGCACCACGGCCTGCCTGACCCGCTTCTTCAGCAGACGGCTCGCCTCATCATAGGCAAACAGGTCGGTCGGATCGGCCATGCCGAGCAAGACGTCACTCTCGTTGCTTTCGAGCACCACCATGCGATAGCGACGTGCCACGGTCTCGGGCAACAGACGCACGACGGACTGATCGACCCGCACCCCCCTCAGGTCGACCAGCGGAATCTCCAACTGCTGGGAGAGAAACTCGAGCAGGCGGGTTTCCTCGATGAAACCCAGGTCAACCAGGGCGCGACCCAGTTTCTGCCCGGTCTTCTTCTGTTCAGCGAGCGCCTTCATCAACTGCGACTCGGTGATGACCCCGTCACTGACCAGCAGGTCGCCGATGCGGATCTTGCGCTGGGGTCCTGAGCTGGCCGCTTTTCGTCCGACCGGCGAGTCAGCCATTGCCTGACTCCAATGCCGTTTTGCGCTGTTCCGCATAGCTGCGTGCCGCCGCCGGCAATCCATTCTGCTGCAGGGCACGTTTGTAGGTATCGAGTGCGCGTGGATCATCCAGGCCGTCGAGGCTGATCGCCAACCCCACCCAGGCCGCGCCGGCCGCAGGCGTGACCCGTAGCAGGCGCTGATAGGCCTCGACGGCCGCCCCATAACGACCCTGTTGTTGATAAAGCGCACCCAGCATCTGTAGCGACTCAACCTTTCCGACCGTGTTCGCCGGGGCAGTCTCGAGCAGCTTCAATGCCGTTGCGGCATCACCTGCCTGTGCCAACAGGCGGGCCTTGATCAGCACGAACTGCGGATGCCCCGGATGGTGCCTCAGACCAAGATCGAGCTGCTGACCGGCCTCGTCTTGTCGGCCACCTCGCAACATCAGACCAACAAGCAACTCGCGGGCCTGACGGTCATCGGGCCTGGCCGCCAGATGACGTGACAGTTCCTGCTCCGCGGCGGCCAGTTCGCCAGCCTGCAGCAGTTGATGCGCCGCTTCGAGGGGCCGCGTGGCCTCCGGTGCCAATGTGCGGACCTTTACCGCTACCACCGTCTGGCGCACCGTTTTCGGGGTCACCGGCTCGGGCGGCGGCTGCGTATTGCGTAGCGGCACATAGTCGGGTTCGGCCAGATCCGGCGACATACGCACCACCTCGGCGATAGCGTTCGAACCACCACTGCGCTCAACGGCGAGTAAAGGCATGGTCGCGGGCGCCGGCGCGGGTAGCGCTTGGACGATCTCGCGCTGCTCCTGCGCAAGACCGGCCTGTTCCTGCACTGCTGGTTCAGGATCAACGGCAGCTTGCGGCGCCGACTGCGGTTGCTGCGGTTGCTGCGGTTGCTGCGGTTGCTGCGCCAATTGTTTCGGCGAGGTGTCGATCGACACCGACGCCATCGGCTGAGGTAGCACCAGGTCACCTGGCCGATTCATGACGTACCAGGCAAGCACGGCAACACCAGCAAGCGTGACCGCCGACCAGGCAACAAGGCGCAGCCACCCCCGGCCATCGCGCCTGTCGCGCCTCTCGCGCCTGCCGCCAACATCCCAGGCATCGCTTGACGTTGCGGCCGCTGCCAGCTTTACCGGCTGCCTTGCCGGGGGCGCGGCCCGTTCGTCAAGATCCTGCAGGACCTGGTTGAGCAAACTCATAAGACGTTACCCAATAGCGTAAGCGCCCCAAACGCCGCGGCACCCGCCGAAAACAAACCGGCAAGCGCCATCGAGACGCGACGGAAACCGATCGCAAACCGACTGCCGTGGAGCGATTCCGTATCGGCAATTGCGCGTCGCAGATCTCGTTTGGCAATGCTTGCCCTGCCCTCGCCAAATGCCGATAGCAGGCACTTGTGCGCGAGAATATTGACCAGGCGGGGGATTCCCTTGCTGGACCGCGCAATCTCTCTTGCGATCGAATCCGAAAACAGACGGGGCCCCTGGTATCCAGCCACCGCGAGTCGGTGATGCAGATAATCCGAGACGGCGTGAGCATCCATCGGCGCCAGGTGATAAGCGAACACGATACGCTGCTTGAGCTGTCGCACCGAAGGCCTGTCCAGGTTCGTATTCAACTCGGGTTGACCGAGCAGGACGACCTGCAGGAGCTTGCTCTTTTCCGTCTCGAGATTGGTCAGAAGGCGCACCGCTTCAAGGCACGCTTCGGGCAATGCCTGCGCCTCATCGATGATCAACACCACCCGGCGACCGGCTGCGCATTCCTCGACCAGACGCTCGTTGATCAGCTGCATCCCCCGGTGCTCACCGACCTCCGGGGCGTAGCCGACCCCCAGTTCATTGGCCAGGGTGTAGCGCAGTTCCGTGGGGGTAAGTGCCGGATTCGGAATATAGGCAGTGACATAGCATGGATCGCCCGACAGCTCGCGCAGCAACTTGCGGCACAACAGGGTCTTGCCGGTCCCCACTTCGCCCGTCACCTTTATGAAACCCTCGCCCATCTGCAGGGCAAGCAGCATCGTGTTCAAGGCTTCCTGGTGGGCCGGATTGCTGAAGTAGAAGGTCGTATCCGGCGTCAGCGTAAAGGGTGCTCCGGAAAGGCCGAAAAAATCGAAATACATCAGCGTACCTCGCCCTCGTTGCCGAACACCTCGGTTTTCCCGCCGTAGTGGAATCCACGGTCCAGTCGTTCGATGGTGCGTGCCGACTCGGCTAGCGTCTGTCCCCAGGCCGCAGGATTATCGACAACCAGTGGTTTCAGCAGAATCACCAGTTCGCTCTTGAGTGAGGATTGCTTGGTGTGGCGGAAGGCGGAGCCGAAGAACGGGATATCCCCGAGCCCCGGCGGCGCCGCCGTACCCTCGCTCGAGCTTTCCTGCATCAGTCCACCGATGACGACGATCTGGCCACTCACCGCGTATACGATGCTGTCGGACTCACGCACCTGCGACTGGGCCAGCGGCAGCGTCTGCGCCTTGTCATCGATGGTGAAGGTCTTGGTCTGGTCGACCACCTTGCTCACCGACGGATGGATATGCAGTGTCACGCCGCCGCGACTGTCGATCTGCGGCGTCACGTCCAGCGCGATGCCGGAAAAGAACGGGGTCAAGGTCACTTCTGGCGTGGTGCTGGTGGCCGTGCCGGTGACTGTCGTCGTCGAAACATCGGTAACGAAGAACTCATCCTGTCCAACCTTGATGACTGCTTTCTGATTATTGACGGTCGCAACGCGCGGGCTGGACAGCACCTGCACATTACCCTGAGATTCGAGCAATTCAATGAATGCGGTAAAACTACCGGCATTGACAGCGACAGAGAACACACCACCGAAGGCCTGAGCGGCAAGCCCGCTTATCGCACTGTACGCCGCGGGATCAAGATCACCGGAATTACCCGCAGTACCCGATACGCCGTTATTGGAGCCCAGTATCGTACCTCCTCCGGTCTGGCCGAACGTCGCAGTCTTGCCATTGCCGAAGCTCGCCAGCTTGCCCCAATTGATACCGGACTGGAAACCATCACTCAACTCCACCTCGATAATCTTGGCCTCCAGAATGACCTGGCGCTGCAACGTCGCCTGTGTCGTGCGCAGGAACGCCTCGACCTCGCGCAATTCATTCGGCATGGCCCGCACCACCACCACGCCGGATTGCGGTGACACGACAACGGAGCGACCGTCCGCATTTCCGACGAGCGCAGCGAGTGCCTCCTTCAGTTCGCTCCAGAAATCGGCATCGCTCTCGGTGATCACCTTGGATGAAGGCACACTCTCGGTCGAGGAACTGTCTGCTGGTAGACGAACTCGAACTTTCCGAATTATTGGACTGGGTAACCTGTCCGGAACTCACCCGCATCTCGGAGTTACCGGTACGTTTCACGTTCAGATAGTTAACCTGGTAGATCCGTGACTGCAGGCGGACCGGCATGACGTGAAATCCACCGGCGTTTCGCTGGTACTCGTAGCCATAGACATCGCGCATCACCGTCATGACGTCGGGAATGGTTACGTTCTTCAGCACCAGTGAAATTTCACCATCCACCAGCGGATGAACCACCATGTTGTAGCTCGTACCATCGACCAGGCTCATGAAAAAATCACGCGCGCCAAGGCCGCTGACATTGACGTCGAATCGATGCTCAACCGTACCTGTCGCAGCGCCGCCCAGCTGAATATTCATCGCCGGCATCAAAGATGCAGCAACCTCCGGGGGCGGTGCAGACCTGCGCGTGCGCGCATCGTTTTTGGCCTCTTCAAACGCCTGCTTGATCGAATCAATCGCGGTACCGTCCCTGGGGGCCTTTGTCTGACAACCCGCCGCAACGCTCATTGCCAGTGCGATCAACAACCACCTCATTACCGTTCTCCCCTTTCGTGGACCGCTGACTTGACCGTAGGCAACATCGCGGCCAGCTCGATGCTTTCGCCGTCGAGCGAAAGCGTCACCTTGTTCTTTTCGATCAGTAAAACCGTCGCCCCGGACACCATGTCTCCAACCGCCACGCGTTGCCCGTTGATCATTGCACTGCGTTGCCCGGGCGCACTGAAGACGCCCTGCAATATCAACCCGCCCACGGGATCAGCATCAGCCGTCAGCGGAACATCAGAGCGCGCATGCCAGTTCGCGGGTCGGGTGGGATCTGTCAGGGCCTTCCCCGTCCCCGCAGCAGTGGCCATTCCCGCAAAGGCGCAGAGCAGGACAACGATCGAGTACCGACAAATATTTGACCCGTCACACACCGATCCAGTCCTCCGAAAGACTGAGCGTATGCAGCTGCAGGCGCACCCTGCTGTTTGGGTAATCAATGACCTCGTAGTCGACGCTGTCCCAGAAGAACTGCCACGGCAGGGCCTCGAGTGACTCCAGATAACGCAGGGTTGCAAGGTAGCCGCCACTGAATTCGATCTCGAAACCATGACGATGCAAAACCGGTTCGTCCTTGTTCTTCAGCCTGTTGTCGTCACCAGATGGGGGGCCATCGGCGGGCAGCAGTGGGGTCGCTGCCAGGGTATTGAGGCGTTCCAGTGTGAGCTCACGCTCCTGTACCAGAAGCTGTTCGAGAAAAAGCGACATGTCGCTTGGCGAGATCAGATCGTTCGACGCGGTCCGCAGACCTTCGCGCGATCGCGATACGGCTTGGCGGACCTGTTCGATCTGGTCTCGCAGGGCGTTGTTCGGATCGTTGCGGACACTGGTGACCACTGCATTGATCTGCGCGTTGATCGCCATGATCGCGTTGTTGTCGCGCGTGATCCCGGCATTCAGCGTCTCGGCCTGCCGGAACTGGCGCTCAAACACGACGATATCAGCGACCTGCCAGGCGACAGCAAAGATGGCCGCCAGGATCAGCAGTCGTTCACGAACGCTGAGCGCGGCAAACCTGTGCAGGAGCAACTGCCATTTAGCCTGCATCGTTGGCCTCCTCCAGCTGCGCGCTCCGCAGCTCGAAATCGACCGGCGAACCGGGCTCCTCGGCGCGCCGTTCGAACGAGACCTTGCGGAAAGAACGGCCGGCGAAGGCCTGCTCAGCCGCCAGCGTCTGCAGCAATTTCGGAATCAGTGCCGGTTGATTCGTGCGACCGCGCAGCCACATCTCGTCGCCCCCGGCAGAAAGCGCAACCCTGCTCAGCCACAAACCATTGAGGGTGTTGCGCGCGAGGCCACCGAACACCTCGGAGAATCCCCCCGCCCCCGTCTCGCGATGCTGACGGAGCGCATGCAAATTGCTTCGCAGACGCTGTGCCGCCACCTGCAACCTGGCCAGTTCGGCCTGCAAAAAGGGATCCAGTTCCGGCCTCTTCAAGGTCTCTTGGACCTCTGTCAACTCGACCTGACGCTGACGCAGGCGCTGTGCCACCCTGTCACGATCGTCGCTCACACCGGACAGATAGAATTCGCCGGCAACAGCCAGCAGGGCGACCGCCAACAGGACCGCGATACCCGACAGCAACAGCAACTTGGCGCTGGCATTCAGCGCATTCGCATCCTCGCGTCCGCGATAGAGATTGACCTGCTGCACTATGCTGCCCATGGCAGGCCTCGCATTGCCGCGCCAATTGCCGTCACACCACGCCCAAGGGTGCTCAATTCGACCCCCTCTGACGAGGCGACGGCAGTGAAGTCAAATTGCGCTGTCGGGACGGTCAGGAAATTTCGCGCGACCTGCCCGAATGCGTTGTACAGCGCGTTGTCACAGCTGATCACCGACAACCTGTCGGCGGCACCCATCGCGTACTGGCTTTCGAAGTAATCGAGCGACCGCTGAACCTCGAGTGCGAGATTCTCCATCTGCGCCTGTAACAGTTCTTCGGCTGCCCCGGGATCGAAATCCTGCAGCACCCTGCGGCTGAGATAGACCTGCGGCCCGTCGGCAACCTCGAATATTGTCTGTCCCGGTTGGAGGTGCAGATAGGCACGCGGCCGTTCCGGTCGATCCAGGTGCATCGACAGGTTGCGAATCGCCATCTCGACCACGTCGATGGCCTCGATCTTCAGATCGGCATCAGCAAGGATGTCGCCCATGACCTCGACTTCGCGCGATCTCGCGACCACGACATACACCAGGGCGGGTGCGCCGGCCCGACGACTCTCGGGCAGGCTGAATACATCGACGGTGGCCTCCTCGACCGGAAAATCAATCAGATCCTTGACCCGCCAGCGCACCGCCTCGCGCATCTCATCCAAGGGTAGATCCGGTGCCTCCAGCTGAACGAGCGTGTAACTGGAGTGCGCAAGCGTCGCGTAGGTGGGCAAGCCGCGTACGCCAAGTTCGCGTACGGCGTCTTTCAGTACCCGGGCCCGATTGTCCGCGTGGTCAAAACTGCACCAACGCACATCGGTAACATTTGGTTGACTCGGGTCGGTCGCATCCAGCACCGCGATTGCACAACCTTCGTCGTACATATCGATGCCGAGTACGCGTTTTCTTCCCGCCTTTTTATTCAGCCAGTCAATCAAGTGTCTCCCCCGAAAAAAGCCTGTGCCACATGGGCTTCCACGCTAAATAGCGGCTCGGGAGTCAATCACTTAAGGAAAATATTTCACCTCGATGCGAATGCAGAGATGGAAATTCGGATACTCAAGACACTCACATCAACTGATAGGGCGTTTCCTGTTCGAGACCCAGCATCTGGGAGCCAAGTTGCAGGGCCTGATCGGTGAACTCCGACAGCCGGCCCCAGCGGCTTCCAACTTCCATGACCTCGTCCATAGCCGAGTTGATGAGGCGGATCGCATGGCTGCCCTGGTCACGCTGCCCTGGCGGCAGGCGCTCGGAAACGACGAAAAGGCGTGGCTGCGTCTCCCCCTCCCTGACAAAAGCGGCGACGAACTCGTAGTCGCGCGCATCGCCGCTCTCGACCTCGCCAAGAATGGTGACGCCAAAATCGCCATACTGGTAGCGATGCTGCGGAATCGCGGTCTGAATCTTCGGGAAATCGCTCATCGTCCGGTTCTCCGAAACAGGGTCATTGCTCGACCGGATCATTCTCGGCAAAGCGCGTACTGCCGATTCGCAGCACCAGGACCGCCACGCAGAGAATCAGAATCGCCCCGGTCAAGGTGATCATGTGCATGTCGGACATCGATTTGATGTCGATCGCCAGAACGCGCGTCAATGCGGTCACCGCAATATAGATCAGGTAGCGAACCGGCAGACGCTTGGTCTGGAAGTAGATGCCCACCATGGCGCCAAGCTCAAGGTAGATGAACAGCAGCAGAACATCCTTGATCTTCGGCCCGCCGTGAGAAATGATCTCGATTACTTCGGCCCAGGATGCCCAGAGGATGGCCGTACCGATCACGAACAGGCCGACCAGGTGAAAGGCTTCGAAAAGTTTGTTACCGAGATCAATCAGCTTCTTGTCGAGCAGATGATTGGACATCGCTTGGCACTCCGAGATGGATGGAATGAACGCAAGATTAGCTAAGGAGCACCTCAGGTGCAAAGTTACCCTGTTGATTTTCGCCCTGCTGACGGCGCTGCCGGCAGGGGCTGGCAGCGAGATAGAAACGGGGCAAAGCCGACTGCGCGAATGTGTGCGACAAGCCGCGTCTGCCGCCGCACTCGCTGTGTGCGAAATGACATTCCAGGCCAGCGTGAAGCAGCGCATCGAGCAGTTGGGCAAGGTGATCGAGAGCCGATTGAACGCCACGCAGCGCGGCGTTTTCGACCGCAATAAAGAGGCCTGGCGCGCCTATCTCGCGCAAGAACTCGAAATGATCGAACTGACATCGAAGCAGCGTCGCGACGGACTCGGCCCGCATCTGCGCTCGGGCGCGACCAGCCAGCTTTACGAGCAACGCGAAAAGCAGCTGCGTCTGTACCTGCACAATCTCTCGCCCTGAAACGCCGGGGTGTCGGATAAACCCCATATCCTGCGCGTTAAACGCGGGACAAATGCACTCGGCGGCAACGGCCGGCTGATGTAAACTTGTGCGGTAAAATATCTTTAGCAGCAGATAGCAGAGCTGATATGCCGTACTTCGTTTACTTTACTGAGCAGGAAAGCGGATCTTCCCGCAAAACGCTCGAACATCTCGAAACGTTCGACGATTTCAAGGCCGCACGCAACCTCGCGCGCGAGAAACGCGGCGAATTGCGCGCCGCCGCCAGCACCCGCGATTGCCGGCTGATTTTTGCGAAAAATCAGACCGAGGCAGAGAAGCTTCTGAGCGCACCGCGCGAAGAACGCGTCGTCGGCGAAGACTGAGTCAGTCGGCGAGCCAGAGACGCAGTCTCAACCCTATCCCGGTCGAGAAGCCTTGCGACGCATGGGCGATGCGTCGGTCGCTGTCGACAATAAATGTCGCAGGCACGCCCTTCACCCCCCAGCTTCGCGCCAATTCACCGTCCTCATCGACGATGGTCGGCATGGTCAGGCCGTGCGCGAGCAGAAAGGCCTGGACCTCCTCCGGTGTCCCTGAGGTAGTGGCGATCGTGACCACCTGGTGGTCCTGTGCAATAGCGTCGACACTGTCCTGCTCCAGCCGACAGATCGGGCACCATTCGGCCCAGAAATGCACCAGGACCGGACCATCCAGCTGACGCAGCTGGAACGGCGACCCATCAACGAACAGGCCGACCAGGGGTGGCGCATCATTCTGCACCAGATCACGCGACTGCCACCATTGCACGGCGAAGAAAACCAGGACCAGCAGCGTCAGGTCGCGCAGCCAGGACAGCCATCGGCGCGGCGGCTTTTTTGCCGGGCGTTCGCCTTTGTTTGAAAGGGGTTGAGACATGCTGTTCGACGGCGTTGGATCGGAAGGCGAAATTATGCGCGGCTGCCAGCGAAATTACACCGTGAAAAGATCAATCCGTGGCGGAGAAACGGGCATTCAGCTTGACCAGGAAAAACGCCCAAGCATCAGCTAGCGGAGAGCCACCTGATCATCGGCCATCCCGGCCTGGAAAAAGCGGATCACCTTGTGCACGTAATTCTGCGTTTCACGGTATGGCGGGATCTTGTTGCCATAGCGAATAACCGCATTCTCGCCGGCATTGTAGGCCGCCAGCGCCAGTTGCAGATCATTGTCGAACATCCCGAGC
Source organism: uncultured Gammaproteobacteria bacterium (assembly GCA_963719025.1). Taxonomy (GTDB): domain Bacteria; phylum Pseudomonadota; class Gammaproteobacteria; order Chromatiales; family Chromatiaceae; genus Thiosocius. Next base: position 15,797 of record CAVRBK010000108.1, on the reverse strand, counting down.
AGGTCTCGCAGGTACTCGCTGCCGCCGCGCAGATTCTGCGCCGGGTCATGACGATCGTTCACCCCGTAACGCTCCGCGGTGGCCGGCATCAGCTGCATCAGTCCAACGGCGCCCTTCGATGACACCGCATCGGCACGGTAGGCTGATTCCGCACGCACCACGGCATGCACCAGGGCCGGGCGAAGCTGGTTCTGCTTGGCCGCACGATCGATAAGGGGAGACAGACGATCGCGACGTTTGTGCATGGCGGCCAGTGATGAAGACGACGACGGGCGCGCACGCCCGGTCGACAGGCTGTAACGCTTGATCAGCGTCATGCCACGCATCGGCTTGTCGGTCAGGTGGGTATGCCCACGGGCATCCTTATACTTGTACACGTCTGCAACCGTTGCAGCCGGCAAAGCCAGCCCGCAGATCACACATGCGCACGCGATGATTTTCGTAGCTGGCATTCGTCACTCCTGTTGCGAAGTCTAGCACCGCGCCCGAATTGGATAGGCCAAGCAGCGCACAGATCCCGCGATCTACCTGCTTATCGGCCTGGTTCGAGGAGTCCTTTAGCCGGCCTTCTGCCAGACAAGCATCCGGTTGTTCACCGGCATCTCCAGATCTTCGACAAGAATCAAGCGACACTGGCGCGCTACCTCGCCCAGCCAGGCAAGATCGCGAATTCCCATCTGCGGGTCGCGCTGCTTCAACCACGCATCGAATTGTTCGTTACTCGCAGACGTGAATCTGCCGTCGTAGTTGAACGGTCCATAAAGCAGAAACTGGCCACCGTCGGCGAGTACCTTGCCGACCCCGCGAAACATCGCCTCAACCGCCGTTGCGGACATGATATGGGCCGTGTTCGCACTGAACGCGGCATCGTACGGCCCACTCGGCCAGGTATCGACCAGGACATCCAGCGCCAACGGCGGCGCAATGTTGTCTGCGGCGCCATCCAGCCACGCACTTATCCCCGGGTGGTTCTCGCGCACATCGCTGGTCTGCCATTCAAGCTTTGGCAGCTCAGGGGCGAAATACACGGCATGTTGGCCGGTACCACTACCGATCTCCAGCAGCGTGCGGCACGCCTGCAGACGTGTCTGCAGGGCCGAAACAATCGGTGCGCGGTTCTCGACGCAAGACTCGGAGAACGGCTTGTGTGTCATGCCGGGCACTGATCTGGCCGCCACATATCAGGCACCACAACACTTCTTGAATTTTTTCCCACTGCCGCAGGGACAGGGGTCGTTGCGCCCCACCCGCGGCCCCTCATGACGTTGCGTCTGGGGCTTGGGCACGTCGCCGTCGACGTAATACCAGCGGCCCTCGTGGAACTGAAAGCGACTGCGCTCATGGTGCCGTTTGCGTGCAACCCCCTCGTCATAATGGGCGACGAATTCCACGAAACCTTCCAGGTCATCTGGCTGACCGGCCTCGGTGGAAACGATCTCCAATCCCTGCCAACGGGCGTCCGCGGCCCAGCGGGCCGTTGCGTCACGATCCCAGTCGGCACGGTGTTGTGGATGCAGGGTCTCTCCGAGGTAATCGACCGCGCCCTCGACGTAGGCACTGTAGCGCGAGCGCATCAGGGCCTCGGCCGTCGGAGCGGATTCAATCCCCTCGATGTAGGGGGCACAACAGGTTGAGAATGGCTGGCCGGAGCCACAATGGCAGGACTGCATAGGATTTCCGTGTATCAAAAAACGCGGGAATTCTAGCGTGTCGGCTGAGAGTTTGCCTCAGCGATTGTTGAGATGCAGCCAGGTACCACGCACCGCAGCCATCCCGAATCCGAACCGAGCGGCCGTCAGATCAAATGAAAACCACCAACCCGCCGGCGATCAAAGAGAACACCAGCGCCTCGGAAAAAAGACCCAGCATCGACATTTTCGGCGGACGGGATTCAAGCTCGGTTCTGGCATCGTGATACTGCGTCATCGTTCTCTATGGTACAATTTTTCACGTTGTGTATACATTTTATACACTGACTCAAGCCAAAACCCAATGCCCAAAGAAAAGATCATCAACTTCCGCATCGATGCCGACCTGAAGAACAAGGCGAGGAAACTGGCAGAGTCCGACGGACGGAGTCTTTCCAATTGGATTACTTTTTTGATCGAAAAAGAAGTTAAAAAGGTCAAGAAGAAGCCGTAAACGGCTGCCGACGGTAGCTCGCTTACGGGCTACGGGCTACGGCCTGCGCTGGCGACCGAAGGGTACGGCTGACGGGGGTTTCGAGCTAAAGGCCCAGCGCCTCCCAGCGTTTGCGAATGCGCTTCAACGACACCGGGTGCGCCGTCTTCAACTCCTGCGCAAACAGCGACACCCGCAACTCCTCCAGCATCCAGCGGATTTCATCGAGCCGCGCATCAAATACGCCCTGCGCATCTGCCTGCCGCTGACGCCGCAACCACTGTTCCTGCAGCTCGGCCATCTCCACCAGCCGTTGGGCGTCGCGCGGTGCCGCAGCGGCCAGTTTTTCGGCGCGCAACGCCATCGCCTTCAGATACCGCGGGTAATGCGTCAACCTCGATGGTTCTGTCTGGTGCAGGAACCCGCGAAACACCAGCCGATCCAGCTGCCCTTTCATATCGTCTACCGAAGCCCGCCAGTTCGCCTGCGTTAGCCTGGATAGCGCAGCACGCACCTCGTGGGCACTGCGCAGGATATTCGCCGTGTACCCGCCAATCTCCAGCAGTGCCGGCCCCAGCTGTGGGCGCCCCGCTGCACGGCAATGTTCGAAGGCGTCGCGGTCACGGATTACCCATGGATCGGCAAGAAACGCCCGATCGAAGGCCAGCATGACCAGCTCTTCGAGCAGGTCCCCGTCGCCTGTCTCAGCACCTTGCGGCTCAACCGGCACCTGTGCATAGTGCAGTCGCATCTGCGCCAGATCGCGTACGTTTTTGCGCAGTCCGCGCACCGTCTTGGCCTCACGCAGCATCAGCAGGCGACGCACCCCGGCACGATGTTCGCGTTGAGCGGCCTGCAGACTGTCGAGTATTTTCACCATCACGTGATCGCCACGGTCGACGAGCGCCGGATATCCCCTCACCTGCATCCGCCCGGCCCGCTGTGTCACCTCCTCGGCCAAGGCGTCGCATGTCCAGTCGACGAGCCTGTCCGCCCCCTTCTCTGCATGCGGCTTTGCCCGGTCAGTCGGTGCCTGGGTGCGTCCGGCATAGGCCTGTTGCAAGGCGTTCAGATCGCGCGAGACAGCCAGTTGTTTCTGTCCGTTTTCATCCAGCAGGCGCAGACGCATCTTCAGATAGTCCGGCAGTTGCCCGGCCTGCCACGCCTCTTCGGGGATCTGCACATCGGCTACCTGCCTGAGTGTCTTGGCCAGCGTCTGAATCAGCGGGGCATCGGACACCGGCAAAACCTGCAGGCAGCGCTCGACGTGTTCCGGCACGGGCACGAGTTGGCGGCGCAGCGATTTGGGCAGGCTCTTGATCAGTGCCGTGACCTTTTCGCGCAGCAGCCCGGGCACCAGGCGGTCCACCTTGCCGGCCGAGAGTTGACCGATTGCCGAAACCGGCAGACTCAGGGTCACGCCGTCGTCCTCTTCGCCCGGGGCAAAGTGATAACTCAGCGGCAGCAGACTGCCGTTCAGATCAAGTCGATCGGGAAAAAGCGCGGGATGATCGGCATCGATATCAGCTGGCTGCAGGTCTTGCATGCGCATGTGCAGGAGCTTTGCCCTGGCACGCGGCAGCCCGCGCAGCCAGGTCTCGAGTTGCGCCACACTGTAGACGCCTTCCGGCACCCGGTTCGCGTAGTAAGCGTAGATCACCTCCTCGTCCACCAGCATGTCGCGCCGTCGCGATTTGGCCTCGATATCACGCAGGTCGGCGATCAGATTGCGGTTGTGACGCCAGAACGGGGCCTTGGTGTTCATGTCGCCGTCGGTCAATCCATGGCGGATGAAAATCGCGCGCGATTCCTCCGGATCGATCGGTCCGTAGTTGACCCGTCGCCGTGGCACGATCGGCAGCCCGTACAGGGTGACCTTTTCGTCTGCCGCAACCTGCCCCTGCCGCCCCTGCCAGCGCGGTGCCGAATGGCTTTTCCTGACCAGATGGCGGGCCAGGGGCTCGATCCACTCCGGCTCGATCGCCGCCACGCCGCGGGCATACAGCTTCGTGGTCTCGACCAGCTCCGCCGCCATCACCCACTTTGGCTGCTTGGTGAACACGGCCGACCCGGGAAAGATGAAGAAATGGCGATTTCTCGCGCCGAGGTAATCGCGCGTATTGCCCTGCGTGCGCACCCCGACATGACTCAACAGGCCGGTCAGCAAGGCCTGGTGCAGGGTCGCGTAGTCGGATTCCTGTTCGTTTTCGCGGTGACCCAGTTCATGCATCTGTATACGCAATTGCACGTGAACGTCATGCCACTCACGTACCCGGCTGGCCGAAAGGAAATGCTGCTTACACAATCGCTCGAACTTGCGGCGCGTGAGGTGGCGCCGGTTTTCCTCGAGAAAATCCCACAGCTTCAGAATCGTCACGAAATCCGAGCGTTCATCGACGAACTGGGCATGCGCCTCGTCGGCATCCTGGCGCTTCTCCGCTGGCCGTTCGCGCGGATCCTGCACTGAGAGTGCGGCCGCGATCACCAACACCTCGCGCAGGCAACCGGAGCGCGCCGCTGCCAGCAGCATGCGGCCGATACGCGGGTCGACCGGAAGGCGGGCCAACGATTTACCCAGCTTGCTGACACGATGTTTCGAATCGACCGCCGCCAGTTCCTCCAGCAGCTTGTAACCATCGCGTATCAGCCGTGAATCGGGCGGATCGACAAACGGGAAGCGATCGATATCGCCGAATCCCAGCGTCGCCATCTGCAGGATGACCGCCGCCAGGTTGGTGCGCTGAATCTCCGGCTCGGTGTATGCCGGGCGGGCATCGAAGTCATCCTCGTCATACAGACGGATGCAGATTCCCTCGGCGACGCGTCCACAGCGCCCCTTGCGCTGCTCGGCGCTGGCCTGGGAAACACGCTCGACCGGCAGACGCTGAATCTTGCTGCGCGCGCTGTAGCGACTGATCCGCGCAAAGCCGGCATCAATAACGTAACGGATACCCGGGACGGTCAGCGACGTTTCCGCAACGTTGGTGGCCAGTACGATGTGTCGGCGCCCACTGGGCGCGAAGACCCGCGCCTGCTCGCTCGGGCTCAGGCGCGCATACAGCGGGATCACCTCGCTATGCAGCATCTTGTGTTTGCGCAGGCTCTCCGCGGTTTCACGAATCTCGCGCTCACCCGACAGAAAAACCAGGATGTCGCCGCTTCCCTCCAGGCTGAGCTCATCGATGGCATCGACAATGGCCGCCTGCATCGACTCATCGCGTTCACCAGCCCCGGGCTCCTGCGGCGGTCGATACCGCACGTCGACCGGAAAAGTACGCCCCGACACCTCGATCACCGGCGCAGCGGAAAAGTGCCGCGAGAATCGCCCGGGATCGATGGTTGCCGAGGTGATGATCAGCTTCAGCTCGGGTCGCCGACGCAGCAGCCCTTGCAGGTACCCCATCAGAAAATCGATGTTGAGGCTGCGTTCATGCGCCTCGTCGATGATCAGGGTGTCATACTCCAGCAAATCGCGATCACTGCGAACCTCGGCGAGCAGCATGCCGTCGGTCATCAGTTTGATGTGGGTCTCGTCACCGACGTGGTCACGGAAACGCACCTTGTAGCCGACGCTGGCGCCAACCTGCTGACCCAACTCGGCGGCGATCCGCGATGCCAGGCTGCGCGCCGCGATGCGTCGCGGCTGGGTATGTCCGATCCGACCAAAAACCCCACGTCCGAGACTCAGGCAGATCTTCGGCAGCTGGGTTGACTTGCCCGAGCCGGTCTCTCCGCACAGCACGATGACCTGGTTGTTACGGATCAGTGCCGAGATCTCGTCCAATCGTTCGGTGATCGGCAATTCATCGGGAAACGCGGGTGTCGGCAACGCTATAGCGCGCCGCGCTGCCAAAGCCGCAGACTGCTGCAGGCGTTGCGCCAGCGCGACCTCTTCAGCGCTGTCGGACTTTCCCTGCGCGATGCGCCGGGCCTGCGCGTGCAGCCAGCGACGATCACGCAGCAAACAGGTTTCAATCTCTTTCGAAAACGCCGACAAATTCCCGCCCCGGAAAACGCTATGGCGAGATTGTACAGGGCGAAAGCGCGCTACTCCCCCGGCAAAAAGGCCGGCTTATCCGCAGTGATACAACCAACGAGGGAACAGCTCAGCGATCACCCAGGCGACCGCCGGCAGAGAGTTCTGCAGGACACGCCTGCTCTGCCGCCAGGCCATACCAGTTGGCGGCCTCATCGGGATCGACCGGCACGCCCAGTCCCAACTCGTACATCAGCGCCAGTTCGTACTGTGCCTCCGGCTGGCCTAGTTCCGCGGCACGCCGATACCAATGCGCCGCCCGGACATCGTCGCGCGGCACCTGCACGCCATTTCTGAAGACGTAACCGAGAAACAGGTTGGCCTGGGGGTGTGCCCGATTGGCCAGCGATTCCCAGATTGCCAGGGCGTGCTCGTGCTCACCGTCAGACCAGGCAGCGAGTCCATCATCAAGATCCGCAGCCACGGCAGTGGTGCCGGCCAGGTGCGAACAAAAGACCAGCGCCAATACGATATCGAGTCTTCGCATGGAATTTAATGCCTCATCTATAGCGAAACATCCAATCTGGCAATGCTCAAGAATTTCAGCCGGCCGCCACTACAGCATTAGAGCGGAGGGACACGCCTGCCAGTTGCCCGAGATGGAGCATGGGCATAGACAACAGCGAAAACAATAATCGACGTGCAGGACAAACACCAAATCAGAACCAGTAATCCGCTGACCCGTCACTACGACGTGAAGGTCATTACCTCGCTCGGGTTCGCCCTGGTCATCGGAATATTGCTGGTTTCAATCATCGGCAGCTACCACACGACCAGCAGCCATAACAAAACCCTGTCGAAACTGGTTCGGTCAGCCGGCATGAAGACCGTATTGGCCTACACGATGCGCGAGGCCATCCGTGAACGGATCGACAGCCTGGGTGCCATGACGATGCTCAGTGACCCCTTCGAGCGTGACGACGAAAAGATGCGGTTCTTCAGTCATGCGGGCAAATACATACGCGCCCGGGAATTGCTGATCGAGAATATTCACACCGACAGCGAGCGCAGCATCTTCGAAAAACTGGACAACGCCGCGAAGGCGGTCGGGCCACCCAACACGCGGGCATTGCAGGCCCTGTTCGACAACTCGACCCCAAGCCAACGGGTGGACGACGCCGTGAAGACCTCGATCGATGGCCACCTGGCCCTGCTCGGTCGTCTCGATGAGATGGTGCGCACGATCCACCAGACCACGCAGAACCGCATCAACGATGCCGGCGAAGACTTCCATGACGCCCTGCTGATGGCCACCCTCTTGGGCATGGTCGCTTTCGCTATTGCCGTTATCACCGCGGCTTTCGTGGTGATCAATGCCGGCGCACGCAACACCCAACTCTCACACCAGGCCGCGCACGACGTACTGACCGGTCTGCTCAATCGCCAGGCCTTCGAGGCCTCACTACGACATACCCTGGAGCAATGCGAAGCATCCCCGGAAAACCATGCACTGTTGCTGCTTGACCTCGATCGATTCAAGGTGGTCAACGATACCTGCGGCCATCCTGCGGGCGATGGTCTGTTGAAAGGACTATCGGCGCACCTGGCCAGCTCATTGCGCCATTCCGATGTACTGGCGCGCATTGGCGGCGATGAATTCGGAGTACTGTTACGCTACACCGAGCCGCAGGATGCGGAACGGGTCGCGGAGAAGATCCGTGCCACGGTCGAAGACTTCGACTTCACCTGGGAGAGCGAAACCTTCAAGGTTGGCGCCAGTATCGGCATGGTCCCTTTCGGCAACGAAGCCATCTCACTCGAGGAACTGCTGAGCACGGCCGATGCCTGCTGCTATTCTGCCAAGGAAGAGGGACGCAACAGGGTCCATCACACGGCGATCAACGCCGATGTAGCGCGACGTCGATCCGGCGAGATGCGCTGGGTTTCGCGGATCAACGACGCCATACAGCACGATCGCTTCGTGCTGTATGGCCAGATAATCAAGCCACTCGACAGCACCCTGGATGATGGACGCCTGACCCTCGAGGTGCTTCTGCGCATGTCCGATCAGGATGGGCTCGGCCTGATCCCACCTGGCCAGTTTCTACCGGCTGCGGAGCGCTATGGGATTGTTCCGGATATCGATCGCTGGGTGGTGCGCAACAGCCTTGAATGGCTATCGAGCCTCGGGACGCATGCCAAGAACCTGCGCATCAATATAAACATCTGCGGACCTGCGGCATCCGATCCGCAGTTTCACGACTTCGTCCGCAACTGCATCGTCGAGTATGGCGTGCCACCAAAATCCCTGTGTTTCGAGATTACCGAATCTGTTGCCATCCGCAGCCTGGCCAATGCCGCCGCGCTGGTGGATGCGCTCGGTGACCTTGGTTGCCAGTTTGCCCTCGACGATTTCGGCAGTGGATTGTCGTCATTCAACCAGCTGCGTCATCTGAAGGTGGACTATCTGAAGATCGATGGCAGCTTCGTACACAACATCGACCGCGATGAGATCAATCGTGCGATGGTCGAGTCCATAAACACCATCGGCAAGAAACTGGGCAAGCGAACCGTTGCGGAATTTGTCGAGAATGACCGGGTACGCAGAATCCTGCAGGAAATCGAGGTCGATTTCGCCCAGGGGTTTGGGCTGCACAAACCGGAACCCCTCAGCGACATCCAGCAACAGATACTCGCCAACGACAACCCGACCGCGGTCTCGAACCTTATCGTCGCCTGAAACCCGGCCCCAGGCATTTGCGGTGATGCCGACGCGCCAGCACCGACCAGTGAAAATCAGTGACCGCCGCCCTTCAGCGCCGCAACCATGCCTTCGATCGTATCTTTCGCATCACCGAAGATCAGCGAGGTGTTGTCCTGGTAGAACAGCAGGTTGTCGACACCCGAATACCCGGGGTTCATCGAGCGCTTGAGGAAGTACACCTGCTTGGACCGCCCGGCCTCCAGAATCGGCATGCCATAGATCGGACTGGAGCTGTCACTCTTGGCTGCAGGGTTGACCACGTCGTTTGCCCCGACCACCAGGGTGACATCGGTCGACGCGAAGTCGGGATTGATCTCGTCCATCTCGAGTACGTGGTCGTAGGGAATGTCGGCCTCGGCCAGCAGGACGTTCATATGTCCCGGCATGCGCCCGGCAACCGGATGCACACCGAACCGGACCTCCACCCCATTGGCTTCGAGCAGTTCCATCAATTCCTTGAGCGCGTGCTGCGCCTGCGCGACAGCCATGCCATAGCCTGGAACGATGGCCACGCGATTCGCATCTTCCATCCAGTAGACAGCATCCTCGACAGAGGCCGACTTGACCCCCTTCTCCATCGCCGTGGCACCGGCGGATGAGGCGCCAGCGCTTTCGCTGCCAAATCCGCCAAACACCACGTTGATGATCGAACGGTTCATTGCCTTGCACATGATGAAGGACAGGATGGCACCCGAGAATCCAACCAGCGCACCGACGATGATCAGCAGGTTGTTTTGCAGGGTGAAACCGGTTGCAGCCGCCGCCCAACCGGAATAACTGTTCAGCATCGAGATGATCACCGGCATATCCGCACCGCCAATCGGGATGATCAGGGTCACCCCAAGCACCATCGCCAACAGGATCATCAGCGCCAGCGACACCACGCTGCCGGTCATCGCGAAATGCACGCCCAATGCGACCGTTACCAGGGCCATCACGGCATTCAGCTGGTGCTGGGCGGTAAACTTCACCGGTTTGCCCGATATCAGTCCCTGCAGTTTGCCAAACGCGATCACCGAGCCGGTGAACGTGATGGCGCCGATGATGGCGCCGGCCGACAGCTCACCCATCAGCACGGCATTGAGCTGGCCCAGATCGCGTTTGTTCAGAAAGGTGCCGATGGCCACCAGCACCGCGGCAAGGCCGACGAAGCTGTGCAGTGCGGCGACCAGCTGCGGCATCGCTGTCATCTGAACGCGCATGGCCAGCACGGCCCCGATCAGGCCACCGACCAGGATCCCGGCGATGATGAAGCCATATGACTGCACACCAGCGCCCATAAGGGTCGCAACCATCGCGATCGCCATCCCGGTCATACCGAGATAGTTGCCACGGCGGGCGGTCGACGGATGGGTAAGCCCCTTCAGCGACAGGATAAACAGCACGGCCGAGACCAGGTAGGCAATGGCCTGAGCATTTGCGGAAATCTGCATGTCTCAGAATCTCACTTGTTCTTTTTGCGGAACATGGCGAGCATCCGGTTGGTCACCAGGAAGCCGCCAAACACATTGATGGACGCCAGCAGCACGGCGAAAAAGCCCGTGACTTCGGCGAAGGTCCCTGCCGATTCGAACCCGGCGACGAGCAGCGCGCCAACGATCACGATGCCGGATATGGCGTTGGTCAAGGCCACCAGCGGCGTATGCAGCGAGGGGGTAACCCCCCAGATGACCCAGTAGCCGATAAAACAGGCCAGTACGAAAACGTAAAGTGCAACCAGTGTGTCTGGCATTGCCTTTTCCTCAGAAAAATTCAGTCAGTTTCAGGATGACGGTGGTTCGCCAGGTCATGCCGGCGCCCGCAACTGGGCCGCATTGGTAATCTCGTCTTCATCGAGATCTTTCAAGGCGATCTGATCACCCGATCGATCGAGCATGATGTCGAGCAGGTTGGAGATGTTTTTCGCCAGGAAGGCACTCGCATCCGACGCCATCAGCGAAGGGTAATTGGTATGCCCAACCAGGATGACGCCATGCTTCGAGACCACCTTGTGTGCCTCGGTCAGCGGACAGTTTCCGCCGGTCGCGGCGGCGAGATCGACGATCACCGAACCCTCGCGCATCCGCTTGACCACGTCCTCGCTGATCAAAACTGGCGCCGGGCGACAGGGAATCAGGGCGGTACTGATAATCACGTGTGCCTTGGCCAGTTCGTCGGCGAGCAGCGCCTGCTGTTTGGCCTTACCCTCCTCCGACAGTTCCTTGGCATAGCCACCCTCGCCGGAACCACCCTCCCCGATATCGAGGTCGATGACCTTTGCACCCAGCGATTCGATCTGTTCGCGGGTTTCGGGACGAACATCGTAGGCATGAACATCGCCACCCAGGCGACGCGCGGTTGCAATGGCCTGTAAACCGGCGACGCCCGCCCCGAGTACCACGACGCGCGCGGGCTTGGCCGAACCGGCGGATGTCATCATCAGCGGGATGAACCGCCCGAAGTGATTGGCCGCCTCGATAACCGCGCGGTAGCCCGCGATATTGCTCTGCGAGGAGAGCGCATCCATCGACTGTGCCCGCGAGATACGCGGGATCCGTTCCAGCGCGAGCACGGTGATGTTGCGCGCATGCATGGCCGATATCGCCGGTTCTTCGTCACAGGTTTCGGCATGGCCGACAAACACCGCCCCTTCGCGCATCAATGCGACTTCGGCCTCGCTGGGCCTGCGCACCTTGGCCACGAGATCGCAACCCAGCGCGCCGGCCGCGTCGGTCAGCTGCACGCCGGCCGCCTCGTAGGCCGAATCGGTGTAGTGCGATGCCTCGCCGGCGCCACGTTCGAGCATGATCTCGAGCCCGGCCGCCACCATTTTCTGAGCAATATCAGGGGTCGTCGCTACGCGGCGTTCCCCATCGACAAGTTCTTTCGGAATCCCGACCTTCATAGTTTTCTTTGAAATCCGCATGGGAAGTTCGAATAGCCGCGCATTATCTTCCGAAGCGCTAACGGCGGTCAAAATCAATGCTCATCTTTAAACCCGGCCGCGGGTAAGCGGGGCCGGGCAACGGCGTGTAGAAATGTCAGTTTTTTTTACGGCACGGCCGACCAGACGCACCAGCCGATACAATTAGTCATTGTTTTTTATGAAAAAAATATTTCTGGCCCGATCACTGCATTGCTGTAAGCCAAACAACAACAAGCAAAAAAAGAAGAACAGCGGGACAGCCCCGTTTGGGCCTTCAGCGTAGCCGGCTTTGCCGGCTCGACTTTTCTATTCCAGCATTTTCGGAAAATCGTTGTGCAATCGTCGCACGAGTCCATGTCCAGCAGCGATGTCCTTGCAGCGAAATCCGTCTCAGCCCCATCGGCGAGTGTCACCCGGACGGTCGTGAACGACATGGTGTTGCGCAACCAGTTGCGCCTTGTTGCGGAAACCCTGGCTCGTATCACCGACCGTGCCCTCTTCTCGATAAAAGCGCACCGTCAGATCGGGAAACAGGGCCGGAAGCTCGTTCAGGGCAAGGCGATATGCGGGCGTGACAGGCCCCGACTCGTCGACCCGCTCACGGGTAAACGTCTGGTAGAACAGCAGACCACCGGGGCGCAAGGCAGCGCTGATCGCATCACACAGCGCCCGGTCGAGAAAGTGTCCGACACAGATCACATCGAAACGCGCCGCCTCCGGCGGTCGAGCCACGACGTCCCTTGCCTCGGCGTGCAGCGGCAGTCCGCCGCCGCGACCGGCAAGCGCCTCGATCGCGACAGCCGACATGTCCCATGCCCAGGTGTGCAGACCCCGCCCCGCCAGAAACAGCGCGCTGGCGCCCGCCCCGCATGCCAGGTCGAGTGCATCACCGGCAGTTGGCAGGAGATGCCTGTTTTCAAGCAGCACCTCGAGCGGACTGCCCGTGTCCGAGGTGGTCGAATAACGCCTGTCCCACTTGGTGGCGGTCGGATTCTCATTCATGACGACAGGCTAACCGATACCCCGCCGCACGTCGTGTCGCTTCGATCGCAAAACGTCCTGAATCGCATCCGCTATGATCGACTCATCGCCAATTGCAGAGATCACCACATGCTGCGCACGCCCCTCTGCTCTTCACCCTGAGTCTGTTTGCCGCCGCGCCAGGCGCCGAGCAGAACGTCAACCCCGGGATCAACCGCAACTATGTCAATCCGGACATTGGCGAGTGGCGCGGCATTCTCGAACGTGACGGCCGCGAGGTCTGGGATCGTCGCGACGACATCATTCGACAGCTGCGTCTGAGTGAAGGACAGCGCATCGCGGACGTGGGTGCCGGCACAGGGTTCTTCAGCGCGATGATGGCCGCGCGGGTCGGGACATCCGGTCGCGTCTACGCCGTCGACATCGCCAGCAACTTTGTGCAGACCAGCGTGCAGCGAGCGCGCGATCTTGGGCTGAACAACGTCGTCGGGGTGGTTAACGATCCGTATGGCGTGGGCCTGCCCACCAGCAGTGTCGACCTGATATTCATCAGCGACACCTACCACCATTTCGAGTACCCACAATCCACGCTGCGCAGCATGCACAGCGCGCTGAGACCGGCGGGTGAACTCGTGGTAATCGACTTCAAACGTGTGCCCGGCGTCAGCGGCCCCTGGGTGATGGGACACGTTCGCGCGGGCGAACCGCAGGTCATCGCCGAGATCGAGACGGCAGGCTTCGAACTTACCGAACGCCTCGATTTCATGCAGACACAATACTATCTGCGGTTCCGAAAAAAATAGTCGGGCCGTAACTCACGAACCGTTCCTCCCCTGACAACGGGGTTGCGACACCCTTGGGCAGGAATCAGCTCAGATCCGACACATACCAGTCCATTGCCTCCTGCAGACCTTCCTGGATACGATGACTCGGCTCATAACCCAGGAGCGTCCTGGCCTTTGACACGTCCGCCAGTGAATGCCGCACATCACCGGCACGAAAATCACGGTAACTGGCCTTGAAGCCCTTCAGGTGAGGGAATCGCGGCTCGAGCGTGGCGCGGATCGCCTCGAACAACTCGTTCAGGGTCGTGCGATCGCCGACCGCCACGTTGTAGACCTGGTTGGCCGCTTGCGGATTCTTCGACGTCGCGGCCAGGATATTGGCCTGCATGGTATTCGCGATGTAGCAGAAATCCCGACTGGTTTCGCCATCACCGTTGATCCAGACCTGCTCGTTATTGATCATCGCAGCGGTCCACTTCGGCACCACGGCCGCGTAGGCCCCTTCCGGATCCTGCCGCGCACCGAAGATATTGAAGTAGCGCAGTCCAACCGTCTCCAGGCCGTAGGTGCGGGTGAAGACATCGGCGTATTGTTCATTGACCAGTTTTGTCACCGCATAAGGCGACAGGGGCTTGCCGATGCGGTCCTCGACCTTCGGCAGGCCTGGGTGATCGCCATAGGTCGAACTTGAGGCCGCGTAGACAAAGCGCCGGGCGTTGGCGTCGCGCGTCGCCACGAGCATGTTCAGGAAGCCGTCGATATTTGCCTCGTTGGTCGTGATCGGATCCTCCAGCGAACGCGGCACCGAACCGAGCGCTGCCTGGTGCAGGACGTAATCGACACCATCGCAGGCCGCCCTGCAGTCATCGAGGTTGCGGATATCACCTTCGATGAAGCGGAAGCGCGCCCACTGTTCAGGCGTGATGAGGTCGCGTACCTGGTCGAGGTTGTGCTGATGCCCGGTCGCAAAATTGTCCAACCCGACCACCGTCTGTTCCAGGCGCAAGAGTTCTTCGAGCAGGTTGCTGCCGATGAACCCGGCAACCCCGGTGATCAACCATGTTTTCGGATTGGCTGTTAGCGCCTGTTTTGTTTCTTCTATCTGCATATTTCCTGAACTCAGGTGAGACTTTTATCGGCAGTCGAGATCTGGCCCCGGGTGACCGTTCATGGGATGCCATACGCACGTCTTCGAAACAGCGCTGATCAAGCCCTGCAGGTGAGTATTCGCAACTCAGCCGGATAATATACGCGATCCCGGGCCCACCATACGGACTGCGTCGCATCTACCCGTTGTTATCAAAACTTTGGAACGGCTGTTACGCGGTCATCTTTAATCTGCACCGCTGTCATCTCGCCGGGAACCCGACATAAACACCGTCAAACAGCCGGCTTTTCTGGCCAGTTCAGCCAGGAGAACGCCCTCAGCTGGGTGAGGCGCCTTCCCCGGTACAAGACCAGCGACAGCATTACCGCAAGTGTGAGCAGATGCATCTCGGGATAGCGAATCAACTGATGCCCCAGTTCCTCGAACTGCACGACCGGGATGCACAGCAAAGCCAGCACCAGCGTCCAGCCGAGCCGAACGAATGCCGTGCGCAAACCCATCTCGTCGAACACGGAATAAAACCGGTCAACCAGGGAGGCCAGAATCACGATAGGCAGCAGCACCAACTGCCCACCAAAACCGATATCAAAATAATCCATCAGGCTGGCACTCGCGCCGATACCCAACGCAACCAGAGTCAACACGATCGACAGGCGTGGCGCCCGATTGACCTGGCGCGGAATTATTGCACGCCCCCCAACACCCAGGACCAGCACCACGCCCAGCACGACGGTTGCCGGTTGCCATGGCACGTACACCAGAGACAGCGACAACAGAGTTGGGGTAAACACACCGTAGGATCGGACGCCGATCACTTCATTGAAAATCGCTGTCAACAGGACACCAAACGGTAACAGCATAAGCGCTGCAAGCATGATGCGGGTATCCAGTGGCAGCCGCGTCAGATCCAGCACCTCGCGCAGATCAGCATGGGTCGACTCAGGCAAATCCAGAAGGGGGTCGGTGTTTACAATTCGGTACGCAACGGCATATTTCGCTGTTTCTGAAACACCGACCACGTCCTGGACACCCTTCACGAAAGGCAGATAACTCGCGGGCACGGCCTCACGGTAGCCGAACGCCGGATCGTAAGGCGTCCAGCGCCCCGCGTGATAGGCCTCCACCCAGAAATGCAAAGCGGCCGAATCCGACTCGCG
>CAVRBK010000107.1:0-12743 GCA_963719025.1 uncultured Gammaproteobacteria bacterium | reverse complement strand
CCCTCGATCACGTCCAGCAACAGGCCCTCGTAGGCGTCCGTCTTGGCATGGTGTTCGCAACGGAACGGGGCATCCAGGCTGATCTGCCGGGTCTTCATCTCCAGCCCCGGCTGTTTTACCGAGATCTCGAGCCGCAGCGACTCCTCGGGGGCGATGCTCATGATCAGCCAGTTCGGTGGCGGGCGTACTATCTGCGCGCTGCGGAAGAAGTGTTTAGGCGGCTGCTTGAAGCAGATGGCAACCATGGTGCGCGCCTCGGCCATGCGCTTGCCGGTGCGCAGGTAGAAGGGCACGTCGCGCCAGCGCCAGTTGTCGATGTAGAGCTTCAGTGCGGCGTAGGTCTCGGTCACGCTCTGCGGGTCGACCCCCGGTTCCTCGAGATAGCCGGGAACCTGCACGCCATCGACCTGGCCGGCGCTGTACTGTGCCCGGTAGGCCTGCGCATGCACCGCCTCTGGATGGATCGGGCGCACCGATTTGAGCACCTTGACCTTCTCGTCACGCAGGTCGTCGGCATCCATCGACACCGGTGGCTCCATGGCGACCAGGGCCATCAATTGCATCAGGTGACTCTGCAGCATGTCGCGCAGTGCGCCGGTGCCTTCGTAGAATCCGGCGCGCTTGCCGACGCCGAGTTTCTCGGTGCGCGTGATCTGCACATGATCGACGTAGTTGCGGTTCCACAGGGGTTCGAACATCAGGTTGGCGAAGCGCGACACCAGCACGTTCTGCACCATCGCCTTGCCCATGTAGTGATCGATACGGAAAGTCTGGTCCTCGCGCAGGTGGCGACTGATCTTGCGTTGCAGGTTCTGCGCGCTTTCCAGGCTGAAACCGAACGGCTTCTCGATCACCACGCGCCGCCATGCGCCGTCTTCGCTGAGCATGCCATGGCGGTCCAGCGACTCGACCACGTTGCCGTAGGTGGCCGGCGGCAGGGACACGTAGAACACATGGTTGTCGGGAAAGTCCGATTTATCGAGCAGTTTCGCCAGGTCGGCGAAGGTGCGGTCGTCCGCAAGGTCGCCGCGGAAGTAGTGCATGCGCTGACAGAAGGCGGCGCAATCGGCGCCGGTCGACGGGTCGCGCGCGTGCTTCGCCAGGATCTCGCGCACGTTCTGCAGCCAGCCTTCCTGCGAATATTCGGTGCGGCCGGAACAGACCACCCGCAGGCCGGGCGGCAGCAGGCCGGCGGCCTCGAGGTGATAAAGCGAGGGGATCAGTTTGAGCTGGGCCAGGTTGCCGGTCGCACCGAAGATGATCAGGGTGCAGGTTTCAGTCATCAGCGCTGTCCTCGCTGAGATCGCCGGTCCACTGCGTATGCCAGTGGGTCTCCGGATCCCGGTCGGTACGTTGATAGGTATGCGCACCGAAATAGTCGCGCTGCGCCTGCAGCAGGTTGGCCGGCACCACCTCGCTGCGATAGCCGTCGTAGAAACTCAACGCGGAACTCATGGCCGGCAGCGGGATGCCGGTCTGCACGCCCAGCATCACGGCGCGTCGCCAGCCGGATTCGGCGCCCCTGGCCGCGTCGGCGAAGAAGTCGTCAAACAGCAGGCTGGGCAGGTCGGCCTCACGGTCGTAGGCGTTCTTGATGTCATTGAGGAAGCGACTGCGGATGATGCAGCCGGCCCGCCACAGCAGCGCGATGTCGCCATAGGCCAGCTGCCATCCATATTCGGCCGCCGCCGCGCGCATCTGCTGGAAGCCCTGGGTATAGGAAATGATCTTGGCCGCGTAAAGGGCATCGTGAATGGCCTGCAGCATGTCATTCGTATCGCCGGCGAAGGTGTCGCGCAGACCGCCCAGGTGCTGCGCCGCGGCCATCCGTTCCTCTTTCATCGACGACAGGGTGCGGGCATACACAGCCTCGGTGATCAGGGTCAGTGGCACGCCAACCTCGAGTGAATCGATCGCGGTCCAGCGCCCGGTGCCCTTCTGTCCGGCCGCATCGACGATATGGTCGACCCGGAGGCTGCCGTCGGCCTCGGCAACGCGCAGGATATCGGCCGTGATCTCGATCAGGTACGACGACAGCACGCCCTCGTTCCAGCGGGCAAAGGTGTCGGCGATGGCGTCGGCTGGCATCTGCAGGCCGTCGCGCATCAGTTGCCAGGCCTCGGTGATCAGCTGCATGTCGCCGTATTCGATGCCGTTGTGAATCATCTTCACGTAGTGGCCGGCCCCGCCCTCGCCGACCCAGCGGCAGCAGGGTTCGCCATCATCTGCCTTTGCGGCGATGCGCTCGAACATGTGGCGCACCAGCGGCCAGGCCTCCGGGTCGCCGCCGGGCATGATGGACGGTCCAAAACGGGCGCCGTCCTCGCCACCCGAAATGCCCATGCCAAGGTAGCGGATGCCTTCGGCCTGCAGGCCCTGCCAGCGGCGCTGGGTATCGGGAAAATGCGAGTTGCCGCCGTCGATGATGATGTCGCCGGGATCGAGATACGGGCGCAGGCCCTCGATCACCAGGTCCACCACCTTGCCGGCGGTGGCCATCAGAAAGACCACGCGCGGCCGCGCCAGTGATCCGGTCAGTTCGGCGAGGTCGTAGCAGGCCTGCACCTTTGCACCACCAGGGAGGTCGGCCATGAAGGCGTCGGTCACGGCGGCGGTGCGGTTATAAACGCTGATGGCAAGGTCGTGATCGGCCATGTTGAGCGCGATGTTGCGTCCCATGACGCCGAGGCCGTATACGGCGATTTCCGATGGCATAGACAGGTTTCCACAGTGTGCTTGAGCGCAGGGCCGCTTCCATGTTGCCACGAACCTGCAATATTCGTGCACGCCCCTTGGGCCGCACGTTACCAGAGGTGAGAGCGAAGCATACAAGGCAATGCCCTGCGTTTGCGCGCACAACTTTGGCACATCTGGGATGACGATGTGGCGTCATTGTGCCTTCATGCGGTGCACGCGAATTTCCCGCCGGGCTGGGTCGGCTGGTGGACGCCGTGACGACAGTAAATTTTGCGGCAGTGCAACATGATGATCGAAAATGGGTGCTTTCAAAGCGCAGGGTGGGAACAATGGTGGGGTGTCATGCCTGGGCTGGCAGAATCGGGTTCGCGGGAGGGGTGGGAAACACCATGCCGGTGGGCATCGCATACCTGCCGTCTGCCCGCAATGATGTGCCTACGATGTTTCCGCCAAAGGCTGCAGAGAGATGAATGACGTGAACGGTTTGAGATACGCCCGCATTGGTGAAAAACCGCAGGGGAGGGTTTAGCGATGCCATGGGAGGCCTGGCTGACCCTGGCGGTGGTGATCGTGTGTTTCGCGGCAATGGCCTTCACCTCGGCCGCACCGG
Source organism: uncultured Gammaproteobacteria bacterium (assembly GCA_963719025.1). Lineage (GTDB taxonomy): Bacteria > Pseudomonadota > Gammaproteobacteria > Chromatiales > Chromatiaceae > Thiosocius. The sequence goes on along the minus strand of CAVRBK010000107.1, from coordinate 9,436 downwards.
ACGTGGTGATGTCGGCCGGCCTCACGTTACTGCTGCTGTCGGGCGTTCTGCTGCCCGCCGAGGCGCTGTCCGGTTTCGCCAACCAGGGCATGCTGACGGTTGCGGTGCTCTACGTGGTCGTCAGCGGACTGACCGAGACCGGCGCGGTCGGCTGGTTGGTGCAGAATATCCTCGGCCGTCCGCGCAGCACGATCGAGGCACAGGGCCGGCTGATGCTGCCCGCGGCGGCACTCAGCGCCTTTCTCAACAACACGCCGGTCGTCGCGGTATTCGTTCCGGCGGTGAAGGTCTGGGCGCGCCGCAACCGTCTCAGCCTGTCGCGTCTGCTGATCCCCCTGAGCTACGCCAGCATCGCCGGCGGCACCTGCACCCTGATCGGCACCAGCACCAACCTGGTGGTCAACGGTCTGGTGATCGAGCAGGCCGGTCTGCCGGGCCTGGGCATGTTCGACCTGGCCTGGATCGGGCTGCCGATCGCCGCCACCGTGTTGGGGTTCGTGTTTCTGTTCAGTGGGCGGCTGCTGCCGGATCGCGCCGAGCCGCTGGTGCACGGCGACAGCATGCGCGAATACATGGCCGAGATGATGGTCGAACGTGGCAGCCAGCTGGAGGGCTGCAGCATCGAGAAGGCCGGCCTGCGCGCCCTGCCGGGGCTGTTTCTGGCCGAGATCGAGCGCGGCGGGGCCATTCTGCCGGCGGTCGAGCCGCGCGAACGGCTGGAGGCCGACGATCGCCTGATCTTCGTCGGCGTGGTCGAATCGGTGGTCGACCTGCATCGCATCCGCGGTCTGAGGCCCGCCACCAGCCAGGTGCAGAAGCTGCAGGGTGCGCGCAAGGACCGCAGTTTCTTCGAGGCGGTGCTGTCAGACAGCTGCCCGCTGATCGGCAAGACGGTGAAAGAGGGCCGGTTCCGCACCCACTACCACGCGGCGATCGTCGCGCTGGCGCGTAACGGCGAACGGGTGCGCGGCAAGATCGGTGACATGGTGCTGCGCACCGGCGATACCCTGCTGCTCGAGGCGCGCCCCGACTTTCATCGAGCGGCACGGCGGCTCGCGTGATTTTCTGCTGGTCAGCGAGGTTGGCGGCTTTCATCCGCCCAATCACGAGAGTGCGCCGCTGGCCCTGGGCATCGTCCTGGGGATGGTATTGCTGGCGGCGAGCGGCCTGCTGAGCATGCTCGAGGCCGCGCTGGTGGCGGCAGGCCTGATGATCGCGAGTGGCTGCACCAGCGGCCGCGTGGCGCGCCAGGCGCCGGACTGGCAGGTGCTGGTCGTGATTGCGACGTCGTTCGGGATCGGCGCCGCGATGCAGACCAGCGGTGCGGCCGCGGTGCTGGCCGACAGTGTGATTGCCGTGGCCGGCGCCGATCCGACGGCAACGCTGGCCCTGGTGTTTGTCGCCACCGCATTGTTATCGGCCGTGGCCACCAACAACGTGGCGGCGGTGTTGGCCTTTCCGATCGCGCTGACGGCGGCCAACCAGATGGGGGTGCAGGTGATGCCGTTCGCGATCACGATCATGGTTGCGGCATCGGCGAGCTTTGCCACGCCGATCGGCTATCAGACCAACCTGATGGTGTTCAATGCGGGCGGATACCGGTTTGCGGATTTCGTCCGGATCGGCCTGCCGCTGACCGTCCTGGTCGGGCTGGTAACCGTTGCCCTGGTGCCACTGATCTGGGCGTTTTTGAGCCGGATCCGGTGACGCCGGGCCGGCTTGCCCGGATTCGATGGATGATTCGGCTTGTCCGAGTCGGCCGATGGGCGGTCAAGGCCCATCGGCCAGCGCCGTCAAAACGCCTGGGCGTTGACCCAGAAGTGCATGGCGATGCTGGCCGCATAGCCCAGCGCGATGGCCGGCGTCCACTTGAGGTGGCTGAAGAAGGTGTAGTGACCACGGGCCTGCCCCATCAGCGCAACACCGGCGGCCGAGCCGATCGACAGCAGCGAGCCGCCGACCCCGGCGGTCAGGGTGACCAGCAGCCACTGCCCGGTCGACATGTCCGGGTTCATCGTCAGCACCGCGAACATCACCGGGATGTTGTCGACGATCGCCGACATGCACGCCGACCGCGATGTTGGCATTGGTCGCGCCCCACTGGTTGTACATCACCTCGGAAGCCAGTGCGAGATAGCCGATGAAACCGAGTCCGCCGACGCAGGCAACCACGCCGTAGAAGAACAACAGGGTGTCCCACTCGGCGCGCGCGACCGGGCGGAACACATCGAAGCGGGACGACGTCGCCGATCTCGCCACAGTGCGGCGCGGCTGGGGACACGGTTCGGGGTCTTCTTCAGGTAGTAGCCGAACAGGCCCAGGTAACCCATGCCGGTCAGCATGCCGATCACCGGCGGCAGGTGCAGGAAGTTGTGGAACGACACCGCGGTCACGATGGTCAGCAGGAACAGCAGTATGATGCGAGTCCGCCGCGATCCATGCACACCGCCTCGCCGCTGCCCTCCGGCTTTTCGTCGGGAACGGCGAAATGCATCAGCGCGGCCGGTACCGCGAAGTTCACGACGGCCGGCAGGAACAGGGCGAAGAAGCCGAGAACTCGACCATGCCCTTCTGCCAGACCATCAGGGTGGTGATATCGCCAAACGGACTGAAGGCCCCACCGGCGTTGGCGGCGACCACAATGTTGATGCAGGCCAGGGCGACGAAGCGCGGGCTGCTGCCGCCAACGGCCATCACCACCGCGCACATCAGCAGGGCCGTGGTCAGGTTGTCCGCGATCGGCGAGATCAGGAACGACAGGATGCCGGTGATCCAGAACAGGGCGCGAAAACCGAAACCGCTGCGCACCAGGCGCGAACGCAGGGCCTCGAACACGTTCAGCTCCTGCATGGCATTGATGTAGGTCATCGCCACCAGCAGAAACAGCATCAGCTCGGCGTACTCGAGCAGGTTGTGGCGCACCGCGTGTTCCGCGGCGCTGTTCAGGCCGTGCGACTGGTAGACCCAGGCGACCACCGCCCAGATCAGGCCGGCGGCGATGATCACCGGCTTGGATTTGCGCAGGTGGGTGTATTCCTCGGCCATGACCAGCAGGTAGGCGACCACAAATACCGCGATACCGAAATAGCCGGCCCAGTGGTTGGTAAGGTCGAGTGTCTCACCGCCGGCGGCGAATGCCATCGCGGGCAGCAAGGCCAGCAACAGGGCGGTGATCAGCGCGATCGACAGCGTGCGCACGCCACGACGTGGGGCGCAGGGGGGAAGGGATACAGCAAACATGGGAGCTCCTGGACTGCGAAGCGAAAGGGGGAGATGCCGGCGCCAGGGGGTGGCGCCGGCGGAGTGGTTCAGAAGACCAGGTTCATCATCACCATCATGACAACCAGGAACAGGATGGTCATGACGCCGCCGGCGCGCATGAAGTCAGGCACGCGGTAACCGGCCGGGCCCATGATCAGCGCGTTCACCTGGTGGGTCGGGATCAGGAACGAGTTCGACGTGGCGATCGCGACGGTCAGGGCGAACACGGCCGGGTTGGCACCGGCACCGATCGCGATATTGACCGCCAGCGGCACCAGCAGCACGGTCGCACCGACATTCGACATCACCAGGGTGAAGAAGGTGGCGAGTACGGCGACCGCGGCCTGGATCACCCAGATCGGCATGGTGCCGACCACGCTCAGGGTCTGTTCGGCGATCCACTTTGCGGTGCCCGAGGTCTCGACCGCGAGACCGAGCGGGATCAGTGAGGCGAGCAGGAACACGGTCTTCCAGCTGACCGCCTGGTAGGCCTCGTCGATCTTCAGCACGCCGGACAGGATCATGCCGATGGCGCCGGTCAGCAGGGCGACCGACAGACGCAGGTCGGTGAACAGCACCAGGCCGAGGGCGATGGCGAAGAACACGCCGGCATGCGCCAGCTTGGTCGGACGCAGTTCCTCGTGCGGGAATTCGGTGGTCACCACGACAAAGTTGCGGTCCTTCTGCAGGCGCGCCAGGGCGTCCCACTGGGTATGCACGACCAGGGTGTCACCGCCCTGCAGTGGCAGATCGCGGATGCTGTCACCCTCGCGCATGGTCTCGCCGTCGCGATGCAGGGCGATCATGGCGATGCCATAGGTCTTGCGCATCCAGACGTCGCGCGCACTCTTGCCGACCAGGTTCGAACTCGGCGGGATGACGACCTCGGCCACACCGGACCTGGTCGGCGAGAAGATCTCGCCCAGAACCTCGATGCTGCTGTGCAGATCCAGGTCGTATTTATCGACAAACGCAAGCAGATGCGACGGTGAGGCGATGATGCCCAGCACCACGCCGGCCGAGATCCCGGTGTCGCGGGCGATGGTGCCCGGACCGACCTTCATGGTGCCGCCGGCTGCCGAGGCGATCACGCGCACCTTGTCGTGGTGCTCGACATCGTCGAGAGTCTTGCCGACCAGTTCGCTGTCTTCCGGTACCTCGACCTCGAACAGTTCGTAGTCCAGGCCGTAGGTATTGCGGAAGTAGGTCATCGCATCGTCTTTGCTCTTCGTGCCTTTGCTCGCCGGCAGCACAAAGCGACCGGCCACGACGAAGTAGATAATGCCGGTGGCGACCAGTGCCAGACCGATCGGGGTGACCGAGAACAGGCCCCAGGTCTCCATCTGCTGCTCGGCCGGCAGCGCCTTGTTGGAGGTCAGGATCAGGTCGTTGAGCAGGATCAGCGGGCTGGAGCCGACCATGGTCACGGTGCCGCCGAGGATGGCGCAGAAGCCCATCGGCATCAGCAGGCGCGACATCGGCAGTCCGGAGCGGGCCGAGATTCGCGCGACCACCGGCAGGAACAGCGCCGCGGCGCCGACGTTCTGCATGAATGAGGAGATGATGCCGACGGTGCTGGAGATGATCGGGATGATGCGCGTTTCGGTGGTACCACCGACCTTGAGAATGAACGCCGCCACCTTCCACATGATCCCGGTCTTGTCCAGGCCGGCGCCGATGATCATGACCGCGATGATCGAGATCACCGCGTTAGAGGCGAAGCCGTCGAACAGGTGGTTGTTGTCGACCAGGCCCTGCGACAATCCCATCACCGGGGCAAACAGCGAGGTGAGGCCCAGCAGCACCATGACGGTGGCTGCGGCGACATCGACGCCGACCACCTCGAAAGCGAACAGGTAAACGGTCAACAGCAGGATCGCGGTCACCCAGGCCACTTCAATCGAGGGTACGACGGTCGACATCCACACGGCGAGCAGGGCAAACAGGCCGGCGGCAACCAGTTGCTTGGTGCTGAGGAGGAAGCGAGGCCTGGCTGTTGGCTCCTTGCTGGGTGCCGTCTCCTTGCTGGTTGTTTCAGGGGCCTCGGATTCACTCATTGCCGCGGGTGCCACCTGTTCCGATGGGTTGCTCATGCCGATACCTCGTTAAAATGCAATCATCCACCACTGCAGTGCCCGCGTTTCGAGCGGCCGTGCCTGGCCAAACAGGTGGGGTCGCACCGTTGGCTGCCGCAAAAAACGGCCCCGGTGATGGGTCAAATTCCGTTCTGGAAACCGGGGTTTGGCCTGAAAAGACCGCACGTGCTGCGGCAAAGGCCTCCGGTACCACGTAAACCGGGGTTATTTTGGGGTAATTCCCTCAAGTATTGCTAATGAATACTAAAAAGCTAACATTCCAATATGGAATATAAAAACCTCCCCGATCTAAAGGCCCTGGCGACCCTGCGCGAGATCGTCGAGCGGGGTGGCGTGGCCGAGGCGGGGCAGGCGCTGAACATCGGCCAGCCGGCGGTAACCAAGCGGCTGCGCGCGCTGGAGCGCTGTTTCAACATCGACCTGATGGTGCGCGAGGCCGGGCGCCTGCGGCTGACCACCGCGGGCGAGCGTGTCTATGCCTTCGCCCGGCTGGTCATGGACCACCAGGTCGAGTTGCTGACCGACCTCAACCAACTGCGCGCCGGGCGCGACCGCCTGCGCCTGGCGGTCACCCAGTCGATCGGCGAGCACCTGTTGCCGGAGTTGCTGCTGGCGTTTGCCGATACCTACCCCGACTATCGCATCGACAGCCGGGTGGGCTACAGCCGCAGCATCCACACCCGGCTGGCAACCGGGCTGGCCGACCTGGCCCTGACCGAGATCCAACCGGATCATCCCGATGTGCTCGTGCAGAAATGGCTGGACGACGAACTGGTGCTGGTGTGTTCGCCAAAACACGCACTGGGGACACGCGAGATCCTCGCCGTGGCAGAGATCCCGCAGCTGACCTACGTGCTGCGCGAGCGCGAGTCGTCGATGCGGATCACCCTGGATCGCACGCTGGCGGATATCGGCATTGCCGATCTGCCGATTGCGATGGAGGTGGGCTCGACCGATACGATCGTCGAGATGCTCGATCGCGGGCGACACCTGAGTTTTCTGCCGCGGTTTGCGGTGGCGGGGGCGATTGCGGCGGAAGAATTGCACCACATCCGTATCGAGGGACTGCGCATACGCCGGACCCTGTGGATCGCACGCACGCGTGCAAACCTCGACAACCCGGTTGCCGAGGCCTTCATCGCTCTGATTCGTGATCGGGCGCCCGGCATCTGACGGCCGGATCAGGCCCCGCTCACAATCAGAAACTGAGCATCTGCTGGCTCACCAGCCAGGCGTTGATCACCAGCACCACCCCGCACAGGTACAGCACGGCGATCAGCAACTGGTGGTGGTCGCGCCGATGATTGGTGGCAACCTTTGAATGACGTTTCCGGTGTGGCATCGGTTTCCCCTCCCCGGTGACGGTCAGTAAAGATACGCAAATGCTGTGCCATGGGAATACCGGTCGTTTATGCGTTTTTTGGCACCGGCATGGTGCAAAAAGGCGCCGCGCGATCCGGCCTGGTGCGCTGTCGGCCCGTGCGTAGGGCAGGAAAAGCGCCGCTTACAACGCCTTCATGAACACCTTGGAACTCCGCTGCCAGTTGTACAGGTCGCGCCGACGCTTGGGCAGGCGTTCAACCGGTACGTGCTGGAAGCCGCGCTCGCGAAACCAGTGCGAGGTGCGGGTGGACAGCACGAAAAGGCCGGCGATCCCGCTTTCGCGAGCCTCGCCCTCGATATGCTGCAACAGGGCATCGCCCCGCCCGGCCTGGCGGTAGTCCGGATGCACCGCGACACAGGCGACCTCACCGAGCCGTTCCCGGGGAAAGGGGTAGAGCGCGGCACAGGCGATCACCGCACCATCGCGTTCGACCACGCAGAACTGATCGATCTCCTGCTCCAGCAACTCGCGTGAACGCTTCACCAGCGCGCCGGATATCTCCATCGGCTCGATCAGTTCAAGGATGCCGCCGACATCGTCGATGCATGCGGTGCGGGTCAGTTCGTAGGGCTCGGCGGTGACCAGGGTACCGGCCCCGTCGCGGGTGAACAGCTCGGACAGCAGGATCCCGTCGTGGTGGCGGTCCAGAATATGGATCCGGTTGACCCCGTTGCGACACGCCGCTGCGGCGTTTTGCAGCACGCGACTGAGTTCCTCGGGCATACGCTTGCGCCGCGCAAGCAGCTGATCGACCTCGCGCGGCACCATGCTGCTGATCAGCCGGCCACGACTGTCCGCCGTCTTGTTTTCGGTCAGGAAGATCAGTTTGTCGGCGCCCAGCGCGGTTGCCACCGCGCCGGCCACGTCGGCCGCGCTCAGATTGAATACCTCGCCGGTCGGCGAATAGCCCAATGCGGGAATCAGCGCGATGCTGTCAGCATCGAGCAGCCGGCGCAGGGCATCCGCATCGACCCGGCGCACCTCGCCGGTGTGCTGGTAGTCGACGCCGTCGATCACGCCCAGCGGCTTGGCGGTGACGAAATTGCCCGATCCCACGCGAATGCGCACCCCGGCCATCGGCGAATTGGCCAGGCCCATCGACAACAGGGCCTCGATCTCGACCCGCACCGCGCCGTTGGCCTCTTTGACACAGGCAAGCGCGTCGGCATCGGTCACCCGCAGGCCGTTCACCACCTGCATCGCAGCGCCGCGATTCGCCAGCTGCTGTTCGATCTGCGGACGTGCGCCCGGCACCAGTACCAGGCGGATGCCCAGACCGTTGAGCAATGCGATGTCGTGAATCAGATTGGCGAAGCCGTCATCGGTGAGTGCCTCGCCACCGAACGACAGCACGAACGACCTTGTCGCGATGGGCATGGATATACGGCGACGACTGGCGGAACCAGTCGACGAAGGCAGTGTTCGGTTTGTTCTGTTTGTTCACCGGGCGGCCGCTTGTTCGATCGTTGCAATACAGCCTGCAGAATAGATGGCGCCGGCGCGCAAGTGAAGCGACCCGCGTCGCGGTGAGGCATTCACAGCGTGTTGCTGAGCCTCGCCCGGCGCAAGCGAGCGGATGGCGGGCGACGGTTTGTCCGGCGCGTTCGGTGACTCAGTCGCGAGTCTGTCGCCGCACCAGCTGCACCACGTCGTCGGGGCAGATGTCACGTTTGCCGCATATGCGATGTTCCTCCACGAAGCGTAGCGTGGCGTCCATTCTTTGTTGCACGGAGGGGCTTGGCCTTAGCGGTCTGCCGGAGGCGTCCAGCCAGGCCTCGAGCCTGACCTCGTGGTGATCCGGGGACACGACGCAGCGCAACCTCGCTGTGCCGTCGTCGGCACCATCGGCACCTTCACCATCGATGCGGCCGGCGACTGGGACTTCACCGCCAACAGCGCCTTCGACAGCCTCAACGTCGGCGACAACGTCAACGAGACCTTCAACGTCACCAGCGTGGACGGCACCGCCAGCACGGTCACCGTGCAGATCAACGGCACCAACGACGCGGCCACGGTGAGCAGCGCCAGCGTCAACCTCGACGAGACCGATGCACCGCTGACCACCAGCGGGACCCTGACCAGTGCGGACGTCGACGATACCGATGACAGCTTCACGGCGGCGACCGTCGTCGGTACCATCGGCACCTTCACCATCGATGCGGCCGGCGACTGGGACTTCACCGCCAACAGCGCCTTTGACAGCCTCAACGTCGGCGACAACGTCAACGAGACCTTCAACGTCACCAGCGTGGACGGCACCAGCAGCACGGTCACCGTGCAGATCAACGGCACCAACGACGCGGCGACGGTGAGCAGCGCCAGCGTCAACTTGGACGAGACCGATGCACCGCTGACCACCAGCGGGACCCTGACCAGCAGCGACGTCGACGACGCCGATGACAGCTTCACCGCGGCGACCATCGTCGGCACCATCGGCACCTTCAATATCGATGCGGCCGGTGACTGGGACTTTACCGCCAACAGCGCCTTTGACAGCCTCAACGTCGGCGACAACGTCAACGAGACCTTCAACGTCACCAGCGTGGACGGCACCGCCAGCACGGTCACCGTGCAGATCAACGGCACCGATGATGCACCGGTAATCGGTAGCGATATCAGCGGCAACGTAACAGAAGACACCACCCTCCTCGACAGCGGTACCCTCATTGTCACCGATCAGGACAGCAATACGTCG
>CAVRBK010000106.1:0-14456 GCA_963719025.1 uncultured Gammaproteobacteria bacterium | reverse complement strand
GGCACCGGTGACGGTGATCGTCACCACCTGGTCATCACTGGCCAGTGCGCTGTCGTCATCGGTGACGCGCAGCGTATAGCCGAGGATCAGGGTCTCGCCGGCCGCCAGGTAGTCGAAGCGCTCGCTGTCCGAATCAAAGGTCCAGGTCAGCTGCGCGCTGTCGGTCGACCCATCCAGGATCGCGCCGGGCGATATGCTCAACATCGCGAGCAGGTCGGTGTCCGACGGGGCCGCGGGGTCCGTGCGGTCCGAGGTCCCGGTGACACTGATCGATGCAACCTTGGTCGCGCTGACCAGGTCGGTCAGGTCGACGTCGGTAACCGTCAGGGTATCGGCAACGACCAGTGGCACGTTGCTTTCTGTCAGGCCGCCGGTGGCGGCGTCACCCGTCTCGATGCTGAACAGCGGGGCGTCGTTGGTGCCGGTGACGGTCACGGTCAGGGTCGTGGTGCCCTTGCCGCCGCGCCCATCGTCGACCGTGTACGAAAAGACATCGCTGAGGGTCTCGCCGGTGGCCAGCCCCTGAACCGTCGCATTGGTATTGTCCAGCGTATAGGTATAGACGCCGGTGCCCGCGAGCGACAGCGAACCATAGCTGCCGGTCACATCGCTACCGACGTTGGCGGACAGCGGACCGGCAAGCGTGCCGGCCGCCACGCCCTGTACCGTCAGGGCGTCACCGGCATCCGGGTCGGTATCTTCGCCCGGCTGGGCCACGCCCGGGGTGACATCACCACCCACGCTCGAGCTGTCCGTCGTGGCAACGCCCTCGTCAACGCCAGCTGAATCCGCCGCCAGCTGCGGCAGGCGGTTGATCGACACCGTAATGGTGTCGCTGACCGAGAGCAGGCCGCCGCTACCCTGGTCCTGACCCGCGCCAGCCCCACCCCCAAGGTCGTCAGTGGCATTGCTGTTCTGATCGTTGAACACCAGGACCAGGTCGACACTGTCGTAGGCCAGCGCACCGGGCGCCGTCACGGCATTGGCGTAGGTCAGCGACTGCAGCACGGTCTGCACCCGCGCGCTCGTCGCACTGCTGTTGAACGTGATCGTCAGGGCACCGCCGCTGTTGCTCGCGGTACCCACCGTAACCGCGCCGACCTGCACGTTGCCACTGCCCGTGGGCAGGGTCACGCCGGGTGCCGCACCGAATACGTCATCCGCATCGGCGCCGCCGCTGCGCGCCAGGCCCAGCGTGCCGCCGTCCCAGTTGCCGGCGTCGCCCAGCAGCGCGGCCATGTCGGCATCCGCCAACACGGCATCGCTGTCTATCACGACAGCATTGCCGGCCTGGATGTAGAGATTGGCGCCGGTCGCATCGAGCCCGGTCAGGGTCGGTGCGTCGTTGATGCCGACCACCGCGATGGTGCCGGTGAAGGTGTCGGTGCGCGGGGTACCGGTTGCCGGGCCGGACGTACCAAGGCCGTTGCCGCCGTCGTTGACGGTGAGCGTCATGGCACGATCGGTCGACGCACCGGCCGCCGTCGGGTTGGCGCTCTCGCTGTAGTAGGCCGCCTGCTCCAGCAGCGCCGTGACCGCCGCCAGGGTGGCATCACTGCTGATGAAATTGATGCGCAGCGACTGGCCACCGTCGCCATCGCGTGTGCCATCGATAGTGCCGATGACATTCGCACCGGAGCCGCCGTCATAACTCACGGTCGTACCGCTCACGGTGATACCGCCACCGTCGACGATCACCAGTCGATCACCGGCGACATACTCGCCGCCGTCGAATGCGATATCGATATAACCGCTGTCGAACTGGGTCGCATCGATATCGCTGAGAGCCACAGCGGAGACAAAAGCCAGGGCGTTGGAGGCCGGGCTGTCGACCTCGGTGAAGGTTCCACCGACCGTGCCACTGACCACCGGCGCATCATTTACAGGAATCACCGTGGCGGTGGCCACCAGGCCAAGGCCCGTGACCGTGTCGACACCGGCGCCACCGATACCGCCGCTGTCGCGCATGCTCTGCAGGGTGACCGTGCGATCGCCGGCCGTCGGATCGTCCGAACTGTTGCGGTAGGCAAGACCATCGAGCAGGTTCTGCATCTCCGGTTCACTGAGGCCGGAGGTATCGGCAAAAGTAACCGTCGCGGTGGCACCGCTGACACCTACCGAGATCGAGCGATCACCGATCACGCTGCTGGCCCCATCGACCAGGTCCAACTCGACGCCATCGATGGTCAGCTTCTCTGCATTACCATCAACCAGGCCGGCGACCGTCAGGGTCAGCTGCAGCAGCGTATCGCCATCATCGATGGTATCCACGCTGGCCGAATCGTACAGCAGAACGGCCGCTGCGTTCTCGGTGTAGTCCGGGGTCAGGCCGGTGGCGGTGACCGCCGGCGGGTTGTTCTGATCGGTAATCGTGATGCTGCCGCTCAGGGTGTTGCCATCCAGCGCGGCCGGACCGCCGGCCGTATCGCCATCGGCATCGACGTTGTCACCGTCGTTGAGCACCACGCTGAAACCGCGCGAGCCGGCCGGCGGATTGTCCCCGGTCTGTTCATGGCGGATCGCCTCGAGGATTGCCTCGACCTCGGCAAAGGTTGCATCAGTGGTAAGTTGAATGACGTAATCGCCGGTGCTGCCGCTCGCCCCGCTTACTCCCTGCACCCCGTCTGCCACGCCCAGCCCACCGGCCAGGGTGAACTCGTCACCGCTATCACGCGCGCTCAGCGAGACCGTGATCGTTCCGCCACCGAACACCGTGTCGGCGAGCGTTTCGGTTGTCGCCGGATCGACATCGCTCAGCGACACCCCGCTCAGCAACTGCTGCGGGGCCGTACCCACGCCGGCGACGGGCGACTCGACCACGCTACTGTTGAACACGGCGGCGGTCAGCACTGGCGCATCATTGCGCGCCGCCACGTCGACATCGACGGTCACCGCCGACCCGCTGACCCGCGACTCGCCGGTATCACCGTCCACATCAAACACCAACGGTGTCGCGGCATCCGTGGTGAAGGAGATCGGGCCGGCCGCCTCTCCAACACCGTCATTCGCGGCACCCGTGGGGATGCTGTCTTCCACCGCATGCACGCTGAGTGATGGCCGCAGCGAGGGGTCGACATCATCGCCATCGGTATTGGCATGGCCGAGCGGAACAAACCTCAGTTCCGTTGCCGCCGACAGCAACAGGGCATTGCCGCCGGACAGCCCACCCGCCGTGCCGTCTATCGTGGCGAGGTCCACCCAGCCAGCGATATTCACCTGCCAGGCCCCGAGACCCGCGTTGTCGAACCCGGTGACCGCGATACCCGCCAGCGACGAGACCGCATCCGGATCGGTGAAATTTGCCGCCAGAAGGGCCGCGACCGTGACCGGCGTGGTTGCCGAATCGTCCTCGACCGCGGTGATCGTCTCACCGGCCGTGAAGGTCGGTGCGTCGTTCGAGGCAAACAGACCGATGTCGATCTCGGCGGTGGCGCTCAGTTCGCCACCGCTGCCCTGCGATCCGAACCCGCTGCCGTTGCCGTCGTAGAAGGTAATCCCGATCGACTTGCTGCCGGTCAGCAGGACGTCGTTGGCATTCGAATAGGCAATATTGCGGACCACCGCGTTTACCGCCTCCGCCGTAGCGCTGGCGTTGAAGGTGATCACCAACTGTCCGGAACCGGCGCTGTTGTCGGTCAGCGTGGCAATGAATACCGCGCCACCGCCGTCGTTATAAGTGATCGCTGATCCGCTGTTGAACAATACGATGCCGTTACCCGGCAGGCTGAAACCGCCGCTCACACCAATGCCGGAGCCGGTCTGCGCGACAAACAGGTCGGTGGAATCAGGGGTGCTCACATCACTGATGACCAGGCGTGCACCATCGAAATCCGCCTCGCCACGCTCGGTCAGCTCGGTATCGAGGATCTCGGCCGGCGTTGGGCCCGCTGCCCCACCGTCATCGGACAGGCTGTCCAGCAACACCGCCGCGCCGGCGGTATTGACGCCGACTGCCTCGGTGAAGGCCAGCACCTCGGCGGTCGCACTCTCGAGGTAGCGGATCTCCGGCTGATCATTCACCTGCGTGATGCTGGCCTCGATCTGCGCCCGGTCATCGACCGCGGTGCCGACATCGGATGGATTGGTCTGGGTATCGATCAGCGCCCGGGTCGCGCCGCTGCTGAAGGTTCTGCCAACGTCGCTGTTGTCGACCGCCATGACCGACAGGGCACCCGGCCGGCCATCCGGCAGGTCGTTAAAATCGGCCAGCGGCACGAAGCGCAACAGGGTCGTGGACGACAGCACCAGGCCATTGTCGGACGCCAACGCGGGATCGGCACTGGGGCTGACATCAAACCAGTTGCCGCCGGAATCCGTGGAATACTGCCAATAGCCCTCGCTGCCGCGATCGCTGGCGTCGCCAAACACCACCACGCCGGCCAGCGAAGAACCGGCCAGGGGTGCGTCTGCATCGCTGAACGCGGCCGACATCAGGTCGTCGACACGCTCGCCGGCAGCAGCGAAGTCGTCTTCGACCTGGGTCAGCAATCCATCGCTGTCGAACGCCGGGGCCTCGTTGGTGTTGCTGACACCCACGGTGAACAGCAGGTCGTCGCTGTCCTGCGAACCACCGGCACCCTGTGCACTGCCGACATTGTTGTCATTGAAGGTCATGCGTACGGTAATGTCGCCAGTCAGGTTGTCGGCAACCGAGTTGTAGCTGATCGCGCGCAGCACGGCCTGGACATCCGCCTGGGTCGCCACCGCGTTGAAGGTGACCCGCAGGCGACCACTGGCACTGGCATCGGTGATCGTTGCAACCTCGGTGCCGCCTACCGATACCGCCGTGCCACCCAGTGTGACGCCACCGGTTTCACTCACGGCGAAGCGATCGGTGGCCGTCTGTCCACTGTCGCGGATCACCGTAACCGTCGCGCCGTTGAACGAATCGACGATCCGCGGTGCGGAGTCCTCCGTGATCTCCTGGTCACTGAGGGTGACATCAGCCGCCGTATTCAGCACTACCGCCGTACCAAGCGCACCGATTCCCGCCCCCTCGGTGAAGGCCACCGTGTCGCCACCGCCGGCGAGGACCGGTGCGTCGTTGAGCGGATCGACCGTGAGGGTCGCCGTGGCCAGGCCGCTCTCGGCACCCGCCTCGTCGACCGCACGAAAATCGAAACTGACCGTGCCGTTGAAATCGGGATCCGGTGTGAATTTCATACCGGTCGCCTGCGCCAGGGTGATCAGGGCATCGGCAATGATGGCACCGTCGTCGCTGGTGGTCAGGGTGCCATTGGCTGGCAGATCGACGATCCGGTAGCGGTCCACGACCGCGTCGTCGATCGCATCGGTGTCGCTGTCGACATCGGTCGACGACAGGGTAAACACAACGGTCGAATCCTCGTCATCGCCATCGGCGACGGCCTGGGCGACCGGCGCGTCGTTGACCGGATCGACGGTGATCGCCACGCTGTCCTGGGCGCTGTAGGCACCACCAATATCGCCGTTGTTACCGAGATCGTTGATCACGACCTGCAGGGCATCGCTGCCAAAATAGTCGCTGTCACCCTGGTAGCTGAAGCCACTGTCCAGGGCCGCGTTGATGGCCGACAGGGTGCCACTCACCGACACCGAGGCCTCGCCGTTGGCCGTGCCATCCTCGAACACCAGCCCGGTGGTCGACGACAGGGTCAGGGTGCCATTGGAGACCGTCAGGGTCAGTTGCAGCGGGTCGGTAGCGGCGTCGATATCGCCGACCGTCAGGCCGTTACCCAGCGCGTCGGAGAATTCCAGCGCCGTATCTTCATCGACCGTCTGCGCACCCGGGACCGTGACGGTGGGCGCATCGTTGACCGACAACACGCCGATCGAGACCGAACCGCTTGCCGATTCACGGGTATTGTCACCATCGCCGGTGAGCCCGGTGACGGTATCGGGATCCGCCCCGCTGTTGCCGAGGTCACTGGCGAACAGGGTCAGCGTATCGCTCCCGGCAAAGTCGCCGGTCGCCGCGTAGGCCAGGCCGGCCAGCGCGTTGTTCATCGCAGCCAGCGTGCCCTGCACCTGCAGCGAGGCCTCGCCGTTTGCGGTGCCACCCAGGAAGGTCAGGCCGGTGGTCGTGGCAAAATTCAGCGTGCCGTTGCTGACACCGATCTGCACACTGAACTCGCCGCCACCGATGTCCTCGTCACTGAGACTGATCCCGGAAAGATCGAGCGACTGATCCTCTGTCGCGGTGAAGCTCGCCGGCAGGTCGAAAACCGGCGCATCGTTGACCGGCAGGATCGTGATATCGAAGGTACCGCTCACCTCCCGACCGCCGCCACCGTCCGACAGGGTGAAATCGAAACTGTCGCTGGTGGTGTCACTGCCGTCATGGACGTACACCAGGTTGCCCGACTCGAGATCGTCCTGGGTGAAGCGACTGCCGATGCCGAGCGTCTGCCCGCTCAACTGCAGGGCGCCATTGCCGCTATTGCCGGTGACCCGGAACTGCAGTTGATTGGTGTTGTTGTCCGGGTCGTAGGCGGCAAGGAAGCTGTCGTCGATCACCGCCGACTGGCCTTCGTAGAGTGAGAAACTGGTCGCCAGGTCCACGTCCGCATTGTCGACCGCCGGGGTATGCGTATCACCACCATCATTGTCGGTCAGTACCGCATTGGTATTCCTGATCACGATCGGGTCGTCGTTCAGGGCCAGCACCGCGAAACTGATCGTGCGCGTTATGGCCGCGTTGGCCTGGCCACTGCCGTCATCGACCGTGATACCGATCGCATCGGCGGCACCCTCGCTGTCATCGTGCTGGTACAGCAGGCGGCCGCTGGTCGCGTCGCTCATGCTGACACTGCCGCCGGACGCGATCACGCTGTAGGTGGCGACATCATCGGCATCGTAGGTCATGCCGGAATTGACCAGTCGCACCTCGCCGGCACCTGGCAGGCTGTCGACAGTCACGGCAAGCGAGTTGGCCTGGGCCAGTGGATAGGCCGGTGCATCCTTGTCGCCACCACCATCCGCATCGACAGCGGATACCAGGGTCGCCAGGTCAAACCAGCCACCCTCCGTGACCAGCTGGGTCGTCAGCGCACCATCCGACACCTGGTTGAAATAGGGCTGGTCATTGAGCGGCGTGATGTCGATATCGAAGCTGTCGATGGCGCTAAAACCCGAACCATCGGTGTAGCGGAAATCGAAGCTCGAGATGAAATTCTCGCCCGCATCGTGACGGAACTTGATGTATCCCGCATCGATATCGGCCTGGGTGAAACTGTCATCGACACGTAACAGGATGGCACCAGCGCCGATGGACGTCGCCGTGCCAGCGGTGTCGTGGTAGAGGTAACCATTGTCCGGGAGACTGGTCAGCGTGATCGTCAGCGCTGCAGCGGCATCGTCATCATCGACCAGCTGCAGGAGGCTGCTATCCAGGGTCGCCGTCGCCCCCTCGTTCGAGGTGAGCGGCTGGTTTACCGCCAACTCCGGTTCGGCCTCGACCAGCACGACATAGACGGTGACCTGGGCAGTGTCCGTTGTCGCGCCGTCGGTCAGGGTATATTCAAAACTGGCGGCACCGAGGAAACCCGGATCGGGGGTAAAGGTGATCACCCCGCTGGCGAGGCTGACGCTACCGTTGACCGGGTTCGAAACCCCGGTCACCGCGATACTCAACGACCCGCTGTCGTTGGCCAGCAGGTCTGCAGCGGCGATATCCACCGCCACGCCCTGTGTGGTCTCCACGACATCATCATTGGCGGCAGTGCCGACGCCGGTACCCGGCCCGCCACCCGGTGGGGTGACATCGTCGGCGATGCTGATGTTGAAGGTCAGCGCCTCGGGGTCAGACTGTGGCTCATCGGCCGGCCCGCCCGAATAGATCGCGCCGGGACGGGCGAACAGGTTATGGTAGTCACCATCGCGCACAGTGAAGATGAAACTGTCAGTGGTGCCGGCCGGACTGTAGTCGTTGCGGTAGCTGAGCAGGCCGCCATCGATATCGGCCTGGCTGAAGGTCGCTCCGACCCCAAGCGCCTCGCCATCCAGCAGCAGCCAGCCCTCGACAGGCACCTGCTCGACGCGGAACGCGAGGACCGATGAGTCGACATCGGTAACGCGCAACAGGCCGTTGCCGATAGCGGCATCGACCGCCCCACCGCTGAGCACCAGGGTGTTGTTGCTGGCCAGCAGCGGGTCGTCGTTGACCTCACGGACCTCGATCGTCAGGTCGTCTATGGTATCCGCAATCGCGCTGTCTGCACCCCGGTTCGTGACATCCAGGGTCACGCGGGCACCGTTGCTGTCCGACGTCAGGCCACTGTAGGGAGCGCTGCCATAGCTGCTGTCGAGCACCCTGATCTGCAGCGCATCCGGCGTACCCGAATAATCACCGACCGGGTTGAAGCGCACCAGGCTGGTCGCCGACAGCACCAGCGCCGCATTCGAATCGTTGACCGTGCCGATGTTGGACCAGGTACTGCCATTGTCCGAGGAGTATTGCCAACTGCCCTCGCTGCCGGCATTGGCCGTGTTGCCGACGATCGCATAGCCCCCGACGCTGTCACCGCTGTCGGGATCACTGAAATCGTAGCCGCTGTACTGATCGAGTCGAAGGCCGTCATTGTTGGCAAATGCGCCATGGGTGTCCGGATCTTCGTAGATCTGACCGGAAAGACTGCCAATACCTGTTGGCGCAAGGTTATCCAGGCCAATACTGAGGCTGACGGTTTCATTGCTGACGATGCCCCCGGCCCCGTCGCGCAGGGTCACGGTAAACGTATCGGTTCCCGACGTGTTGACGGTCGAGGTGTAAACCAACTGGGTCAGTTCGCTGTAGCGGAACACGCTGCCGACACCAACCGGGCGCCCGTCGACCGTCAGGCTGCCGAGGGTCGGCAGGGATTCGAGGCGGAAAGCGAGTTGCTCGGCGGTGTTGTCGGGATCGACGACCAGGATGTTGTCGGTACTGAACGTCAAGGAACCGAGTACGTCGACCGATGCCGTCAGTTCCGCGCCACCGGGCGGCGTCTCGCCCGGCACATACAGTTCGGGCACATCGTTGATCGGGCTGACCGCGAGATCCAGCGTGCGCGACGCCGTACTCCCCACGCCGTCGACCAGGTCGGTCACCTCGTAGGCCAGCACCTCGGTACCGAGCGGTTCGTCGCCGGCATGCGAATAACGTATGCGACCGTCATCGATATCCTGCTGGGTGAAGGAATCCTCGAAAGCCAGATCCTGCCAGTCACCCGCGCCACTGCTGTCGCGCTGGAACAGTCCGTCGCCCAGCACCGACCCCGTTGCCTTCAGCGTATAGACGATCTCGGCCGCAGAGGCCTCGACGTCGGTAATGCTCAGAACGTCGCTGGTCAACACGACCGTGCCGCCTTCGTCGACCCGGAAACTGTTGTCATTGACCACCTGCAGGACATCGTCGACCGACGAGATGCTGGTCGACAGGGTCCCGCCGACGGTATCCAGGTCAGTGGCACTGACCGGTGACATCGAGGGTCAAGGGACTGCTGGCGACGCTGGTATAGGTCCGGCTGCCACTGTCATCGATGGCGTGCACGGTGAGTGCCGGCGGTGTGCCGTTGTAGTCCTGCGCCGGCAGGAAGCGGATAAAGGCCGAGGCCGACAGCAGGAGCGCGTTGTTCGGATCGACACTGCCAACGGCCGTCCAGCTCGCACCGTTGGTCAACGAGAACTGCCACTCGCCGGCGCCGCTGTTGTCCGGGTTGGCACTGATCGCCACGCCGGCGATCGCATCGGTATCGACATCCGCAAACCCGGCGCTCGCCATCAGGCTGGCGATACTGGCGCCATTGATCTCGGCCTGGTCCTCGGCAACCGTGGGCAGTGTCAGGTCGGGGGTCGTTGGCGCGTCGGCCACCGGGCCGACCGTAATGGAGACAATGTCGCTGTCAGTCTGCGGCGTGCCGGCCCCGGCACCGGCCGAGTAACCGAGATCGTCGACCGTAACGGTCAGGGTGTCGTCGCCGAAATAGTTCTCTGCCCCGGCATAGGTCACGGTCGCCAGGGCGGTATTGATCGCGCTCAGCGTGCCGTAGAACAGCAGGGTCGATGCCGGCGTCGCGCCCAATGGCGTGGTGCCAGCCGGATCGCTGAACAGGCTGTTCACCGACGCCAGTGCCAGCGTGCCCTGCCCGGCTTCCAGCGTCACCTCGATCAGGTTGCTGCCCGCATCGATGTCGGAAATCGAGATCCCCGAAATCGCGACCGACTGGTCTTCGTCGACCGTCTGCCCGTCGACCGGCACGGTCACGCTGGGCGCCGCATTGACCGCGGCCACGGTGATGGTCACGGTGGCATTGGCGATACTCGTCAGACCCGCCTCGTCACGCCCGACGTAATCGAAACTGACCTCGCCCGAGTAGTTGGTCGTCGGGGTGAAGGTCATATCGGTGGCCTGGGCAAGCGATACCTCGGCGCCATCGGACAGGACGCTGCCCTCGCCGTCACGCAGCACGCCGTTGCCCGGCACGCTGATCACAGTGAAACCGACCAGGCCTGCATCGTTGACCGCGTTCGCCCCGCCGTCGACGTCGGACCCGTTGAGGCTGAAGGTCAGGCTGTCATTCTTGTCGACCGACAGGCTCAGATCGTCGGCCAGCGGGGCATCGTTCAAGGCCGACACATCGAACGTCAAGGTCGCCTGGGCACTGGTGTTGGCACCACTGTTATCGGTGCCACCATCGTCGCGCACCCGGAAGGTGAGCGATGCATAGGCGCTGCCATTGGCGTTGGTCGCCGGCGTGTAGGTGAGGGTCGGCAGATCACCGGCAGCGATCACCTCGCCATCACCGATCAGCGCCCCATCCAGCCTCAGCTCACCGCTCAGCGGTGCCGTGTCGACAATCACCTCGAGCAGGCTGTCGGCCGGGCTGTCGCCGGCATCGGCGTAACCGAACGAGGCCGCGCTGAAGGTATAGGTGGCGTCCTCGTCGATGGTAATGATGGCACTGCTGCCGCTCGGCGCATCATTGACCGCCTGCACCGTGACATCGATGCTCAGCGTAGTGGTATCGCCACGGCTGGTGTAGTCACTTTCGACCACGATCTCGACCGTCGCCGTCCCGGACCAGCCGGGGTCGGGCACAAACTCCAGCGTATCGAGAAAACTGTTGATGCCGGCCAGATCGGCCTGGCTGCCGAGCACATCGCTCTCGACAGACAGACTGCGCAGGGTGCCGTCGCCGGCGGTTACCGTGGCCACGACCTCCATGAAACTGTTATCCGGTGCCGTGACATCGACCCCGGACAGCGCGACAGCGGTATCCTCGTTCGTGGTCAGCGCACCGGGGTCGACGACCGTCGGGGCCAGCACGCCGTCAAATCCGGCGACATGGGCAAACAGGGTATCGGCCTCGATCTCGCCAACCCGGTATTCCAGCTGCCAGTCACCGCCGGATGCCGGGTTGCCGCTGAGGTCGTCTGATGCAGCGATATCCGCGTGCGCCAGTGTGGCGAGTGAATCAACGAACACCTGGCCCTCGCCACTGCCAACCCGGCAGCCGTAGAGCAGGATGTCGGCGCCGGCGTCCAGCGCAAGACCAATCCGGGTGAAACTGGCGCGATACTGTTCGAGTGTGTCGCTGCTGAGCACCGCACCGCCAAGGTGCTGCACGCCCTCCGCACCATGCCCCACGAGGTGCACGGCATCGATACCGCTGCGTCCGTCAAGAAAATCGGCAATCTGTGCAACGCCATCCGCCGTCGGATCCAGCACCACGATCTCTGTGCCATCGACCAGGCTGTCGATAATCGCCTGGTAGCCGTCGATCGCGGCATCGACGAACACGATCTCCTGGCGTGCCTGGGTCTGCGCCGGTGCGACCGCCAGTGCGGCGGCATCGACCAGCGCGCTGGTCTCGGTATCGGCCTGGGCCGCCACGTCGAGACCGGTCTCGACCGCGGCACCATCGAACATCAGGCGCTGCTCCAGGCGCATCAACCCGGGTCGGCTTCTTTTCAGCGATCTGCGGATCGGCTTGCGCGTCGTCATTGGATTGTCCTGCTCGTGGTGTCTATTGCCGCGTCGTCGCCTTCCGGTTGCGACGACGTGAAAGTGAGGTAACCGCTCATCCCTGCGATCAGTTCGGGAAAATCGCCGTCCAGCACGGCCACCGCCTGTATCGACTGGCTGACCGGGTCCGCCCTGGCCGCGGTGCGCAGCAGCCGCGCCGGATAGGCCTTGCCGCTGTCTTCTATATGGATGGAAAAACCGTAGCCCGGCTCGAACCAGTCCAGCCAGGCGGTGGGCACGATGAACTCGACGCGCAAGGCGCGGTGATCGTGGACATCGATAATCGCCTGCCCGGCCTGCACGTATTGCTGGGGCTGCACCTGCCATTGGCCGGCGGCACCGGCGAAAGGCGCCAGGATGCGACACTTCTTCAGCATCACCTCGAGATAGCGCACCTCGGCCTGCGCGACCGCCATCTCGGCCGCGCTCTTTTCCATCTCGACCTTGCCGATGGCGTTCAGCCCGGCCAGTTCGCGGTTGCCGTTGTAGGTGGCACGCGCGGCACGCCGCTGGGCCTTGGCGCGCACCAGCTGGGCCTGCTGCAGTGCACAGTCCAACTCAACCAGGGTGTCGCCCTTATCGAAGAACTCACCCTCGGCGACCGCGATGCGCTCGATCTTGCCGGCCAGTTCGGAGGCGAGCGTGGTCTGCCGCTCCGGCACCAGCTGCGCGGGAACCGGCTGACGCGCCAGTAGGGCCGCGTTATCTGCCGCCGACAAGGATCCGGTCAACAGCAGGAACAGGACGAGCAGGCGCCAATGGAATGACCCGGCAAAGCAACATTTCATCACTCACTTCGCCTCGCCAGTCGTGGACGCGGCTTCCGGCTGCGTCGCCGGCGAGGCCATCTGGTAGGTGCGATGCAACTCCTCGCGCATGATGGCGGTGAGTTGCGGCAGCGAGAGATCGTCAAGGCTCGCGATATCAGGCTCCAGCCCGAGGGTCGCCTGCAACTGGCTGGCGGCCTCCTCGACCCGTGCGATCGACTGGTAGCGCCGCACCGCGCTCATGATCGCCACCACGTTGGCGGCAATGCGATCGAGATCGCTGCTCATGCCGCTCCTCGCCTGCTTGGCGGAGAAGCTCGCCAGTTGTTGGTCGATCGCCGCGATCTGTTCCGCCCGCTGGTGTTGCCGGACCACGCTGGCGTAGTAGTTACGCCCCAGGTGCACCTGGGTGAGGACCGCCATCTGCAGCGCCATCCGGCGGCTTTCCGCAACCGCCTCGGCGGCCTCCGAGGCACGCTTCTGACGCGGCATGGCGAGCAGGTTCAACAGGTTGAAGGTTGCCCGCAGACCGCCCTCACGCCACTGGTCGTGGATCAGGAAATCGTCGTTGTCGTAGTTGAAGCCGTAATTGAAGGAAAGGCCGGGCAACAGTTTCACGAGACTCTTGCGCGTCTCCAGTGCGGCAATGCGCACGTTGTAGTGTTCCTCGCGCAACTCGGCATTGCTCAGCAGGGCGATCTGCTCCATCTGCTCTGCATCCATGTCGAGCAGACCGGCACGGGTGCGTTGCGGCTCGACCAGTTCGAAGCGGCTGCCGGGCTCGGCGCCGATCAGGCTCGCCAGTTCGATACGCGCAGAGGACAACTCCCGCTTCACACTCTCCAGCAGGCGAAGGTTCTCCAGCAGGTTGCGCTGGTAACGCAGCGCCTCCTGGGGCGCCTTGATCCGGCGTTCGAGCATCTTCTGCGAATCGGCCAGGGCCGACTCGGCCTCGCGCAGGTTGTCGCGCACCGCCTGTTCCAGCCGGGTGGCGGCGATCGCCCGCCAGAAGGCCGAGCGGGTGCGCTGGATGAGCTCATGCATGGCCTGGCGGCGACGCTGGCCGGCCACCAGCAGGCGGTCGGCATTCTGCTTCGCCGCGTAGTAGCTGACACCGAAATCGAGCAGGTTCCAGGTCAATCCCAGGTCGGCGGTGGTGTGAGTCTTTTCCGACGTGATGAACGGATTGCTCAGCGACGGCAGGCCGGTAACCGAATCGACGGCGCGCCGGATGTTCTCCCGGTCACGCGTGGTGTAGCCCACCCCGGCGATCATCTTCGGCAGCATGTCGAACTTGCTGACATCGAACTGGGCGACCGCCAGCGACTGCTGCAACAGGCGTGTACGGTGCTCGAGGTTGAATTTCAGAACCCGCGCGGTGGCCTCCTCGATCGTCAGCGGTCCATCGAGCGGCACCAAGGCCACGGCCGCCTTGCGGTCGAGCCCATTGACCCGCTGCAACTCGGCGTCATCTATCGGTTTGGGGTTGATCGCACAGCCGGAAACCAGCAGTGACGAAACAAGGAAAATCAATCCGGCGAGACGAAACCCGCGGCGGGCGTCCGCTACCGACCCACCCGGGTCACCGCGCCTGGCTGGCGGATAAAGACCCTCGCGGACGGCAGGTTCGGGTCGGGCTACATCGGTCGGCAACATCATCAGGCTCTACTCTGTGAAAGTATCTCCTGGATGATGGCGGCACGGGG
>CAVRBK010000105.1:0-6740 GCA_963719025.1 uncultured Gammaproteobacteria bacterium | reverse complement strand
CGATTGCAGAGCGCCGGGCGGCATACCGCGCGGCCGAGCGTTGGCAGGCGCCGCCGGCGACGGCCGTTGCGGACGCGGCGGCAGCCCACCGCGTGCCCGAATCGGTCGGCGAAGCGCATCCGCTGGGCTTCGCGATAGCCCAGCTGCACGGCGTCTACGTGTTGGCGCAGAACCGGGAGGGCCTGGTGCTGGTCGATATGCATGCGGCGCACGAGCGCATCACCTACGAATCGTTCAAGCGGGCGCGCGAAGGCGAGGGGATAAAGAGCCAGCCCCTGCTGGTGCCGGTCAGTGTTGCGGTCAGCCGGCGCGAGGCAGAGCTGGTCGAACAGCATGTCGAGCTGTTCGCCGGGCTCGGCATGGAGGTCAATCGCCTGGGTGACCAGTCCCTGGTCGTGCGTGCCCTGCCGGCCCTGCTGCGCAACGCCGATGCCGAGCGGCTGCTGCGGGATGTGCTGGCCGACCTGGTGGTGCATGGCGACAGTCGGCGGATCCTGGAGCAGATCAACGAGGTGCTATCGACCATGGCATGTCATGGATCGGTGCGCGCCAATCGCCGTCTCGGCCTGGAGGAGATGAATGCCCTCCTGCGCGATATCGAGCGCACCGAGCGCAGCGGCCAGTGCAACCACGGTCGCCCGACCTGGACGCAGCTGGACATGCAGCAGCTGGACAAGCTGTTTCTGCGTGGCCGCTGAACACCTGAACCGCCCCGCTGACCCGTGACAAACAGACAAAGCAAAAGCATCCGAGCCCCTCATGGCCTGTTCCTGTCATGACGGCTGGCGCGAAGGCATTGCCGCCGGTGATTCTGCTGATGGGGCCGACCGCGTCGGGCAAGACCGATCTGGCGATGGCGCTGCGTGAGAGGTTGCCGGTCGAGCTGATCAGCGTCGATTCGGCGATGGTCTATCGCGGCATGGATATCGGTACGGCGAAGCCGAATGCCGAGGAACTGGCGCGCGCACCGCATCGTCTGATCGATATCTGCGATCCTGCAGAGGTCTATTCCGCCGCACGCTTCCGTACCGATGCACTGCGCGAGATGGCCGAGATCGTGGACGCCGGCCGGATACCCCTGCTGGTCGGCGGCACCATGTTGTACTACAGGGCCCTGCAATACGGCCTCTCTGAAATGCCGCGGGCGGACCCGGTGGTGCGCCAGCGACTCGAGCGGCAGTTGTCGAGCGAAGGACTGCGGGCCTTGCACGAGCGGCTGGCGGTGGTCGACCCGGTCGCGGCACAGCGCATCCATCCCAATGATCCGCAGCGCACGCTGCGCGCGCTCGAGGTGTGGGAGCTGAGTGGGCGCCCGCTCAGTGAACTGCAGGCTGCCGCGGGATCGCCGATGCCCTACCGGGCGATCAAGCTGGTGCGTTCGCCGGCATCGCGGGCACGGCTGCATGAGCGTATCGATCAGCGCTTCCTGGCCATGCTCGAGAACGGTTTTGTCGAGGAGGTCGAGCAACTGGTGGCGCGCGGCGACCTGG
The DNA here is from genome assembly GCA_963719025.1 of uncultured Gammaproteobacteria bacterium. GTDB lineage: Bacteria > Pseudomonadota > Gammaproteobacteria > Chromatiales > Chromatiaceae > Thiosocius. Next base: position 5,250 of record CAVRBK010000105.1, on the reverse strand, counting down.
ACCCGGACCTGCCGTCGATGCGGTCGGTCGGTTACCGCCAGGTGTGGGGCTGGCTGCGCGGTGAGTTCGATCGGGACGAGATGATCGGTCGTGGCCAGGCGGCGACCCGGCAGCTGGCGAAACGGCAGATGACCTGGCTGCGCAGCGAAAAATCGTGCCACTGGCTGGATGAGGATGGGGATGTGGTCGGGCAGGCTGCTGCGCTGGCCGCGGAAGGCCTGGATCAGGTGCAGGATTGAGTTCACCCGTGATGTTGTGAATTCCGTCTAACACCTCGCAAAACCTACACAATTCAAATATTCATGCAATACGCTGTGCTATAGTTTTGGATCGTTGTGCGTAAGAAAAAGTTTGGCACTGTGACGCTGGCCGTTTTGGCTTGAACTGCGGTGCCGGTAATGCGCCCTAAGTTGTTGAGCGCAAATAATATTCAACCAAACAAATAAGAGGGAGTACCCCATGTCAAAGGGACAAAGCCTGCAAGACCCGTTTCTGAATGCATTGCGCAAAGAGCGCGTGCCGGTATCGATTTTTCTGGTGAACGGAATCAAGCTCCAGGGAACCATCGAGTCATTCGATCAATTTGTCGTCCTGCTGAAGAACAGCGTGAGCCAGATGGTGTACAAGCATGCGATTTCCACGGTAGTGCCGGCTCGCAACGTGCGCATCCAGCACGCGCACGGCGACACTGAGGGTGATCCTGCTGAACCTGGCAACGCCTGATTTCTACAGCCCGCCTGTTCCCTCTCCTGTGACCCCGTGGCGCGTCTGCGGGGTCGTTTCGTTGTGCGCGGCCCAGGCGCAGGAAACGCGATGTTTGAACGCCCGCAAGAGCGGCGAAAAGGCCATCCTGGTTCACGTGAGCCTGCACTGGTCCGCCGCAGCCCGAAGAGCTGCAGGAATTCAGTGAACTGGCGCGCTCGGCCGGGCGCCGATCCGCTGGCGCTGATCAGTGCGCAGCGCCAGGCGCCGGACACGCGGCTGTACATCGGCAGCGGCAAGGCGGAAGAGGTGCGCGAACAGTCGCGTGCCCTGGATGCCGAACTGGTGATCTTCGACAACCCGCTGTCGCCCAGCCAGGAGCGCAACCTCGAGAAGCCTGTTCGAGTGCCGCGTGCTCGATCGTACCGGCCTGATCCTGGATATCTTTGCCCAGCGCGCGCGATCGCACGAGGGCAAGCTGCAGGTCGAGCTGGCGCAGTTGCGCCATCTGTCGACCCGCCTGGTGCGCGGCTGGACCCACCTCGAGCGCCAGAAGGGCGGTATCGGTCTGCGTGGTCCGGGTGAAACCCAGCTCGAAACCGACCGGCGTCTGCTCAATCAGCGCATCGATCAGATCGGGCGACGGCTGGCCAAGGTCGACAGCCAGCGCGAGCAGGGACGGCGTTCACGCCGACGCAACGAGGTGCCGACGGTATCGCTGGTCGGCTACACCAATGCCGGGCAAGTCGACGCTGTTCAACTGCCTGACCGAGGCCGGTGTGTATGCGCGGGATCAGCTGTTCGCCACCCTGGATCCGACCCTGCGGCGGGTCGATCTGAACGACGACAGCAGCCTGATCCTGGCCGATACGGTAGGCTTCGTGTCGCGCCTGCCACACGAACTGGTCGCGGCATTCAAATCCACCCTGCAGGAGACCGTCGAGGCCGACCTGCTGCTGCATGTGATCGACGCGCACAGCCATCAGCGTGCCGAGCAGATCGCCGAGGTGGAGGACGTGCTCGGCCAGATCGGTGCCATCGATGTACCGCGGCTCGAGGTCTACAACAAGATCGACCTGATGCCCGAGGCTGCGCCGCGCGTCGAATACGACGAAGAGGGCGTGCCGCTTCGGGTCTGGCTGTCGGCGGCGAGCGGCGCCGGTATCGAGGGGCTGCTAGAGGCGCTGACGATGCTGTTCCGCAGCGACGTCGTGCGTGGCCATCTGGTGCTCGATCCGGCACATGGTCGTGCTGCGCGCCCTGCTATTCGAGCAGGGAGCGATTACCAACGAATACCACGCCAAGGACGGGGGATGGGAACTGGACGTGGAGTTGAAGCGTCGAGAGTATGAGCGGCTGAAAAAGCACGAACCGGTTGTTGCCGAACGGTGGTGCGACAGCGGTGAACCGGCAGCGACAGCCGGATAATGTCCATTCGGGCGGCGGTATTGATAGAATCGCCGCGTATAGAGTCCTCGCGACAGTATTAAAACCAGTGCACGGGAGTAACGCATGGCCTGGAATGAACCGGGTGGTGGTAACCGCGACCCTTGGAATAACAAGGGTGGCGATCAAGGTCCACCAGATCTCGATGAAGTAGTCCGCAAGTTGCAGGACAAGATGGGCGGCCTGTTCGGCGGCAAGCGTCGCGGTGGCGGCGGTGGCGACGAATGCAGGTCCGTCGGGCGGCGGTGCCGGCAAGAAGGGGATCGGCGTGATCGTCGCCCTGGTGGCGGTCGCTGTTCTGGCGATGGAGGCCTTTTATATCGTCCAGCCTGCCGAACGGGGCGTGGTCAAGCGCTTCGGCGCCTACAGCTCGGTAACCTCGCCGGGTCCACACCTCAAGTTGCCGTTCGTCGACACGGTCGACGTGGTGAACGTCGACCAGGTCAACAAGTTCCAGCATCGCGCACAGATGCTGACCAAGGACGAGAACATCGCCGACGTGACCCTGGAGGTGCAGTTCCGCATCCAGGATGCGGCCGACTTCCTGTTCCAGGACGCCGATCCGGGTGCGACGATCCATGGTGCCATGGAGTCCAGCCTGCGTGAGGTGATCGGCAAGAGCCGGCTCGATGACATCATCACCGAGAACCGCAGCGCGATCGCCAAGTCGGTGCAGCAGGGGACCCAGCAGTTGCTGGACCTGTACCGCACCGGTCTGATCGTGACCAACATCAACATCCAGCGCGCCGACGTGCCGGAGGCGATCTCCGAGGCCTTTGCCGACGCCATCCGCGCCCGCGAGGACAAGGAACGCCTGCAGAACCAGGCGCAGTCGTATGCCAACGACGTCGTGCCGCGGGCCCGCGGTGAAGCCGCCCGCCTGGTCGAAGACGCCAAGGGTTACAAGGCCCGCGTGATCGCCGAGGCCGAGGGTGAGTCACAGCGCTTCCTGGCGCTGCTGCGTGAATACGAGAAGGCCCCTGGGGTGACCCGCGAACGGCTGTATCTGGAAACGATGCAGGAGGTGCTGAGTAATACCGGCAAGGTCCTGCTCGATGTGAAGCAAGGCAGCAACCTGACCTACCTCCCGCTCGACCGCATGATTCAGCCGAGTACTCGGGAAAAGGCCTTCAAGGCGCCGGATTCGCCGCGTATCGCACTGCCGCCCAGCGGCAACCGGGGCGCGCTGAACGACAGCCGTCCGAGTTTTGATCGCACGCGGAGGGAGCGTTAATGAATTCCGGAAAAGGTATATTCGCGGCCGTCATCCTCGCGATCGTCGTCTTGGTCAGCAGCTCGTCGCTGTTCGTTGTGCAGGAACAGCAGCTGGCCTTGCTGTTGCGACTGGGTGAGATCGTCGACGCCGACTTCAAGCCGGGTCTGCACGTGAAAATCCCGGTCATTCAGGACGTGGTCAAGTTCGACAAGCGCATCCAGACGCTGGATACCCCGCCTGAGCAGTTCCTGACTGTCGAGAAGAAGTTCGTGGTGGTGAACTCGTATGCCAAGTGGCGTATCGCCGATGTGGCGCAGTTCTACCGCTCGACCCGTGGCAGCCAGGACACGGCCTCGCGCCTGCTGTCGGCGCGGATCAACGCGGCCCTGCGTGACGAGTTCGGTAAACGTACCGTTAAGGAAGTGGTCTCCGGCGAGCGCACCGAGATCATGGCGACCCTGGCGAGAAACTCGAACGAGCAGGCCGCCGACCTCGGTGTCGAGATCGTCGATGTCCGGGTCAAGCAGATCGATTTCACCGACAACATCAGCGAGAACATCTACGAGCGGATGCGTACCGAGCGGCATCGTGTGGCCGCCGAGTTGCGCGCCCAGGGTGCGGAGGAGGCGGAAAAGATCCAGGCCGATGCCGATCGTCAGCGTATCGAGATCGTGGCCAATGCCTACCGCGAATCCGAACTGCTGCGCGGTGAGGGTGAGGCCAAGGCGACCGAGGAATACGCCAAGGCGTTCCAGCAGAATGCCGATTTCTACAGCTTTTGGCGCAGTCTGACCGCCTACCGCGATGTTTTTGCGGGTGGCGACAGCATGATGGTGCTGGATCCGGATTCGGAATTCTTCCAGTACTTCAATGCCAACAAACAGTAGCAGGCGGCATTGCTGGGCCGATTGACTGTCAAGGCCGGGACTTAGTCCCGGCCTTTTTCATGTTTTGGCCGGCACAGCGCTGCCACAAATGGACAATGCCGGGCTGATCTGGGAAAATTTCAAAAGTTTGGCGGTGGGTGCATGGTGCACCGGCCGCCCTTGGTCGAACCGAGCAAGGCCGGGTGTCACCCGGCTTTTTTGTGGATGCAGCGATGTGGCAGGACCTGTGGGCCGCCTTGGCCTTGATGCTGGTAGTAGAGGGAATCCTGCCATTTGCCAGCCCAAGTGCTTTTCGCGACATGATGCGGATGGTCAGCGAGATGGATGACAAGTCACTGCGCAACAGCGGCCTGTTTTCGATGTTGGCCGGCCTCGTGCTGTTATACCTGGTGCGATAGGCGCCTTCCGAACAACCCATGAATCGACAGTTTTTGGTTAATTCCCCGAGTTGCTGCGCCGCGCCGCGCCGCGTCGCACCGCCAAGGTTGCGCGTGCGATCTGCGCTCGCGCACCGATCGCCGGGGATTTTCGATCTGACCGATTCCGACTGACCCAGAGGCATTTCGGCCTGTGAAACCGAACAACACCTGGTTACTGCCCGAAGGCATCGATGAACTGCTGCCGGCGCGCGCGCGCCCCCTGGAGGCCCTGCGGCGCTCATTGCTCGACGCCTATGCCACCTGGGGCTACCAGATGGTGGTTACACCATTCATCGAGTACCTCGAATCCCTGTTGACGGGCACCGGGCGCGATCTCGAATTGCAGACGTTCAAGCTGACCGACCAGGTGAGTGGTCGCCTGCTGGGTGTGCGCGCCGATATCACCCCGCAGGCCGCACGTATCGACGCCCATCGGCTGCGCCACGAGGCGCCAACCCGCCTGTGCTACATCGGCAGTGTCCTGCGCACCCGCGGTGATGGCTTCTCCGGCTCACGCAGCCCCCTGCAGATCGGTGCAGAACTGTACGGTCACGCAGGGGTGCAGAGCGATGTCGAGATC
>CAVRBK010000104.1:0-3192 GCA_963719025.1 uncultured Gammaproteobacteria bacterium | reverse complement strand
GCGCCGCTCATGTCCGGCCCGGTCGTCAGCACGATGGGCGCAGAACACCTCGCGACCATTGTGATTGAGCACGAAGGTGACATCCTGCCGGACCAGGGCGAGCCGCTTGACCACCTGTTCGAGATGGGAAAATTCCGTCTTGTCGGTGCGCAGAAACTTGCGCCTCGCCGGGGTGTTGAAAAACAGGTCGCGCACGCTGATTACGGTGCCGCGTGACAGCGCCGAGGGACGCAGCGACTGCGCCAGCCCATCGGTTTCGAAGGCCGACTCGGCATCCGCTGCGCGCGAGGCAATACTCAGGCGCGACACCGAGGCAATCGCCGGCAGCGCCTCGCCGCGAAATCCCATGCTGGCGATGCGCTCGAGGTCTTCGAGCGCCTGCAATTTACTGGTGGCGTGTCGCGACAGCGCCAGCGGCAGATCGTCGGCGTCGATTCCAGAACCATCGTCGGTGATCCGGATCAGCTTCACCCCGCCCTGCTCAACATCGACCTGAACCCGCTGCGCCCCGGCGTCGAGACTGTTTTCGACCAGTTCCTTGACCACCGAAGCCGGGCGCTCCACCACCTCGCCGGCGGCGATCTGGTTGATGAGTTGGGTCGGCAGGGCATGAATGCGGGATGGCATGCGCGCATTCTGCCACCGCCGGTTCACCACTGACCACCGGATAAAGGCGCTACACAGAAAAAAGCCCGCTCAGTGGCGGGCAAAAGCCTTCCATCAAAGGATTCGGTTCACGGCCGGATGTACGACCAGCCTGCCTCCTGGCGCTCGATCAGGTGAATCACACCTGAGGGCACCATCTGCGCCTGCGGCATCAGGGCGATGTCCTTGCCCGCCTTTTTCGACATCTTGGCATGGGTGTTCGCGCAGGCACGGAAGGAGACGTTGTCGAAATTCTGCGAGATGCTGTCGACCCGCTCTGCGACGGGTGACTTGCCGGGGATCAGCATGGTCAGGCCCGGGCCGTAGGCGACGATCTCGATCTCGACCTCTTCGCCCTTGTCCAGGTAGTACTTGTTCACATTCGATGCGTTGTTGAGCACCAGGTTCTGGCGCGCCGGATCGGCCTCATCCAGGTGGAATACAACGCGGTGCATGTCGGCGGCACCAACGGTGGTTGCCGCGGCCAACATCAGGGCCATCAGGAATATTCGCATTTCGCTCTGCCTCCAGGTTTTTTTGGCCAGGCTTGTCGAAAGACACCTGGCTCCCCCGTAGGACGGACCTGTGGCGCAGTTATTCCAGTCGTTCGGAAATTGGCGGAAAATCAGGTACCGGGGATGACCAGGACCTGGCCGATGCGGATATGGTTGTCGCTGCGGATACGATTCTCGCGCCGCAGGCTGGCAAGGCTGACGCTGTAGCGGTCAGCGATCTCGGACAGGGTGTCGCCACGGCTGATCACGTGCTTGAGCGACTTCTGCTGATGCTCGGCCAGCAGGGTACCCGGCGGCGGTGCCTCGGCGAAGAATTTCTGCACCCCGCTCATGATCGCCTTGGCCATCTTCTCCTGGTACTTGGGATCGCGCAGGTTGCGCTCTTCAGCCGGGTTGGAGATGAACCCGGTCTCCACCAGCATCGAGGGAATATCGGGGGACTTCAGCACCATGAATCCGGCCTGCTGAACTCGTCGTCCGTGGATCTTGCCGACCCGTCCAAGCTCGCCGTAGACCTTCGCTGCCGCACTGAGGCTGGCATGCTGGGTGGCCGACTGCGACAGATCGAGCAGCACCGATGCCAGCACCGGGTCCTTGTCCTCCAGGCTTACCCCACCAACCAGGTCTGCGGAGTTTTCCTTTTCTGCCAGCCAGCGCGCCGCCTCGCTGGACGCACCGCGGCGGGACAATACGTAGACGGATGAACCGCGCACACGCTTGTCACGGAAGGCGTCGGCATGCACCGAGACGAACAGGTCCGCACGCTGCTTGCGGGCCAGCATCATGCGTTTACGCAAACCGATGTAGTAATCACCTGTGCGGGTCAGCACCGCGCGCATGCCGGGCTGGGCATCGATCAGCCGCTTGAGGCGCCGGGCGATCTCCAGCGTGACCTGCTTTTCATTGGTGCGGTAGCGCGAACCCCGGGCTCCCGGGTCGTCGCCGCCGTGCCCGGCATCCACCGCGACAACCACGTCGCGCGCTCGCTTGATGTCCTTGGCCGACAGGGCCACCCGCGGCTTGCGGGTGGCCTCGACCGGGTACAGATCCACCACCAATCTATGCCCATAACGCGCATTCGGTTTCAACGAGAAAGTCTTTGGCCGCACGGTCTGCTTGAGATCGAGTACAACGCGCAGGGTGCCGTCCGGCCGCACCGCGTGACGCATGCCGCCGAGGTGACGATCCTGGATGCTGGCGCTGTCGAATCCCTCCGCCAGGTTCGCCCCCGCGAAATCAATGACCAGCCGATCCGGCGAGGCCAGGGCGAAAACCTTGTGTTCGGCCGGGCCCGTCGTATCGAACACCAGCCGGGTGTGATCAGGGGCGGTCCACAGGCGAACCCCGGCCACCTGCGAGGCGAGTAGCTGGGAGGAGAAAATCAGCAGTGCGAGTAAGGCGAATCGTTTTCCCATAGGGTTCAGAGGTCCGGTTTTTTCCCTGAGCCGATGCATTGAAATTAGCACACGATTTTAAAATTTCCCAGAAAAATCGATTACATAAGCAATGTTTCTGTAACTTTACTGGAGGTTATCGATCAGGCGTTCGAGGATTCGGGCACCCCGCTCGGTCTCGGCCCGGAAATCCAGTACGCGCCCATCGGGCCGGTGATCGATGTGCAGCCACAGATCCGGTTTCGGCAACCAGCCCTCGCCCCGCTCCGGCCATTCGACGACCAGCACGGCATCCTCGGCGAGCATCTCACGCAGTCCGAGGTACTCCAGTTCACCCGGATCACCGACCCTGTAGAGATCGAGGTGGTAGACCTTGCGACCGGCGATGTCGTAGGGCTCGATCAGCGTGTAGGTCGGACTCTTGACCGCACCCGCATGCCCGAAGCCGCGCACCAGGCCACGCGTGAACGTGGTCTTGCCCGCCCCGAGATCACCCTGCAGGAAGACCAGCAGCGGACCGTCACAGGCCGCGGCCAGGCGGGCACCGTACGCTTCCTGCTGCGCCTCGCCCTCGAGGAACACGCGGTGCTGCACCGCGGTCACGCGCCGTTCACCAGGCGGCGCAACGGCCCGAACAG
>CAVRBK010000103.1:0-12435 GCA_963719025.1 uncultured Gammaproteobacteria bacterium | reverse complement strand
CCTGGGTTTCGTCCTCTTCCGAAACCCGCAGACCAACCATGGCGCCGACCAGTTTCAGAATGACGTAGGTCACAACCGCGGTAAACACAATCGTTGCCGCGACACCGATGAATTGAACGTAGAGTTGCTCACCCATGGTCTCGTTGCCATCGGCGAAACCATAGCCACTGAACACGCCCAGGCTGGTGGATGACAGGATCCCGGCCATCAGGGTACCCAGGATGCCGCCGACACCGTGCACCGGGAAGACGTCGAGCGAATCATCGATCTTCAGCACACGCTTGATGAACATGGTCGCATTGAAGCAGACGAAGCCGGCCAACAGGCCGATCAGCAAGGCTCCCGCAGGCCCGACGAAACCGGATGCCGGCGTGATCGTGCCCAGGCCGGCAACCATCCCGGTTACCGCACCCAGGGCGCTGGGCTTGCCGAACCTGATCCATTCCATGCCCATCCATACCATGGCACCCATCGCCGCGGAGATATGGGTAACCAGCATCGCCATCGCGGCGTCGCCATTGGCGGCAAGCGCGCTACCGCCGTTGAAGCCGAACCAGCCGACCCACAACATACCCGCACCCATGACCGTCATCGTCATGTTATGCGGCGGCATCGCAACGCTGGGAAAACCACGCCGCGGGCCGATCACAATGGCAGCAACCAGGGCCGCAACACCCGCCGTGATGTGCACCACGGTACCGCCGGCAAAATCGTACAGGCCCATTTCGCCCAGCCAACCGCCACCCCACACCCAATGGGTGACCGGTACGTAGACCAGCATCAGCCAGATCGCGCTGAACAACAGCATGGCCGAAAACTTCATCCGCTCGGCAAAGCCACCGATGATCAGTGCCGGCGTGATAATCGCGAAGGTCATCTGGAACAGCATGAAGAGGGCTTCGGGGATATCGCCGGCGAGGGTCTCGCGGCCGACACCGGACATCAGCACCTTGCTGAAATCGCCGATCCAGGCATTACCCTCGCCAAACGCGAGACTGTAGCCGGCAACCAGCCACAAGACCGACGCGATACCGGCAATGGAGAAACACTGCATCAACACCGACAGCACGTTCTTGCTGCGCACCAGGCCGCCATAGAACAGCGCCAGGCCCGGCAGGGTCATAAACAGGACCAGCGCGGTCGAGGTCAGAATCCACGCCGTATTCGCCCCGCTCGCCGCGGCGTCTTCGGCCCAGACCAGGCCGGGCATGGCACACAGCAACGTCGCCCCAAGCGCCATCGGGACCGCACTAACTCTCTTCATCGCTCGCCTCTTGTGTCGTTGTCTGCTCTGCGAAATGAGCACTTTGTTGGTGGCGCAACGGGATGCACCAATCATGCCACTCATTAACCCTTTGTTTTAAAGACTAAATAAATTTCGACGATCACTAAGAGGGCGTGAAGTCGCACCAATATCGAGCATAAAACGGGGGTTTTGCGCCACAATCGGGCAAAAAAAAGGCTGACGCCCTTTAACAGGGCATCAGCCAATCACCAAGGGGAGTCTCAACGAACGCGTGTTCGTTGCAGGGCATCATGCCCTCGCAGATTAGGACCGGGGCGCCGCGGCGAAAGTTTCACCGACTGACTGAATAATCGACACCCCGGTCAGCCAATCAGGCGCAGAAACGCGCGATCTTGGTAACCAGGTCACAGGTCGGGGCAGCGTATCCAGGTGCCGGGCATAGGCCTCGCGCAAAACCAATCGCTGCTGCGACGGCAGGGCCGACCACGCACGCAACAACCATAGGGGAGCGGACGGATCCGCGGCACAGGCAGCCATTCGGCGCGCACATGAAAGAAAAAAACCGGCGCCCTGGACAGGGGCCGGTTCTTGATTTTGGTAGCAAGGGGCAGACTTGAACTGCCGACCCCCGCATTATGAGTGCGGTGCTCTAACCAGCTGAGCTACCTTGCCAAACGAGGCGCGCGATTTTATAGGCAGACCGCGATATTGTCAACGAAATCAAGCGACGCACGCCGTGCCGGCGGCTCAGACGTTGAAGCGGAAATGCACGACGTCGCCATCCTGGACGATGTAGTCCTTGCCTTCGAGGCGCAGCTTGCCGGCATCCTTCGCCCCGTGTTCGCCGCCACAGGCGACGAAATCGTCGTAGGCGATCACCTCGGCACGGATGAAACCGCGCTCGAAATCGGTATGGATGACGCCCGCCGCCTGTGGTGCGGTCGCACCGACTGGCATCGTCCAGGCCCTGACCTCTTTCACGCCGGCGGTAAAATAGGTCTGCAGATGCAGCAAGTCGTAACCGGCCCGCACGACGCGATCGAGACCCGGCTCTTCCAGCCCCATCTCGGCGAGAAACTCGGTCTTTTCCTCGTCATCCAGTTCGGCGAGTTCGGCCTCGATCGCCGCGCAGACCGCCACGACCTCGGCCCCCTCCGCCTCGGCATGCGCGCTTACGGCATCGAGAAACGGGTTGTCGGTGAAGCCGTCGTCGTTGACGTTGGCGATGTACAGCGTGCGCTTGCCGGTCAGCAACTGCAGATCGCGCAGTTCCAGGCGCTCGTCATCACTCAATTCCATGGTGCGCACCGGCAGGCCCTGATCGAGTTGATCGCGCACCCGCACCATCAGGTCGCGACGGGCCAGCACCTTTTTGTCACCGGTCTTGACCAGTTTCTCGGCCTTGTACAGTGCCTTTTCGACCGATTCCAGATCGGCCAGCGCAAGTTCGGTATTGATCACCTCGATATCCGCCAGCGGATCGACCTTGCCGGACACGTGCACGATATCGTCGTTCTCGAAGCACCGCACCACCTGGGCAATGGCATCGGTTTCGCGGATATTGGCCAGGAACTTGTTGCCCAGGCCCTCGCCTTTCGACGCACCGGCGACCAGGCCGGCGATATCGACGAACTGCATCGTGGTGGGCACGACATTCTGCGGCTTGACGATGCCCGCCAGCACGTCGAGCCGCCTGTCCGGCAACGGCACAACCCCGACGTTGGGGTCGATGGTGCAGAAAGGATAGTTTTCAGCAGCGATCGTTGCTTTGGTTAAGGCATTGAAAAGAGTCGATTTGCCGACGTTTGGCAAACCAACGATACCGCACTTGAACCCCATGACCGCGCTCCGCTTGATAACCGCTTGAAAAAGACCGGCAAGAATAGCGGAAAAGGCGGCTTGAGAGAAACGCGCCTGACTGGATCAGTCCGTCTTTCCCGCGCGATTGTAGACATCTTCAAAGCGCACGATGTCATCCTCTCCGAGATACGAACCCGACTGCACCTCGATGATCTCCAGCGGAATCGAGCCCGGGTTCTCCAGGCGGTGCCGGGTACCGATGGGGATATAGGTCGACTCGTTCTCCGACAACAGGAACATATCGTCGTCGCGCGTGACCCTGGCTGTGCCGCTGACCACGATCCAGTGCTCCGCCCGGTGGTGGTGCATCTGCAACGACAGGGTGGCGCCCGGCTTCACACTGAGTCGCTTGACCTGAAAACGCTCCCCCTGGTCGACCCCCTCGAAGGTACCCCAGGGGCGATGCACGCAGCGGTGAAACTCGCTCTCGCCGCGCCCCTCGGCGTCGAGATGCTCGGTGATGCGTTTGACATCCTGGGTATGGTCCTTATGCGCCACCAGCACCGCGTCCGAGGTCTCGACCACGATCAGGTCCTGCACGCCGACTGCGGCAACGATGCGATGTTGTGCATGCAACAGGTTGTCGCGTGCATCGATGGCAATGATGTCACCGTGACAGGCATTGCCTGCGTCGTCCTGCGGCGAGACCTCCCACAGGGCACACCAGGCGCCGATGTCCGACCAGCCGGCGTCCAGCGGCACCATCAGGCACTCGCCGGCTTCCTTCGACAAAGGCTCCATCACCGCATAATCGATCGACTCACCGGGCGAGGCGGCAAAGCCATCCTTGTCGACCCGATAGAAGTCGAGGTCACGCTGCCCATCCTCGTAGGCCGCACGCACGGCGGTGGCAATGTCAGGGCGGAACCGCTCGATAAGCGCAAGCCAACGCGACGCCTTCAACAAAAAGATGCCGCTGTTCCAGAAATATTCACCGCTCTCGAGATAAGACTCCGCGGTCGCCAGATCCGGTTTTTCAACAAACGCCTCGAGCGCAAAGGCCTGGGCATCGACGGCGGCACCGGAACGGATATAGCCGAACCCGGTCTGCGGCGAATTCGGCACGATACCGAAGGTGACCACCTTGCCGGCCGCGGCATGCTCCATGCCGGCCGCCACCGCGCGTGCGAAGGCGTCCACGTCTTTGACCACATGATCCGCAGGCATCACGATCAGCACGGGATCTTCGGCCAGGCTGTCGAGTGCCGCGAGGGTCAGGGCTGGCGCGGTGTTGCGCCCGATCGGTTCGAGCAGGATGTTGCGCGCGGCATGTCCATTCGCGCGCAACTGCTCGGCAACCAGGAAACGGTGCGCCTCGTTGCAGACAATCAATGGGGCGGCAACCTCGGCGCCGCCGTCCAGGCTGTCCAGTCGCGCCGCCGTCGACTGCAACAGGGTTGCATCGTCGACCAGCGCAAGGAACTGCTTGGGAAAGGCGCGGCGCGACAGGGGCCAGAGGCGCGTGCCGGAACCACCGGAGAGGATGACGGGTTGCAGTCGGGTCATTCGGGCGCTCGTTGAGAGTATTGTCAGGTGGATTACAACAGTCGTTCGCGAGAGGGGTCAATCGAACCGGTTGAATTGACCGGCCAGGCAGTCGGTCTGTCAGGCGACTCTGAACAACTTGTCGAAGTTCGCGATGCGCAGGATCGCACGCACCGCTTCGTTACTGTTATGCAGTTCCACGCCGCCCTGGTCAGAACCGTAGTCACGCAGCTGCAGCAGCATACCCATCGCGGAACTGTCGAGATACTCGGCCGCCTCCAGGTCGACGATGAAACGCTTTTCGCCGCGTGGAAATGCCTTGTAGGCCTGCACAAATTCCTGGTGGGTCGCAAAATCGAATCGCCCCGTCACGCTGATGGTGACCACTCTGCCGTCGCTCGACTCACTACTGCTTATGGACATGACGTTCCTCCAACCCATTCTACCGACCACTGCCGGCAACTTTTCACAATTCTGGTCACAATGCCGAAATCACAGCGCCGGCAAACCACCCTGCGACACCGGACGCTTCCCGACCGGGGACCAATCGCCCACCGCATCGCTGGCGACAATCTGTTCCAGCTCGCTTTTTACGCGTTCCACCACCCCGACAAGATCGCGCGGCTCAAGCCTCAGCGCGTCATTCATCTCATCGAGACCGGTCTGCAGTCGATCGACCATGGCATGCACACAATCCAGACCATGCTGCGAGTGCTTACTGATCCGACCCACGATATCTTCGAACCTCAGGGCCTCAAGCGCATGCCCCTTCAGCTTGACCATGTCGGATAGCAGCAAACGCTGTCGACCGTGCTTGTCATCCAGGTCATCGAAGGTCGCCTGCAGCGCACCAGCGGAATATCCGGCAGCACCCCGGGCCTCTCGCAGTTCGGCATGCATGTCGCGAATGACATCCTTGAGGAGTTGTTCCGTGTGCCCCAGGAGATCGGCAACGGCATCCCTGGTCTCCTGCGCATCGCTGCCGACTTGCGCAGCGGCAGCCGCCAACGCACCTGAGGTGCCGAAGATCCGCACGGCAACGAGCCAGAACCCCGCAGCGAGCATCGGCCAGCTCCACACCGGCAACAGCTCGCCGAGATACAGGCTCGACAGGCTCAGCAGCGACGTACCGATGATGGCCGTAATCCAAAAATTTCGGTCAGATTCCATAGTGCGCAGTTCCGTGGGCGACGCGACCGCGCCAAGCGCATTGATTGCATGCAAACACTATCGGCTGGCAGGACGATTATCTTGAGCAAGCGGTTAACAATGAGTGGTTTTGGTCAATGCGAAGCCCCGACGCTCATCGGCCGGCGTCGATGGCAAACCGATCGTGATCGTGCAACCCGCACCCGGCGTCGAGTCGATATCGACTGTCCCGCCAAGTTCATCGATATTCCGCCGCACCACATCCATGCCGACGCCACGTCCCGATATATCGCTGACCATCTCTGCGGTGGAGAAACCGGGCCGGCAGATCAGCTCGAACAATTCGTTATCACGGAACGTATCGCCTGCGCCCGCCAGGCCGCGTTCGACGGCCCTGCGGCGTATTCGATCAGGCGAAAGACCACGGCCATCGTCGCGAACCGTCAACACGACATCGCCACCACGACGCGCGGCGCTGAGGCAGATCGCACCCAGTTCGGGTTTCCCCACGGCCAGGCGTTGTGCCGGCGTTTCAATGCCGTGATCGAGACTGTTACGTACCAGGTGGACCAGGGGATCGACAATCTTTTCGGCCACCGTTTTATCCACCTCGATATCTGCGCCAATCAGATTCAGTTCGATCTTCTTGCCGAAGCGGTGGCCGAGGTCATGCACCATGCGCGGCAGCCGGCTGAACACGAAACTGATCGGCACCATTTGAATCTGCATGACGCTTTGATGCAGAGCCAGGGTCTCACGTCCCAACTGGGCAAGTCCTGCACGAAATTGCTCCATATCGACGCTGTCGCAACCCTGGCCCAGCCGTTCCAGCCTGGATTGGGTGAGGAGGAGTTCGTCGACCCGGCTGATCAAGGCATCGATTTTCTGTGTCTCGACCCTGATGCTGGCTGATTTGCCCATTGACTGCGCTGCCACGGCGCATCGGTCGGCAACACGACGTCGATCGCTATCGGAACGACGCTCGAGCGGCTCGGACAAGGGTGCAGCGCCATCTGCGTCGGACAGCTTTTCCAGTTCTCTGCGTTGCCGCTCGACCCGGCGGACATCGGCCGGAACACCGCGTTGTGCACCGGCGAGCATCTCGCGCAAAACGTCCACCGAGCGCAGCAGTGTATCAATGACGGCAGCGGTGATCAGACGCCGTCCGCCGCGCATTTCATCGAGCAATGCCTCGATGACGTGGGTGAAATCGGCGACCCCTGCAAAACCGAAAGTGCCGCTCGCACCCTTGATGGAATGAGCGACACGAAATATGGCGTTGACCTGTTCAGCATCGACAGTACCGGGGGCGATATGCAAAAGGCCGCCCTCCATCACATCCAGGCCCTCGAAGCTCTCTTCGAAAAAGACCTGATGTACCTGGGTCATGTCGATGTTCACCCAACCCCCTGTATCGCCGGTCGATAAGCCGCCCGCGCCCTCGTTTGCCGCGTCAGACCACTCACCCACACCGGAGCGGCTGGCGGCGCATCAGGCTAAATCACCCAAGACCGACGTGGCGGTGGCCGCGGCACGACTCACGCCGAATAAACGCAGCTGGTTTCGCCCTGCACGCGGATACTCACCCCACCCGAAGCGCGGCACACGACTTTTCAGGGGTAGCGTCGCAACAGGGAGTTTCTTTAGACCGGCAAGGGACTTGCAGCGATTTTATCGTGCGGCGACGGGTGTTCGGGTCGGGCGTTTCCGTGGATGCGGTGATGCGAATACGCCTGTCGGCAACGACACGACAACTGAAAAGGCCGATCCATCGGGATCGGCCTTTTCAGGGTATTACGGGCTGCAGTCCGACGTCAGACACAACCGGTCGGTTTCGGCAGGCCGCCGTACTTGGTAATCGGCTTCATCGGGCCGGTCTTCCACATCTTGAAGATCTCTTTTTGATCCTGGCCGATGAACTTGGCGAACTTTCGAATAGGCGGAACGACGTTCTCCTCATCGAAGTACTCACGCGCCTTCATGATCTGATCCCACTTCACGTCATCGATATCAACGCCATCGATCTCGGCCATCGCACGCCCGATCTCGGGCGACCAATCGGCCATGCTCAACAGGTAACCGTCGCCATCGCGTTCGGGTATCTCGACACTCATTTCCTCACTCCTGAATAGCTCAAATTTATACAGCAGAGCTGCGATGGTTCAAATGATCCCGGATCGGGGTAGGCCAAACCCCACGAAGAAAACAGGGTTGGGCGAATACGCAGCATCGCACAAAAACCAGGCATCCTGATGCGACAAAAATCAACGACCGATTCGCTATGCGCCTGTTGCCCAGGGGGACGCGGGACATGAGCATGGCTCATCCCGCTATTCCCTGTGGGGGCATGGGATGTTCATCCCGAGATTTGGAGCCGGTGATAGGAGTCGAACCCACGACATCCTCATTACAAGTGAGGCGCTCTACCAACTGAGCTACACCGGCGTGGGGCGGAGGTTACCACACGATGCGGGCAGCTTTCACGCCCCCGGCACACCTTTTTGCCTGTCCCGCCCGGCAACCAAGATTCGCATCACGACGATCACGGCAAAGGGCAGCCCTGGGGTTTGACCTCCGCACCCTCGGGCACGGGGAGAGTCAGGGCCAGGTCACCGCCATCGACATTTTGCAGGGCCAGCCAACGCATCTCCCGCAGAGAGGTTTTCTCCAGTACCTGTGGGTTAAACCCTTTCTTCGTCACGTTGTTCGCATGCCGAACCGCGCTACCTTGACGACGAAACAGGCCGAGGGAAATCGCATTGCGAAAAGGCCCTCCCCTGAACAGCCAGGTATCGGTGACGCCCGCGGCCGCCAGCGCCTCCAGCTTCTTTCGACCGGCACCGGCCGATGGCAGCGCCGGAATCATCACGTAGTAACCATCAACCTTCGGCGTTTCCTCGGTCATATCAGACAGCAGCTTCACGTAAACCGGCAGGTTTGCCACGAGATCATCCGCCTGCTCACCGGTCAGCGGGCCAACCCGGGCACAGACCGGTTGCTCAACCGGCGGTGCGGACGGCGTCTCGTCGAACGTGCGATCGCTGTCCGGGGCACCGCTTTGCAGCGCGGGCAATGGAGACTCCTCCGGCTCGGTGGCGGTAACTGCGGTCAGCCCCTCTTCCTCAAAGGGTTCGGGCGACGGTGCAGGCGGCTCCTCGACGATGCTGACGGGGACGGCCACCGCTTCATCAACAGGCTGTTCACTCTTTGCCGACGCAGCGGCCGGTATGGGCGCCACGGGTTCACTGGCGCTGGGCTCGGCATTGGCCGTTTCCGGGCCGTCGGGCAAAACACCTTCAACTATTCGTTTTTCGGCATTCTCAGTGACCAGCTGCAGACGGCCGAGATCGGGCGGCGGGAGCACCGCGACCGGCAGGCTTGACCGGGAGTCCTGCTCAACCCACAGGTAAAGCCCGATATTGGCCAATACGAGAAAGACGATGAACCAACGCACTAGACGCCCCCACTTGCGGCAACGACGGCGAGCCCCCGCAGCACCAGATGATCAAGTTTAGTGCACGGCGACGGCATCAGCGACAGTAGTTCATCGGCATCACCACCACCAACGAAGGTCTGTACAGATTCACCGGGAAACAACGCCGCGCTGCCTCTGACGAAATGCTCAACGATCCCGGCGACGGCGTAGCGACCGGCCAAACCAACCGCAGTGGGCGTATCCCGCCCCAAAGTCGCCGCCGTATCGAACTCGCTGTCGCGCGGAATCGACGTGTTGGCGAGAAGGCAATCGCGAAACATTTTCGCGCCAGGGAGAATGAAACCGCCCAGGTGCTGACCGTTGCGGTCAACGAAATCAACGGTCGCCGCCGTTCCGGCATCAACCACGCAGAGTGGCTGTTCGGTCAAGGAGCGCGCCGCCACCATCGCCAGCAGCCGGTCGATACCAAGTTGCTCGGGCTTACGGTAACCGTTGACGACGTTCGGCATGGCGTCGTTGGCGCTGACACGCACAACCGGCAAGCCGAGCACCTGGGTGACGAGGTCGGTAATGTGGCGGGTACTCAATGCACTGGAAACGCTCGACAGGTAAACCGACGCCAGTCGCGCGCGATGCCGATCAAGCCAGTCCAGCAACGGCGCTGCGTGGTCATATTCGCCGATAACGACATGACTCAGCTTACCCCCCTCATCCACGGCGGCCTTCCAGCGCGAGTTTCCAAGATCCAGCAATAGCGCACTCATAAGACGGTGGTTCCACGCAGACTGACTTCACCCGCATGATATTCAGCCACACCGCTTGCTGTCTCGATTCTCACGGCACCACTCGAGCCGATGCCGCGATAGGCGCCCGCGATCGAACGCTTTCCACTGGTGATGCAGACGTCCTGTCCCAGCAGGCCATCAAAGGCATGCCAACGGTCAAGAAAGGCGGGCAATCGGTGTTCAGAAAATACTTCGCAGGCGTTTATCAGGCGATCGATCAACATGCCCGCCGCCTGGTTGCGCGATACCCTGGGTCCACCAAGGCGGTGCAGATCAACCCAGGGCTGGTCGATCTGCGCCGCGCTTGGTGCCGGCAGACGGAAATTGATCCCGATACCAATGACGGCAGCCGCAGGCCCCGCGGCTTCCCCCGAGGCCTCCACCAGGATGCCGCACAGTTTGCGACCGTCCACCAGCACGTCATTGGGCCACTTCAGGCAGTGCCCTTCGATGCCCATTTCCCTCAGGACCTCTGCCACCACGACACCGGCAACCAGGCTCAGCCCGGCCAGTTCCATCATCGGCAGATCGAAACGCCAGGCCAGGGAGAGGTACAGATTTTCGCCGAACGCAGAGATCCATTCCCGGCCTCGCCGGCCACGACCCCCCGTCTGGTGTTCGGCCAGCCAGACCCGCGCATACCCGCTGTCGAGGGGAAGATCCGCCGTCGCATCGGCGTTGGTCGAGGCCGTACATTCCAGCAGTTGCATGTGCTGCAAACGAGGCAAGGCCAAGTCTCCTATTTCGGCGCGAATGCCATCTGAATCCAGCAGTTCGAGGGCGGCTGGCAACCGATACCCCCGACCACGCACCGCGCTGATCTGCAGATCGTAATCCTGCGACAGCCGTTGCAGTTGTTTCCAGACCGCGGCGCGGCTCACTCCCAGCGAATCCGCCAGTTGCTGGCCTGAATGAAAGCGGCCGTCGGACAGCTCCTGCAAGAGCCGGTGTCGAGCGACCATCAGCGGCTATCGAACGCCGTGCCGGTTGGAAGCTAACCACGCCTCGCGTCGATTCACGACCTCCGGGGCAATGGCCGTATCGGCCGGAATCCACAGATCGCAGGTGTCGGCCGCGGCGTCGACGCAGGGCAGGGATGTGTTGGCGAGCTGGCCACGTCGAAAATAGTGCAATTCCAGCGGAGCGCCACCCGCACGCTGCAGCAGGCCGGCAAGATTGGCCGCTGTGAGCTTCTCCCCATCGAGGGCCAGCAAGACATCACCCGGAGACAGGCCGGCACGCTGCGCGGCCGCGCCTTCCATCACGGTCGTCAGACGCAGGCCGTCCGGTTGGGCATCGAAACGCGCGCCGAGCGCAGGAGCAGCCCCGTTTATCGGCGCATCCAGGCGATAGCCGCCGTTGTCGTCCGCGCCGTCGGCCGCACGCAATCGAAAACCGATTCCGAGTGAATCGAACCACTCCCGCAACGGTAGTTCATCCGTTCCGTAGACGAACTGTTCGAAAAATCTATCGACAGGCTGCCCCAACAAATCCGCTACTTCGGTCTCAATCGCACGTTCCGGCACCCCTGTTGCGGTCTTGCCGTAGCGTTGCCACAGGCGTCGCATCAGATCGTCGAGGGACACCCGGCCCGCGCTGCGGACTCGCAGTGTCACATCCAGACCGAAAGCAACCAGCGCACCCTTGGCGTAGTAACTGACGATCGCATTCGGTGCATTCTCGTCCTGCTTGTAGAATTTGGTCCAGGCATCGAAACTCGATTCAGCAATTGATTGTCGGGTTCTACCCGACCCTCGCATCACTCGGGTTACGGTGGTCGCAAAGGTATCCAGGTAATCCTCGGCTGAGATCACCGCGCTGCGGGCCAGTCCAAGATCGTCGTAGTACGAGGTGATTCCCTCGAAGGCCCAGAGCAGTTCGGTGTACACCTCGCTACTGAGCTTGTCCGCCGCCAACTTGGCTGGCCGGATACGCTTGACGTTCCACAGATGGAAATACTCGTGACTGCAGAGACCGAGAAACTGGCGGTACCCCTTGTCTGGCTTTGTCGAGGCCGAAACGCGGCAGGTCGTCCCGCTTGCAGATCAGGCTGGTGCTATCCAGATGTTCCAGGCCCCCGTAACCATCGGCCGTGGCGAGCGCCAGGAAAAGATAACGTTCGACAGGGATTTCACCAAACATGGCGACATGTTCATCGCAGATAGCCGCCAAATCTCGACATATGCGCCCCATGTCGAACCTGCCGGCCTGACTGACCGACACCCGATGATCGATACCCTGGACGTCGAAAACAGCGCTGTCCTGAATGCCAATCTCGACTGGGAAATCAATCAGGCTGGCATACGAATCGCCCCGGTAAACCCCAAACCCGGCCGGGTCCACCTGGGCCACCGGCATCGTCGTCATGCATTGCCAATCGGAGGCTTTTGCTGAATCCGGGCGAGCTATAGTCAGTTGCCAGCCGGACTTCTCCGCACCTTCGGGTAAAAGAAAAAGACTGGTCCCGTTGAAAT
>CAVRBK010000102.1:0-16792 GCA_963719025.1 uncultured Gammaproteobacteria bacterium | reverse complement strand
TAGACCTTGGAACCGTCGTCTTGCTCGTGATAGACCTGCGGCAGGCGCGGCCATTGCCAGGTCTGCGCGGTGTGGTTGCGCTGGTACAGGGTGTTGCTGACCTGCTCGTCCTCGGCCTCGTCGGCCCCGGTCACCAGGATCGCAGCCGGGCCATCGGCCAGCAGCGCGGCCAGGGCGCTGGTCTCGTTGTCGTCATTGGCCAGCCTGCGCAGCTCGGCCCGGTTGGGTGTCAAAAGGGTTGCCCACGGCAGAATCTGCCGCCTGATGGTCTCGATCAGCCCGTCTACTGCCAGTCCAAACCCACCACCGGCGGCGAGAACCGGGTCGAGCACTACCGGCCCGTCGAACCCGATCAGCAAGCCGGCCGTGGCCTGCGCCACTTCGGCCGAGCCCAGCACGCCGATCTTGATCGCATCGGGGCGAATGTCGCCGAGCAGTGCGTCGCACTGCCGGACAAAGGCATCGCGTGGCGTGGGTAGCAGCTGGTATACATTGCCGGTGTCCTGCGCGGTCAGGCAGCTAACCAGGGTGAGCGGGCGGGCGCCGAGGGCGTTTACCGTCTCGATATCGGCCTGGATGCCGGCCCCACCGGTTGGGTCATGCCCGCCGATACACAGGATTGTGGGAGTTCGGATCATATCCCGCCCAGTGTATCAAGGGACTTAACCCCATAGGTCGCCGGTCAATCGCGGACGCACTTCTGGCAGAATCCGCCGGAACGTGAGGCAATATCCGGTTGCGAAGGGGCAAAATGCCATGAAAACCTATATGTGTGTGATCTGCGGGTTCGTTTACGACGAGGCATCCGGCGCGCCGGACGACGGTATAGCGGCGGGAACGCTGTGGGAAGATGTCCCGCTGAACTGGCAGTGCCCGGAATGTGGTGCGGGCAAAGACGATTTCGAGATGATGGCGATCTGAATGCGTCGCGCAGGCGACTGATTCGATGACGTTTTTTTGCGCCAGGACAGTGTGTCGCCGGTTGTGGCTAGGCCGATGCGAAATCTGGACTACACTTTGAATCAGTCCAGAATGCTTGCCAAATGCTGCAATATCAAATACTTGCGGCCCGGGATACTGTTTTGTCCGGATTCCTATGTTGTGGAGGGGCCATGCACAAAGACACCAACGAACTGCTCGCCATTGCCCGCGAGTACTGCGACCTCATCGACTCGCTCGACGAGGGCAATCGTCAACCCCTGGCGCAGTTGAACGAGTTGCTGCCGCGTCTGCATGCGGCGATGACTGCCGTACTGCCGCTGTGCGAGGAGGCGGGAAGCGATCCCAGCGTCGATCTCGATCAGCGTTTCGAACTGTTCAGCCGTCTGCATCGCCTGCTGGGCGATCTGGATGCCTACTGGATGGAGTACGACGTGACGCCGGACCGCCAGGAGATGAGCGGCAGTCTCGCCGACGATCTCACCGACATCTATTGCGAGCTGAAGAACGGCCTGACGCGGCTGGAGGGCACATAACGACGCCCGTCTCACGCTCGGGCAATGGCGCACCAGGTTCTGCAAGCACTGGGGCCAGCACGTGGTCGACGCGGAACGCCACCTTTACGCACTTTCCGCGCGGGATCGTCTGTACTGAAAACCGGCGATTCCGGGTGATATCATACTGTGCGATATTTCCCGGATTTCCCGCTTGAGAGGTGGACCCAATGAGCAATGTAGCTCTGAGCGATACCGAACTGACCCTGACCAATCCGGCGCAGGGCAAGATGGCCGAACTGATGGGCCAGGTCGAAGACACCATCCAGGGCGTGCGCGTGTTTGCGACGCCGGGTGGCTGCAGTGGTGTGAGCTTCGGCATGACCTTCACCGACCAGCTCAACGACGACGACTTCGTGCGCGAGTACGAGGGCGTGCAAGCGTGATTGTCGACGCGGCACCCTCGAGCACATCCGCGGCGTCGAGATCGACTTCGTCGACGGTGGCGACGGCGACGCGCGTTTCGTGTTCAACAACCTTCAGCCGGCTCCGGTGGTGGCGGCTGCGGTACCTGCGGATCGCAGGGCGGCTGTTCCTGAGCGGCTATCGCTGAAATTCGCCTTTCCGATCCGCGTTCACGCGGTGCGGGCGAAGAAAACCCTGGTCAACCGGCCAGGGTTTTTTCGTGTGCGATGGTTGCAGGCCGCGTCGAGTGCGTATCAGCCTTCAGTCGACGGCGCCTCAATCTGCGCGCGCACCCAGTCGACGTACTCGTTGCTCTTTTCCTCGAGTTGCAGTGCCATGTTGAGATCCTGTCGGGCCTTTTCGCTCGCGCCCGAGGCGCCACGATACCCAGGCGAGGCGGGCCCGCTCCCGGTATCGTCGCTCCCGAGGCGAGCGCATTCTCGAGATGCCCGGCGGCGGCCTCGAGTGCCGCTGCGTCGATCAGGACCCGTGCGAGCGCGGCATGCCGCTCGGCGCTGCCTGATCCCTGTTCGCAGTGCCCGAGTCAACAGCGGATGGGCCTCGACATAGCGCTCCTGTCCGACCAGCAAGACCCCGAGTTCGGCCTCGGCTTCCACGAAGGGCTGTTTCAGCTCGAGCGCCCGTCGCAGATCGCTCTCGGCACCCTCGTAGTCCTGTAGCGCCCGTCGGCTGACGCCCCGCCAGTAATGCAGTTCGGCATCGTTCGGGCGGCGCTCGAGCGCGGTGGCAAAGTTGCCCGCGGCCTCGGTGTGCATGCCCAGCGACCACTGTGCCCGGCCCAGCAGATAGTAGGTGTCACGGACCGACCAGTAGCCGGTGAACGCCTTGTCCTGTGAGGCCTCGATGGCGGCCAGCGCATGATTCATCGCGGTGCCCGGGTCGTCGCGTTCGAGTGCCGACTTGGCCAGTTCGACCCGGCCCTCCATGTAATGCGGATCGCTGGGCGATCTCGCTTTCGAACAGGCCGTCGTGGTCCCACCAACGCGCATTGGACAACGCCGTGATTACGCCGAGCACGATCAACAGCGGCACGAATACGACGGCCTCGCTGCCAGGCACCAGTTGGCGGCCGATCGGTCGCCACAGCCCAGAACAGGCCGTAGGCGACCACCAGTGCCGGTCCCCAGGCCGCCAGATACAGGGTCTGGCTGTTGTGATAGTGCTCGCTCGGAAATACGCCGACCCCGGGGATCAGCCACAGCAGCAGCCAGGCCGCGCCGAATGCCACCGGGTGCCGCAGTTTGAGGCCGACGAGGGTCGCCACCAGATCGCCAGCAGCACCCCGAGCAAGGCCGGCCACCTCGGTCGCCCCCCAGCCCTGGCTGATCGGCCAGGCGTCGGAAACGACCGGCTCGGACGGCAGCAGGACCTCCTGCAGCAGGTACCAGAAATGGCGCAGTGCGGTGCCGGCATTGCTCATGCAGCTGTCGGTCGGAAAGCCTGCTGCTGAAGCCGAGTCCGCCCAGCACGATGTTGCGGTACAGCACGACCAGCAACAGGGTGGCCAGCAACAGCCCCAGGGCGAGCAGGCGGCGGGGGGCGATGCCGGTGACCGAGCTGCGCCCGCGTTCCTTGCTCTCGTAGCCGGCGACCAGCAGCGCCAGCAGCGGCAGCAGGTACGCGGATTCGTGCGCGAGCATGGCGCCCAGGGCCGTGACACACATAGCGCGATCAGCCAGCGATTGACGTGTCCATGATGTGACTTGGTGGTCGCCTGCAGTCGGGTGAAGATCACCAGGCTCCAGACCCCCAGCGCGGCCGCGAGCAGATACGGACGGCCGCCAATCCAGGCGACGCTGGTAACGGTGGCCGGGTGGATGGCATACACGGCAGCCGCCCAGGCGGCGATGCGCTGGCCATGCCGGCGTTGCGACAGCACGTGCCGCCCGAGGGCGTACAGGCCGATCACCACGATCAGGTGGAGCAGCAGGTTTTCGGCATGGAAACAGACTGCTGCAATCGCCCCACAGGCTCCAGCTGAGGGTGTTGGACAGCAGGGTCAGCGGTTGCCAGGTGCCGCTTGCCGGGTCGTGCAGGCCGCCGCATGTGACGGCTGCGGTAGGCCTCGCGCGACTGGCTGAGCGCGGCCGGGATATCGGCCATGCTCTGCAGTGCGGTGTTGCACCCTGCAGGATGTCCTCGCGGTCGCTCCAGACGAAACCGCCGCCGAGCGTGCTGGCGAACACCAGCACCACCAGCAGGCTGAGCAGGACGATATGTTTCTGCCGGGTCCGGGCGATCTGCTCCGGCGTCTGTTTGCTGCGGCGATGGCGCGAATGCGTGGCAGGCATGGTCTACACGGGCTTGAGGACGGCCAGCAGCACGATGCCGATCAGCAGCAGCACCGGCACTTCGTTGAACCAGCGATACCAGACATGTGAGTGCGTTGTTGCGGTCGTGCTTGAAATCCTTCACCAGCTTGCCGCAGTACAGGTGATAGACGACCAGCAAGCGCCAGCAAGACCAGCTTGATCTGTAGCCACAGGTGGCTCGCCGAACGCCGCCCAGGCGTAGTCGTACAGCATCCAGAAGCCGAACACCAGGGTGAAGACCGCGCCCGGCGTGGTGATGCCGATAATACAGTTTGCGTTCCATGATCTTGAAGCGGTCGATCGATGGCCTGATCGTCGCTCATGGCGTGATAGACGAACAGGCGCGGCAGGTAGAACAGGCCGGCAAACCAGGTCACCATGCCGATCAGATGCCAAGCTTTGAGCCACATGGTTGATTGTCCCTAAAAGCGTGGGAATGGTTGCGCGGATACGCGACTCGTCGAGCGCGCCGCGTTCGCGTGTAGCGAATATTGCCGTCTCGATCGATCAGGAAGGTACTCGGTGTGACCGTGACGTCGCCAAACGCCGCGCTGACCTCGCCGTGAACGTCCAGCGCGATCGGGTAACCCGGCTTCTGTCTGCTCCACCGCACCGATCACCGCCGGTGGCGGGTCGTGCGGCATGGCGACGCCGATGACCATCAGGCCCTGGTCGGCCGAGGCTTTCCTGCAGGCGGGTCAGGCGCGGCATGTCGCGCAGACAGATCTCACAGCTGACCGACCAGAAAGTCACCAGCGACGCTTCTTGCCGCGCAGCTCGCTACTGCTCAGCGTGCGGCCATCGAGCAGGTTGAAGGTGGCCTCCGGCATCGGCTGGGCGGTTGGGCCACAGCAACCAGACGGCGGCCGCCAGCAACGCGCCGCGACAACGGTATGGGAGATCAGGCGCGATATCATGTCGGTGGCCTCCGCGGTATCGCCCGCGGCATCGTTGTAGAGTGCCTTGAGGGCGTCCTCTCGCGGCGTGACGTCCGCTGGGTGCGCCCGCGCGCGCGTCCGGTTCGGTGTCGCCGCCAAACCAGCGCCGCACGGCATGCCCGGCGCGCCCGATGGCGCGCCAGATCTTCGGCAGCAGCCAGGCGACAATCAGCAGGAACACCACCAGCATGACGATGAACAGCCACGGGTGATTGAGCGCGGCCCACAGGCCGGCGACCACCGAGACGTCCTCGGCGACCGAGGCGCCCCAGTTGCTGAACGGTTCCGGCGAGGTGTTGATCAGCACGCGACTGCCCGCCTTGGCCGCGTGACTGGTCGTGGCGACGCCGCCACCGACCAGCAGACTGACCAGTTCGGCCGTCTGGCCCATATCGAGCCCCTGTGCCGCGCCTGCGGCCATCAGGGCGCCGGCCGGGATGCGGATGAAGGTATGCAGCGCATCCCAGCCGGTGTCCACCCCGGGGATCTTGTCGGTGAAGAACTCGACCAGGTACATGCCGCCGGCGGCCAGCATCACGGTCGGGTCGGTGACGAGTATCGAGCCCCGGCGGCAGGTCGACATGGCCCGCATTGCCCAGCCAGCCCAGGACCAGAACGGCGGCGTAGAGATTGATGCCGGAGGCCCAGGCGGCGCCGAGCATCAGCGAGATGATTTCGATGGTTTCCATTTGCCAGACTCCTGGGGCAGCCGCGTCGGGGCGGCTGGCGGGCGGGATTGCGAACACCCGTTAAACAGTCGAGACTTTATCACGCACCCCGCCGGCATCACCAAGTTGCCGTACTGCGCGCGCCCACACAACGGACAACAGCAACTTTTCGCCGGATTGCGTTTAGAATACCGTCCCTCGATTACCCTGCTGAGGCACCTGAAGTCACGATGATCAAGATCGGTATCGTTGGTGGCACCGGATATACCGGTGCAGAACTGCTGCGCATCCTGGCTACCCACCCCGAGGCGCGGATCACCCAGATCACCTCGCGGGCCGAGGCCGGGCGCCGGGTTTCGGATCTGTACGGCAATCTGCGCGGGCATCTCGACATTGCCTTTTCTGAACCGGATGTCGCGGCGCTTGCGGAGTGCGACCTGGTTTTTTTCGCCACACCGAACGGCACCGCGATGCAGATGGTGCCCGAGCTGCTCGACGGCGGGTACCCGGGTGATCGATCTGGCGGCGGATTTTCGGCTGCAGGATCCGGCGATCTGGGAGCAGTGGTACGGCATGCCGCACGCCTGTGCGGACCTGCTGGCCGAGGCGGTGTATGGCCTGCCGGAGCTGAATCGCGAGCAGATGCGCGAGGCCCGCCTGGTGGCCAACCCCGGCTGCTACCCGACCGCGTCGGCGCTCGGCTTTCTGCCGCTGGTGGAGCAGGGCCTGGTGGACACCGGCGAACCTGGTCGCCGACTGCAAGTCCGGGGTCAGCGGTGCCGGTCGCGGCGCCAATGCGGCCATGCTGATGGGCGAGGTCGGCGAGAGCTTCAAGGCCTACGCCGTCGCCGGGCATCGCCACCTGCCGGAGATCAGGCAGACCCTGTCCGGGGTCAGCGAACAGCCGGTCGGCCTGACCTTCGTGCCGCATCTGGTGCCGATGATCCGCGGTATCCATGCGACCCTGTACGCGCGCCTGACCGCCGATGCCGGGGATCTGCAGGCGCTGTATCGAGGCGCGCTACGCCGATGAGCCGTTTGTCGACGTGATGCCGGCGGGCAGTCACCCCGAGACGCGCAGCGTGCGCGGGGTCAACCATTGCCGGATCGCGGTGCACCGTCCGCAGGGCGGCGACACCGTGGTGGTGTTGTCGGTGATCGACAACCTGACCAAGGGCGCTGCCGGTCAGGCCGTGCAGAACATGAACCTGATGATCGGGCCTGGACGAGCGTTGCGGGCTCGATCAGGTCGCGCTGCTCGCCATAGCCATGGGTAAGGTCAAGCCGATGCGGGTGGCCACCCCGCGCATCATCCAGCCGGGCGAGGGCAGGCGCCCCTGGTTGTGGCTGATCCTGCTGGTCGCACTGGCGGCCTGGTCCTGGCAGGTCTACGAGTTCGGGCGCAAGCAGGCCGGGTTCAGCGTGGTGCACCGCAACGAGCTCGAGGAGAGTCTGCAGGCGCGTATCGCCGAACTGCAGCAGGAACGCGATGCACTGCGCGCCAGTGCGGCCCGTTTCGAGCGTTCCGGCCAGATCGACCGGGCCGCCGCCGATGGCGTGCAGGCCGAGGTCAAGGCGCTGCAGGATGAGCGTGCCGAGCTAAAACGCGAGGTCGCCTTTATGAAGAGCCTGGTATCCGGGGGGGATCAGAAACTCGCGCTGGCTGACCATAGCCTCGAGGATCTGGGCGAGCGCTCTTACCGATTCGAGGTGACCTTGTCGAAACGCACCGACCAGGCCGGCACGGTGAATGGGCAGGTTGTGATCGCGCTGAAGGGACGGCTCGGGGAGCAGGAAAAAACACTTGATATGGCGGCGCTGACCGATGGCCGGCGCAGCAATATCGGCATCAAATTCAAAAACTTCCAGAAGTTGCGGGCTGATATGAAGCTGCCCGAGGGCTTCGAACCGATCTCGATCGAGATCGCGGTCAAGCCGGAAGGCAAGGGTTTCAAATCGTTCGAGCAGACCTACGAGTGGAAGCTCACAGACGCTTGAGTGCACGGATAACAGGGGAAACGATCAGATGGCGCGAGGAAAACGTTTCAAGGCCCCGAAGGTCTCGACGGTAATCGGTCACGGCACGGTAATCACCGGCGACGTGGAATTCTCAGGAGGCCTGCATCTTGACGGCGCAGTGAAAGGCAATGTTTCCGGTGATACCGAGAGCGGGTCGACCCTGACGGTCAGTGAGCAGGGGGCGGTCGAGGGCGATGTGCGGGTTGAGAATTTAATTCTCAACGGGACCGTGATAGGCGATGTCTATGCCAATGAGCGGGTCGAGCTCGCGGCCAACGCGCGGGTCAGCGGTACGGTCTACTATCGCCTGCTCGAGATGGCGATGGGTGCCGAGGTCAACGGCAAACTGGTGCACAGCGAGGAGCAAGAGCCGAGAATGCTGGCCCATGAGGGTGAAAAAACGGCCGAACCGGACACTCCGGGGGACGAGGCGTAATACTTGACCAATTTCATCAGGAAAAGGCATACTCAGGTCTTATCGCGGGGATCCGACCCGCACACGTACAAGCAGGTGGTGGTATGACCGAACAGGCAATGAATCAAAGCGAATCCCTGGGATTTACCTCGGCGGCGGCGAAGAAGGTCTCCGAGCTGATCGCGGAAGAGGGTAATCCCGAACTGATGTTGCGCATCTATGTGCAGGGTGGTGGCTGCTCGGGATTCCAGTATGGCTTTACCTTCGACGAGACCGTCAACGAGGGCGACGAGCAGGTCGTGACCGATGGCGTCACACTGCTGATCGACCCGATGAGCATCCAGTACCTCATGGGTGCCGAGGTGGATTATTCCGAGGGTCTGCAGGGCGCACAGTTCGTCATCCGCAATCCGAATGCGACCACGACCTGTGGCTGCGGATCATCGTTCTCGACCTGATCACCGATCTGGTCCAGATACACAAAGGCGCCTTGCGGCGCCTTTGTTTGTTCTCGGCCTTTACAGGTGACGACGTACCGAGACGACGTCCGGCTCGTCCGAATTGTGCACGGCGCGGAAGCCCAGTCGCTCGCACAGGCGCAGCATCTTGCTGTTCTGCGACAGCACCTCGCCTTCCATGATCTCGATATTGCGGTCGCGCGCGACCGTCATCAGGCGCTGCATCAGCTGCCGACCGATACCCTTCTTCTGCCAGGCATCGGCAATCGTCAGGGCGAACTCGCACGACTGCTTGTCGGGATTGCTGACGTAGCGCGCGACGCCGAGAATCCGCGCGTCCCTGGAGTGCTCCTTGACCACCGCGACCAGCGCCATTTCGCGGTCGTAGTCGATCTGGGTGAAACGCGCGAGCATCAGCGGGGTGAGCTTGTCCATGCTCTGCATGAAGCGGAAGTACTTGCTCTCCGGCGACAGGTTCTCCACGAAGTCCTGCTCGATCTCGGCGTCTTCCGGGCGGATCGGGCGGACCAGCACATCGGTGCCATCCGGCATCTGCCAGGTTGTTTCGAGTTCCGGCGGGTAGGGGTGGATCGCCATGTGGCCGTAGTGTGCCGTGCTGGTCTTCGGTGGTGCGACGACCACCCGCGCATCGACCGCGATCACGCCTTTCTCGTCGACCAGCAGCGGGATTGATGTCCAGTTCCTCGATCTCCGGCAGTTCGCAGGCGATCTCCGAGATGCGCTGCAGTACGTCGGTCAGCTTTTCGATGTCGGCCGCCGGCAGGTTGCGGAACTGTTTGAGGAAACGCGCGGCACGTGTGCCACGGATCAGGTCTCGGCTCAGGTACTCGTTCAGCGGCGGCAGCGCGATCTGGCTGTCGGCGAAGATCTCGACCGCGGTGCCGCCGGCACCGAAGCTGATCACCGGGCCGAACACCGGGTCGTGGGCGATCCCGATCATGATCTCACGCGCATGCGGCCGGTCGAGCATCGGTTCGATGGTCACGCCGGACAACGCGGGCATCCGGGCAGAGTGCCTTGACGCTTTCGGTCATTTCACGAAAGGCGGTGCGCACCGAGCGGGGCTCGCGGATATTCAGGCGCACGCCGCCGACGTCCGATTTGTGGGTGATGTCGGGCGAATTGATCTTCATCGCCACCGGCAGGCCCACGCCTTCGGCGGCCACCAGCGCATCGGCCGCGGAATTGACGTTGATGCTGGGCGAGGTCGGGATGTGGAAGGCCTTCAGGACCGCCTTGGATTCGGCGTTGCTCAGCGTATAGCGACGCTCGCCGAGTGCGTGCTCGATGATCAGGCGCGCGCCATCGACATCCGCTTCCTTCTGCTTGGACAGTGGCTCAGGTGCCTGCAGCAGGGCCTTCTGGTTGCGCCGGTAACAGGCGAGATAGCCGAACGCATCGACCCCGGCCTCCGGGCTGCTGAACTGCGGTATGCCGGCGTCGGCGAAGCGCTGGCGCCCTTCGTTGACCAGTTTTTCGCCCATCCAGCAGGCCAGCACCGGTTTGTGTGCCTTTTTTGCCGCGGCGATTACGCCCTCGGCGCAGGCGGTCGGATCGGTCATCGCCTGCGGTGTCAGCAGCACCAGCAGGCCGTCGACATTGTGGTCGGCCAGCACGATCTTGGTAGCGGCCTCGTAGCGCTCGCTGTCGGCATCACCGAGGATGTCGACCGGGATCGCTGTGTGACCAGTGGGTCGGCAGCACTTCGCTGAGTTGTTCGATGGTCTTGTCCGACAGCTCCGCCAGCGGGACGTTGAGGTCGCTGGCGCGATCGGCTGCCATCACGCCGGGGCCGCCGCCATTGGTGACGATCGCCAGGCGCGGGCCTTCGACCCGGGTGCCGGAGGCCAGTGTCTGCGCGGCCGCAAACAACTGGTTGACCGTGGTGACCCGGACCGCACCGGCACGTTGCACGGCGGCATCGAACACGTTGTCGCTGCCGATCAGGGCGCCGGTATGCGAAACCGCGGCGCGGGTGCCGCTTTCGTTGCGGCCGGATTTGACCACGATCACCGGCTTCAGTCGCGCGGCGACGCGCAGGCCGCTCATGAAGGAACGGGCGTCGGAGATGCCTTCCACATACAGCAGAATGCTCTTGGTCTCGGGATCGACGGCCAGGTAGTCGAGCACGTCGCCAAAGCCGACGTCCGCGGTGGCACCGAGTGATGCGACGGCGGAGAAGCCGAAGCCGCGCGAATCGGCCCAGTCGAGCAGGGCGGTACAGAAGGCGCCGGACTGGGCGACCAGCGCGACATGACCGGTCTTTGCGCCGCTCTTGGCGAAGGTCGCGTTCAGGCCGACTCTTGGGCGGATGATGCCGAGGCAGTTGGGGCCGACCAGCGGGATATCGTGGGTGCGCGCGATGTCGACGATTTCGTTCTGCAGGGCCTGGCCACGTCTGCCGACCTCGCCAAAGCCGGCCGACAGCACGACGGCGGCACCTACGCCGTGCTCACCGCAATCGGTCATCACCTTGGGGATCGCGATCGCCGGGATGGCGATCACCACGAGGTCGACCGGGTGGTCGATATCGGTGATCGAGGCGTAGGCCTTCAGGCCCTGGACCTTTTCGTGCTTTGGGTTTACCGGATAGATCTCGCCGCTGAATCCGCCTTCGCGGATATTGCGCAAGACCTGCGCGCCGACCGATGACTCTCGGTCTGAGGCGCCGACGACGGCGACCGACTGGGGCTCGAAAATTTTGTTCAGGTAGTGTTTTTTCATCTCTTTGACTGCTCAGATGGTGTTCAATGGGGTCCGTGGCTCGCGCCAGCTTAAGCCGCTATTAAGGCACATATGTTGCACTGCAACAAACAAAGCGGCAAGATCTAAAAAAAGTTGAGGGGTTACCATGGCTATCGCGTACATCTCCCACTACGACTGTCAGTTGCATGACATGGGACACCACCATCCCGAACAGCCGGCGCGTCTCAGCGCGATCAACGATCGCCTGATTGCGACCGGGCTGGAAATGGTGCTGCACCAGTTCGATGCGCCCCTGGCAACGCGTGAAATGCTCGAGTCGGTGCACGATAGCGACTATATCGACGAGATTTTTGCGGCGGCGCCGAGCGAAGGGATCGCCTGGGTGGATGGCGACACGGCGATGAACAAGCATTCGCTGACCGCCGCGCTGCGTGCGGCCGGTGCTTCCACGCTGGGGGTTGACCTGGTGATGGAAGGGAAGGCCAAGCAGGTCTTCTGCGCCGTGCGCCCGCCGGGCCACCATGCCGAACATCATCGGGCAATGGGCTTCTGCCTGTTCAACAACATCGCCATCGCCGCCCATCACGCGGTCAACAAGTACGGTCTCGAGCGGGTCGCCATCGTCGATTTCGACGTTCATCACGGCAACGGAACCGAGGACATCGTTTCGGGTGATGAGCGCTTCCTGTTCTGTTCGACCTTTCAGCATCCCTTCTACCCGCATTCGGGTTACGACAGCGAGGCGGAAAACGTGGTCGATGCGCCGCTCCCATCGGGCGCGGGCAGCAAGGAATTCCGCGCAGCCGTCGAGACGCACTGGCTGCCAAGGATCGAGGCCTTCAAGCCGCAGCTGATCATGATCTCGGCCGGCTTCGATGCTCACCAGGCAGACGACATGGCCAATCTGAACCTCGTTGACCGTGACTATCATTGGGTGACCCGCCGGCTGTGCGAGCAGGCTGACAAGAGCGCCGAGGGTCGTGTGGTCTCATCACTCGAGGGCGGCTACGATCTGCATGCCCTGGCGCGCAGCGTCGAGGCGCATCTCAAGGCGTTCCTCGGCGAAAACTGATCGCCATGCTGGGATGGCGCGGTGATCGGTGTCGCGTATCAGGCCGGGTGAATGGCGCCGAGGATGCGCGGACCGCGCGCCCCGGTCACCGTTGGCAGGTTTCCCGGCAGCCCATCCAGGGTGCGCTTTGCCAGCCACGCAAAGGCCATCGCCTCAATCCATTGCGGGTCGATACCGTGGTCGCCGGTTGACTCGACCGGCAGCTGCAACAGCGCATGCAGGCTATCGAGCAATGCGTTGTTGTTGCTGCCTCCCCCGCACACGAGCACCCGGTCGGCGTCCGAGGCGTGGGTTTTGATGGCTCCCGCGATAGTCCGACAACTCAAAGCCAACAGGCTGGCCTGCACAACATCGGGTGCCAGTGGGTCCACTTTCGACAGCTGTTCGCGCAGCCAGCCGGGCGAGAAATACTGGGTGCCGGTGCTCTTCGGCGCGGCCATGGCAAAATAGGGGTCTGCCATCATCGTTTCGAGCAACTGTTCATCGGCCGCGGCCGATGCTGCCCATTCGCCTTTATTGTCATAAGGCCTGCCGAGATGTTGGCGGCACCAGCCGTCCATCAGGCAGTTGGCCGGGCCGGTGTCCAGGCCAACCACGGCCTGTGCGGGATCCCGTGGCAGTAGGGTTATGTTGGCGATCCCGCCCAGGTTCAGGATCACCCGCGTCTCGCTGTCCGTGCGCAAAACAGCCTCGTGGAACGCCGGTGCCAGTGGGGCGCCCTGTCCGCCCGCGGCCAGGTCGCGGCGGCGAAAATCATTGACGGTGGTGATGCCTGTGCGCTCGGCGATTACGTTGGCATCGCCGAGCTGCAGGGTGGTGGCGGGCGAGCTGTCCGGTGTGTGCGCGACCGTCTGACCGTGACAGCCGACGGCAACGACGGTTTCAGCGACCGACGGATGCTGTTCGATCAGTCGATCGATCGCCGATGCCATAAAGGCGCCGACGTCGGCGTCGAGCATGGCCAGCGTGGTGACATCCAGCGGTGCGCCGGCTGCAGCCGTGTGCAGGCGTTCACGCAGGGTTGGTGGCCACTGGCTACTGTGGCTGGCGATCAGCCGAGGTGCCTTGTCGCTGAAGTCGACCAGGGCGATGTCGACAGCATCCATGCTGGTTCCCGACATCACGCCGATATAGGACGCCACCGCGTCAGTTCGGTCCGTCGGTCTTAATGCTTGCAACCATGGTTGCCGCAGAAACAGCGTCGAGTTGCGCAAGCAGGGGCCTGGTCGTCTCTTTGAACGAGGCGATTTCAGACTTTGGCAGTGCCAGGGATTTGGGCAGCTTTACCCGCAGGGGATCCTTGTGCGCGCCATTGACGCGAAATTCGTAATGCAGGTGCGGGCCGGAGGCGAGGCCGGATCTGCCGACGTAGCCGATGACCTGTCCCTGTTTCACGCGTGCCCCCACTTTGGCGCGCTTGGAGTACTTGGACATGTGCGCGTAGAGCGTCGTGTACTTGCCGGCATGCTGCAGGATCACGGTACGGCCGTAGCCGCCCTTGGTCCCGCGGTGCACGACGCGTCCGTCGCCGCTGGCCTTGATGGGTGTACCAGACGGGGCCGCATAGTCGACCCCTTTGTGTGATCGCCACTTCTTCAGCACCGGGTGCCAGCGTTTGGGATTAAAGCGTGAGCTGATACGCGCGAACTTGATCGGTGTGCGCAGGAACGCCCGCCTTTTGCTGTGCCCTTCGTCGTCGAAGTATCCGGTCTCGCCGTTCAGCCCTTCGTAGCGCACGGCACGGAACGTCTTGCCCCGGTTGGTGAACTCAGCGGCCAGGATAGGACCATCGCGCAGCTTCTCATCGTCAAGAAAATGCTCTTCGTAAAGCACGCGGAACTGGTCGCCGGCGCGGATCTCGAGGGCAAAGTCGATGTCCCAGCCAAAAATGCCGGCCAGTTCCATGATCTTGGCGTCGGAAAGGCCCGCCTTCTGCCCATCCACGAACAGCGAGGACTCGATCAGGCCGGCGGCGGAGGCGACCTTTTTGTCGACCGCCTTGCTGATCTGTTCGACATCGATCTGGTCATCACGTACCGCTACCCGAATGCTGTCGATCCGGCTGCGCTGGAGTTCCAGGCCACTCAATTCATTGTTTTCGTCGAATTTGAAACGGAAGGTCTGGCCGGGACGGATCCGGGCAAGGTCCTTTGCCTGATCGGAACTGTTCACGATCCGATGCAGAAGCGCGGGCTCGAGGCCCTGAGCGTCGAAAATTCTGGCCAGGGAGTCGCCCGAAACCACGGCGTGCTCGATCCAGCGCTGTTCATAAGATGTTTCAGCGGCCTCGATGTCCTTCGCTGGTTCTTCAACTGCTGCAGTCTCAGTCTCGGGCTCAATCGCGGCGGATTTCCACTCGATGGCCGGAGCGGTCTCGATCTGACTGAGAAGGCTCGGTGAATCGCTTGTTGACCGCTGCGAGTCCGAATTACCCGGCAATTGAGGTGCGACAACTACCTTTTCCGCTGCCGAGGATGTCGCGCTGGTCTTGAGCAGCGCCAGCGGCGTCGGTTGATGGGCGATCTGGGTGGGCACAGGCGCGGGCGTGTCGGCCGCTATGATTTTCGACGCTGGCGAGCCAGGCACCTTCGCAGCCGGAAGTGGCAGCGTCTGGCTTATCGCCTGCAGGGGTTCCAGCGGTAGTTGCTGATCCCGCGTTGTCGCATTCAGATCAAGGAATTTCACTGCGCCCAGACTCGCGACCAAAACGCCACCGGCAAGCAAAACCCGCCGCGATCCTTTGCGTTTAGGGCCAACCCTGGACCTGTCTAACTTATAGTCTCTTATCACGAAACAGCCGTAATTGCCCGAAAATTTGAGGGATTATGGCAGATTATCGGCCGCTGATGATAGGAATTTAGCAATTCTTCCCGGCATTGCGATCGGGTTCGCCCTTGCTCGGGCGAGAAATTCCCGTTTCTGGTAACTTTGGCGGTTTTCTGGCCGTTCCAATCCAAAGAGACAATTCACTATGTCAGTCCGCGAGTCCCTGGAGATCATCCGCCGTGGCGCCGAAGAGATTCTTGTTGAATCCGAGCTGGAAAAGAAGCTCAAGCGCGGCAAACCGCTGAGAATCAAAGCGGGTTTCGATCCTACAGCGCCGGATCTGCATCTTGGTCACACAGTTCTGATCAACAAGCTGAGGCAGTTCCAGGAGTTGGGGCATGAGGTCCTGTTTCTGATCGGTGACTTCACCGGCATGATCGGGGATCCGACCGGGAAGAGTCAGACGAGGCCGCCCCTCACACCGGAAGAGGTCAGGGAGAACGCCAAGAGCTACACCGAGCAGGTGTTCAAGATCCTCGACCCGGACAAGACCCAGGTCGTCTTCAATTCACAGTGGATGAGCGAGATTGGCGCCGCCGGCATCATCCAGCTGGCGGCCAAGCACACTGTTGCGCGGATGCTCGAGCGCGATGATTTCAGTAAAAGGTATAAAAGCGGTCAGCCTATCGCGGTCCACGAGTTTCTGTACCCGCTGATCCAGGGCTGGGATTCAGTCGCCCTCAAGGCAGACGTCGAACTTGGCGGTACCGACCAGAAGTTCAACCTGCTGGTGGGGCGTCAATTGCAGGAGCAGGAGGGGATGGAGCCGCAGGTCGTTTTGACCATGCCGATCCTCGAAGGGCTCGATGGCGTCCAGAAGATGTCGAAATCACTCGGCAACTATATCGGGATCACGGATCCACCCGACGACATGTTCGGCAAGATCATGTCGATTTCGGATGATCTGATGTGGCGCTATTTCGAACTCCTGAGTTTCCGTTCTCTCGATGCGATCATTCAGCTTCGCAAGCGCATGGACTCAGGTGAAAACCCCCGCGACATCAAGTTCCAGCTAGGTCAGGAACTGGTGGGGCGTTTTCATTCCGACGCGGCGGCGGAGAAGGCCAAGCAAAATTTCGTCAATCGTTTTCAAAAGGGCGCCCTGCCGGATGAGATACCGGAATGTCAGCTACAGACTGGTGAATCGGTGCCGATTGCCAATGCGTTGAGAGATGCAGGGCTGGTTTCGAGCACCTCGGAAGCCATGCGAATGATCAAGCAGGGTGCCGTTCGTATCGATGGAGAAAAGGTATCAGACCGGGGGCTTGTGCTCGCGCCAGGGAGCGATAGCGTTTGCCAGGTGGGCAAGCGAAAATTTGCACGCATCAAGGTGCAGTAAAAAAAATTTCACAAAGGCGTTGACGCCTTCTCGATAGCCCCTATAATGCGCCCCTCTCGCGGCAGAGCAGCCAGCGGAACAAATCGAAAAGCTGAATAA